>JBQCZU010000034.1:0-28616 GCA_052089385.1 Arachnia sp.
AGACTTACCCCAGCACCATGCCTGACACCCGCCAGAGAACGCAGTGCAACCGATAGGCTGGCGCCGAATCACAGACAAGGTCCCCCACCGACGAGGAGTTCCCGCATGGGCAAGATCATCTACACACTCACAGACGAGGCCCCCCTATTGGCCACGCACTCACTGCTACCGATCATCGAGGCATACGCAAGCCGCGCCGACGTCGAGGTGGAAACCCGCGACATCTCCCTGTCGGCCCGCATCCTGGGACAGTTCGCAGACGTGCTGCCCGAAGGGCAGCGGTTGCCGGACACTCTCGCGGAGCTGGGGGACCTGGCAAAGACGCCGGATGCCAACATCATCAAGCTGCCCAACATCTCCGCCTCGGTTCCACAGCTGAAGACTGCCATCGCCGAGTTGCAGTCCCAGGGTTTCGCGCTGCCCAACTATCCGGAGGATGCCCGCAGCGATCAGGACCACGACCACCGTGCTCGCTACGCACGCGTCATGGGCTCCGCGGTCAATCCCGTCCTCCGCGAGGGCAACTCGGACCGCAGGGCCCCCGAATCGGTCAAGAGTTATGCGCGGAAGAATCCCCACCGCATGGGCGCTTGGTCCACGGATTCCGCAACGAACGTGGCGACCATGGAGCACGGCGACTTCCGGGACAACGAGCAGTCAGTAATCCTCGAATCCGACGATTCCCTCACGATTGTGCACACCGCCACCGATGGCACCGAGACCATCTGGCGGGAGGGCCTGACTGTCCTTGCAGGTGAGGTGGTGGACGCAACGGTGATGCGCGTCGCGGAACTGGAAACGTTCCTGAAGGATCAGATTGCTGCGGCCAAGGCCGCCGACGTCCTGTTCTCGGTGCACTTGAAGGCCACCATGATGAAGGTCTCCGATCCCATCATATTCGGTCACGTCATCCGCGCTTTCCTGCCCGAGGTCTTCGCGCTGTACGGCAAAGATCTGACGGCTGCGGGCCTCTCCCCCAACGACGGACTCGGCGCGATCCTGGCGGGGCTGGATTCGCTCGACAATGGTCCCGAAATCCGCTCGGCCATCGAGGCCGGCCTCGCAGACGGACCGGAATTGGCCATGGTGAACTCTGACAAGGGCATCACCAACCTTCACGTCCCCAGTGATGTCATCGTCGACGCATCCATGCCTGCCATGATTCGTACCTCCGGCCACATGTACGGGGCCGACGGTGGTGAGGCCGATACCTTGGCCGTCCTGCCCGATTCCTCCTACGCCGGTGTCTACCAGGCTGTCATCGACGATTGTCGCTCCCACGGCGCCTTTGATCCGACGACGATGGGCACCGTTCCCAACGTCGGTCTGATGGCACAAAAGGCCGAGGAGTACGGCAGCCACGACAAGACGTTCGAAGCCGCCGCCGACGGCCGGGTGGATGTTCTCAACGCCGCCGGTGATGTCCTCATGTCCCACGACGTCGCAGCCGGCGACATCTGGCGCGCCTGCCAGACCAAGGACGCACCCATCGCTGACTGGGTGAAGCTGGCGGTGACGCGGGCCCGCGCCACGGGCTGGCCTGCCATTTTCTGGCTCGATGACACCCGGGCCCATGACATGAACATCGCGAAGAAGGTCCGCTCCGAACTCGCCACGCACGACACAGACGGACTCCAGATCGACATCATGGACCCCGTGACTGCCACGGTGTTCTCCATCGAGCGGATTCGCCGGGGCGAGAACACCATCTCCGTGACCGGCAATGTGCTGCGGGACTACCTGACGGACCTGTTCCCGATCCTGGAGCTCGGCACCTCAGCAAAGATGCTCTCCGTTGTGCCGTTGATGGCAGGCGGAGGCCTGTTCGAAACGGGCGCCGGCGGTTCAGCCCCCAAGCATGTCCAACAGTTGGTGGAGGAGGACTACCTTCGGTGGGACTCCCTGGGCGAGTTCCTGGCGCTGGCCGCCTCGTTGGAACACCTGGCCACCACCCAGGACAACGCGAGGGCGCAGATTCTTGCCGACACCCTGGACCGTGCCACGGGCACCTTCCTCGATCAGGACAAGTCCCCCACGCGTCGCGTCGGGGGCATCGACAACCGTGGCTCGCATTTCTATCTGGCCATGTACTGGGCCCAGGAGCTGGCTGCCCAGGACAAGGACGCAGCCCTGGCGAAGGTGTTCGCGACGATGGCACAGGAATTGTCCGAGAATGAAGAACAGATCGTCTCGGAGCTCCTCGCGGTCCAGGGCAAGCCGGCCGACATCGGGGGCTACTACCGGCCTGATGCGGTCAAGGCAGCTGCCGTGATGCGCCCCTCCGCGACGCTGAACAAGATCATCGACGCCCTGGCCTGATCCACACACGTGCAACGGTCCGCAGCCTGTGCTGCGGACCGTTTGTGCGTTGAATCCCGCGACACCTCCGCGACGAGTCGCCCTCAGGTCACCGCGATGTAGATGACGAACGCAATGAGGCTGAGAACAGTGTGCAGGCTCAACACATTGTTGCTGTAGGTGATTTCCTTCTGCAGATGCTTCGGGAGGAAGATCGGGACGATGAAAGGTGGGGGCAAAATGAACAAGGTGAACACTGCTGCCTCGACGATGGGCGGCAACCCGAGGATGCCGTCGATGATGAAGTGGTTGAGCAAAAGCGCCGCCGTCACCGCCACGGCAAAGCGCAGCATCACGAGCGGCGCCGCTTGCGCCACGCCCGCACGGCTGAGTCGTGTGCCGTATCCCACAACAATGAGGATCACCGGGACGATGATGCCCGCAAGGTAGGCGAGGGTCTGCAGCAGGGCCGCACCCACAGGATTTCCTGCCAGTACAGGCCCCAGCCCTGCCACGTTGAGCAGCAGCCCGGTCGCGATGGCGATGATCACGGGAGAGGCCATGAACGAGCGGATCGTCGCCCGCATCGACACTGCACCCTCCATGGCGCGACGGAGCAGCGTGACGTAGACGAACCAGATGAACATCTCATGCCCCAGCCCCACCATCCCCGCCACCGGTACCGATTCGACGCCGTAGGCAGCGGTGAACAGGGCGATCCCCACCATGCCGAACTCAAATCCGGTGAACAGGTACGGAGTCACCGGGGAATGCCCCGGCAGCACGCGCATGGCGAGGTGCCCCAGTGCCAGCAACAGCACGCACACGGCTGGAATGATGACGATGATGGCGAGGTATTCGACCTGGAAATCGATGGCGAGAAATGCAGTGAACAGCACCGCTGGCAACACGACGTTGACCACCAGTTTCTTCAACGTATCCACGCCCGAATCGTCCAGCACTCGCGTCGCCCGTAGAAGCATCCCCACACCAATGAGCGCGATGATCGGCACAACGTGGACGAGAATTTCTCCAACGTCACCCATGACGCATCACCGACCTTTGGTTCGTGCCCAGATGTTCCCACAGGCACCACGGGTGACTTTCAACGGGGCGGGTGAAGCCTCCGGGGCCTGATCAGGCCAGCTCGGCAGCTCCGGGGCCGTCATGTTCGACGATCTGCCCGAGAACCCAGCTCTCCACACTACGCAGACGCAGTGCTGCCAGCGCTGCGTTCACCTGATCCTGCGGAAGTATCGCAACCATTCCCACACCCATGTTGAGCGTGGCGTCCACGTCCTGCTGGTTGAGGGAGCCCACGGATTGCACGAGTTGGAAGATGGGAGCGGGCGTCCAGGAGGAGCGCTGCATCACTGCCCGCATTCCGTCGGGGATGACGCGAGCCACGTTGTTGACGAGCCCTCCCCCGGTGATGTGGCTCATGGCATGAATCTCTGCCTTGCCAATCAGGTCCAGGACATCAAGGGCGTAGATCTTGGTGGGCTCCAGCAACTCTTCACCCAGAGTGCGCCCCAACTCCTCCACATGCCGATCCAGCGACCAGCCCGCCTCCTTGAGCAGGACGTGGCGCACGAGGGAGTAGCCGTTGGAATGCAGACCGGAGGCCGCCATCCCGATCACCGCGTCTCCCGGCTTCACCCGGTTGGGACCGAGGATGGAATCGCGTTCGACAACTCCAGTGGTGGCGCCAGCGATGTCGTACTCGTCCGGCCCCAGAAGCCCGGGATGTTCAGCGGTCTCACCGCCCACCAAGGAGCATCCGGCAACGATGCAGGCCTCCGCGATCCCCGAGACAATGGCTGCGATGCGCTCGGGCACCACCCGGCCACACGCAATGTAATCTGTCACGAAGAGAGGCTCGGCGCCGCTGACGACGAGGTCGTCCACCAGCATGCCTATGAGGTCGAAGCCAATGGTGTCGTGCTTGTCGAGTGCCTGGGCGATGGCCACTTTCGTGCCCACGCCGTCGGTGGAGGACGCGAGGACCGGCTGACGAAAACTCTTGAGTGCACTCGCATCGAAGAAGCCAGCAAAGCCACCGAGGGCGCCCAGAACTTCGGGGCGGCGGGTGCGGGCCACGGAGGCCTTCATCAGCTCGACGGCCCTGTCACCCGCCTCGATGTCCACTCCGGCTGTCGCGTAGGCGCTCTGTGGGCGGTGGGTCACGTGTCCTCCAGATGCAGCAGTTCCGCCTGACCGGGCGGGATCGCCACGGGGTAGGAACCGTCGAAACAAGCGCGGCACAATTGGCCGGCAGGAATGTTGGTGGCCGACGTCAGGCCCTCCAGTGACACATAGCCAAGGCTGTCCGCGCCAATGGATCGGCAGATGTCCTCAATGCTCAGCCCTGGGGCGATCAGCTCCGCCCGGCTGGCGAAATCGATGCCGTAGAAGCAGGGCCATTTGACGGGCGGCGAGGAGATACGGACGTGCACTTCACGGGCGCCGGCCTCCCTCAGCATGCGCACCAGAGCGCGTTGCGTGTTGCCTCGCACGATGGAATCGTCGACGACCACGAGCCGCTTGCCCTCAATGACATCGCGCAACGGGTTGAGCTTCAACCGAATGCCAAGCTGGCGGATGAGCTGACTCGGCTGGATGAAGGTGCGGCCCACATAGGAGTTCTTCACGAGCCCCTGACCGTAGGCAATCCGCGATTCCTGGGCGTAGCCGATTGCTGAGGGCGTCCCGGATTCCGGCACGGGAATCACCAGGTCTGCATCAACCGGGTGCTCCCGGGCGAGTTGGCGGCCGATCTCCACACGCGTGGCGTGCACACCCTGGCCGGCGATCGTCGTGTCGGGCCGTGCGAGATAGACGTATTCAAACAGACACCCCTTGGGGTCTGCTGGGGCGAACCGCTGGGCGCGCAACCCTGCCTCGTCGATGGCGATGAATTCACCGGGTTCCACCTCGCGGACGAAGCTTGCACCCACGATGTCCAGAGCGGCCGTCTCCGAGGCAACCACCCAGCCGTTCTCGAGCCGCCCCAGCACGAGCGGCCGGATCCCCTGAGGGTCCCTGGCGGCGAACAGTGTGGTCTCGGTCATGAACGTGATGCAGAAGGCTCCCCGCAATCGCGGCAGCACCTCCAGTGCTGCCTTCTCCAGGTTCTCGCCCATGCTCACGAGCAGCGCCGTCACCAACGAGGTGTCATTGGTGGAGTCCATCGACTTCTTCTCGGGGACGCGCTCAGAGGGGTCCAACTGCGCCAGCCACTCCTGCAGTTCGTCGGTGTTCGTCAGATTGCCGTTGTGAGCGAGCGCAAGCCCGCCATCGACGGTGGCCCGGAACGTGGGCTGCGCGTTGTGCCAGTTGGATGCCCCGGTGGTCGAGTAGCGGGTGTGCCCCACCGCCAGCCGGCCCTTGAGTGAGCTGAGGGTGGCTTCGTCGAACACCTGGGCCACCAGACCCATGTCCTTGAACACCATGATCCGACGGCCGTCAGAGACTGCAATGCCTGCTGATTCCTGGCCACGGTGTTGGAGTGCGAAGAGTCCGTAGTACGTCAACTGGCTGACGTCCTCAGACGGTGCCCACACACCAAAGACCCCGCAGGCATCCTGGGGCGCCCGTTCTTCGGGGTCGATGTCAAGGCTCAAACGGCCATCCGGGCGAAGCACCAGCACAGCGTACCCTGAACAGTGCCGTTCCCCACAGACCAGGAGACCCCTCCGATGATCTCTCTCTCGCTTGCGCTCTCACTCCGTGAGTCCGGGCTCCAGTGGCACCCCACAGCGGGCGACCGCTTCACCATCAGCGCCCCGGAGATGGCCGGTGAGGTGTTCCATCTGGCCGACATGGTGGTGGAGGCTCGCACGCTGACCTCGGGAACCGTTTTGGCTTTCAACGGCACGACGGAGTGGGCGCTGGATTCCGTCGATCAGAAAGACGCAGTGTGGCTGCCGGACGAGACGCACCTCCGTGACGCTCTCGGGGACGCCTTCAATCGTCTGAGCCTTTGCGACGGACATTTGGAGGTGGAGATCTCCATCGACGGTGAGCGCCGGCTCTTCGTCGACGAGGAAGTGGAGAACTCCTACGCCCAGGCATTGCTGGCGGTCCTGACCCACGGATAAGCATCCCAACGATCCCTGCGGGGGCGACGTCGGCAATGCCCTGCCCTTTTTCTCGGGCCCACCATTTCCCGAAGTGTCAGGACCAGCGTCACCGGGCCAGGTTCTGCAGGAGTAGTGCTTCCGCGACGGCCGCCTTTGCGAGGTCGCTCACATCGACGCTTTCATCGATGCCGTGCATGCGTGAGTCCGGGTCCGTGACGGCCGTGACCACCACCGTCGCGTCGGGATAACGCTCTGCGAACTCGGCCACGATGGGGATGCTGCCACCGCACCCCATCTCCACCGGCGCCACACCGAAGGCCTGCTGGAAGGCGTCCTTGGCCCCCTGAGCATGCGCGCTGTTGAGCTCGATCGAGCTCGGGCCACCCCGCTGGCCCGGTTCCACAGTGACCTGTGCCCCCCAGGGAGCATGGTTCATCAAGTGCTTCCGAAGGGCTTCCTCCGCGGCTTCCGGATCCTGGCCGGGGGCCAAGCGGACGCTGACCTTGGCACTCGCGCTCGGAATCAGGGTGTTGGAGGCGTCCGCGATGCGGGTGGTGTCGATGGCAAGCACTGATGCGGAGGGTTTCGTCCACATCCGCTCCACCACGGAGCCGTCGCCGATGAAATCGACCCCGTCGAGGATCCCTGTCTCCTCCTTCAACCGATCGATCGGGTATTCCAGTTCTGGAGCCGGTGTCGCGACGAGGCCCTCGATGGCGACGTTGCCGCGATCATCGTGGAGCGTCGCGAGCAGCCTGCACAGGCTGGTCAGTGCATCCGGGACGACTCCCCCGAATTGTCCGGAGTGCAGCCCGGTTTGAAGCGTGGAGACGCGCACTGTGGCGTCGACGACGCCTCGCAGGGTGGTGGTCAGGCTCGGCTCCCCTACCGCCCAGTTCACTGCGTCCGCGATGACATAGACATCGGCACTGAGATCGTCTGCGTACTTGTCGAGCAGCGCAGGCATGGAGGGCGATCCAATTTCTTCTTCGCCCTCGATAAAAATCTTCACCCCCACAGGGGGGCCCTCGGTGAAGACGCGGAGCGCAGCGAGATGGACGGCGATGCCGCCCTTGTCATCGGCGGAACCACGCGCGTAGATCCGGCCGGAGCGTTCAGCCGGTGTGAACGCATCTGAGGTCCAGGCCGCCGGATCACCGGTGGGCTGCACGTCGTAGTGCGCGTACAGCAGGACGGTCGGCATCCCCTCGGGCGCCGGGAAGTGACCATAGACGGCTGGTTTGCCACCGGCCTCGAGCATGCGCACCTCGGGACACCCGATGCGTGTCAGCAGACCCGACACATGATCTGCGGCGGCCAGCACGTCGTCGTCGTGCTCACTCATCGATGAAATCGACGGTATGGCTATCAATTCAAGTAGGTCGGCAATGGTCTCAGGAAGTACACGCTCAACGCTCCAGGCAAGATTCGACATGTCCACCACGGTACTGGGCAGGGATCGCGGCCGCTCGGTTCCCCCACACGAAGGGAGCGCCCGCGGGCCCTTCTCACTGTGCTAAAGATCGCTAGGGTGGTGGGCGATCCGCTTGTCCTCGAACAGGGAATGAAGTCACTGTGAACAACCAGTCCGAGTGGTGGCGCAACGCCGTCATCTACCAGATCTACCCCCGCTCCTTCGCCGATGCCTCCGGTGACGGCTATGGCGACCTGCCGGGCGTCATCGAACGACTGCCCTACCTCGCCAAGTTGGGTGTGGACGCCATCTGGCTCTCACCGTTCTATCTGTCCCCCATGGCCGATGCCGGCTACGACGTGGCTGACTACACGGTGGTGGATCCGCTGTTCGGAGAAACCTCCGATGCCGGAGAGCTGATCTCACAGTCCCATGCTCTGGGCATCCGGGTCATCATCGATCTGGTGCCGAACCACACCTCCGATGAACACGAGTGGTTCAAGGCAGCCGTCGCCGCGGGCCCCGGGTCCAGCGAACGCGACATGTACATCTTCCGCGACGGTCAGGGGGTCGACGGCGAACTGCCTCCCAACAACTGGAGCAGCGTGTTCGGCAGCAGCGGCTGGACCCGGTTGCAGCTGCCCGACGGCACCCCTGAGCAGTGGTACCTGCACCTGTTCGACATCAAGCAGCCGGACCTGAACTGGGACGACGAGCGCGTCCGTGCAGCCTTCGACGATGTCCTGCGGCACTGGCTGGATGCCGGCGTTGACGGGTTCCGCGTCGACGTGGCGCACGGGCTGGTGAAGAAGGCCGGCCTGCCCGAGCAGAAGGAGGTCACTGAACTCCTCGGCACCAACATGGGACCCATGTGGGATCAGGACGGGGTCCATGACATCTACCGTCGCTGGCACGCCGTCCTGAAGGAGTACGACGGAGACCGCGCTCTGGTTGCCGAGGCGTGGGTGCCTGACCTGGACAGGCTCGCGCTCTACGTCCGCGGCGACGAGATGCATCAGGCATTCAACTTCGAGTTCCTCACCGCTGCGTGGGACGCCGCCACCTACCGCGGCGTCATCCGGGACAGCATCGCAGCCAATGACTCCGTCGGTGCCCCCACCACGTGGGTGTTGAGCAATCACGACGTCATGCGTCACGCCAGCCGGCTTGGCCGTGCTGACACCTCGGATCGCAATGGCGTTGGCCACGAGGATCCCCAGCCGGACAACGAGTTGGGGCTGCGTCGCGCACGTGCAGCCACACTCATGATGCTGGCGCTGCCGGGCTCCGCCTACGTCTATCAGGGCGAAGAACTGGGCCTGCCGGAGCACACGAGCATTCCGCACGAGTTCCGCCAGGATCCGGTCTGGGAGCGCTCTGACCGCGAGCAGGTGGGGCGCGACGGCTGCCGTGTTCCAATGCCCTGGACCGCGGATGCCCCCGGTCTCGGCTTCTCCCCCTCAGGTGAGTCGTGGCTACCCCAGCCCGAGTCCTACAGGGCACTCGCGGCGGACCAACAGGTGGACGTGCCCGGGACCACCTGGGCCCTCTACCGCGATGCCCTGGCACTTCGGAAGTCGTTCGCTCTGGGAAGCGGCACCCTCGAATGGGTGTCCGACCTCGGGGACGATGTCGTCGCGTTCCGCAATGGGGACATCACGGTGATTACCAACGTCGGCGGAGAGCCGGTCGCGATACCGGACGGCACGGTGCTGCTGGCCAGCAGCGACGTCGACGCCGAACTCCGCAGCGACTCCACCGTCTGGCTCCAGCAGGCCTGACCCGGACAGTGGGCAGAGTGCAATTGTGGTGGGACGACCAACCACGATTGCTCTCTGCCCCTCGGTGAACGAGCGTTACTTCTTGTGCCAGACCTCCAGGCGAAAGGGCCAGCGCAGGTTGAGGCGGGCCCGCAACCGTCTTTTGGAGACCATGAACCATCCGACGGCGATGAAGGTGAGGCCACATGCAATGGCTCCCACCAACAGCGTCCAGCGTGGGCCGAAGGCGTCCCCCACCCAACCGATGATGGGGGCACCCAGGGGTGTACCGCCCAGGAAAACTGCCGTGTAGAGCGCCATCACGCGGCCCCGGAACTCCGGCTGCGTGGAGAGCTGGACGGTCGAGTTCGCCGTCGTCATCACGGTCAGCGCGAAGAACCCACACGGGATCAGTAGCAGCGCGAAAACGGCGTAGGTGGGAGCAAGTCCGGCGAAGACGCAGACCACAGAGAAGCCTCCCAGTGCTCCGAGAAGCACACGCAGATGTGGCGTTCCTCGTCGGGCGGACAACAGGGCTCCTGCCAGTGTGCCGACGGCCATGAAAGATCCCAGGAGGCCAAACTGCTGCGCTCCGAGGCCGTAGACCTGGGTGGCCATCAACGCCATGGTGATCTGAAAGTTCATGCCGAACGTGCCGAGCATGAAGATGACCAGAAAGATCAGCAGCAGATCTGGTCTCGCCCGCACATAGGCCAGACCATCGGCCACCGTGGACTTCCCCTTGCGTCGCGGCGAGAGCAGGAGCTCATCGTTGCGGATCAGGAAGAGACTGAGCAACACCGCCCCAAAACTGGCGGCATTGATGGCGAGTGCTGGCGCCACACCCCATGCACCAATCGCCAGGCCGGCAACGGCGGGGCCGATCAGTCGGGCGCCGTTGAAGGAGGCCGAGTTCAGTCCAACGGCGTTGGCCACGAGATCGTGGGGGACAAGTTCATTGACGAACGCCTGGCGGGCAGGGTTGTCGAAGGACACCGCAATCCCCTGCAGCACGGCCAGCAGATAGACGTGCCAGATCTCCGCAACCCCCGTCGCCACCAGGACGAAGAGCGCCAGGGCGTTCAGCGCCAGAGCAGCCTGCGTGATCTTCAGAAGGGTCGCTTTGCTGACCCTGTCGACGATGGCACCGGCATAGGGCGCCAGAAGGGGGATGGGAAGGAATTGAAGCCCGGTCACCACGCCCAGCGCCGTGGAAGACTGATCTGTCAGCTCGGTCAGGACGAGCCAGTCCTGCGCAATCCGCGCCATCCACGTTCCAACGTTGCTCGCCAAAGCGCCGATGGCAAAGCACCGGTAATTGTAGATGTGCAGGCTGGCGAAGGTTTTGCTCATATCGAGCCCATCTTATGCCCGACGCCCGTCGCCCCGGCCCGGTCTCAGGCCCGTTGTCTCAGTTGAACCTGACCATGTTGTTGAAGATCCAGTTGGTCTGCCAGCTGTATGTGTATCCGGCGCCAGCCTTGGCTTTCGCTTCAATCACCCGCGCCCGGATGAAGCTCCGACAGCCATTCGTGTCCGTCAGTGCTGTGTCACATTCAGTGCGCACCAGGGCCGGGGCCGTGCACGTGCCCCCGGTAGGTGTCGTGAGCAGTCGCCGGATCGTGGGCGAATTCCCTTCGAGAAATCGGCGCCGACGCGCTGAGTCCTTGAATGCTGTGTCAGCCAACCTCGCAACGCCGAACAGAAGCTCCGTGCAACAGAATTCAGCCTGCCATCGCCTCAGGGAGGGGGCGCTGCCATGCGTCGCGCAGCTCCGTGAGCGAGATGCTGAGTACCCCCACGAACTCGGCGGTGTCATCACCTGTGACCTCACCCAGGCGTGCGATCTCCACGCCATGCTCAGCGCACAGGGCCTCGACACGCTTCAGGTGCTCACCGGAGAGCGACACAACGGCCCGCGCCGCGGACTCCGAGAAGAGGGCCACTGTCGTGTCCTGCAGCGGCAGCGTCACAGCGAAGCCACAGGTGTTGCGAAGTGCCGATTCGACGAGCGCGACGCCCAGTCCACCTTCAGACAAGTCGTGGGCAGAGGTCAGCAAACCCTCCCGAGCAGACGCTTGCATCAGGCGGGCCAGCCCTTGCTCCGCCCTCAGGTCCACCTGCGGCGGCATGCCACCCAGGTGACCGTCATGCAGCGCATCAGCCCAGATGGAACCGGAGAGTTCCTCGTGGGTGGCCCCGAGCAGCACGATCGCATCCCCGGCATGCATGAAGCCTGACCGGATCCGTGTGGCGACGTCATCGATGACCCCGAGCACACCGACGGTGGGGGTGGGCAGGATGGGGTTGGTGGCGGTCTGGTTGTAGAGGCTGACATTTCCGCCGGTCACCGGCACGCCAAGCTGTTTGCAGCCATCCACGAGGCCAAGGATCGCCTCCACGAAGGTCCACATGACCTCCGGGTCCTCCGGGGAGCCGAAGTTCAGGCAGTCGGTGATGGCCACCGGTTCGGCGCCGGTGACGGCGACGTTGCGGTATGCCTCCGCCAGCGAGAGCTGTGCGCCCAGATATGGGTTGAGGTATGTGAAGCGGGAGTTCGCGTCGAGAGCAAGGGCGATGCCCAGTCCGGACTCCTCGTCGATGCGCAGCATTCCGGCGTCCTCGGGCTGGGCCAGGACGGAGTTGCCGCGCACGTAACGGTCGTACTGATTGGTGACCCATGCCTTGTCGGCGATGTTGGGGTGCCCCATCATCGTCAGCAGCGCCTCGCGGACGGCATCGTTGGAGTTGTCCCGGGGCAGATCCTCAGCACGGTCAGCGTTCAGGGCATCCATCCAGGTGGGGCGGTGGTAGGGACGCTCATAGACGGGACCGTCGTGGGCCACCGTCTTCGGGTCGACGTCGACGATGGTTTCCCCGTGCCACTGAATGATGAGGCGCTCGCCCTCGATGACTTCACCGACGACGGTGGCCAGCACATCCCACTTGGCGCAGATTTCCATGAACCGCGCCACGTTGCCGGGCTCCACGACGGCCATCATGCGTTCCTGGGACTCACTCATCAGGATTTCCTCGGGCGCGAGCGAGGGATCGCGCAGCGGTACCAGGTCCAGTTCCACGAACATGCCACCGTCACCGGCCGAGGCCAGTTCAGAGGTGGCGCAGGAAATCCCAGCGGCCCCAAAGTCCTGGATCCCGTTGATGATGCCGGCCTGGAACAGCTCAAGGGTGCATTCGATGAGTAGTTTTTCCATGAAGGGGTCGCCCACCTGGACACTGGGTCGCTTGGCCGGACCCGTCTCGTCGAACGTCTCTGACGCCAGGATGGAAGCGCCGCCAATGCCGTCGCCGCCCGTCGCCGCACCGAACAGAATGACCTGGTTGCCCACTCCAGAGGCGTGCGCCAGATGGAGGTCCTCATGCTTGAGGACACCCACGCACAGGGCGTTCACGAGCGGGTTGCCGAGGTAGGAGTCATGGAACTGGACTTCGCCGCCAATGTTGGGCAGGCCCAGACAGTTGCCGTATCCACCGACGCCCGCGACGATCCCGGGCATCACCCGTTTAGTGTCCCTGGCATCCAGGGGACCGAACCGCAGGGAATCCATCACACCGATGGGGCGGGCACCCATGGCAAGGATGTCGCGCACGATGCCACCCACCCCGGTGGCTGCGCCTTGGTACGGCTCCACATACGAGGGATGGTTGTGGCTTTCAGCCTTGAAGGTGACGGCCCATCCGTTGCCGATGTCCACCACTCCGGCGTTCTCGCCAATCCCTGCGAGCAGTGGGCCACGAGGGGTGTCCTGGCTGAGCTCACCGAAGCGCTTCAGGTGAACCTTGGAGGACTTGTAGGAACAGTGCTCGGACCACATGACGGAGTACATCGCCAGCTCAGCCCCCGTGGGGCGACGCCCGAGGATCTCCCGGATCCGGGCATACTCTTCGTCTTTGACCCCCAGAGCGGCGTACGGCTGCTCGATGTCAGGGGTTCTGGATGCATTCTCCACGGTGTCGGCCACGCGGCCAATCTACCGGTCGGCCTGACCCGAGCGCGAGCAACGACCAATCAGGCGCACCGACGCTGATGTGGAGGGGCTCTCAATGGAAGCGTGCGTGCCGCGACCAGATGAAGCAGTAGAAGCCGTAGCAGGCGAAACCGAACGCTATGGCGAGCAGGATGAAGACTCCGAACGGGGCGGTGCGCACAGTCTGCAACGCCGCATCCATACCGCCGGCAGAGTCGGCATCGTGGGTCCAGGCAGCCCACACGAACAGGCCGCCCACAATCATGATGGCCGCGCCCTTGCCCACGTGTCCCACTCGGGCGATCCACCGCTGGCCGGACGAGAGGGAGCCCTGCAACTCGTCCTCGTACTTGTCGCGCACCCCCTTGAAGATCTGTGACCCACCGACGGCGGCGATCCCCAGACCCACGAGACCCATCAGCACCTGACCGAACGGAAGGGACAGCAACGTAGCCGAAGCCGAGTCACCGCCGTCCCCACCGGAGCCGCCCATCGCGATGCTCGCCGCGTTGAATCCCAGCACGCCGTAGATGACGGATCTGCCCGCCGATGACAGTCGACGTCGAATCCGGCGGGCTCCGTCGAGGTGTCGGTGCCCAACGAAGGCAGTCAGCAATTGCCACAGCGCGATCACGAACAGGCCCGCGCTCGTGCCCCACAGCAACAAAGGGCCCAGAGGAGCCTTCGCCAGTTCGCGCAGGGCCCCGGTCTGGGAAGCTTCCTCCCCGGATGACCCGAGAGCCAGACGCGCCGCCAAGTAGGCCACCAGAAGGTGAACCACGCCGAAGGCAACGAGCCCGCCCTTGACCAGCCAGCGGTAGGACTTGGAGTCCCCCACTTCCTTGGCCTTGTCGCGGGCGTCGTCGAGATCAGGTCCTGTCATGTGGGGCAGCGTATCCATGTCTGCAACTCAACTGGCAGACTCCCCGCAAGCAGCCCGGAGGGCAGTTCTTCGTGGCAGGCTGATGGGACACCAAGGAGGCTCCACATGGATCTGCAACTGAACGGCAAAGTTTTTCTCGTCACCGGAGGATCGAGCGGGCTGGGTGCCGCGACGGCGCGCGTGCTCGTGGACGAGGGCGCGAAGGTCATCATCAGCTCCCGATCCCAGGAATTGGTGGATGCTTCGGTGGAGGCGCTCGGGAGCAATGCCAGCGGGGTGGCCTGCGACAACTCTGACCCAGAAACCCCCGGTCGGCTCATCGCGGCTGCGCGCTCGCAGTTCGGTCGCCTCGACGGTGCCCTCATCAGCGTCGGTGGACCAGCCGCGGGAACCGCGGCGTCGACGCCTGAGGATCAGTGGCGCCAATCCGTTGAATCGATCCTGTTCGGAAGCATCCGGATCGCTTCGGCTGTGGCCGCTGAGCTGGAAGCCGGCGGGTCTTTGGCGTTCGTTCTGTCCACCTCCGTCAAGCAGCCCATCGCCAATCTGGCAATCTCCAACACGCTGCGTCCGGGGTTGGCGATGTATGCCAAGACTCTGGCTGACGAACTCGGACCGCGTGGGATCCGGGTCAATGGCCTGCTTCCGGGCCGTCTGGCGACGGCGCGGGTGCAACACCTCGATTCCCTTGCAGAGGATCCAGACGCGACGCAGAGAACCCAATGCGCTGCCATTCCGCTGCGCAGGTATGGCCAACCCGAGGAGTTCGGCAGGGTGGCCGCGTTCCTGCTCTCCCCGGCCGCCAGCTATGTCACAGGAGCCGTTGTGCCCGTCGACGGCGGCGCGATGCGGTCCCTGTAGCGCCTCACCTCAGCGTTGGGCCGCCTGGACCCGGGCGGCCACCTCAAGTTCGAAGCGTTCCTCGATCACCAGTCGACGCAGAGCCGGCGACGCATCTGCGTTCTCGCGTAGCCATGCATCCGCCAGCGGCAGGTGGGCGACGTTGCGTGGGAACCCCTCCACGACGAGGCGTTGGGCGATCTCCCCGGGCTGGTCCCGCCACAGATTTGTGAGGCCATTGAAGTACGGCGCGGCAAAATCGTCCGTCAGATCCGACTCTCCGGGTGCGAAGAGGCCCTCGAGAATCGCACTCATGTGATCGTTGGTCTCACCGTCGACAACGTGCACCCGGTCCCACCCTTGGCGCTTGCGTTCCCTGTTCGGTATGGCATACCAGGCCTGCAGGTGGTCGGTGAGCCCCGAGGCGGTGCCGTCCGCAGCCAGCGCCGCGTCCAGGTCCTCGTCCCGGGCGATCCCCTGTGCGGCCAGCGACTGCCACACCAGCCACTTCAGGTCGTTGGTCAGCTCCAGTCCAACCAGATCGCCGTCCAGAATCCATGAGATGTCCGAGCCTGCGAACTTGGAGGCTCGGATGAGGGCCTTCGTCCATTGCAACTGCTGGACAGAGCCCGGCGCCGCCGCTTCCGCCGTTGCGCGGCAGGTATCGCGCCACCGCGTGGCCAGATCCTTGTTCGTGGGCGCGAAACGTTGCAGGGCGTCCTCGACGTGACTCATCAACGACGCGAGGATGCCTGTCCGGTCCTCCTGCGGGCCATGGACGATGACGGCTTCCACGTACTCGGCCACCTGGAGGGCGCCGTCGCGCACATCGGAGAAGAGGGAGGCCCAGGATGTGGCCCGGACCAGCGGCTCGAGGTCGCCCACGTTCGTCAGGAGTGCGCGCCGTGTCTCCGCATCGAAGCGGACGCGGACAAAAGTCTGGTCCGTGTCATTGGGAAGGATCGCGGCGGGCAGCTGCTGGCCGGCAGCTGCAGTCACCTCGGTGGTCTCAGACGAGATGAGGATGTGGTGGCGGTCCCGCAATTCCAGGCGCCCCTCCACCATGTTGTAGAGGCCGACGGTTGTGGCATGGGGGCGGGTGCCGTCGTTCATTTCCCCGGGGCCACGGTGGATGACGAGGCGCTCGATGGCTGTTGCCGGGCCCGTTGTCTCTGCTGTGAGCTCGTCGTGCCCGCGGGTCTGCAACCAGGCGTCGGCCCACGCCTGGAGGTCCATCCCCGATGTTTCGGTGAGCGCTGCAAGGAAGTCGACCAGAGTGGCGTTGCCGAAGGCGTGACGCTCGAAGTAGAGGCGGCAACCAGGGAAAAACGACTCCAGGCCCACGTAGTGCACGAGCTGGGTCAGAGCCGAGGCACCCTTGGAGTAGGTGATGGCGTCGAAGTTGTTCTCGGCAGCCTCCAGGTCCGGAATCTCGGCGACGATGGGGTGCGTCGTGGGCGTCGAGTCCGCCACGTGGGCGCGACTCTTGCGGCCGCCCGTGAAGTTCAACCAGGCGTCCTCGAAACCAGCAGCCTCCAGTGAGAGATGCGCCCCCATGAACTCGGCAAAGGATTCCTTCAGCCAGAGGTCACTCCACCAGCGCGGCGTGACCAGATCCCCGAACCACATGTGGCTCATCTCGTGCAGGATCGTGTTGGAGCGCTGCTGGTACTGCGCGGGAGTTGCGGGAGAGCGGAAGACGTAGCTCTCGGTGTAAGTGACGAGGCCGGGGTTCTCCATGGCTCCCAGGTTGTATTCCGGAACCATGACCTGGTGGTACTTGCCCCACACGTATTCACCGAAGGCGACGTTGAGGTAGTCCAGCCCTGCTGTTGTGATCCGGAACAGCTCCTGCGCATCAAGGTGGGGGGCAAGAGACGCACGGCAGAGCCACGCCAGTTCGACGTCGCCCGTGGGGGCGGACCAGACATCATCCACCCGGTGATAGGGGCCGGCCACCAGACATGTCAGGTACGAAGACAGTGGCGGGGTGGGCGCGAAAACAACGTGGTCCACTCCGTTGCCGACCGGTTCCCTCGACACCTCCGGCTGGTTGGACAACAACTGCCAGTTCTCAGGCCCGGCGAGCTCGAAGGTGAAGTGCGTCTTGATGTCCGGCTGCTCAAAGCAGGGAAAGACGCGACGCGCATCAGCCGGCTCGTACTGGGTGTAGAGGTAGATCTGCTCATCAACCGGGTCCTGGAAGCGATGCAGCCCCTCCCCCGATCGCGAGTAACGGCTGGCGCCCTGGATCTCCACGACGCACGGTTGGTTGACCGGCAGGTGACGCAGCTGGATGCGGGCGCCGTCAAACTCGATCGTTCGGGATTCGCCATCCACGAGCACCGCGGTCACCGCGTCGCCCTGGTAGTCAATCCAGGTCTCTGCGCCTGCACTGTTCAGGCTCAGCGTGGTCCGCACGGGGTAGGTGGGCTGCGACATGTCGGTGGCGTCGCGCACATCCACGCTCACCCGCTGCTTCTCAATCTGAATGGCCCGTCCACGGGCGGCAGTCTCTTCTCGCGTCAGGTTTGCGTCCATGCGCCCCATCCAATCAGAGTCGCCCTCAGGCTTCACTGACCAAAAACCGATTTTCGTTCGCCAACCCGGCGTCATCGACCTCCCACGGGGACCGCGGCGAAGGTTGACGACGAAAAGTCGGACATTTCGTTCCCACCGAGCCCGTCATCCGCACCCTGTTCACCGAAGCCGACGATGCATCCGCGGGCGATCAGCGGGTCGAGCGTACTCCTGTCCGTGATGGGGTTGTCCCACAGCCCCAGCTCCAGCAATGCCGGAAGCGTGGCCAATGGTGCAACGCGGGCAATGTTGTTGGACGCGAGCATCAGGTACTCCAGTTTGGCCAGCTTTGACAGCGGTGCAACATCGACGACGGCGTTCTGCGCAAGTGACAGCATCGTCAGGTGGGTCAAGCCCTGCAGTGGGTCAAGGACCCTGACGTTGTTCGAGTCCAGGAACACTGCGTCCAACCGTTTCATGCCTGCCAGCGCAGTGACGTCGCTGATCTCGTTGTCCATGGCCTCGAAGGAGGTCATGTTCGTGAGTCCGGAGAGTGGCGTGATGGAACGAATCGAATTGCCAGAGAGCGACAGGGACTCGAGATCAGTCAATGTGGCCATCGGGGTCACATCGACAATCGCGTTGTAGCTCAGATCCAGGTACCACAGGCTCTTGGCACCGGCGAGGGCGGAAATATCGGCGAGTTGATTGTCCGAAGCCGAAAGGAATCCAAGATCCTTCAGCCCTGCCAGTGGCGTGAGATCAGTCACCTGATTGCTGGATATCGAAAGCTCCGCCAGTTCGGTCAACGGTTTCAGGGAAGAGATGGTGTAAATCCTGTTGTCGCTGAGTTCGACGGCCATGAGCTGGCGCAGGGACGCCAGGGGCGCCACGTCCACGATGTCGTTGTCGAAGAGCGCCAGGATCTGCAGCTTCCCGAGTCCGCGCAGAGGCGCAAGATCACTGATCCGGTTCTCGTTCAAGCGCAGTTCCACGAGGCCAGTGAACCGCTCCAGACCCTTGAGGTTCGAGATGCGCATTCCTGAGCAGTCAAGGTCCGTCATGCTCTCGGCAACAGACACCGGGATGGCCGCCGTGGCGGGCTTGCGCAGCCCTGTGTTGATGCATGTGCGCAGCGCAGCATCCGGCATCGTGACCAACGCAGCCCGGACCGGGCTGGCTGCGGAGAACTGGACCATGTTGTTGAAGGTTCTCTTCGTGGCCCACCGGTACTGCCAGCGGCCTTGAACCTGAAAGGCCTCGATGACGCGGGCCTCGGCGTAGGTGCGGCAGCCGTTGCCGCCGGTCTCCGCCGTGTCGCAGGTGGTGCTCCACAACCTGCCAGCGGTATCTGTGAAGTCGTTGGTGTAGCCCAACTTGTTGTTCTTCCACAACGATCGTGGGGAGGCAAGATAGGTCAGGTTGTTGAAGTACCAGTCTGTCTTCACGACGAACTGGCCGTCGATCTCCCGCACCTGGGTGGCCATGATCTCCGTGCGGCATCGCTGCGTCTGCGAGTAGGCCTCGCAAGCTGTGCGCCAGTCACGTCCGTTGACGTGGTGTTGCCCCTCAGTGATGTAGGGGTTCACTTCCGCGCGCGCCGTCATCGCGCCACCCGCCATGACAGCGGCGGCCATCATTGCAGCGACCAGGGCCCGTGCGATCCCGCGCTTCATGGTGCTCCTCAAAACAAGTCCCCCGACGCCACTTAAGAGCCGGGCTGCTGGCGCGAATGTAGCAGGGCAATCCCGTACGAAATGACACGACGCTCCGGCAGGGAACCGGCGCCTGATTCCTACGATCTTTCGGCCCTCCATCGACCACGTGGGGGTTGTGCCGACTCACCGAAGTTGATCTCGATTAGGGTGGCAGTCAACCGCGAGCGACACGTCGCTCACCATCGAGAAGGAGCCAATGTGAGCAGAGTTCTTCTGGCCGGCGAATCATGGGTCAGCGCAGTCGACGATCACAAGGGATACGACGTTTTTTCCCACACCCAGGTCCACATCGGCTGTGCCCAATTGTTGATGGTCCTGCGTGCAGCCGGGCATGAGGTGACCCACCTGAAGTCCCACGACGTTGCCCAGGATTTTCCGCTGACGCTGGATGAGTTGTCCGGCTACGACGTCGTCATTCTTTCTGACATCGGCGCCAACTCACTTCTGCTTCCACCCAGCGTGTTCGAGGAGGGGCGCAGGTCACCGAACCGTCTCAAACTGCTGAAGGAATGGGTCCGTTGCGGTGGAGGGTTACTGATGGCGGGCGGGTATCTGAGCTTTCAGGGCTTCCAGGCCAAGGCGAACTATCACGGCAGCCCCATTGAGGAAATCCTGCCGGTGGAAATTCTGCCCTTCGATGACCGGGTGGAAGCTCCCGAAGGTGTCTGCGGTGTCCTGACTGACCTGTCACACCCGGTGTCCGCAGGACTCGACCAGGACTGGCCGTACCTGCTCGGGTACCAGAAGCTCATCGCGAAAGAGGATGCCCTGGTGCTGGCGAAGGTGGAGGGGCACCCCCTCGTCGCCGTCCGCACCGTCGGTGAGGGCAGAACGTTGGCGTTTGCTTCCGACATCTCACCGCACTGGGCGCCACAGGAGTTCATGGACTGGAACGGCTACGCCACGTTGTTCGACAACGCCGTCTCATGGTTGGCAGGAGAGCGGTAGCGCCTGCCGCCGCGTCAGACGCGGGCAGAAAGGAAATTCATCACCGAGGAGAAGAAAGGTTTTCCATCCAGTGACGGTGACGTGAGCGCCTCGACGTTGTGTTCCGGGTGGGGCATGAGTCCCACGACGTTACCGCGAACGTTGGTGATGCCGGCAATGTCATTGGCGGATCCGTTGGGGTTCTCCACGTATCTGAAGACCACTTGATCGTTGTCTTCCAGACGCTTGAGCGTCTCTGCATCGGCCTGGTAGTTTCCCTCACCGTTCTTCAGGACGATGGTGATCTCGTCTCCGGTCTTGAAGTCACACGTCCAGACCGTGTCGACAGTCTCGACGCGCAACTTCTCGTCGCGACAGATGAAGTGTTGGTCCGCATTGCGGATCATCGCTCCGTCCAACAGGTGCGCCTCGCACAGCAGTTGGAAACCGTTGCAGATACCTAGTACGGGCATCCCCTTGTTCGCGGCCGAGATGACCGTGTCCATCACCGGGCTGAAACGGGCGATCGCTCCACAGCGCAGGTAGTCACCGTACGAGAATCCGCCGGGAAGGATGATGGCATCGACGCCTTCGATGGAGTCTGACCCATGCCACAGCGGCACCGCCTCGGCGCCGGAGAGCTCGACCGCGCGCAGGGCGTCCTGGTCATCCAGCGAACCAGGAAAAGTCACGACACCGATGCGGGGCATCAGTCGGTCACCACTTCGAAGGATTCAATGACGGTGTTGGCAAGAAGTTGCTCAGCAGCCTGGGTGATCTGTTCCAGCTTT
Organism: Arachnia sp.; assembly: GCA_052089385.1. GTDB lineage: Bacteria > Actinomycetota > Actinomycetes > Propionibacteriales > Propionibacteriaceae > Arachnia. The sequence continues at coordinate 21,223 of JBQCZU010000034.1, forward strand.
TCCGGTGTGACGTCGCCCTCCACCTCGATCTCAAACCGTTTTCCCTGGCGAACCGCCATTCCGGAAAAGCCGAGGCGTGCAAGGGCACCGGTGACCGCCTTGCCCTGGGGGTCAAGGATCTCGGGCTTGGGCATGACGTTCACAACGACGCGGGGCATGCCTGTGATTCTATCCCCTCCGCCGCTTCCCAGTGGCCAGGCCCGTGGGCGCTTCCCCGCCGCAGATCAGTGCCGCTCGCCCGTATCGACGATCTCCACGGAGTTTCCGTCGGGATCCCGCAGGTATACGACATGTCCCCCGGTCCACGGTCCCTGCGCAACCACCTGCGGGGCAGACAGGAAGGGAAGTTCATCGCGCTTCTTCTCGTAGAAGTCCAGCAGGTCGTCCATGTTCACCGCCAGGTGCGCGGATCCGACGTCCCAGTTCTGGAGTGATGCACTCTTCTTCCCGGTGGCAGGGCGGCCGTACTGAAGGAGCTCCAGAATGCCGTGGTCGAGGGGGATGAAGGCCACTCTGATCTCGGGATCATCAGCACCAACCAGCGTGCCCAACCACTCTCCCTCAATCGTGAACACATGACCCTCGGGTGGCTCCGGCAGGCCGAGCTCTCCGCAGTAGAATTTGAGTGACACATCGATATCACTCACTGTGATTCCAACGTGATTGAAACGGTTGCCCATGCTGTCTCCTCATCTCAGTTTCGAACCTGAACCCCAGGCTCCAGGTGTTGGATACCGATGCCCTCAGAAGGCGAGCCCCGACGGCTCCGGGCCAAGTTCTGCCTCACGCGGATTCACCACGGCGTAGTCGTTGGCCTTGTACGCGTCATAGTCAAAATCTTCGCATTCCACATAGCCAATTTCGTGGTATTCGTGGAAGCCATCCCAGTCCTCGTACCCGTCGCCCAGAGATGTTTCAAGGAAGGCATCCGCCATCGCCATCCCCAGCCTTGGTCCGGTCCAGAAGCCTCCCATTGCAAGGAGATTGCAATTGTTGGCCGCGGCACTGCGCTGCGCGGCCATGACTGTCTCGGCCACTGCGGCGTGTACATGGGGACATTTGCTGGCGGCGACGTGGATTCCCATTCCCGTACCGCAGAACGCCAGGGCCTTCTCGAATTCTCGTTCGGCGATCTGGGCTCCCAGCATGAAACCGACCCGGTGATACATCGGTGCTTCCTCTTGGACAGGGGTCAGATCTGTGACGTCCCATCCCTTCTCCTCGAGATGTCGCTTCACGAGTTCTTTCAGTCGATGGCCCGCGAAGTCCGCACCCACCACCACCTGCCTGTCCTTGGCCATTCTCATGATGCAGCCTCTTCCTTGCTTCGACGGAGCCGCTTCAGCAGTCCTTTGCTCTTGAGGCTGCTCGTGGCAATCACGAACAGCAACACCCCGCCCCAGATCAGGTCTCTGTAGAAGTTGCTGATTTCGGGAAACAGGTTCAGTCCCGAGGACAGGATCTGGAGGGTGACGATGGCCAGCACGACTCCGAGAAGCTTGCCGCGGCCGCCATTGGGATTGACTCCACCCAGCACCACGATCAGGACTGTCAACAGCGTGTACGTCAAGCCATAATCGGCCTTCGCCGAGTTGTAGTTGGCGAGCATGACCAGGCCGGCCATCGAAGCAAACAGCCCGGACAACATGTAGGTCCTCATCAGAATCCACGTTGTGTTGAGACCGCTGAACTTTGCGTTCGTCGCGTTGGAACCCAACATGTAGATCTGTGCACCGAATGCGGTCTTTTTCAGGACGAATCCCAGAAGAAGCACGGCCAGCATGAACACGACGAGTTGCATGGGAATCACTCCGAAGAGATCTCCTGCCACCAGGTTGCTGTACGCAATCGGCAATCCACTGATCGGACGTCCTGCAGTAATGACAATGGCAACACCGATGAACAACTCCAACGTTCCCAGTGTCACAAGGATTGCCGGAATCCGTATTTTCGCTACAAGGAATCCGTTCAATGCCCCAGCCACGACCCCCAGCGTCACCGACGCAAGCATTGCCATGGCGATTCCAAAGGCGATCGCACCTGCGCCTGCATCCGTTGGCACCAGCGCGAGCATGATGACGGCAGCCAGAACCGACGTCATGTTGGCGATGCCGACGACGGACAGATCGATTCCGCCCGTGAGCATCGCCACCATCACACCGAGTGCAAGGAGTCCGAATTCGGGAAACTGGACCGCCATGGAACTCCACGTGGCGCCGTCCAGGAAGTTGCCCGGTTTAATGATGAGAAACATCGTCATGAGGACGAGGAGCAGAGCCACCAGTCTTGAAACATAGGGGTCCCGGCCAGCGATGCGAACGAGTCTCGGACCCAGAGCGTCCTTGGCGGGAGCAGTTTTCGTAGTAGTCATGTTGTCCCATCCCCTCTCAGACCGTGACGATTCGGTTGCGTTGACGCCTTCTTGTGAGTTGCACCGCAGAGATTCCCGTACCCACGATGATGAGCACCCCGAGGGCCACTCGCTGCCAGTAGGTGGGGATGCCAATCAGGATCATGGAGTTCTGGACAATGACGATCAGCAACGTGCCCAGCATCACGCCCGTCAGTGTTCCGGTTCCGCCCGTGATGGCAGTTCCACCCAGGACCACTGCCGCAATCACCATGATCTCCATCCCCAGCAGGTTTGTTGGATGCATCTGCCCCATGCTTGAGGTGCGGACAAGACCGGCAATGGCCGCGATGACACCAGCCATGACGTAAAGCCAGAACTTGATGCGCCGGACGTTGAAGCCGGCACGCAGGGCGGAGGATTCATCGCCTCCGATGGCAAAGACCCCTCGTCCAAACATTGTGAATTTCATGATGAAGAACGCGATACCAACAACAGCGACCAGCAACAGAAATGACACGGGCATGCTGGACGTCAGCCCCGAGGAGGGGTTGGTTGCCACGAAGAGGTTGGATCGTCCAAATGCACTCATCGAAGGTGGGAGCGTCGAGATCTGCACGGACTCCAGAGCTCCCTGCATCACTCCCTTGAAGACGTTGGCGGTGCCAAGAGTGATGATCAGGGTGGGCACCGCGATGCGCGCGGCGAATGTACCGTTGAACGCCCCCAGCAGGGCTCCAAGCCCTATTGCAAGGACGAACGGCAGCCAGATTCCTCCGCCGTAATCGTTGTCGACAAGCAGGCGCGTCAACGAATACACAGCCAGCGAGGCCAGCGCCGGGAATGACACATCGATCCCACCTGAGACCAGAACCATGTAGGTTCCGACGGCGAACAGGCCGGGCACGACCATGGCATTGGCCAGATCCACGAGGTTGTTGGCCGTGAAGAACTGGCCGCTCCTCGCCTGGATGATGGCTGCCACCACGATGATGACGAGAAGCAGATAGAACTCGTGGGAGCGAACCAACTTTTGTATGAATCCCGTCATGTCACTGCTCCTCCACAATGGGGGTGCCCCCGGAAATCATGTCTGAGAGCTCCTGTTCGGTTTTGGTCCTCGGATCGACTTCGGCCTCAATACGGCCCTCCTTGAGCAACAACACGCGGCTGCATGTCTGCTGAAGCTCTGGAATGTCGTCGGAGATCACGACGATGCCCATACCGGAGCGCGCAAGTTCCCGAAGGATCACATGGATCTCCTGCTTGGACCCAATGTCCACGCCAACCGTTGGCCCGTTCAGAATGAGGATGGCAGGGTTCGTTGCCAGCCATTTGGCCAGCACGACACGCTGCTGGTTCCCACCTGAGAGCGTGTTGACGGGGTTGTCCGGATTCGGGGTTGCAATTCGCAATTCCTCGACCCATCGATCGACCTCAGCACGGCGTCGAGCCCCATCGAGCAAACCCAACCGCGACACCATGTTCCCAATCTCGGAAACGACGATGTTGTCACCGATTGAGCGTTCAAGCGCCAGGCCTTCGCTCAATCTGTCTTCAGGGACGTAGCCGATGCCGTGGCGCATGGCATCGGCAATACTTCGCAACCGCACGGCCTCACCCGCGACGCGGATCGTTCCTCGTTCAGCGGGAAATACCCCGAAGAGCGACAGCGCCAATTCGGTGCGCCCGGATCCCAGCAGTCCCGTGATGCCGAGGACCTCTCCTTTGTGCAAGGTGAAGCTGACATCTTCGAAGGCTCTCGTCAGCCCCAGTTTCTCCACTTCCAGGATCGGCTCGCCAACATCGCCTCCATCCTCGAGTTCAAGGTCCTCGACTTCGCGCCCGGTCATGTACATCGCAAACTTTTTGTGATCCAGTTCCTCAGGCAGGCTCGTGATCACCTGTTGACCGTTGCGAATGATGGTGAATCGCTCGCTGATCTCGAACACCTCGCCCAGTTTGTGGCTGACGAAGAGTATTGCGATGCCCTTGGCCTGGAGGTCAAGGATGACGCGGAACAGGGACGTAACCTCACGGCTTGTCAACGCCGTGGTGGGCTCATCCATGATGATGAGCTTGGTGTCAGACATGAGTGCGCGCGAGATAGCGACGAGTTGTTTGTCGGCGACCGAAAGATCACCCACCTTGGCATCGAGATCCACGTGGAAGTTGATTTTGGCTATCGCCTCTTCGGCAATTCTGCGAAAGCGACGCCAATTGACGAGCCGACGCTTCTCCGCCAGCTCAGTGTTCAGCGCAAGGTTCTCCATGACAGTGAGGTTCGGGAAGATGGAGAAGTCCTGGTAGATCACCTGGACCCCGCCCATGATCGCCTCGATGGGAGACAGCTTGGAGTGCACTGTCCCACCCATTTCTATGGTGCCGCTGTCGGGTATGTAGACACCTGAGATGATTTTGATCAGGGTGGACTTCCCGGATCCGTTCTCCCCTGCGAGACAGTGAATCTCACCGGCCCTGATCTCAAGATTGATGTCGTCCAACGCCTTCACACCTGAGAAGGACTTACTGAGACCACGCACCGCGATGACCGTGTCGGGCGTCATCTTCAAACCTCCAGTGGGTATGGACTGTGGAGCAGCGCCGTCGCTGCTCACTCAAAAGTGTTCGGGTGGCCGTGGGGCCGAGACGTCAGTCCCGGCCCCACGTGCCAGAGATTCAGAAGCCGAACTCGTCGACGTTTTCCTTGTTGATGACAATCCAGCCCTGTCCCTCGAGGACCTTCTCGCTTCCCTCGGCGAACTGCATGTCATTCCAGCCCTCAACATCGAGGTCCACACCATCGACGATTTCTTCTCCGTCGAGGATCTTGTGGGCGAGGTCAGCCAGCGCGTAGCCGGCATCGGCCGGATCCCACAGGGTGAGCGCGTACACAAGGTCCTTGTCCAGGATCTCCTTGTTGGCGTCAGGGAGGCCTGTGCCTGCAGTGAAGACCTTGCCCTGCAGACCCAGTTCCTCAATGGCACGCGCGACGCCGGGGGCGTCGAAGGATGACGTGCCCATGATGCCCTTGAGGTCCGGGTACTTCTTCAGCAGCTCCTTCGCCTTCTGGTAGGCAACTTCGCCGTCATCCTGGGATTCGACCCTCGGCTCAGCCTCGAGAAGTGTCATGTTCGGGTACGCTTCCATCGCTTTCGCGACTCCTCCGTCGGCCCATTCGTTGTGGGAGGCGTTGGTCACATGGCCCACCATGGTGGTGTACATGCCTTCCTCGCCCATGGCCTCGGCCAGGTTCTCCATGATGAAGCCACCGTAGGCTGCGTTGTTGAAGGCCTCGATGTTGTACTGCGTGTTCTCCTGCGAGGCACCCTCGTGTGTGACGACGACAATTCCGGCGTCCATCGCTTCCTTGAGGACGGGCTCGAGAGCTCCCGGATCCACCGGAACAACGCCGATGGCGTCGACCTTCTGCGCGATGAGGTCACGGATGACCTGCGATTGCATCGTCGCATCCGTCTCCGCCGGACCACGCTGGAAGACATCCTGGCCCGAATCTTCCGCGTACCTGTCGACACCCTCCTCCATGCGCACGAACCACGGGTTCGTCGAGTCCTTCGGGACGATCACGATCGTGTACTGGCTGTCCCCCGCTGCACTCTCGGTTCCATCGGCGGGGGTTGTCGCATCATCACCGCCACAGGCGGTCAGGGCCAGGCCGGATGCCAACACCAGTCCCACAATCTTTCCGGAAAAGCGACGTCGCTTCATGTTCAGTCCTCACTTCGGGTTGGTTCCTCAAACGAGCTACTCTGCATCGATTGAAGCGCTTCAACTGCTATGGAAGACAGTACATGAGAACATCGGTTTGATCTACGCGGATCTGCAACCGAGACCATTTCGTGACTTCCGCCAAAATGATTCGGACAACAAAGGACGGCATGACCGAGATCGAGGACTTCACGAGCCGCAGGCGGACAGAGCCGCGCGTTCGCATGGGGGAAGTGGCCGCACGTGCTGGCGTGAGCGTGGGCACCGTTTCCAACACGCTGAATCACCCCGAGCGGGTCTCCCCCTCCACGCGCGACAGAGTGCACGCAGTCATCCGTGAACTCGGTTTCGTGCCCAACCAACATGCTCGCGTCCTGATGGGTGCCCCCAGCAACGTGATCGGGCTCCTGGTGGTGGATGTTCTCAGTCCGTTCTTCATGGCAATTGCGCACTCCGTCGAGAGAGCCGCCCGCGGGGCTGGCCATGTGGTGATGCTCTGCAATTCGGAGAATGATCACGAGAAGGAATTCAGCCTGCTGCAGATGCTGGAAGCGCAACGTGTCAGGGGCGCACTCCTGTCACCTGCCGGAGGCGGAGAGCCGACAATCGAGGGTCTCCACGATTTTCCGGTTGTGTATCTGGATTACCAGGCGGGCCCGAACAGCTGCTCTGTGGCCGTGGATCACATTGCTGGAGGCAGACTTGCCGCTCAACACCTTCTCTCCATGGGTCACCAACGACTGGCCTTTGTGGGAGGACGCCCCGGCATGCATCAGTTCCAGCTGCGCGCCCAAGGTATGCGTGAGGCGATCTCCGACGCGGGACTGAACCCCACGAAGGCGCTCATTGAGGTGCACGAGGAGGGAATCGGCCTTGAAAGCGGAATGAGGGCGGCCCAACGGCTCCTGGCGGACGGTTTACCGAGCGGAATCTGCTGCGGCAACGACATGATCGCTTTCGGCGTGTTCCGCGAACTTCGGCGTCATGGCATCAGAATTCCGGAGGATGTCGCCCTCGTTGGCTACGACGACGTGGAATTCGCCGAGAGTTGGATCGTGCCCCTCACATCGATCCGGCAGCCCGCGGGCGAGATGGGACGGCGGGCCGCAGAATTGTTGTTCGAGCATGCCGCCGACAACCCTGATCACCAGCATCAGCAGATTGTTCTCCAGCCGGAACTCATCGCACGGGAGACGAGCAGGCAGCGCCATGGTCCCGATGGAGCGGATCGTTGATCCATGGATGAGCCTTGCATCAGGAGAAGTCGGTGCCTGTCAGGCGTCGGTAGGCCTCCAGGTAGCGCTCCCGCGTGATG
>JBQCZU010000035.1:0-28218 GCA_052089385.1 Arachnia sp.
GGACGCACAGCTGACATGCTGCAATCACTGGGGCACTAAAGAGGTCCAACTCAGGAGGACCCACTGGCTGTCTTCACCGCAGGGACCGCCGTGCAACTGACGTGGTGTCCAGACATCAGGCCACGGGCGGTGAGTGCTTGATGCCCACCAAAAGAATACGGAGGCACTTTTCCGTCAATAGGGGTGCCGTCAGGTTCCTCGGACGCTGGTGCGCTGGAGGAACGCGGCTGTCGCCACCAGGGCAACCACTGTGAGCGTGACCAGGATCAGCGCGACCCAGCCCACGCTGAACGCGGCGGCCACCGCGGTCCAGCGCGGAATGATGATCAGTATCGCCCCTACGAGTATGGCCACCAGGATGGCCGCGATCAACAATGGTCCGCGGCTGCCGAAACGCAGCCAGGACGCTCCAAACATGGCGCCCATCGCCTGCATGGACAGCGTGCCAGCGGTCGCGATGAGCAGGAAGAGCCCCCAGTTGCCGTTACCCAGAGCCGAAACATCCAACGTGTAGGCATTGAGGAACCAGTGGCTCGTGGCCTTCTCAAGGGAGAGGAGGACCGCCAGGATCGCCACCACATAGGCGGTCATAAGAAGGAAGTAGAAACCGGTACCCAACACGTAGTCACGTCGAGTGGTGCCAAGCGACGTCGCGAACGCGAAGCACGCCGTGGCAGCCTGCACACCGAGGCTGATGAGGAAGCCAGCAAGCGTGTACACGACGCTTCCATTGTTGCGAATGCCGTCGATGAACTCAGGGCTGGACGTGGGAACCCCCGCCGATTCGAGGGTCGCGACAATCACCACCATGAGGATGACGACGCCGACACCCAGAATCAGCGGCATGACAAACGTTGAGAACCTGCGGTTCAGATGCATCCTGACAACTGCCATCGTCCTGCTCATTGCGAAATCTCCTCAGTCTGCAGGCCGTAGGCGGCCACCAATTCATGAATTGATACCGGCTCTACGGTGAGTCCGGCCTCATTCGCCTCCTGCTCGATGGTTCCATTGGCCGTCACGAGTGCTGTGCCGATGACACCCATCTCATTGCGGTGCAACGGTTCCTGTCCCGCCAGGACCTGATCCAGATCGACCGTCCGTCCGGACAGCCTCACTGCGCGTCGTCGCAGTTCCTCGAGCTCAGTATCCTCGCGCACTTTTCCGTGATGCAGCACTATCACCCTCTCAAGAAGCTGCTCCATCTCGTCGATCAGGTGGGTGGAGACGATGACGGTGCGAGGATGCTCGGCGTAGTCCTGCAGGAGGAGGTCGTAGAACAGAGTGCGGGCTGTGACGTCGAGGCCCAGGTACGGCTCGTCGAAGAACGTGATCGGAGCCCGTGAGGCGAGACCGATGAGCAACCCCACGGCTGAGAGCTGGCCGCGGGAAAGCTTGCGGATGGTGCGGTCCGCCGGGATCTCGAATGTCTCGATGATCCGCGCCGCCAAGGCAGCATCCCAGTTCTCGTAGAATAGCAGTCCCACGCGCAGCAGGTGAGGGAGCTTGTACTCGTCGGGGTAGCGCTGGTTGTCCCGGATGAAACAGGTGCGCGACAGCACCGAGGAACTTTCCCGCGGGGACTTTCCAAAAACCCGGACGCTGCCGGCTGTGGGCGCCTCCTGGGCGGTCATGAGCGACATGAGCACGGTCTTGCCCGCGCCATTGCGCCCGAGGATGCCGGTGATGGACTCCTCTTCGATCGCCAGGCTCACGCCATCGAGCGCGGTGACGTGTCCGTATCGTTTGGTCAGGTTGGAGACCTCGATGACTGGATTCATGATGCTGATTCCTCCCGGATCAGGTTGATGAGACTTTCGGTGTCCATGCCGAGAGCTCGCGCCTCGGCGACGAGCGGCGCCACGTGCTTGTCAATGAGAACGGAGCGTCGTTCACCAGCAATCAGTTCTCGGGCCCCTACTGCGACGAACATGCCAATACCCCGCTGCTTGATGAGGACTCCCTTGTCGACAAGGGATGCGACGGCCCGGTTCGCCGTGGCCGGATTGATGCGGTAGAAGGCAGCGAGCTCGTTGATCGACGGAACTTTGTTGCCCTCGGCGTACGCACCCCGGAGAACGTCCCCGCAGATCTGGTCCGCCAACTGGTGGAAGATCGGTGTTCCATCGTCGAACACGAACTCTCCTCTTACTTGGTTACTTAGTGTGCTAAGTAACCTACTAGCTGGGACCGGAGACGTCAAGATCATTCACCGATACTCATCGGCGAACATGATGGAGATGCGAAAGACCCGGCCGCTCCTTTCGTGGGAGGAACGACCGGGCCATTCGATTCGGTATCGCGTCAGCGCTTGAGGCGACGGTGCGAGGTGCGGTGCGGACGGGCCGCCTCGCCCCCGAGCCGGCAACCTTGTTCTGCTGGTAATCAGCAAAGTTACCCTCGAACCAGAACCAGTTGGAGGGATCCTCCGCGGTCCCCTCCCACGCCAGGATGTTCGTCCCCGCGACGGCACTTCGAAGTTGCCGACCTTGAAATTGCTCCCCGACAACGCGGATGTCGCCGCGCGCAACGGCACCATACTCACGCTCGCTGAGTTCCTCGCGAAAGATGCAGACTTTGTTGCCCCTGACCTGAGCGGCCACACGATCGTCGCCCAGCCACACTGCCACCATGCATCCGTCATCGGTTGGCAGGCCGACGCCGCCCTCCTGGCCGCAACGGGCGCCGACGTGGTGCGCGTCGGGGGCTGCTGTGGACTGGCTGGTAACTTCGGCGTGGAGATCGGCCACCACGAAGTCTCCGTCGCCGTCTTCGAGCATGACCTGCTGCCGGCGATCACTGAAGCCGGAGAAGACGCGATCGTTCTGGCCGATGGCTTCTCCTGCCAGACGCAGCTGACTTCTCTCGCGGACCGGGACTCCATGTCCCTCGCGGAACTACTCGCCACTGATCGCGCCCGTCAACGTCCTCCAGTGATCAATCGCAACCAAGAAAGCTCGGCGTAGCAGCGCGCCACCCAGATGTTTTCCTACGAGTCCTCCAGCGCACGGTCCAAACGGGCGCGCCTCGCCAAATGCTCAGCGGCTCCAGTCCAGCCCGAGTCGTAGTCCAATACGTTCTCTGGATCAATGATCGACAGGACCGCTTCTCGTCCAAGCTTCTCGGAGGCCGCTTCCGCCACAGCCATATCGTCAAACCCACTGCGAACCTGACGATGGCGAATGGACTCAAGAACGGTTCCGTCGATGCCCGGATAGACCATGAACGCGTCGCCACTGATGAAGCCGCCACCGGCTGCCGTGTCGACAGCCGGATCAACCCTTCCCGTGGAGAATTGGGTCCCATAGAAATTGAAGCCCCAGTGCAATGTCCCTGACGCCCCCGCTTTGTGCATTTGCCAACCCATGGCCCGATGCCGGATTGCTTCCTGTGCGATGAAGCGATTGGCGAGCCCCCGATGCTGGGAAACGCAGTGATAGACCCACTCCGGCTCCACGCCTGCCTGCCGAAATTCCTTCACGTGCGAAGTGGCCACGACTGGATTCTCCAAAAGCCCCAAGTACTCCGGGTCTGAAAGAGCATCAATCACCTGAGCACCATCCAGGAGCGGCACCACGGCGTTCCGCGCCCGCATGTAGGACTCCAGATGCTTCACTCGCGGCTCATCAGAAACATGGTAGAAGACATTCTGCGCGCCGACCATCTTGTCGAGCAGTGCACGAACTTGGGGAAGCAACTCCCCAAGGAACCCGGCATAGTCCGGATCGCTCGTCTCGGTTTCCCACCCGAATCTTCTACTCACCACGCCGTCGCGCGATGTCCAAATCTGCGGTGCGTGCTCGGCGCCCCATTGGGTGAAGAGATGTGGCACTTCAACCTGACTGATGCCCGCGCGCCCCATCAACCCAACCCACCGTTCGAGACGGCCAATCCCCAGTCGCAGACCTCCAGGCTCTTCAAATATGTCAAGAAGTTGGGTTGGAGTGCGGTAGGTACCCGGGGCAGTGTCAATGGGTGGACTCCACAGGGGCGTTAAAACACCTGTGACTCCCATACGTCCCGCCGAGTCCAAGTGGTTACTCATCGCCTTCCAATGCAACGGCGACCAAACAGGACACCCCAGAGAATCGGCAACCATGTCGGCATGCATCCACTGAAGGACGCGCACCTTTGAACGTGGCAATGCCTGTTCGCGGACATTCAAGAAGATCGACTGCCTCAAAAGCACACCAGAACCGCAGCGAACCTCCACCTCGATCGAAGACTCTCCCCCACCTCCACGCGTATCCACATCGACCCACACTGCGTTCCACCCACTATGTGTGGACTTGAGTTCGCACGCCCCCTCAACGCTCAGGGGAAGGAGAACATCCGGCATCATGCCGGGACTGCTCATGTGATATCCGTCGCCCGAATCGCTGTAGCAGGGCACCTGGACTGGAACCAGCCCAACTCTGAACATCCTTGCCGGAAGCTGCGAATCAACTCGGATGTGAAAAATCTCATCATCCCGGCTCGCAAACTCGCCTGAAGACCTGAAGGCAATCTGAAAAGCAGCAGTTTCCCCTCGCCAAGCTTCGAGTCGGCATGGTTCCCATTGAGGATCAGATTGTGGAAGAACCTTCTCCAACGAACTGACGAGTACCGCTTTGCTGCCCAACACCATCACCCTTTGACTCCAGAACCAGTAACACCTTCAACAAAACGACGCTGCAGGAACACGTAGACAAGAAACGGAACCAGAAACGCAACCGTGGCTCCGGCCATGACGAGCCCGTACTGTGTGGCGAACGAACCGCGAAGGCGAGACACCGCCAGCGTCACAGTTTGCATAGACGTCTCCTGGATAGAGATCAACGGCCACATGAAGTCGTTCCAGGTTGTCAAAAACGTGAAAACAGTGAGGGCAATAAGCACTGGCTTGATGACCGGAACAACAATTCGCAAGAAGATGACCAGATCACTCGCCCCATCGATTCTCGCCGCCTCGATTAAAGAAGGCGGAACACCCAACATGAACTGCCTCGTCAAATAGACACCGAAAGCATTTACGACAGGAAGAGCCAAGGTGAAATGGGTCCCCAAGACACCTGCTTCACGAAACATGATGAACATCGGAATCATGGTCACTTGAATTGGAACCATCATGGTTGCCAAATACACCCAGAAAAGCCCCTCACTTCCGGGAAACCGTCGAAACACAAACCCATACGCCGCCAACGCCGCAACCGCGTTATTCAACACTATGGCAATAGCAACGATGATCAAGGAGTTGACCAGCGCTCCACCAAAGTCCTGAACGGTGAACAAGCTAGTAAAGTTCTTGAGCGTCAAAAGATCCAAATCGATGGAGAAAGAGATTTCCGCTGTGTCCTGTATTGCTGTGATTAGCATTAGCACAAAAGGAAGAATTGCTGTCACAGAGATTGCAAGCAACCCAACAGTGGTCACTAATCTTTTGATGTGTCTACCGGTCACGCTTCCTCCTTCATGAAGGTACGCTGCACTACGGAAATAACAATGACAACAACCAGTAGCACCATAGCAATGGCCGAAGCATAGCCCATCCGATATGACTCAAAGCCCGCCGAATATATAGCCATGACCAAAGTCGTTGTCGCGCCACCTGGACCTCCACCCGTCATTGAATACACCAGGTCGAAAACTTGGAAGCTCCAGATCGTTGAAAGTACAACGCAAAGAGACGTCACCGGACGCAAACCGGGCACCGTAATATGAAAGAACCGCCGGACGGGACCCGCTTGGTCAACAGCAGCCGCCTCATATCGCTCTCGTGGGATATCTAAAACCCCAGCATAAAAGATGACAAGAAAATAGCCGACATTTCGCCAAACACTGACGAGAGCAACGCTGTACAGTGCCAAGTCGGGATCACCCAAAAAGTTGACGCTGTCCAAACCAAACCCACCCAGAAACGAGTTCACAAACCCTTGGCCTGGCGCCAACATGAATTGCCACACGATACCAATAAGCACCAGCGATGCCACAACGGGGACAAACAAAACGGACCGCACGAAGCTCGACAGCCATTCAATTTCCATCTTGGCCAAACATTCAGCAAGAACCATGGCAACGATGGTCTGCACAGGAACGGCAACCAAAGTGAATATAGCGGTATTGCGAAGGGCCTGCCAGAAAAATCCATCGGTCAGAAGGGCTCTGTAGTTGCTGACCCCAGCAGCCGTGGGACTGGAGAGGACGTCGTAGTTGGTGAACGAAAGAAAGGCAGATGTGAGGATCGGAATGACGGCTATGACGAGGAGGATGACAAACGAAGGGGCGATGTACAGCAGACCACCCCAGCGTCGGGGTGCCCTTCTGTGACAGATCTGTCGATCACGAAGAACGAGTTCCGTCGCGGTTCCCGATCCCCGGGAAGCCATCACGGGTTCGCGCTCAAGGCTTCATCCCCCTTTGCAGCAGCGTCAGCCAAAGCTGCCCGGGCGGTTTTTTGCCCCGTCATCAACTGCTGCAGGTTGCTGTACAGAGCGTTGTATGCGGGAATACTGTTCGCCACGATCGGCAACGGATGTAGCATTTCCGACTGTTCTGTATACATTTTCAGCAGTTCTGGATTGAAAGACGTCTTTTCGTCCCTACTCAGGGGAGGAAAAGGTGCTCGCTCGTGGAACGTCTCCATCTGCGGCGCCTCAACAATGTAGGAAATCAAGTCGTAACAAAGACCTGAATCCTCACATCCGTCCAACATGACTAATGCATCTGCAGCCACAAATGTACCTTGGGTCTTGTTGCTCAAAGACAGACTGTGACCCCAATTGATCCCGGCTTGATCCCACTTTTCGCTCTCCTGATCCGTTGAAAATACGAATGCAACTTCACCGTCCGCGAAGGCCTTGCGCGCAACTTCTGGGGTCACACCCGTTGCATCATCGGGATAAACACCAGACTCTTGGAGTTCAGCAAGGAATTCAGCAGCTTCTAGAAATTCAACAGAGTCAAAGTTCGTTGATTGACCATCTTCCGCAAAGATATCACCGCCTGCCTGCCAGACGAATGGAAAGAATTCGGCATTCATCGTCCCTCGGGACGGGTCTCCCCAGATTGGCATTATGGGATTTACACCCGCTGCCCTAAGTTGTTTCCCTGCTTCTATAAATTCAGTCCACGTCGTGGGTGGGACCACTGACGCCTTCGACAACAAGTCCTCGTTCCAAGCGAAGATTCTCGCTCCTCCGACAACCAGGGGCATGGCGTACTGCTGACCATCTATTTGCCCTTTGTCCAGAAAGTAGAGCTGCTCTTTCTGGACTGCAGTGACACTGTCTGTCATGTCCACCAGTTTGTTCTTCGCGACATAGTCGCCAATCATTTCACCGTACATGTACCCAACATCCGGGCCATCTCCAGAGGACACCCCCGTCAGATACTTGGTTTCGTAGTCCGCCCAAGGAACAACGGTTACATTGACATCGACGTCATTGTCCTGTTCAAAATCCGAAAGTATGTCGTCCCATAGCGCCTTGTCGTCACTTTGAACCTTATCCAGGGGAGGTAGCCACAACTCGAGAGTGGTCTGGGAGTCCCCATCACCGTTGGCACAGCCTCCCAGAGCCAGGAGGAGTGCGGCGCCTGCAACGATTGCCGTTCTCTGTAGATGCTTCATCGCGATCCTTCGTTGGTTTAGACCGATGTAATGGAGGAAAACCTAGCATTGTGTCAGAGGGTTACACAACCCTCTGACACAAGTATTCTGCTAGTGTCTTGCGCATGCAACGTGACGAGGCTCAAGAGCTTCCACAGGCCTATGGAAGGCCGACTGGGCTGGTGTCGTCCCGAACGCCTCACCCAAATCTGTCCATGCGAGACATTCGCCTGACCAATCTGCGCCTGACACTTGATTTCGTACTCGCAAACGGTCAATCGGTCGATTCAAGTACCGTCGCCAAGGCAACTCAGGTCTCTCGACCCACTGCCGGCCAGAATCTGTCGAACTTGGAAGGCGCCGGACTCCTCACCCGTACATCTGCGAGGCCAACGCATGGACACGGGCGAAGCTTGGTTGTCTACAGTCCCAACAACGGCATTTTTCAGATCCTGATATTGCGTGTTGGTCATGGCACAGTCGAGGCTGAGCTGCTCGACATCACAGGCAACCATCTGCACAGTGATTCCAGTGCGCTTGACAGTCCTGCGTCGGTTGTGTCGACGCTTGCCGCACTTACACAACGGGTCTTGGCTCTGACCTCCGCACGAATACTCTCGGCCATACTGGTAGTTATGGGGATCGTCCGTGACGGCGTAATTCTCCTTTCAACGAGACATCCTTCGCTTGTGGGCGTCCAACGACTTTTAGCTGTTACGAAACTTATTCTCGAACATAGCCCCGGCGTCGAGTTCATCATTGAAAATGATGCGCGACTCGCAGCGGTCAGATTATATGAGTTTGCAAAAAGCGCGAACCTGCCCCACACGAGCCTCCTGGCTATCCATATGGCAGAAAGCCCAGGTGCAGGAATTGTCTTCAAAGGGCAAGTAATGGTGGGAGGGCACGGTGCGGCCGGTGAACTCAGCTACGATCCGGCTGGCCATTGGCGCAGAGCAGAGAAACTCCTCGGGTCAGCCGCTCGCGATCGAGGAATCCGTAGCGTGGAGGTTTTCGAGCTGGCTGCGGCGGGGGACCAGTGGGCCACGTGCGTGTACGAAGAAGTCTGCAACGCCCTTGCCGCGGGGATCGAAAGCGCGGTGGTGGCGTTGGATCCCGATCTAGTGTTGGCTGCTGGCGCCATAGTCACTGCAGGCGACCACTTGGCGAACGTCATTTCTCACCGTCTTTCCAAAGTGAGCCTTCGTCCACCGATGGTGCTCGTCGCTGCGGGGGAAGAACGGGCGGTCATGTCCGGAGCCAAGATCGTCGCCGACAACAAAGCACGGACTCGTCTATGTCTCAATATTCTTGACCCGAAAGCTCATCCACTCGCAAACTGAACTGGGTTTGACGACGATGCAGTTCTTTCATAACTGCTGCGGAATTCCCGATGACATGATGAGGGACACCAGCGAAAGTTTTTCCGTCGATCAGGTGACATAACTGCCCAATCCGCGCCAAGTCGAGACCAAGGTTGTTGAACCTAGGCGGGGCCAAACAGCCCCGACTACTTGCGGGTGGAAGCAGCCGGGACGTCAGGCGAAGGTCGTCAGCGCTTGAGGCGACGGTGCGAGGTGCGGTGCGGACGGGCCGCCTCGTCCCCGAGCCGGGCAACCTTGTTCTGCTGGTAATCAGCAAAGTTACCCTCGAACCAGAACCAGTTGGAGGGATCCTCCGCGGTCCCCTCCCACGCCAGGATGTGCGTTGCCACCCGATCCAGGAACCAGCGATCGTGGGAGATCACGACGGCGCAGCCGGGGAACTCCAGCAGCGCGTCTTCCAGAGACTGGAGCGTCTCCACATCCAGGTCGTTGGTGGGCTCATCCAGGAGCAGCACGTTGCCGCCCTGCTTCAACGTCAGCGCCAGGTTCAGCCGGTTGCGCTCACCACCGGAGAGGATGCCGGCCATCTTCTGCTGGTCTGGTCCCTTGAACCCGAAGGATGCAACGTAGGCCCGCGACGGCATTTCGAAGTTGCCAACCTTGATGAAGTCCAGTTCGTCGGAGACGACCTGCCAGACGTTCTTCTTGGCGTCGAGACCACTGCGGTCCTGGTCCACATAGCTGAACGAGACGGTGGGGCCGACGCGCAGGGTGCCGGAATCGGCCTCTTCCTGGCCGGTGATGGTCTTGAACAGCGTGGTCTTGCCGACGCCGTTGGGGCCAATGATGCCGACGATCCCGGCGCGGGGAAGGGTGAAGGACAGGTCGTCGATCAGCACCCTGTCGCCGAAACCCTTCTTCAGGTCATCGGCCTCGATGACGGTGGAGCCCAGACGGGGGCCGCCCGGGATGTTGATCTCGGAAATGTCCAGGGGACGGCTGCGCTCGGCCTCGGCGGCCAACTCCTCATAGCGGGAGAGCCGCGAGCGGCTCTTGGCCTGTCGTGCCTTCGGGTTCGAGCGCACCCAGGCGAGCTCGCGATCCAAGATTTTGGCGCGCTTGGCGTCCTTCTTGCCCTCCACCTGGAGGCGTTCGCGCTTGGATTCGAGGTACTTGGAGTAGTTGCCCTCGTACCCGTGGAGACGTCCACGGTCGACCTCACAAATCCATTCGGCCACGTTGTCCAGGAAGTACCGGTCGTGCGTGACGGCCAGGACTGCGCCGGCGTAGCTCTTGAGGTGGTTCTCCAACCAGTTCACCGATTCGGCGTCCAAGTGGTTCGTGGGCTCATCGAGGAGCAGCAGGTCAGGCGCCTCGAGCAGCAGTTTGCACAGTGCAACGCGTCGACGCTCTCCACCGGAGAGAACGTTGACAGGGGTGTCGCCGGGCGGGCAGCGAAGGGCATCCATCGCCTGCTCGAGCTGCGCATCGATGTCCCAGGCGTTCCGGTGGTCCAGTTCAGTCTGCAGCTTGCCCATCTCGTCCAGGAGCTTGTCAAAATCGGCGTCGGGGCTGCCCATCTCCTCGGAGACCGCGTTGAAGCGGTCCATGAGGCCCTTGGTCTCGGCCACAGCAAGCTGCACGTTCTCGAGGACTGTCTTGTCCTCATCGAGCGGGGGTTCCTGCATGAGGATGCCGACGGTGGCGCCCTTGGCGAGCTCGGCATCGCCGTTGTTCGGCCGGTCCATGCCCGCCATGATCTTCAGCAGCGTCGATTTTCCGGCGCCGTTGGGCCCCACGACGCCGATCTTGGCGCCGGGGAGGAAGGAGAGGGTGACGTTGTCCAGAAGGACCTTCTCCCCCACAGCCTTGCGGACCTGGTACATGGTGTAGATGAACTCTGCCATTTGATGCCTTTCGAACTGCGGTGACAGCGTGCCAGTATGCCAGCCGCAGCGGCATCAACCCTCATGTCGTGCGTGGCGCCCGATCAGGCGAGCTTGCCCACCAGTGCTCTGGAGTCCGCCAGAGCGTCGAGTTCTGCCTGCGCTGGCTGCACAACTTCACGGCTCGTCACCTCTGCCACCCTCTTGTGCAGAATGGCGCGAGCTCGACGAGCCTTGGAGCGTGCACCCAGCCCGACGAACACGCGTGACACCATTGAGAGCACGAACCCGAGTATCAATCCACCTCCCACGAGCAGGGTGGGCAACGGGAACGGAATGTCGCGAATCATTACCCGCGGCAGCCTGGGCACCTGGAAATAGGTGAGGGCGACGTCGATGCTCAACCAGCCAATGCCCACCACCACCGCAGCGATCAGCAGCCACTGGAGAAAGCGCAGCACCTGCCACCAGAGGGGCTGTCCCTCCGTTCTCAGGTTGGCGGTGACCACTGCCTGGTCCAACGAGTCGGGGAGTGTGGGAACGCACTTGTGGACGGCGGTGGCGATGGCCTGTTGCCAATGCTGCGGCAACCCGTCGGAGAGTTCATTGCTCAGGGTGCGGAGCCCGGTACGCAAACGCGCCTCTGCGATGCTCCCCCGATTGGGCAGAGAACTGTGGGGCGCCACGTCGGCTTCCAGCTGGGCACGCTTGGCACCGGAACCAATGCGCAGCCTTCTCAAAGGGTCGGGCTTGAAGCGACCGATCCACTTCACGAGCGGCCAGCCCGTTGCCAGCGATCCCCGATGCAGCATGGAGGTACGCACCGCCCCCACGACGTAGGGCACACCTGCCGCGTCCGCAAGGCTGGCCTCCAGCGAGGCCACTGCCCTTTTCGACGGCGCATTCAGCGAGGGCCCAGCCACCGCGGTCAAGAGTTCAGCGGCCAAGGCGTCCACGTCGGCGGACAGCCGCGCTGCCGCGGCGGTCTTGCGGGTGGCCAGTGTGGCCAGCTTCGTGCGGAGTCCGTCGAGCCCGTCCCCTGTCACGGCGCTGGTGGCCAGCACCGGTACGCCTTCCAGTCCGTCCTCCTTCAGGAGTCGACGCAGATCGGCGAGGCAGGATTGCAGTTCTTCGGCCGTGAGCCTGTCGGCCTGGTTGAGGACGACGGTGATGACGTCGCGGTGCCTGGCCAACGGTCTCAGGTAGCGCTCATGGACGGCGGCATCTGCGTACTTCTGCGGATCCAGCACCCAGATGAACTGATCCACCACAGGCACCATCCGCTCCACCTCCTGCCGATGCTCAGTCTGGGTGGAGTCATGGTCGGGGAGGTCCAGGAGCACCAGGTCCCTGAAACCCTCGCGAGGCGGCGGCACCTCGTTGCGACGCTGAATTCCCAGCCAGTCCAGGAGCGCGACGTCGCTGGGCGCGAAGGCCGCGGCGCGCGTCTGGGAGGTGGTGGGCCGGCGTGCAGCCACCTCGGCGAGTTGCTGACCCGCCAAGGCATTGAACAGAGACGATTTGCCGGAACCTGTGGCTCCTGCCAGCGCCACAACGGTGTGTGGGCCGAACGAGAGCCGTTGCCCTGCGTGCTCCAGGACTGCACGGGCTCGGCCTTCAAGGTCTGCTGGTAGTCGTCCCGCAGTGCGGTCAAGTATCCGCGTGATGAGTTCGAGTCGCTCCGGAAGTGGCCGCACGTCAGAATCCCTTCGGCCTGGTCAGATCGTCGAAGGCGGAACTCCCTGCTCGACGCAGCTCAGCAGCAACATGCTCGAGCTCCTCGGCCGCGGAGGTGTCCACTGCCAGCTCTTCCGTGATGCGGAAGAACCTTGTGAGCTGCGTCGCGAACAGTGCCTGCACCCGGGCGTCGAGTTCGTTCTTGGCGCGCTGGGCCAACCGGCGGACGGCGTCCTCTCCGAAGACGCCCTCCAAGAGGCGTTGCGCCAGCAACGATGTGCCACCGGCGATGCCCACCTCCGCCCCGGTCAACCCACCCGTGGAGGCGAAGACCACGATGACGAGCGCCGCGCCGACAGCATTGGTCCCCAGCGCCAGAAACCTGGCCTTGGTGCGCTTGCCACGACCCTGCTCTGCCACCAGGCCCAGCACGTCGGCCTGCCAGTCCCGCACGGCGCGGGTGGCGTCGGACTCGAAGTCGGCTGTGGTGCGCGCCAGATCCGGGTTCATGTCGACGATCTGGCGACCCCATGAGGTCATGCTCCACTGGTTCACCGCGGATTCACAGGCCGCCTGGCCGTGTTCCACTATGAGGGCTGCCAGACCATCGTTGATGGCGCCGCGCACACCTTCTGCTTCTTGTTGCCCCGTGAACCAGCCGGTGAGACGGTCACGCCAGCGGGAAATCTGCTCCTCGACCCCACGCATGAACTCGCCGGTTCCCACGAAGTCCTGCCACCGGCTGAGCACCTCACCGCGCAGCATCGTGCCATCGCTGGTTGCCAGGGCCACTTCGTCCGCGGCCAACCGGAACTGGTTGGCTGCCTGCCTGCCCATTTCATCGACGGCATCACCTTGTCTGCGCACGCCGTCGGCAAGGTGAATGAGTTGCTCATCCAGACCCCGGACGGCGCCGGCCAACGTCTGGAGAGCGATATCGGTCCGCGCCTCGGACTGGGCGGCAAGCCCGGCCAGCCAGGTTCGGATGGGCTGCACATCCTCCAACGGGAGCATCCCGTCGCTGCCCAACGCCCTCTCGGCAACGGCGAAGAGTTTGGCAGCCGGAAGCCCGCGTTGGCTGAGCATCTCCGACAGGTGGGAGCGTAGGTCCTCCGTTGCATCCGGAGGGCAGCGGTTGAGAACGACGGAAACCACCGTGTCGCGGGCAGCCGCCTGCTCCAGCAGTTCCCAACCGACGGCGTCCGCATAGCGGGCAGCGGACGTGACAAAGACCCACAGGTCTGCCGCAGCGAGCAATTGCCGCGACAGCCGCCGATTCGCATCGTCAATGGAATCGATGTCCGGGGCATCGAGAAGGGCCAGTCCGGCAGGCAGGGAGTCGTGGGCCACCACGTGGAGCGCTCGTGAGTCATGCACCGGGGTGGAACTGCGCACGAGGTTCGGCAGCACCTTGCCGGAATCGAACCAGCCCAGGTCATCCGGATGAGCCACGAGCACCGGTGAGGTGGTCGTGGGACGCAGGACCCCGGGTTTGGTGAGGCGTGCTCGAAGCAGGCTGTTGACCAGCGTAGATTTTCCGGACCCGGTGGATCCTCCCACCACCACCAGAAGTGGTGCATCCAGTCGCATGGCGCGGGGCAGCAGGTGATCGCGCACCTGATTGGCGATGTTGACCGCAAGCCGACGCATGCCTTCGGCTTCTTCGAGCGGCAGCGGGTACTGGGCGTGGGGCAGAACCGTGTTCAGGCGCTCGAGAGCCACAGCCAGCGGCTGTTGGGCGCCGGTCACGGTGAGGGCCAGTTTCCACCGAGTCCCGCGGCTCCCGGTGAACGTGGGGGCGGCGCCGAGGACGTGGGCTTGCGGCGACGGGGCGGGAACAGCGTCAGGCCCTGGGTGTCTGTGAGGGCGGTCGGCCGGAGCTCCTCCAATTGGTGCAGGAGTTCCCGGGCGCGATCGTCGCCGCCACCGCCGATGGTCCCGCGCGTCATTGACTCCCTCAGGTACGCGAGCTCCGTGATGCGCCGCATGAACTTCGTCGTCGGCAACCACACTGTGCGGGGGCCTCGGAAGAGAGCGGCCAGCAGGAGTTTCATACGCGTGAATGGACGCGAGAAGACGACGGGATCACGATCCGTGAGCCAGCCGACTCGTCGGTAGTCCCCCAGCCTGCGTCGAATCAACTGGGTTTGCGCAACAACGCTCAGCACCATGATCAGAATGAGCATGGCCACCAGACCCAACGCCATGAACCACTGCGGTCGCAGCTGCGCCGAGCCGCCGGATGATGCCACCCCGTTGAACAGCATGTGTCCCCCAGCACCCACCACGAAACCAGCCAGTGGTGCGACCACCCGAACAGTTTTGCTGCGGGCCCCGAGTGCGATGGCCAGCCCCAACGCGATCATCATTGTGAAGACCGGGTGACCAAAAGACGTGTAGATGCCACGCAGCTTCACCAGCTCGATCACCTCGGCATACGGATCCTCAATACCGATGGTGTTGGTGCCGTACACGAAAGCTCTGGCGTAGTAGATGACGTTCTCGATGAAGGCGAATCCGATCGCCGCGAGTCCTGAAAGCGCGACGATCGACAGCCGGGACACGATGCGCGCCCGATAGAGAATGACCAGAAGGAACAGGACCGTGGCCTTGCTGGCCTCCTCCACGAAGGGAGCGATGAAGACCGCGGCACGGCTGCCAGTGTCCGCGTTGGCCATGGTGGTGTTCATGGCCTCCCCGGCCCACGTGTTGACATGGATCGACACCCAGGTGGAGGCGCAGGCCCCCCACAGAAATGTGAGCAACCACACAAGAGGCCGCTGGGGTCGGAACCTGTCCAACCAGATGAACAGAAGCGACCACGCCAGAGCCGTCCACATCGCGTAGAACAGGCCCAGCCGCAGAGAATCACCATTCAGCCCCAACGCGACCGTTCCGTCGGGGAAGACCGTGTCCGGGTGCAGCAGGTCGAACTGGGATTTGATGCAGAAGGCGTAGAACGGCAACAAAACGACGCTCAGCCAGAACAATCGACTGCGCAGCATCCTGTGCCACCACGGCCCACGGGCGTCGACCGGCAGCCCTGAGAGCCGCCGTTGCCGGTCAAGAAGGTGCTGGCTGGTCATGATGCGAACAACAGTACCGGCCATCACATGCATGCCCCCGCTCTGGGACATCTCACATAGGCTCGGCAATCAACGCTCACCCATGAGTATTTGCGGCCAGAGAGACGAGCACCCATGAAGAACTTCTTTTCACGCATGGAACCGTGGCGCAAGCCGGAGGGATCGCTGCACCTGTACGCCCTGCCGGACGAGGACGAACGGGAACGCCTCTTCACCGTGCAGGAGGCCCTGTCCGGCATCGACGGTCTTCCCTTGATGCCGCCGGCCTACCTGCACTGCACGGTGACCCGCCTGGCCCAGTTCGACGAGGACGTGACCCAGGTGCAGTACACGCAACTCGGCGATGCCCTGCAGGAACTCTGCACACAACTCAGCCCCTTTTCCCTCGACTTCGGAGCTCCGCGGGCAGGCGAGGACGCCGTGGGCTGTTGGGCCGCGGAGTCCCGCTCCTGGGATGCTCTGGTGGAGGGCTGTCGTCGCACTGTTTTCGCAACATGGGGCCTGGAACCACACGCTCCCCCGGTGGCCCCTCACCTCAGCCTCGCCTATGCGAGGGCCTCCGTCGACACTGATCTGGTGACCGCCCGCCTGACGGCAGCCCAACCGCTTGGTGCTGTTCGGGTCCAGACGCTGCATCTGGTGTCCGTGACGGTGCGACCGGAGCGTGGGACGTTTGATTTCACGGAACTTGCCAACTGGGACCTCGGCTCCTGAAAGATCCCGGACACCTCGTCAATGCCACGTCAGACCACGGCAGCACGATCGGTGCTGTTCTGCGGGCGATCGGGGCTGGTCCCCCGGCCTTGAGTGACTAACGCCCGGAAGACGTTTTCGCCCACGCGCTGATCACCCACAATGGCGCCCCAGGCAGGACTCGAACCTGCGCGCGACAGATTAGAAGGCTGTTGCTCTATCCGCTGAGCTACTGGGGCTCTGCAGTCGATTCTAGTGAACATCTCCCCACTGGTCACGTCGGCCCGTGTGGAGGGGACCTAAGGTGGGGGTCGTGAACGACAAACTTGTGTGGATTGACTGTGAGATGACCGGGCTGGATCTGAAGAACGACGCCCTGATCGAAGTGGCCGTCCTCGTCACGGACGGGGAGCTGAATATTCTGGGTGAGGGCGCGGAGGTCGTCATCAAACCCACTGATGAGGCTCTCGAGCACATGGGTGACTTTGTCCGCGAAATGCACACTCGCTCCGGTCTCCTGGACCGGCTGGCTGCCGGGGCCACCATGGAGGAGGCGACAGAGCGAATCCTGTCCCACATCAAGGGTTTCGTCCCCGTGGAGCGCAAGGCCCCCCTGGCCGGCAACACGATCGGCACGGACCGCGCCTTCCTCGCCCGTGACATGCCGGAGCTGGAATCCTGGGTGCACTACCGCAATCTGGATGTCTCCTCCATCAAGGAACTTGCTCGACGTTGGTACCCCAAAGTGATGTACCAGGCACCTGCAAAGGGCGGCAACCACCGGGCTCTGGCTGATATCCAGGAATCGATTGAAGAGTTGCGCTACTACAGGGAAGCCATCTTCGTTCCACTTCCGGGGCCCACCTCGGCCGAGGCCAAAGTGATTGCCGGCAAGCATCGTGGAGCCCTGACGGGCTTGGATGCGCCTGCGTGACGCCGACGGCGGGGCCAGATGAACTGTGAGTTGAGCGGGGCGACACCTGTGGCCTTTCGGGGACGGCCATCCACGGCAAGCGTCGCTTCGGTGGGCATCAATCCCAGCATCCGAGAGTTCTACACGCGCTCCGGCAGGGAGCTCGACGGAGACGCAAGACGCTTCGAGACCCTTGCGTCGCTGGGCGTGGCATCCCTGAGCGATCTCGACGATGGCATGGCGTCCCGCATCCGTGAGCGCTGTCTCGCCTACTTCGAGCGCAACCCCTACATGGAGTGGTTCGCACCCATGGAGCATCTCCTCGCGGGGCTCACCGGCGC
The DNA here is from genome assembly GCA_052089385.1 of Arachnia sp. GTDB lineage: Bacteria > Actinomycetota > Actinomycetes > Propionibacteriales > Propionibacteriaceae > Arachnia. The sequence continues at coordinate 17,507 of JBQCZU010000035.1, forward strand.
CAGCTTTTTCGACGGAACCGCCTACCATTTCGATCTGGTCCACAAGGCGACCGACCCCCTGTGGGGCAGGTTGACCACAGCGAGTCGCCAGGCGCTTCTGCGGCGGGACCACCCGTCGGTTCTCAATCAACTCGGCAATCCCTCGCTGGAAATCGTCTACCTCAATGGGAAGACGGTCTGCGAGGAGGTGAGCCGCTTCATTCCCCTGAACAACCGTTTTGCCCAGTTTCGCGGGCAGGGCCCCCGGAGGTCGTTCCACAGCGGGCGGCACGGGGACGCGATGGTCATCGGCTGTTCCTCCAACATCCAGGAAGAGCGGCTGAAGACGGTGGACCGGGACGATTTCATGGCCTGGATCGTGACCGAATGCCGTCGTGATCTTGAGGCGCTGCACAACACGCCCTGACTGCTTGTGGAAGCAGCTCAGATGGACTTCCGGGAGACCGCGCCAACTGACGAAGTTGCCTTCACAATCGATTTTCATGAACTGACGAGCATGCGCTATCGTGGTTCACGCGCTGATTCCGATCAGCGCAAACAGTTGGTGGGCATGGTGGGTATAGCTCAGCTGGTAGAGCGCCTGGTTGTGGTCCAGGAGGCCGCGGGTTCAAGCCCCGTTACTCACCCCACACTGACTGTCGTTTGATCATCCGGGACTGATTCCCGTAGGATCGACCGGCGCGCACCGCTAGCTCAACTGGCAGAGCAATTGACTCTTAATCAATGGGTTCAGGGTTCGAGTCCCTGGCGGTGTACCACGGTCAAGGATCCCCGGCTTCGGCCGGGGATTTTTTGCGTCCACGTTGTCTGATCTGGCACACGGGAAAACACACACGCCCACCCATGAGGTCATTTATCGGGTGACCCCGTGGGTGGGCGCTTCTCGCAGTGTGTTCTGCTTATTCGCCGATGCTCATGATGGCTTTGCGTGCCTTGTCACCGAGGCTCCGATTCCGCACACGGGAGATGGACTTCAAGGTGATCACGAACGCAACCACTCCGAGCACCGCTCCGCCAATGGCCATCAGGCGATCCGTGCGCCAGCCATTCTCATCCTTGATCGTGGCCTTTGCTGCCTCAAATTCAGAAGCCGCAAAATCCTTGGCGCTGTCCACCGAGCGCTTGGCGACGTTCTTGGGACTCACTTCTTCCACTAATTCACTCACCGAATCGGCCATCTGAGCCCGATTCCGGGCAAGGTCGGCGCGAATCTCTGAGACACTGCGTGCCTTGTTCTTGGCCATCAAAACTCCTTCAGTCTGAACGATGGCTAGCCTAGCCCTAGGATGGCGTCATGACTGCGCGCCTGAGCCAAGGATCCCTCGCCCCGGACTTTTCGCTCCTCGATTCCGACGGGCACGAGGTCACGCTGGCGGACTACGCCGGTGAATCCGTGATCCTCTATTTCTATCCGGCCGCCATGACCCCGGGCTGCACCACACAGGCGGTCGATTTCACCGCGGCAGGCGAGCACTTCACCGAAGCCGGGTACAACGTGCTGGGCGCCTCCCCCGATTCCGTGGAGCGTCTCTCCCGATTCAAGGAGAAGTCAGACCTGAGCATTCCCCTCCTCTCCGACGAGGACAAGGCAGTCATGAACGCCTACGGGGCCTATGGCATGAAGAAGCTGTACGGCAAGGAAATCGAGGGAGTCCTGCGTTCCACATTCGTCATTGACGTCGACGACGCTGGCGTTGGCACGGTGCGCGTCGCTCAGTACAACGTCAAGGCCACAGGTCACGTCGCCAAGCTGCGTCGTGAGCTGGGAGTCTGACGCCGCCCCCCTTGGGCCGCTTCGCTACACCACCATTGACGCCCGCATCGGGGCCGGCACAGACACGGAATTGGAGATCAGGCGTTCCCGGTTTTTGACCCGGCTTCGTCGTGTCGCATCCGAGGAGGACGCCCGCGCCGTGATTGAGGAGCGACGCCGCACCCACTTCGACGCTCGCCACCACTGCAGCGCCTTCATACTGGGCCCGGACGGCCGCACAGCCCGCTCCTCGGACGACGGGGAGCCCGCCGGAACTGCAGGCGCCCCCATGATGCACGTTCTGCAGCAGAATCATCTCAGCGACGTCGTGGCCGTGGTCACGCGTTACTTCGGTGGGATCAAGCTGGGCGCCGGCGGACTGGTGCGGGCGTATTCAGATGCCGTGGCGGCGGCAGTGGCCACCGCTGGGACGCGTGATCGGGAGCTGTCAGCCCTCCTGCGGGTGGACGTCCCGATGTCGGACGCGGGTGCTGTTGAATCCCAGCTCCGGTCCATGGTTCTCGCCGACGGTTCCGCCGTCGCGGTGGACAATGTCGAATGGCTGCACGAGGCTCGCATCACGATTTCTGTACCCGAGGGCACCCAGGCCCACCTGGCATCTGCGCTGGCTTCCCTCTCCGGGGGAACGCTGGCGGCCGCCCCCGTGGGGCAGCGATGGGTGGATGCTCCCCACTGAGCCTCGGAGATCAGCCCTCGGGTTCCTCTACATCCTGTTCCGAGAGGCCGCTGGGAGACATGTGCTCGGCAAGACGATCGCGTTCAATCCAGTCGGGCGTGACCGCACCCACCTCCTTGGGCAACTTCGCGGACTTGCGCGCGGGGGCCAGCAGACGCGGAGACCCAGCCAGGGCGGATCCTCCATTGTTCAGGCCGGGGAACGGATCCCGGCCCACCCAGTACTTGTAGCCGGCATTGGCTGCGGCGAGGATGGGAACGGTGAGCAGCGCTCCGGTCAGCCCCAGAAGGTAGGTGCCGGTGGTCACTCCCAGGAGAACCACCAGCGGATGCAGGTTGACGGCCTTGCCCATGAGCAGCGGCTGAAGCACGTTGCTCTCCAGTTGCTGCACTGCGATGACAACACCCAGCATGATCAACGCCGTGATGGGACCACCGAACAACAGAGCGACAATCGCGAACATGGCCCCCGAAAGGAAGGCACCGAAGAGCGGGATGAAGCACAGCAGGAAGGTGATGACAATCATGGGAACAACGAAGGGCAGTTGCAACGCAAACGCGCCGATGCCAATGCCAATGGCGTCGACAGCGGACACGACCACCTGTGTTCGCGCCCAACTTCCCAGGGTCACCCAGGATCGACGAATTGTCTCACGCACCTTTGTCCGCGTGGGGTCACTGAAGACCATCAGCATGAAGGATGAGATGCGGTCCCCCTCGGCCAACAGGAACAACGCAACAATCAGCGCGAGAAAGGCCCCCACCAGCACTGTGCCCACGCTGCTCGTGGCGTTCAATGCCCCGGACGAGAGCGACGAGGCGTTGGCGGACAGCCATTCCTCCGCCTGATCGAACAAAGTCCTGAGTTGGTCTCTGTCGATTGCCAGCGGTGATTCTGCAAGCCAGTCCTCTGCCCGGCTCAGGACCGTCTGAATACTCTCGCTCACGTCTTCGAAGCCCTGGGCCACAGAGCGTCCCGCGAAGTAGATCGTCCCACCGATGACGGCGACCAAACCCAGAACGGCCACAGCCGCGGCCACGTGGCGTGGCAGCCGCAGTGTGTGGTTCAGGAAGATCTGCGCAGGCATCAGGAGCGCACCCAGGAGGACACCCACGACGATGGGGATCAGAACCTGCGAGACCATGCCGCCGATCTCGGTCAGCACCCATCCTGCGGCGTAGAGCAACACCACCAACAAAGCCGCGGCTCCAGCCACCCTGAAAGGGCGTGGCAGAGGGATCATGGGTGACTTGCGCCGTGCGGTTGCTGACATTTCCGGAGATCTCCTCGGGTGATGCGGTGACCGCTCCATTGTGCCCGCATCCGGTAGCAGCATCACGCTGTCAGTCCGATCGACCACTGAACAACTCACGCAACGGACCGTGGTACCGCGTGGGGTGGGCGGGCTCGCCCTCACTGACCAGCGCTGGTCCTTGATGCCTTCCGTTCACCCTGCAACTCCGTCAAGGACGCGGACACCTTGCTGACATCGATTCCCAGCTCGGCCGCCAGAGCTCTGGCAACTGCCGCCTGCCGGGCGGCGGCTCGGCTGACACGGGTCGCGAGATCCGTGGCAGCAGTGGAGATGGCGGCAGATCGTTCCAGCTTCCTAACCGCCACCAGTGCGTCGGCGACCGTTTCCTCCTTTTCGCCCAGCTTGGTCGCCAGCGCTGACACGCTGGATTCTTCTGCCGCCACGACCATGCGACTGCCGGGTTCCACGGAGACCCCGTCAGGATGAGAAGTCGCCCGGGTGATCGGCGAGGAGATGCTGGTGGAGTACGTGTCAGCCGCAGCCACTTGGGTGAAGCCCAACCCCACACTGATGGAGGCGACCACGGCTGCGATTCGCGTTGACAGTTTTTTCTTCATGACGGTTCCTCCAGTGGACTGAAGATTGTGGTGAACATCAATCTTGCCCACCACTCTGTGGGGAGGCTGTCACCGCGCTGAGAGCGGCCGTCTCGGGTTCGTGACTTCCCTCACGGTCTGCCTGGCCGAGGAAAACAGGGCGACGGTCATTGCCACAACAACAGCGATGAGTGCGGAGGCTACGACATCACTGGGACGATGCCATTCCACAGCCAGCGTTGCCAGCCCCGTCACGGCCACCGCTACCAACCCGGCGACGATGAGCAGAACCCGGCTCACCGGGCGCGACACAGCCATCACTGTTCCTGCGGCAAGCCCCGCTACGGCTGCAACGTGACCGCTGGGAAGGCTGTTCAAGGATCCGTCGACAAGGGTCGGCCGAACCAGGATCTCCTTCAACACGACCGCCAACGTCATGGTTCCCAGGACCGTGGTGGTGGCCGCCATCGCTACGGCCGCGCTTCTGTGGAGCCACGCGAAGACAGCCACACATGCAGTCGCGATCAGCGAGGTGACGGGCGAGATCACATCAAGGATGGTTGACGCCCAGCTCACACCCTCCAGAGAACGCGCGACGAAATCCATGATGCGTGTATCCAGGAGCTGACCGCTGCGGGTTCCGACCGCGAACTCATAGGTCACCCACAGCGCCACGACGGCGGACACCCCAACGAGGAGGGTGATCGCGACAGATGCGCAAGCAGATCCAGGGGTTCTTTTCGACGCTGTCACCGATGTCGACGCAGGCGGGCAACACACTGCCCAGTGGATGGTGCCCATGATGTGAACCTCTTCTCCTGGGGTTTTCGGATCGTACTGGGCCGCACGCAGACGAGCGATCGGGCCGCTTCTCAGATGTCCGTAGTTTTCACCGTGTCAGCAGGGGCTGGGTCAGTCCTGTGCGCGTTCTGTGCGTCTGCTGTGGCGAGAAGCCACGACCCGGAAGCTGGTGCACCACATTGGGAACCGATGAGCGGTCCCTATCGATGCGGTGCAGACGGTCTCTTCTCCTCTACTCACAGGTGGTCGATGCCAGATCGACAGCGACGCCACAGACTTCACCACCAATATTGCCGTATACGCGCGGAATAGGCCGCCAACGAACCGTCCAATTCGTGGCGCTAGGCTGGCAGCAACGCAGGACCAACACGCAGGGACTTTCATGACAGATACGCCTCAGCCCAACCCGTGGTCAGGCTTCAGCCGTGACCCCAGAGACGACGAGACAGACGCGCTGCGCGCCTCCGACGCCGACCGCGGCCACGCAACCGACGTCCTGGCTGAGGCCTATGCTGACGGACGTCTCCGCAACCCCGAGTATTCAGAGCGCCTCGAAAAAGCCCTACAAGCCACCTACCTGCGTGATTTCACCCCGCTCATCAACGACCTTGCCCTCCCCTCGGCGCTGATCAAACCCGAGCCAACCCCCGTCACCATCCCGTGGTACCGCAGTCCCGTATTTCGCGGAGTCAGCGCAACAGCAGGCGGAATTGTCGTCATCGCAGTGCTCCTCCTGCTACTCAACGGTGCAGGTGGCGGTGTGTTCTGGATGATCTGGCCGTTCATGTTCTTCGTTCTGCCCCAGTTCCTGGGCAGAAGCGGGACACGGCACACTTCCGGCCCCCACACGATGGGCGGACTTCCCGGGCCAGACGTCGATACCAACAAGACACCGCCGTCTCCTCCATATCGAGGGCACAGGCCAGCCGGCCGACACGGGCACCATCGACACTGACCGTGAGGCAGCGTGACCGCCACGGATGGGTGACGCCTCTCGTGCATTTCTGCCGTGGTTGCAGACCGAGACAGCCTCGACGGCGCCCTTTCAGTTTTGTCCTACCGCAGAACGACCAGCCTCAAGCCGTGCCACCGGAACCCGGTAGGGCGAACAGGAGACGTAGTCAAGACCAACCTCGTCGAAGAAATGCACGGACCTCGGGTCCCCACCGTGCTCTCCGCACACCCCGAGCTTGAGATCTGGCCTGGTCCTACGACCGGACTCGACGGCCATGCGTACCAGCGCACCCACGCCGTCGATGTCCAAGGACTCGAACGGCGAAACCGGGAACACCCCCTGCTCGAGGTAGGTGGAGAAGAACGAGGCCTCGACGTCGTCCCGGGAGAAGCCCCACGTCATCTGGGTGAGGTCGTTGGTACCGAAGGAGAAGAATTCCGCCGATTCTGCGATGTGGCCGGCGGTCATCACCGCGCGCGGCAGCTCAATCATGGTGCCGACCTTGAAGGGCACATCAATCCCGGTCTGTTCGGCCACTTCCTCGGCGACCGCGACGATCTTGCCCTTGACCAGATCAAGCTCGCGTACGGAAGCAACCAGGGGGATCATGATTTCCGGTTCTGCCCCACCACCAGCCTTGATCCGCGCCGATGCTGCCTCGAGGATGGCACGGGCCTGCATCGTGAACAGTCCGGGGATCACAATGCCAAGGCGCACACCGCGAAGTCCGAGCATCGGATTCGACTCGTGCAGACGCTGCACGGCGGCGAGAAGCTTGCGCTGTCGCTTCTTGCGGTACCCGTGGACATCCGCCACCGCCATCGCGACTGACAGCTCGGTGAGGTCCGGCAGAAACTCATGCAGGGGCGGATCGATGAGTCGGATCGTGACGGGCAGCCCGTCCATCGCCTCGAAAATCGCAGAAAAGTCATCCCTCTGCAAAGGAAGCAGTTCCCCCAGCGCTGCCCTTTGTTCCTTGTCGTTCTCGGCGACGATCAGGTTCTCCACCAGTCTTCGACGGTCGCCGAGGAACATGTGCTCGGTGCGGCACAGCCCGATGCCCTGGGCTCCAAAACGTCGGGCACGGAGTGCATCCTCGGCCGTGTCGGCGTTGGTGCGCACCTTCAGGCGACGGCGGATGTCGGCATATTCGATGATCCGCGCGACAGCGTGCACCAACGGCTCGTCGACGTTCTCACCCTCGAAGTAACGCACCACATGTGACGGGGTCACCGGGACAGCGCCGTCGAATACCTCACCTGTGGAGCCGTCAATGGAGATGACATCTCCCTCTCGGACCGTCTTTCCTCCGCGGACGGTGAACTTGCCCTCACGAGCGTCGACCTCGAGAGCTTCGGCGCCGCAGACGCAGGTGCGTCCCATCCCGCGTGCGACCACCGCAGCGTGCGAGGTCTTGCCTCCCCGATTGGTGAGCACGCCCCTGGCGACCATCATCCCGTGGAGGTCCTCCGGTGTGGTCTCTTTTCGAACCAGAATCACGTCCTCACCGGCCTCGGCCCATTCCACAGCGGTCGCCCAATCAAAAACTGCCCTGCCGACGGCGGCGCCCGGGGAAGCGTTCATACCCTTGCCGAGCAGGATCTTCTCGGCGTTGACGTCGAACCTGGGAAACATCAGGTTGGCAAGTTGGTCGCCATTGACCCGGCGCAGAGCTTCATCGGCGTCGATCAGGCCCTCGTCGGTCATGTGCACGGCGATCCGGAAGGCAGCCTCTGGGGTTCGCTTGCCGACTCGAGTTTGGAGCATCCACAACTTGCCCTGCTCGACGGTGAACTCGATGTCGCACATGTCCTTGTAATGCCGCTCCAGGGTACCCATGATTGAGACGAGCTCATCGTGGGAGTCCTTCGCGACCTCCCCCATATCGGCCAGGGACAGGGTGTTCCGGACGCCGGAGACCACGTCCTCGCCCTGGGCATTCTGCAAGTAGTCGCCGTAATCACCCTGATCCCCGGATGCGGGGTCGCGGGTGAAAGCCACGCCGGAACCGGAGGTCATACCGCGGTTGCCGAAGACCATCGCCTGGATGTTGACCGCGGTTCCCAGGTCCTCGGGGATGCGCTCCGAGCGGCGATAGAGAACGGCCCTATCGGTGTTCCAGGAGTCGAACACCGCGCGGACGGCGAGGTCCATCTGCTCGCGGGGGTCCTGGGGAAAGTCCCGGCCGGCATGCTCGAGGATGATCTGTTTGAAGGTCTCCACCAGGGCACGCAGGTCCTCGACGTCGAGGTCAAGATCCGCAGTGGTGTTTTTCGATGTCTTCAGGGCATCGAGGGCGTCACGAAAGAGCACGCCCTCGACGTCGAGCACGGTGCCGCCGAACATCTGGAGCAGTCGACGGTAGGAGTCCAGTGCAAACCGCTCATTGTCGCTCTGCTTGGCCAGGCCATGGATGGACTCGTCATTGAGGCCGATGTTGAGCACCGTTTCCATCATCCCGGGCATCGACGCCGCCGCGCCGCTGCGGACACTGACCAGCAGCGGGTCCTCGGCGTCGCCGAGACGACGTCCCATCGCTTCTTCGAGCGTCTCCAGGTGCGTCGAAATTTCTTCGCTCAGAGCTTCCGGCTCGCGCCCCTCACGCAAATAGGCACGACAGGCGTCGGTCGAGATCGTGAACCCCGGCGGAACGGGTAGTCCCAGATTCGTCATCTCTGCCAGGTTGGCGCCTTTGCCACCCAGCAGATCCTTTTTGCTCTTGTCGCCTTCGGCGAAGTCGTACACGAAGCGTTTCATGTTTCATTGAAACAAACATTGACGAGAAATGGCGTGAATATCACATCTGGATGCGGTGGAGACCTGACGTGGCGCAACGCAACGATCTGATTCTCAGCTTCACAACCGGGGCGTCAATACCTGAAACGCTCGGTGGCCCAAGGAATCTCGGGCACATGCATGGCCTGCGACCGGTGGTCGCAGGCCCCGCATGACACCACGGGAGATCAACGGTGGCCGTGACCTCCTCCGCGACTGGAGAGGACGCCGGCATCGAGAGCCTTCTGCACAGCGTCCGCCTCGGTCTGGGTCAGTGTGCCGTCGGTGACCGCTTGATCAATGGTGCTCCTCTGAGTGGCTGCTCTGGCTGAATCCCTCTCGGTCCGGAGATCGGTCATGGCGGAGGACACCGCCGATTCCTCGATGTCCAATTCGCTCGCCAGGGCCGTCACCAGGGCGGCCTGACGACTCTCTTGGGCAGCCTCACTTTCTGCGTCGGTCGCATCCGAGGATGGGCGAGTCGTGTCCATTTGTGCACGCGCCGCGGACAGGGCATCGGAAACGGTGGCCTCTGGTAGCCCCAGTTTGGCGGCGAGGGTCTCAGCGTCAAGGCCCTTCCCACCCTGGTGGCCCCGGCCCTGACGTTCAGCTCCGGTGGTTTCCCCAGCGGATGCGGAGGAGTTGGGCGTGGGAACGGGGGTCTCGGCCTGTGCCAGTTGTGTCATACCCAGCCCGAGAGCCGCGACAAACGTGAATCCCGTTGCTGCCGCGATCAATTTCTTGTTCATGGAGTTTCCCTTTCTTGGTAACCGGAGTCTCCGGCGTTGAAGCCAACTTGCGAGCCTTGGCTGTTGGGACGCTGTGGTGAGCCTGAGAACGACCCAAGAAGCCGGCATGGGGTGTCTTTCGGCATCTTTCAGGAGTTGAGCATCGAGTGGTTTTCAGTGAAATTGCGTGAGCAGGGTGCGGTGCCATTTGTTGGACGGCAGTTCGGGACGCAGCGCAGCAAGGCCGGTGGCATATTTCGAGATGCGGGCCGGTCTGTGGCCCATGGACCACAGCAGCCTGTCGATGTCACCTGCTGCTCCGGGTGATTTTGTTTCGAGGACCACGAGGCCAGCTGTGTCTGTTGCGCCGGCTCCCATGGCGTACCAGTGCAGTTGGCGGTCAATGGTGATCCTGGTCGAGGCATCAGGGGCCAGCAGTGTGCTGCGGCGGTACGAGGTCTGAAGAGCCGGTATCAGCCATGCGGGCCGGATGCCGTGGATCCGGCCTGAGGTGAGGGACTCCTCCACAAACATGTGCTGGTGAGGGTGTACTGCCATGAGGCTGCGGGTGTCGTGAGGAATGCGTCGCTTCACCGTCTGCCCACCCTCGCGGGTCTTCACTTCCAGAAAGGCCTGGTCGCTGCCTTGATAGTGGCGGATCCTGACCTTGAAGCGGTGGGGGCGTCCGCGGGCGGCCATGAGGTAGGAATCCCAGCTGTGGGTGTCGAAGTACGTACTCATGTATTCAAACTCTTGTTGGTTCTCGATGGTGAGTGCCCTCATTCCTTCGGGAAAGGCATCCAGTACCGCCGTGGCCTCGCTGCTGCGGAGAAGATACTTGCGATCCACGCGACGCATCAGGGCCGCAGTGGCATTGAGTTCATCCAAAGCAATCGGGGCAAAGCCACGCGCCGCCGTTGTCGCGGTCATCGTGACACCGCATCCATCGGATTCAAGGAACCAACACGCTTGCGGGTACTCCACCGCACTTCCACCACGGTGGTGTCATTGACGAAGTCGACACGCGCAACAGTGGTGCCCAACACCGTGCCGCCAAGCTTTTGCTCAAGAGACGCATGCAAGGTGGTGTCGTCGGTGATGGCCTGATCAAGGGTGATGACTTGACGACGCATCCCACGATCAAGGCGAGGA
>JBQCZU010000036.1:0-27588 GCA_052089385.1 Arachnia sp.
TGCGAGCGCCGATCAAACTCAGGACCGGGCCGTTCACCACGAAACGCGAAGAGCCTCTTTAGGACTTGTCAGGCAAATGTTTACTAGCCACGGTCAATCGGCTGTCGCTTCCGTTCTGCAGGCACTACCAGCGCCGCCGTCAGGATGCGCCGCGGCTTCGTGGACATGAGCAACTGCCGGTCGATGAGCTCCAAGCGTTTGCGTAGACGGTGGTCAATCTCTTCCGCCTTGCGGCGAAGGCTTTCTGAAGACTCCATTGTCTTTTCGCGGCGCCGTTCCTTGCCTGCAGCAACTGCGGATTCGTGGACAAGCCGCTCGCGCTCGCCTTGCAAGCGAACATTGATGAGGTGCCTCAATTTGCCCAATTCAATGCTGCGTCGCGACTGGATCTCGTCTAGGTATGCGGGTAACCGGTTGGCAATGATCCAACTCTTTGCTCTGCTTTCCGCTTCTGCCAGCCACGGAAGTGTTCGGGCGGCGGTCTCCACTGAACCATCAGCCGGGGTGCAGTCGAGATAGGGAGCCGGTCCAGCCGACGTGGTGGTTCCATGCTTATCGACGAAGGCGTAGCCGAACCGTCGTGCGACGCTGCGACCGGTGGCATCCGAGACTTCTTCGATTACAGCCACGAGTAAGTGTGGCTCGGTTACAGCCGAGGAGGCGAGCACGGTGCCGGAGTTGAGGGAGCCTCCGTAGTGTTTGATGGTCTGCTCCATTACTGCGTCGTGGATCAGGTGACCCGGGGCTAGCAGGTCGGCACGGGATAGATCATTAGCCACGACGTACTGCGGGTCGAACGTGGCTCTGTCGTATCGAGATGGGATGGGTCCCCGAGTGCTGGCACGGATGTGTCCCGGCACGTGGGTGATTTCGTACCGTCTATTTTCACGCTTGACCATACGGCCCCCGAGTCTGCTGAAGGAAGCTCTGAATGCGCTCTCGATGTCCCGCGGATGGAGGCGCCGGTGGCTGGCGGACTCCATGGCAGTTCGGAGTGCGTCGAGATCGTGTTCGGTTAGATGGTCGGACACGAGGGCCCGTTCCCCCAAAATCTCCCTCAGCCCGTCGCCGATGCTGGCATCAATGACCTCGTACATCCTGGCCCTGACCTCCGGCCGGTCCCCGTATTTGATGGCGTCTAGGAGAAGGTCTCTCAGCGGTGCCTCGTTGAGGGCCTCTCCGAGGACGTCGAACACTTTGCCACCGAAGGCTTTGCGCATTTGGTCAAGCTTCTTTAGCAATTGCATGAACACCTCGCCCTCCCGCGTGTTCGAGGCAACGAGGTTCCATAGTCGGCAGACCTCAGTCTGACCGATCCGGTGGATGCGCCCGAAGCGCTGCTCTATCCGGTTGGGGTTCCACGGCAGGTCATAGTTGACCATCAGGTGCGCTGCTTGGAGGTTAAGTCCCTCACCGGCTGCATCGGTGGCCAGGAGTATCTGAACGCCTTGGTTCTTCGTGAATTCCTCTGTAACCAGACGACGGTTCTGGCGGCTCACCCCTCCGTGGATAACTCTCACTGAGTCTGATGAGCGGAGAAGATCATCGATGCGAAGCTTGAGGTAGTTGAGTGTGTCTCGATGCTCAGTGAAAATGATGAGCTTCCGGGGACGTCCGTTGACGTCCCTGATGAGTGCGTTGTCCACCAGAATTTTACGTAGTTCGCTCCATTTGCGGTCTGTGCCGGCTTCCCTCACTACCTGAGCTGAGTGGATCAGGTGTGAAAGCTCGAGGAGTTCCACGGCCAGTTCCTCCACCGTCTGCGCAGCAGTTGCCGCATCGAGCAACTCTTCTTCCAGTTCCTCGACCTCGTGGGCGTTGAGGTCATCAATCTCGAAGGTTTGGAGAGGTCGCTCGCTGTAGGTTCCATCGAGGATCTCGCGCCTCTTACGTTCGAGTCGCTCAGACCTGCGGATGAGGCTCCGGTGGATGGCTTCCGGACTCGACGCCAAGCGTCGTTGAAGCACTGTAAGGGCGAATCCGACAGTGTTCCGTCGGTTCCCACCGAGTCGGTCAGCGCGGTTCATTCCCTCCCGGACATAGGCAGTGACGTCCTCGTATAGATCGAACTCCAGAGCTGTCAGCTCATAGGGAACTGTCTCAGCGATCCGTTCCGGGAATAGCTTTTTTCCCTCGAAGGTAAGTAGGTCTTCCTTGACCATGCGGCGCATGACCCCGCTGGTGTCGGCCGTCGTGCTCCTTTTGCCTTCGAACCGGTCGCGGTCCAAAAGAGTGAGAAAGAGTTGGAAGTCTTCCTCTTTCCCCGAATGCGGCGTTGCCGTCATTAGGAGCAAGTGCCGTGTGATTTCTCCTAGCATCTCTCCGAGCTGGAAGCGCTTGGTCTTCACCAGTTTCCCGCCGAAATAGTGGGCGCCCATGCGGTGGGCTTCGTCAATGACGATCAGGTCCCATTCGGATTCGCGAAGTTGGTCTCGCAGCTGCTCGTTGCGGGAGAGCTGATCCATGCGGGCGATCAGTAGCGGGGAGGCGCTCTCGAACACGTTGATGTTTAGGTTGGCGCCGATCTGTTGGGTGGTCAGTATGTCGAACTGGAGACCGAATTTGAAGAACAGCTCGTCCTGCCATTGCTCCACCAGGCCGCCGGGGGCGACGATCATGCAACGCCTTACGTCGTCGCGCAGGAGAAGTTCTTTGATGTAGAGCCCCGCCATGATTGTCTTTCCTGCTCCCGGGTCATCGGCGAGCAGGAACCGCAGTGGGGTGCGGGGGAGTAGCTCCCCGTACACGGCACGGATCTGGTGTGGAAGGGGTTGTACCTCGCTGGTGGCGACCGCAAGCATAGGATCAAACAGGCCTGCGAGCGTGATGCGCTGCGCTTCCGCCGCCAAAATAAAGTCCGATGCCGGGGCGTCGAAAGCACGACCCCCGGACTGCGCGATCGTGAGCTTGTCCTCGTCCCGACGGAACAGCACCTGCTGGTCCAGACCGCCGGCCGCCGTCTTGAAAGTTAGCTCGAGAGCACTGGCGCCATGCCACTGGGCGGCGACGACAGTGATCGGTTGAGAGGGAATGAGCCCGTCAATGCGTAGTCCTGGCTTGAGGTCCTCGAGCAGCATGTTGCCCTCCTTCTGAGTAGCTCGCCCAAAACTAGTGGATGCCCGAGATGGCGGGGCCAGAAGGCGCTCTTCGGAGCTCGGCGCTAAGCTCCCAAGAACATCAACGACTGATCAGAGCAATGGACCGAGAACACAGACAACAAATCCGCGCGAACCGCGACGAACTTGCCGATTGGGTGCATCAAGCCCATTCGATCGTCAACCACCGCGCCAAAACCGCCAAAGTTGCTCGCAGTGCCGCATCCATCCTCAGCACCGCGGTTGTCGATATTCGAATCGGTGACAAACTCGGCTGGCGCGCTCTTCCGCTGAGACAAACTGACCGGAAGCTCTTGAATCATGTGGCGTTGCTTCACAATCAGCCGTCACTGACTTCCGGAGACGAGGAACTCCTCGAAAGGCTGAACACAGAGGTCGACGCGTCCTTGGACGGGGTCAAGGCTCTCGTGGGCTTTCGAAGGTTCTTCAGTGGCAGCGGGACGCGAGCCACTGGTCAGGCCCATGCCGAGTTCCTCACGAATTACCGGGATTGGGGTCTCTCTGCCGGAGTTCCGCAGTTCCTGGAGCGCATGGATCAGAGTAGGAGCACTGCACAAGTAGAAGTGGACACCCGTCAGGCCCTCACTGAACACGTGGGGTTGTCGACGGTACTCCCCGAGCTCGATGCGAGCACCGCGATGACTCCGCTGCACGCGGTTGCGGATCTTCCTGCCGCCATCAAGATTATCGATGGTGCTATCCGAGGCGAAGCCCGCTTCCGCGCCGAGGTTGTCTCGGCTGGCAACGCAGTCCGCAAACGCGAGGTGGGTCGTTTGGTCTCAGAGATGCCGGTCGAGCGACTCAAAGACGCAACCAGAGACCGCTTACGCGTGGGAGCCCTGACAACAGCCGGGATCAACACCGTGCAGGATGTCATGAAGTTCGGCCCGGGGCTGGAGCACTTGCCAGGGATCGGAGCCACGACTGCCACCCGCATGAGGGGGGCCGCTCAAACCCTTTGGCAGTCCACGTATGACGAGATGCCAGTCCGCATTGACATCAAGCAACGAACTGCCGAAGCAACCGAACTCCTGCGCAGTCTTTACACATGGGACGCTATGCGCAAGACAGCAGCAGCAAGCAGCGACTTGGCACGCGCCGCAGCACTGACGAGCCTTGCCGCAGCCCTTGACCCGGCAGTCACAGACCTCGTGGTCGCTCCGGTTGGCTCCAGCGTTGCAGACTTTCATGATGCAGTTGATGCGGTCGTCCGACGGGCACGCCTGATCAGTGGAACAACAAGCGCATGGTCCGCCGTGGATCCGTGGGCCGACTTCCTGGCAAGACCCGCCGATTACTACGCCATGCTGGCAGAGCTGGGCTTCATCCCCGAAGATGAGGGAAAAGCACATGGGGACCTGCCCGACGCCATCGTCGAGGCGGTCCGGAACTTCGCACTCAACACCGAGTTCCTCACAGTGAATCTCCGCGGCTATCAGCGCTTCGGGGCATGCTTCGCTTTGGTGCAGCGAAAGGTCATCATTGGCGACGAGATGGGCTTGGGTAAAACCATTGAGGCGCTCGCTGTCCTGGCGCACCTGCGGTCAACTGGTTCACACCATTCGCTCGTGATCTGCCCGGCGGCAGTCGTCACCAACTGGGTCCGGGAGGTCCAGTCGAAGTCGACACTGCGTGCCCACCGTGCTCACGGCCCCGATAGGGAGGCCGCTGTGCGCAGTTGGGCTCAGCAGGGAGGGGTGGCCGTCACCACGTTTGAGTCTCTGGGCTGGTTCCAGAACAAGATCACTGCTGTGCGGGATCTTGGCTGTGTGGTGGTGGATGAGGCGCACTACATCAAGAATCCCTCAGCGTTGCGGACGGAACGAACCGCCCAAGTCCTCGCGTCGTGCGACCGAGCGGTCCTCATGACTGGTACTCCCATGGAGAACCGGATCGGTGAATTTGCGAACCTCGCGAGCTATCTGCGTCCGGATCTCCGGTTGGACCCCAACGAACTGGCACCCCGTCGATTCCGCAAGCAGGTGGCGCCCGTCTATCTCCGCCGTAACCAAGAGGACGTATTGATCGAACTACCCGAACTCGTCGAGATTGACGAGTGGGTGCCCATGTCCGCGGAAGATACCGCCATCTACCGGGACGCGGTCGCGGCCGGGAATTTCATGGGAATGCGCCAGGCAGCCATGCGCAGTGGCACGCGGTCGGAGAAGCTGCAGCGGCTCATAGAAATTGTTGAGGAGGCTGAAGCCAACGGGCGCAGAGTCATCGTATTCTCCTTCTTCCGCGACACGCTTGACCAGGTAGTACGGGCATTGCCGGGGAAGGTGTTCGGGCCCCTGAACGGTTCGGTACCGTCCGAGATGCGCCAGAGGATGATCGACCAATTCTCGACGGCTGGCCACGGTGCAGTTTTGGTGTCTCAGATCCTCGCTGGCGGCGTAGGACTCAATATCCAGGCTGCCTCAGTCGTGGTGATTTGCGAACCCCAACTCAAACCGACAACCGAATGGCAAGCCATCGCTCGGGCACGCCGAATGGGGCAACTTCTCACTGTCCAAGTCCACCGCCTGCTTTCCGAGGATGGGGTGGATCAGCGAATCACCGAGATCCTTGCGCGCAAGAGCGCGCTTTTCGCCGACTTCGCCAGAATTAGTGACACTGCCGCCAGCGCACCCGAAGCTCTCGATATCTCAGAGGGTGACCTCATCCGTGAAGTTCTAGCGAAAGAGCGTGAGAGGCTTTTCGCTACCCCATCAACGATATTGGGAGCGGAATCTGAATCTACTGTTCCCAAGCCGTAGGTTGAGTGTGTAGACATGGTGACGAGGTAGCCGAAGATCCTCCATGCTCGACGTTGCCGAATGTTCCTCGAAGTTCAGTCATGGCAGGACATCGTGAAGAGGTAGCAATGGACGCGCGGGTTCGCGGACAGAGAGTCGGGGATCGCGAAACGTGTACCCGCTCCGCTGAGGCGCCATGAGTCTTCGAAGTTCAACGGAGAACGCTGTTTTTCTGATCAATCCGGGGGGCGACTGAGCGGGCCACGATCCTCTTTGAGCGGCGGGCCACAGGAGAGATATCGCCGCTTCTGAAGAGTTCAGTTTCGTAGACGACCGCCAGGCTTCGTAGCACCTTCCCTGGACTCGTCCTCAACGCTGCAGAGGAACAATGACACACGACTCAGCTATGACCACCCCATTCAGTCACCTCAAACCCAGAAACCACCGAGCATCGCACCCTTGTCATAGGACATCCATCGAACTTGCCAACGAGGGTCGACGGGTTGTCTGATTTGCCTTCTGGATCGTCCTGTGAAGGTGATTAGGCCCAACGTTCTCTCTTCGCATCCGAATGGTGAAGCGGTCGACGCTACTCCAGTGCCTGAACCGTCAATAGATGGATCGACTTCGTGGGTAGCGAACGATTATTATCGAAGACCTTGGGTGTTCGTTTTTAGTATTCTTCAGTTTGAAGTTTATCGGTGTGTGGACCACTTTATAAGCAGTCGTTCTCTGTGAGGGTCTTTGTGGGCCGCCCCAAAATCTGCCAACGACTCCGGGCAAATCTTGGCGTGAGTGCATGGTCCCAGACGAAGTGGACTCACACACACGCCGCTTTGCTATTCCTGCTTACGAAGGACCACGATAGAAGACAAGGATGCTGCGAGTCTACGGGCCATTCACGGAAACGTCCCCGACTGCTTGATCCGCTCGCCTGGAGTTGTTTTCCTCGAATTGCTGCCGTCTGCTTTACAGCGTGGCAAACTGCTATGGAGTCCAGTATTTATAACAGGGAGGGCACTAATGAGTGCAAAGGTTCGTTCGGGTCGCCTCGAACACTTTGGGGAGGGTCTAAATCGATCCAAACTCGGCTGAAGATGACTCGCGATCTGTTCGCATACCCAAGGCGAGCCCCGCACCAGCGCGTTCGTCGCCACGAACTATCACAGGATGACTGGAACAGTCTCGCATGGGCGTACCAGGATGAGGAACATGCCCGTCACTCCGACTTGCATCTTCTTGTAGAGCGCGACGCTGCACTGGTCCACTTTGATTTGTCCATCCAATACTTCGCGATCCTGAACGAGGCATCTTTCGAGGACGCGTTACGCCACGTTCTATCACAGGCGGACCTCCGCCCCGTGACCTTACTGCCCGAATGGGATGGCATTTCGGGCGTGTATTTGATGGTCTTCGACGAATATCGACAGTTTTACATCGGCCAAGCTTCCGATATTCGAAAAAGGGTCAGGGACCATTGGACAAAGCGTAAGCGTTTCGATCACCTGCTCTTCCACGGTAAGTATGCGTCAGTCTTCCCCGTCGATGAGTTCCGTCCTCTGGATAACACCCGGCTCTACGCAGTACGGAGCGATGCACAATATGACCTCCAAAGAGACTTAGTGGCGGCCGCGGACCCTCACTTCGTCTTAAAACGAATTGACGGGGGTCAACCGGATCCGTCAGGAGTTTTGCTGTTCACCGCAATGACGCGTCAACGACAACTGGTGGCCCGCCCGATCCCGGTGTCATTTTCTAACTACCAACAGGCGAAAAATCAACTACGATCGACCATCAAAGAAACGCGACTGTCCAATTCCCGCCCGGTCGGGCGAATACTGGCTGAACTCGATATGTCAGTCCATCTGGTATCGGATGACGACTCATCCTTTTTCTGGTCACGCCGGGACAGCGTTGCCCAGGCCGCCGTAAATGGCGAAATTACTGTGAGTGAATATGAGGAGTTCCTTATCGCGATCGGAGAGAGCGTCATCGGGCGTGAGGTGAAGATGTCCCCGTAGGTGGGGAGATGAGTTGGCTGTCACTGCGAATCGCACGTCAACTTCCGCTTGTGCCGCAAGTTGTTGGCCGCCCGCGGTTAGGGCGTCTGGTTTATCTACAGCTTGATGACACGTTTCCGAAGCTGGATGAGCTGCCTACCGTCCCCGCGGTGTAATCGCGGGCGTGTCGTCCCGAAAATCCATCTCGATGGGTCTAACTTCCGCCACCGGTGCGGGAGGGGTTTACGAGACTCATGTCGTGATCGTCGCTGCGATCGGCGCCACAACGGCTCCGAGCCACCATGCCGCACGGTGCATGAACTGGGTAGCTGTGACGTTCTCTGTCGTAGTTGGGGCCTCGTCTAGCGTTGCTATCTGGCACGAATCTGGCACGTAGCGGGCCGTTCTGCGCCGAATGAGGCTCTGACTAGGCGTTCCAATGGTCGGGGCGACAGGACTCGAACCTGCGGTCTCCTGCTCCCAAAGCAGGCGCGCTAGCCACTACGCTACGCCCCGATTGCCCACCTCAGTGGGCCCGCCACACTCTACTGCACGTGCGGCGGAGCCCACCAACTCAGGCGGCTACTGCTTGACGTCCAGCAGTCCGGAGATCGCCGAAGTAGCGATGCTGATGATGATGGAGCCGAGCATCGCCCACCAGAAACCATCTACTTCGAAACCGAATCCCAGGTTGGTGGCGAGCCACCCCGTCAACATGAGCATCAGCGCGTTGATGACGAAAAGGAACAATCCCAGCGTCAGGACCACGAGGCAGAAGCCAGCGAATGTGACCAACGGCCGGACGACGGCGTTCACCAGTCCGAAGATGATCGCCACCACCAACAGCGTCAGTGCCTTCTCGCCCGTGCCGCTGGCGGTCAAGGTGATGCCGGGCACCAGCCACACTGCCAATGCCGTCGCCAGAGCCGAGATGACCAATCGAATCAGGAGTTTCATACGACAAGCGTGCCACGTTTGGAGCCGGGGTGACCCTCTTCGATAACTGCGGCTCGTGGCTCGCGGCGGAACCAGGGGGTCAGAAAGGGGTTCGCGTTCGTTCGTCGCGATGCCAAACCAGTAACCCAAACAAAAAGCCCCAATGCCTTAAGCATTGGGGCGTGTGGAGCGGATGACGGGAATCGAACCCGCGTAAACAGTTTGGAAGACTGAGGCTTTACCATTAAGCTACATCCGCATTCAACGGGGTTCATACTACAGGGCACTGGTGCCCAGCTTGCAAACTGGAGCGTCCAGGCCGCCTCATTCCTCACGTTGCGTGAAGGGCGCCCCGCACGATTGTGGGCGGTGCGCTGCGGCTCGCTAGGATTGTCGCCGAACACCAAAGCAGAACACACCCAACGTAGGAGACAACCTCGTGCCCAGCACCACAGAGCAGCTCAGCCCGACGCGCGTGAAGCTCACCGTCGAGATTCCGTTCAGCGAACTGAAGCCGCACCTTGACAAGGCGTACAAGGAGATCGCGTCCCAGGTCAACATCCCCGGATTCCGCAAGGGCAAGGTGCCGGCATCGGTGATCGACCAGCGCTTCGGCCGCGGCGTCGTCCTGCAGGAGGCCATCAACGAGGCACTCCCCAAGGCGTACCAGGAGGCTGTCGCCGAATCCGGCATCGTCCCGCTCGGCCAGCCCGAGGTGGATGTCACCAAGCTTGAGGACAACGAAGTGGTGGAGTTCACCGCTGAGGTGGACGTCCGCCCGGAGTTCGACCTCCCCGACTTCTCCGCAGTCGAGGCCACCGTCGACGCCCCCGACGTGAGCGAAGACGCCATCGAGGAGCGCATCAACATCCTGCGCCAGCGCTTCGCCACCACCACCGAGGTGGAGCGTGCCGCAGTCGATGGTGATGTTCTCTCCATCGACCTCGCCGCCTCACAGGACGGCAAGCAGCTGGATGAGTCCACCGCCGAGGGCGTCACTTACAAGATCGGCGAAGGCGTCGGCATGCTCGACGGCCTCGACGAGGCAGTCACCGGGCTGAAGGCCGGCGAGTCCAAGACCTTCACCTCCAAGCTGGTTGGCGGCGAGTTCCGCGGCCAGGATGCCGAGATC
The DNA here is from genome assembly GCA_052089385.1 of Arachnia sp. Lineage (GTDB taxonomy): Bacteria > Actinomycetota > Actinomycetes > Propionibacteriales > Propionibacteriaceae > Arachnia. The sequence goes on from JBQCZU010000036.1 coordinate 9,923, forward strand.
ACGGTCACCGTGGCCAAGGTCTCCGAGCAGGAGCTCCCCGAGGTCGACGACGAGTTCGCCCAGATGATTTCCGAGTTCGACACTGTCGACGAGATGAAGGCAGACCTCCGCAAGGCCGTGGAGAACCAGGCCCAGAACGAGCAGCTGGCCGAGGCCCGCGACAAGGTTCTGGAAGCCGCGCTGGAGCAGGCCGATTTCGAGCTGCCCCAGGCGCTGCTCGCCACCGAGCTGGAAGCCCGTCGCAAGCAGATCGAGCAGCAGCTCGCCCAGGGCGGAATGAGCGTCGAAACCTACCTCGAGCAGGCTGAGGACGAAGAGGCACAGAGCGTCGAGGAGTTCTGGAAGACCATCGACGAGCGTTCCGAGCAGGCCGTGCGCGCCCAGATGATGCTGGACAAGTACGCCGACGACAACTCCCTCGAGGTCTCCCAGCAGGAGCTGACCGAGCTGATCTTCCGCAAGGCGCAGGAGAACAACCACAGCCCCCAGGACGAGATCAACCACATGATGGAGCACAACCACATGGCGGACTGGATGCAGGAGATCCGTCGCGGCAAGGCGCTGGCATCGATCTGCGCCGCTGCCACCGTGGTGGACACCGACGGCAACGCCGTTGACCTGTCGCTGGCCGTCGTCAACACCGAAGACGACGAAGCAGCCGCGGATGACGCAGAAGTTGTCGAGCAGGACGCCGACGAAAAGGCCGACGAAGACAACTGATCCGTTCGCGGGTCACCCTCGAAGGGCCCCGATCAGCCACTGCGCTGATCGGGGCCCTTTGTGTCTCTGGAGGAGCGACTGCCATGCGCGGCGTCATTCATCGACGGCGTGCAGTGTGTAACGCGCTGATGCGGCACTACTCTTACCTGCTGGGGACGGGCCCCGTGATCCAATCTTTCATCGGAGGCCAGATGAGCGAGCAAGAACCCACACGAGACGACGAGTTGATGAGCGACCTCGCAGGCGACGAGGCGGGATCCACCGCGACCACGGTGCGCAGCGATACCGACGCGTCCAGCGCTGCCCCATCCGAGGACGTCGCACCCGATGAGGCTGTCGCCCGCGGTGCCGAGCCGCAGCGGGCGGCAGCGGGGGAGCAGAACTCTGCCCAGGACTCCGGCCCCAGCGAGACGGCGCCGGTGCAGGCAGAGAAGGGCCGCTCCCGCGCAGCCGGCGTGGTGATCGCCATCGGCGCCACCGCCTTGTCCATCTGGTTGCTGCGCGAGTTCAGCAGCGTCGTCGCCCCGATCTTCCTGGGCGCGAACCTGTTGATCGCCGCGTACCCGGTGTACACGCTGCTGCTGCGCATCAAGGTGCCACGCGTGATCGCTGCCATTGCGACGGGTCTCACGGTGCTTCTGGTGCTCCTCCTCGGAGTGGCGGCGCTCGTGTGGTCCGGCACCTCCATGGTCAGCAAGCTGACGAGCTACTCGGATCAGTTCACCGGCCTCTACCAGGACACCATCGCCTTCGTCGCCCGCTTCGGCTTCGACGAAACCGAACTCCTGGACCAGTTGACATCCATTTCGCCCTCCAACGTCTTGTCGGTGGTGCAGGGGATTGTCGGCCAGATCTCCAGTGCCAGCAGCCTGATACTGGTGGTGCTGGTGATACTGGTCTTCATGGTGATGGATCTGCCCTCGATGGCAGAGCGCATGAAACTCACCAACCGTCTCCACCCCGCGTTCACCGACAATCTGGAGACCTTCATCTCCGGGATTCGCCGCTACTGGCTGGTGACCACCATCTTCGGTGTCATCGTGGCCGTTCTCGACGGACTGGCGCTGGTGATCCTCGGGGTGTCGCTCCCTGTTGTGTGGGCAGTGCTGAGCCTCATCACCAACTACATCCCCAACATCGGCTTCGTCATCGGCCTCGTGCCGCCGGCCCTGCTGGCGCTCGTGGAGCAGGGACCCGTCACAGCCCTGCTGGTGGTGCTGATCTACAGCGTCCTGAACTTCGTCCTGCAGTCCATCGTCCAACCGAAATTCACCGGGGACGCGGTGGGCATCACACCGACGGTGTCCTTCATCTCCCTGCTGCTGTGGGCGGCGGTCTTCGGACCGCTGGGCGCCCTCATCGCGTTGCCGTTCACCCTGATGATCAAGGCCATGCTGATCGACAACGATCCGCAGACGCGGTGGGTCAATGTCATGATCGCTGCGCGACCTGAAAAGGCGATGGAGGAACCCTCGTGACGATGCTGAGCAACCAGGACATGTTTTTCCTGGAGCAGGCCGTCGACCTTGCTGAAGAGGCCCTCAACGCCGGCGACGAGCCCTTCGGCACCGTGCTGGTCCTCGACGGCCAGTGGGTGTTTCGGGACCACAACCGCATCTCGGGAGGCGACAGCACGCGCCATCCGGAGTTCGCCGTCGCCAGATGGGCAGCGGAGAATCTGACCCACGACCAACGCGCGCAAGCCGTCACCTACACCTCCGGTGAGCACTGCGCCATGTGCGCGGCTGCGCACGGTTGGGTGGGGCTGGGGCGCATCGTCTACGCGACGTCCACCGAGCAGTTGGGGGAGTGGATGCACGAGTTCGGGGTGGCGCCCGGACCGGTGGCGCGGCTGTCCATCAACGACGTCGTGCCCGACCTCGAGGTGAACGGCCCGGCGCCGCTGCTCTCGGATCGGGTGAAGGATCTGCATCGCCGCAGCCGCACCTGAGACGCCCTTGGCAGGACCACGAAAATTTCCTCGTGTGGCGAACGTGCGGGTCAGTTCCTTGGGTGAGCGCGAGGAGCCGGTAGGTTGGCACGTGTGAACGCGAATATCAAGGATCAAATCTCCATGTCTGCGCCCTCTGGCGCCGGACTGGGCATGACCGACAACGTGTACTCCTCATTGCTCAACAACCGCATCATCTTCCTCGGCTCCGAGGTGAAGGACGAGAACGCGAACGCGATCTGCGCCCAGATGCTGTTGCTGAACGCCGAGGACCCGCACAAGGACATCTACCTCTACATCAACTCCCCGGGCGGCTCGGTTGACTCCGGCATGGCGATCTTCGACACCATGCAGTGGATCAGCAACGACGTGGCGACGGTGGCCATGGGGCTCGCCGCATCCATGGGCCAGTTCCTGCTCTCGGCAGGGACGCCGGGCAAGCGCTTTGCGTTGCCGCACAGCCGCATCATGATGCACCAGCCCTCCGGTGGACTCGGCGGAACTGCCTCCGACATCCGGATCCAGGCCGAGCAGTCGCTCCACATCAAGAAGACGATGGCGGGCCTGATTGCCGAGCACACGGGCCAGACCGTCGAGCAGATCGGCGAGGACTCGGACCGCGACCGCTGGTTCACCGCCGAGCAGGCGCTTGAATACGGCTTCATTGACCACGTCTACGCACGTGCGTCCCAGATCAACTCGGAGGCTCCGAACCAGTGATGAATCCACTTCCCACCGGCATTGCGCCGGCCGGTCCCTCAATGAACTACTACATCCCCCAGTGGGAGGAGCGCACCAGCTACGGTGTGCGCCGTGTGGACCCGTACACGAAGCTGTTCGAGGACCGCATCATCTTCCTGGGCACCCCGATCTCCGACGAGATCGCCAATGCTGTCATGGCGCAGCTGCTGTGCCTGCAGTCGATGGATGCAGATCGCCAGATCTCCATCTACATCAACTCACCCGGCGGCTCCTTCACCGCGCTGACGGCGATCTACGACACGATGCGCTACATCAAGCCGGAGATCCAGACCGTCTGCCTGGGTCAGGCTGCCTCCGCGGCCGCCCTGATCCTGGCTGCCGGTACACCGGGCAAGCGGTTGGCACTGCCCAACTCGCGCATCCTGATCCACCAGCCGGCGACTGAGGGCGGCTACGGCCAGTCCTCTGATCTGGAGATCCAGGCACGCGAAATCCTGCGGATCCGCTCCCTCATGGAGCAGATGCTGGCCAACGACACCGGTCAGGACGTCGAACAGGTCAGCAAGGACATTGAGCGCGACAAGTACCTGACGGCCGAAGAGGCCGTGAAGTACGGCATCATCGACGACATTCTGCCGTCCCTGAAGCAGCTCGAGCCCTGAGCACCAAACCCAGCCCCACCTTTGGGGTGTCTCCCCTAGGAGTGACACCCCAAAGGGTAGGGTTGGGGGTTGCAGCACAGCAGTAAGAAATCGGCAACAGGCCAGGGGGTGACGACATGGCGCGCATCGGTGAATCCAGCGAACTTTTCAAATGCAATTTCTGTGGCAAGAGCCAGAAGCAGGTCAAGAAACTGATCGCAGGTCCAGGTGTCTACATCTGCGACGAATGCATCGGCCTCTGCAACGAGATCATTGAGGAGGAATTCCCCGAGACCAGCGAAGTTGGTCTGGTGGAGGAGCTCCCCAAGCCGCGCGAGATCCGTGACTTCCTGGACACCTACGTCATCGGTCAGGAATCCGCCAAGAAGGCGTTGAGCGTGGCCGTCTACAACCACTACAAGCGCATTCAGGCTGAGGCCGAAACACCGCGCCATTCCTCCGATGAGGACAACGTCGAGGTGGGCAAATCCAACATTTTGCTCATCGGGCCCACAGGCTGCGGGAAGACCTATCTGGCGCAGACGCTGGCACGGATGCTGAACGTTCCCTTCGCCATGGCTGATGCCACTGCCCTCACCGAGGCGGGGTACGTCGGCGAGGACGTCGAGAACATCCTGCTCAAGCTCATCCAGGCGGCGGACTTCGACATCAAGAAGGCCGAGACGGGCATCATCTACATCGACGAGATCGACAAGGTGGCCCGCAAGAGTGAGAACCCGTCGATCACCCGCGACGTCTCCGGTGAGGGAGTGCAGCAGGCCCTCCTGAAGATTCTTGAAGGCACCATCGCTTCCGTGCCGCCGCAGGGTGGCCGCAAGCATCCGCACCAGGACTTCCTGCAGATCGACACCACCAAGGTGCTCTTCATCGTGGGCGGTGCCTTCGCAGGCCTCGAGGACATCGTGAACGCGCGCCTCGGCAAGCAGCCGCTGGGCTTCAGCCGCACGTCGGAGAAAAGGGCGGCCGTCACGGACCCGTTCGCACTCGTGCGTCCGCAAGACCTGCACAAGTTCGGGTTGATCCCGGAGTTCATTGGCCGCTTGCCGATGATCTCCAGCGTTGCCCCGCTGGATCGTGAGGCGCTCGTCAGGATCCTCACCGAGCCCCGCAACGCGCTCACCAAGCAGTTCGCCAAGCTCTTCGAACTCGACGGAGTGCGTCTGGATTTCACACAGGACGCCATCGAGGCCATCGCGGACCAGGCACTGGAGCGCGGCACCGGTGCCCGTGGGCTGAGGGCGATTCTCGAGGAGTTGCTGCTCGAGGTGATGTTCGAAGTGCCCTCCAGCGAGGACGTCGCACAGGTGGTCATCCATCGCGATGCGGTCATCGGCAACACCGGACCCGAATTCGTGCCCCGCGCCAAACTTGCCCGCCGTCGGGACCTTTCTGCCTGACCACCCTTGACCTCACTGCCCCGCAGCCCAGCTCACATGAGCAGGCCTGCGGGGCGTTTTCGTTTCCATCGACGGCCGGGTGCCCGATTGGTGGCTGACCGTTGGTGGCTTGGGTAGGTTGGAGGCCATGACCCGCGGCTATCTCAGGTACCCCCACGTCCACGACACCTCCGTGGTGTTCGTGGCCGACGACGATCTCTGGCTGACGTCCACCGACGGTGGCCGCGCCCACCGGCTGACGGCCGACGGTGCGCCGCCCCGCAGCCCCAGGTTCTCCCCGGATGGGTCCAGCGTCGCCTTCATCAGTGCCGTCAACGGCGGACTGGACCTCTACGTGGTGGACCTCGACGGTGGACGCCGCCGGCTCACCTGGGTGGGGGCCCGCCGCATGCTCGTCTCCGGATGGCTGGATGAAACCCACGTCCTGCTGGCCTCGGACCATGCCGACGGCAACCGGGCCATGACCAGCCTCTTCTCCGTCTCTCTCGACGGCGACCTGGAGCGACTGCCCTGGGGCCCGGCCATGGCTGCCGCCGTCCACAGTGATGGCCGGGTGGTGCTGGCGTCCCCCAATTTCCAGGGCCCGGAGCGCTGGAAGCGCTACCGCGGCGGCATGGCCGTGCGGCTCTGGATTTCCGACGAGGCCCGCACGACGTGGGAGCGCCTGCTGCCTGAGCAGACGGCCAGCCTGGCCCTTCCATCGTGGGTGGGGGATCGGGTGCTCTTCACCTCGGACCTGGGCGCCTCCCTGCCGGGCAAGCCGGGCGAGCAGTCCCAGGTGTATTCGGTGGACCCAACCACAGGTGACCTGCAGCAGCACACCCGCCACGGCTTCGATGATGGCTACGTCCGCGACGCCAGCACCGACGGCACGCGGATCATCTTCCACGCCCGTGGCCAGCTCTTCCTGATGGATTCGCTGGAGGAGGCACCCCGTCGCATCGATACGACGACGGCCCTGGCCGTCCCGGAGCCGATGATCCTGTCGCCGGGAGATCGACTCGAGGCCGTCGTGCCGGACCATGGCGGCGATGGCTCGCTGCTGGACTGGCGTGGATCGGCCTGGTTCCTGACGCACCGCAGCGGCCCCGCCCGCGCACTCAGCGACCTGCCCGGCGTGCGGATCCGGGAACCACAGGTGCTGGGCACATCAGGTCGCGGCATCTGGGCCACCGACGCCGAAGGCGAGGACTGCCTGGAGATGCAGTCACTGGACGGCGACGGCGAACCGCGTCGCATCGCCCACGGCAAACTGGGACGCGTCCTGGGGATGGCCTCCAACGGCGACGGCACCCAGGTGGCTGTCGCCAGCCACGACGGGACGGTGCATGTCGTCGACACGGCCACGGGCGACGTGAAGGCGGTGGGACGCTCCAGCGAGGGGGAAGCCACCGGGCTGACCTTCTCGCCCGACTCCCGCTACCTGGTGTGGCGCGAAGCGGTGGCCAACGAAGGCATGCTGGGCCGCCTGGTGGGCTACGACCTCACAGGCGACACGGGCTTCGAGCTGACGCGGGGCCAGTTCAACGACTACGCGCCCAGCTTCAGCCACGACGGGAAGTACCTGTACTTCCTCTCCAGCCGCACCATCGATCCCACCTACGACGAGCTGACCTTCGACCTGTCCTTCACCAATACCATCCGCCCCTTCGTGGTGCCGCTGCGCGCAGAGGACCCGGTGCCGTTCGGCCCCTCAGCCGATGGCTGGGCCATCAGCGAGAGCGACGAGGAGGCCCACAAGCCTGCGACCGAGGAAGAGGTCAAGCCGGATCCCATCGTCCTGGACCTGGCAGGCTTCGAGGACCGGATGCTGCCACTGCCCGTCGCCTCCGGCCGGTACGCCTCCCTGGAAACCACCGCCAACGGGGTTCTGTGGCGGCGGATGTCGGGCTACACGGGAGAGCTCGGCTCGGGAAAGCTGGCGGGCGACGAAGCCAAGGATTCCGTCGAGTTCTATGACGTCTCCAAGCGCAAGCTCTCGGTGGTGGTGGAGGCCTGCGACAGCGCCGTCGTCAGCGGCGATGGCAAGCAGCTGGTGGTGCGCAACGGCGAGGACCTGTTTGTGCAGCCGGCCGAGGCCAAACCCGAGCCCGACGATGATGCCCACGTCAGCGTGGATCTCAGCAGGTTGCGCCGACGCATCAACCCGCGCGACGAGTGGCGCCAGATGTTCGACGAGAACGCCCGACTGATGCGCGAGCACTACTGGCGGGCTGACATGGACGGGGTGGACTGGGAGGGCGTCTGCGCCGCCTACCGCCCGCTGGTGGATGAACTCGCGAGCCACGACGATCTCATCGACGTGCTGTGGGAGACCGTGGGGGAGCTCAACACCTCGCATGCCTACGTTTTCCCCGCGCCCGACGGCGAAGCCCCGGGCACCGGCTGGTTGGGTGCTGAGTTCGGCCGCAACGCCAAGGGTGAGGTCACGATCACCCGCATCCTGCCCGGCGAATCGTCGGATCCGAGCGCACGCTCACCGTTGCGGGCTGCAGGCGTGGGGGCTGAGCCCGGCGACGTCGTCGTGGCCGTGGACGGCCGCTCCACCGCTGATGTGCCCGACATTGGAGTGCTGCTCCAGGGTGCTGCCGAGAAGGTGGTGGAGCTCTCACTGGTGCGGGGCCGTCTGAAGCGACGCGTCGCGGTGGTGCCGATCCACAGCGAGGCCAGCCTGCACTACCACGAGTGGGTCGCGGGCAGGGCGGCGTATGTGAGCGAGAAGTCGCAGGGACGAATTGGGTATGTACACGTCCCTGACATGGCCGCGCACGGCTGGGCCGAATTCCACCGGCTCATTGAAGCCGCCACCCGTTGCGAAGCCGTGATCGCCGATGTCCGCTTCAACGGCGGCGGGCACACCTCCGAGCTCGTGATTGAACGCCTCGCACGGAAGGTGATCGGGTGGGGCTTCGGGCGTCACTTCGACAAGCCATTCACCTACCCGTCGCAGGGTTTGCGTGGGCCCGTCGTCTTCGTCACGAACCCGTACGCGGGCTCCGACGGTGACATCGTCACCGGCGCTGCCCAGAACATGGGGCTCGGAACTGTGGTGGGGGAACGCAGCTGGGGTGGAGTCGTCGGCATTGATGGACGGTTCTCTCTAGTTGATGGCACCGAGGTGACGCAGCCGCGCTACTCCCATGCCTTCGGACTGCAGGGCTACGGGCTGGAGAACCACGGCACGGACCCGGACATCGTCGTGCCCGTGGGGCCGATGGACTGGGAATCCGATGATGACATCCAGCTGGACGTCGCGATCGCTGAAGTCCTGAAGAGCCTTGAGGCAACGCCCGCCGCAACACCCCCGGCCATCCCGGAGCCCCGCGTCTGACCGAATTGTTTCGGGGACGACTGCTCCCCGGGTGTGTGCTCGGGTGTGCGCCGTGGGGGATGAGCGCGGATTGTTGAAGGGTCATCCGTGGAGAGGTCCATCGCTGAGCCGGGCCCAGTCGTTCATCGCAGATGAACGACGAGATCAGCCCGATGTTTCGTGGCGCGCACCACCGCTGCGTTCGGGCCATCGGTGGCGTGGGCCCACTCTCGGGCGTCCTCCGGAGTGCGACCGAACTGCTCGTGGCGCGCCACCAGCTGGGCAACCCGCTGGTCCTCGTCGGGTTCGAGGAACCAGGCCTGGTCCAGGAGGCCTCGTACCTCGTTCCACGGCGGCTCCTCCGACAGGAGATAGTTGCCGGCCGTGATCACGAGCCGACAGGAGTCATCCACGGCCGTTGCTCCTGCCACTGCGACGTCCAAGGCCCGGTCGAAGGAGGGGGCGTAGACGGTGCCCGGTTCACAGTGGCGTAGACGTCGCAGCAGATGCACGTAACCGTCGACGTCGAACGTGTCGGCGGCCCCTTTGCGGTCCCGCCTGCCCAAGGACGTCAGGACGGTGTTGGAGAGGTGGAAGCCATCCATCTCGACCACCCGAGCCATCGGTCCGATCTCCGCCGCGATGAGTTCCGCCACAGTGGATTTCCCCGCACCCGGCGCCCCGACCAAACCCAGGATCTGTCGATCCGGACCCGAGAGCAGGGCGCGCGCACGCTCCACCAACGCCGACGGTGTGGCAGTGATTGATTGCACGATGTCGCTATCCATGGACCCATTTTCCTATGATCAGCGGTTGAAGGGGCCCGGGCCGGAGAGCGTGGGGTCTCCCGGGATCCGGTAGCGCAACTGCAGATGTGCTGGGTCCGTGGCTTCCGGGCGCAGGCCGATGCGCGGGCCCGTGGCAATCGCCGGCTCCGACAGTCGATCGGAGACCCAGACGGGGGAGTCGGGGGCGCAGAGATCCAGGCCGTCGTCGAGCCAGTTGATCCCCAGCACGACGGTGAGACGGCCTGGGCCCTGCGCCAGGTCCCGATCCTTCCGTGTCACCCCGGCGGCGCTCCGACGCTCCCGTGCCAGTTCCAGTCCCTCCATCACCTCGCCCGCCCTCACCAGGCAGCCGTTGGCGTGGTCGAGTGTGGAGGCGACGATGTTGCAGCACGAGTGCAGCCCCATGTGGCGATAGACGTACAGGTTCCCGGCGTCGCCGAACATCGTCTGGTTGCGCGCCGTCCTCCCGCGGAAGGCATGCGAGCCGGGATCATCCGCGCCGTCATATGCCTCAAGCTCTGTGATCCGCACGACGATGCCGTCGGCAGTGACCACATGGCACCCCAACAGTCGCGGTGCGAGGTCACGCACCGGCAACTGGAAGAACTCACGCGGCAACCGAGGCCAGACCACATCGATGCTCATGCAGGCTCACCGACGACTTCCACTCCCGCGGGAAGAAGCCTTTCGTCGGTGTGCCGCAGTGCCCCCATGCTCAGTCGGTCTTCTCCACCAGGTCAACCTCCACCGAAAGGGGCGACTCGCTGGCGGTCCACGTCACATCGCCGATGAGACGGCCAACGGAGCGCAGGTCCGGCTCGATGGTCTGCAGCCGTTCCAGCACATCCGCTGGCCCGGAGAATGCCGCGCGCGACACTTCTGTCTTCATGGAGACCTTGGCCTGGGACTTCGCGCCGCGGATCGTGATCAGGGCAGCGGCGACGTCGTGCAGGAGCGCATCGTCGCTGTCCACGGCGAGCTCCTCCACGCTGGGCCAGGCGGCGCGGTGGATGGAACCCTCGTGCGTCCAGCGCCACGCCTCCTCGGTGACGAACGGCATGATCGGAGCGAAGAGCCGGAGTTGCACGTCCAGTGCGAGCGCGAGGGCTGCGAGGGCGGAAGCCTTCTCCTCCTCGGAGCGTGCCCCGTAGGCCCGCTCCTTGACGAGTTCCAGGTAGTCGTCGCAGAAGGACCAGAAGAAGGTTTCGGTCTTCTCCAGCGCTGAGGTGTAGTCGAACGCGTCGAAGGCCGCCGTGGCGTCGCGCACCACGTCGACCAGCCCGGCCAGCACTGCCTTGTCGACGGGGTTCGTCACGGCCTCCAGCCCGGGGGCATCCGCCGCAAGCGAAAGGACGAACTTGCCGGCGTTGAGCACCTTCATGGCGAGGCGACGCCCCACCTTCATCTGGGACTCGTCGAAGGGGGAATCCAGACCGGGGCGGGCCATCGCGGCACGCCAACGCACCGCATCGGAGCCGAACTTGTCGAGGATCTCGGTGGGCACCACGACGTTGCCATTGGACTTGGACATCTTCTTGCGATCCGGGTCCGTCACGAAACCGGAGATCGTGGCGCGCTTCCACGGCAGAGAACCGTTCTCGAAGTGCGCACGCACCACGCGGCTGAACAGCCAGGTGCGGATGATGTCATGGGCCTGCGGGGCCATGTCCATGGGGAAGGTGAGGTTGAACAACTCCTCGTCGCGCTCCCAGCCGCAGGCGATCTGCGGGGTCAGCGACGATGTGGCCCACGTGTCCATGATGTCCGGATCGGCCATGAAGCCGCCCGGCTGGTTCCGCTGCTCCTCGGTGTAGCCCTCAGGGCGGTGACGCACCGGATCGACGGGCAGGGAGGCCTCGCTGGCCACCAGCGGGTGGTCGTGATCGGGCTCGCCGTCGGCATCCAGGGGGTACCAGACGGGGAACGGGACGCCGAAGAAGCGCTGGCGGGAGATCAGCCAGTCGCCTGCCAGGCCGCCCACCCAGTTCTCGTAGCGGTGGCGCATGTACTCGGGGGAGAACTGGAGCTCGTTGCCCCGCTCCAGGAACGTGGCCTTCAGGTCCTCGTCGCGGCCGCCGTTGCGGATGTACCACTGGCGGGTGGCGACGATCTCCAGTGGCTTGTCGCCCTTTTCATAGAAGTTCGCCATGCGGGACGTGGGCTTGGGCTCACCGTCGAGTTCACCGTTGGCGCGCAGCATGGCGACGGTGGCCTCGCGGGCCGAGAAGGAGGTCTTGCCGGCCAGCGCATCGTAGGGGGCGGGATCGGTGATCCACTCGGGGGTTTCCTTGGTGAAGCGGCCGTCGCGCCCAATCACCGTGCGCGTGGGCAGGTTCAACTCGCGCCACCACATCACGTCGGTGAGGTCGCCGAACGTGCAGCACATGGCGATGCCGGCGCCCTTGTCAGGCTCGGCGGCCGGATGTGCCACGACGGGGATCTCCACCCCGAAGATGGGTGACGTGACCGTGGTGCCGAAGAGGCTCTGGTAACGCTCGTCGTCCGGGTGTGCGATCAGCGCGCACGCACTGACGATCAGCTCGGGACGGGTGGTTTCGATGTGGATGGGGGTGCCGTCGGCGCCGTGGAAGGCAACGCGGTGGTATGCCCCGGGGTATTCGCGGGCTTCCAGTTCGGCCTGGGCGACGGCGGTGGAGAACGTGACGTCCCACATCGTCGGCGCGTAGGAGAGGTAGGCCTCACCGCGTGCGAAGTTGCGCAGGAAGGCCTTCTGGGCCACCGTCTGCGCGTCGTCGGAGATGGTGGCATACAGCGTGTCCCAGTCCACGGACAGCCCCACCTGGCGCCACATGTCCTCGAACGCCTGCTCATCCACGGCAGTCAGCTCATGGCACAGCTCGATGAAGTTGGCGCGGCTGATGGGCACCTGACGCTTTGCGTCCGGCTTGGCGGGGGGAGTGTAGCCCGGCTCGTAGGGGATCGACGGGTCGCAGCGGACGCCGTAGTGGTTCTGGACGCGGCGCTCGGTGGGCAGGCCGTTGTCGTCCCAGCCCATCGGGTAGAACACCTGCTTGCCCTGCATCCGCTGGTAGCGGGCCACGACGTCGGTGTGGGTGTAGCTGAAGATGTGGCCGACGTGCAGTGAACCAGAGACCGTCGGGGGTGGCGTGTCGATGCTGAAGACCTCAGCCCGGCTGGCGGGACGCTCGAAGGCGTAGGTCTTCTCGTCGCGCCAGACCTTGCTCCACTTTGATTCCAGTCCTTCGAGGACTGGTCTGTCGGGGAGGCCGGTGCTCTGATGCGCTTCACTCATGCGTTGAATCCTAGTGACTGGCCCGCAGAGGCCCCAATCTGCAACAAAAGAACCGCCGCCCGATAGCTCGGGCGGCGGTTCTGTGAGGTGAGTGCCGGGTCAGCCGGCGATCTCGTTGATGGCGCGGAGCAAGTCCTCGGCAGTCGGCTGGATGATCAGTTCTTGCTGCTCGTTGTAGAACTCCAACGTCTCGTCTCCCACCTTGAAGGTGGGGGTCCCACTAATGCCGTCCCGTGAGAACTGGTCGTCGGCATTGTTGACGAAGTCCTGGAACGCCCGCCCGTCATAGAGCTCCAGGAACGTCGTCAGATCCTCGCCCTCGATGCCCACCTGGGCCGGGAGGTCCACCCGCAGCTGTTGATCGGTGTAGCCGGATCCGGTGCTCAGGAGGGTTTCGTATGCCGCCGTGTGGTATTCGCGGTACTTGCCGACGGCGTCCGCGGCCGCAGCAGCCATGGCTGCACGCTCCGAGTTGTCCGTGCCGTCGTTGACGTCGAAGAAGTGGGCTGAACGGACTTCGGCTGTGATCTGGCCTTCATCAACGAGTTGATTGATGGCGGGACCGAACGCCGTCTCCCTTTCGCCGCACGCGGGGCAACGGAACTCTTCCCAGATCACGAGGTTTGGTACATCGCCCTCAGGCTCTACACCCTGGCTCTGCAACTGGATGCCGAAGTCCTCGGTGGCATTGGGTGGGCTCTGCTGCTCGGAGCTCGGAGCTTCCGTGGTGAGAGCCTGGGAAACCACCAGTGCAAGGATGACCACGACGGCGATCGCGACCAGGCTCAACGAGATCCACAGGATGCGTCCGTTGCGGCGTCCCCGAGCTTCCTCAGCCTCTGCCTTCAGTCTCATTGCCTCGCGGCGGCTCGGGCCAGAATTGTTGGCCATAGGGGTTTCTCCTAGTAATCAGTCGTGTGTGGGATCAGCTGTTGCGTATGTGGTCGGAAAGAATTGCATCATCGTGATCCGTCTCCGCCAAATCACTGTCAGATGCGACAGGCAGCGGGCCCAGAAGGAGGCGGTCAAGGCTGAGGAGGGAACGCGGGCGCACCATCAACCAGATGCACAGCGCCGACATCCCGACGTTCTCCGCAATCTTCATCGGGTAGTTGGTGTCCTCGGGTGAAACCTCCCCGCCGGTGCCGAAGCAGCCGCAGTCAATGCTGATGCCCTGGCTCCACACCCATCCGATGCCGATGATGAAAGAAGTCAGCATCAGAAGCGTCACGGTTGCGGCGCCCCGGGTCAGGAGTCCCGCAATCAGGAGCAGCGCTGTGATGATCTCCACCACGGGAAGGATGTAGCCAAGAATGTCGGCCATCCAGAGCTCCGGCAGGAGTTGATATGCACGGATGCTGAGTTGGAACAGGGGGATGTCGATGATCTTGGTGACACCGGCGTAAAGAAACACAACGCCGAGGATCAAACGCGCGACGAGACCCACCCAGTCACGCCAGTTGCGTATGCCGGGGGCAGCCTGGGTCTGGTTCACGGGGACATCCTATCCGGCGGGCCAAGTGTGTTGTCACAGAGGCCACGACTGAGGCGACCCCCTCCGCACACGATGCCCAAGGTTCTGGGCAGTCGATACGCTGGGGGGCATCATGACCCAAGAATCTCATCGCGCCCTCGTGTCCCAGCTCACCAGCAGATGGCCGGAGCATCGCGTGGCGCCCAGCTTGTCCCGCATCCGGGCCGTCATGGACCTGATGGGCGATCCGCAGCACTCCGTGCCCGTCATCCAGGTGGCGGGAACCAACGGCAAGGGCAGCACCGCCATCATGATCGAGGCTCTCCTGAGGGCATCCGGTCTGCGGGTGGGGCGCTTTGCCAGTCCCCATCTGTCCCATGTGCGGGAGCGCATCGTCATCGACGGCGAACCCATCACCGAGGACCGCTTCGACGAAGTGTGGGAGGAGGTCCGACCCTTCGTCGCCATGGTGGACGAACAACTGCTCGACGGCGTGGAGTGCACGTTCTTCGAGGTCATCACGGCGATGGCCTATGCAGCTTTCGCCGACGCGCCGGTGGACGTTGCCGTCATGGAAGTGGGGTTGGGTGGTCGATGGGATGCCACCAGCGTCGTGGACCCGAAGGTGTCGGTGATCTGCCCCATTGGCCTGGATCACACCCACATTCTGGGCGACACCATCGCCCAGGTGGCGGTGGAGAAGGCCGGGATCATCAAGGAGGGCAGTGTTGCCGTCCTGTCCGGACAGGATCCCGCCGCAGCGCAGGTCCTGTTGGCCAGGGCAGTGGAGGTGGGGGCCGAGGTCAAGGCCGAGGGTCCGGACTTCGGCCTGTTGGGACGCCAAGTGGCTGTGGGCGGCCAGTTGTTGCGGATCGACGCCACCGGCGGTCCAGTCGTGGATGTCTTCCTTCCCCTCTTCGGTGAACACATGGCACGCAACGCGGCGCTGTCCGTGGCCGCGGTGGAGGCGTTCATCGGTGGTAAACCACTGTCTGAGGAAATCATCACCGAGGGACTGGGATCCGTCGATGCCCCCGCACGTCTGGAGCTTGTGAAGGACTCCCCTGCAATAGTGCTGGACACTGCCCACAATGTGCAGGCTGCCAGGGCGACCATCGATGCGGTCGCCGAATCCTTCGCGTTCTCGCCCACGATCGGCGTCGTGGCGATGATGTCGGACAAGGATTCACACGCCGTGCTGCAAATCTTTTCCGAGCAGATGGATGAGGTGGTCATCACCCGGACGGCGAATTCGCCCCGCGCCCGCTCCGTCGAGGACCTCGTGTCCGAGGCCGAGGACATCTGGCCCAACGGGAAGGTCCACCGGGCAGAACGCATGGCAGACGCCATCGAGATAGCCGCCACCCTCGCGGATGCGGCAGGCACCCATGCGGGCGTACTCATTGCAGGATCAGTCATCGCAGCAGGCGAGGCGCGTGACCTGCTGGTGCAGCCGAAAAATGAGGACAACACGGTCGATGATCGACGAGGGGACGACGCGGAATGAGACTGACGCCTTCGAACCCGTTGCGCTCCGCGCTGATGTCGGTCCTCATCTTTGAGGTCATCGTGTTCTGGCTCGGTTTCGCCGGCATGGTGCAGGTGGCCGACGTCCCCGTCGGGACTGCAGCCCTGTGGGTCAGTGTCGCAAGTGTGTTGGCCATCGTCGCCACGGCGGGGCTGCGCAAGGGCTGGGGATACCCCGTGGCCTGGCTCACCCAGGCAGCAGCCATCCTGCTGGGCCTCCTCACCCCATGGATGTATGCCATGGGTATCGTTTTTGCATTGATCTGGACAATCTCCTTCGTCCTCGGGAAGCGTCTGGAAGCCATGAACACCAACAAGGAAGCGGGATCCTCGTGAACGAGCGCACCTTTGTCATCATCAAGCCCGACGCAGTGGCCGCCGGCCATGTCGGAGACATCCTGAACCGCTACGAGCAGGCGGGGTTTCGGACGGAGGCCCTTGAACTGCGCAGCATCGACGGCGACTTCGCGGACCGGCACTACGCCGAACACATCGAGCGGGACTACTACCCGCCACTGCGCGACTTCATGACCGAGGGCCCGCTGGTCGCGATGATCCTCACGGGTGAAAACGCGCTGGAGGGTGTCCGGACCCTCAACGGAGTGACCGATCCGTCGAAGGCTGACGCCAACACCATTCGCGCTGACTTTGGTACCTCGGTGAGGACCAACTGTGTTCACGCCTCGGACAGCCCGGAATCGGCTGCCTCCGAGATCGGTCTCTGGTTCCCGGGACTGGCATGACACAACCTTTCCCCCCGTCATCCCCGGGTGGAGGACCACCCTCGACGCCTCCTCCGGGGTGGGTGCCTCCCCAGGGCTCCGCGCCCGGCTGGGCTCCGCCTTCGATGGCTGGTCCCGGGCAGGCACCGACGCTGCCGCCGGGAGCACCCGCACCATGGGTGGCACCCCAGCAGTGGAAGCCGCGCGCCAAGCCGTCGCCACTGCCGGTTGAGCCACGGGAGTACCCGTCTTTTTGGCGCTCGCCCGGTATCGCGTGGTGGAAGCCGGTGCTGGCCGTTGCCCTGGGTACGGCGGGGTTCGTCTTCTTTGGCATCGTTGTTGTACTTCTCGGCCTGGTGGTGGAGGCCGCCGTCAGTGGTCGGGCGCTGCCTGATGTGACCGTGGAACTGGGGCAGGGAGTCATCACACCCATCACCTTCCTGGCCAACAGCCTCTCGCTGGGACTCCTGGTTCCGCTGACGTTCCTGTTGTCGCGGTTGGTGGGACAGAAAGGTGGCTGGATCAGCTCCGTCGTGGGCGGCATTCGCTGGCGTTGGCTCATGAAGTGCTTCGCCGTCAGCTTCGTCGCGGTCGCAGCTCTGGTGTCCTTCACCATCCTCCTCGAGGGGTGGGAGAACCAGGAACTGGCGCTGCGTTCAGGCTGGTGGTGGTTGCTGATCGGAATCATCGTCGTGACGCCGTTCCAGGCCGCAGGCGAGGAATACCTGATCCGTGGAGTGCTGAACCGGAGCGTGGCCTCGTTCATTCCGGCGCGCATGGTGGGTGCGGTTCTGGGCGCCGTTGTCAGCAGCATCGTGTTCATGCTCATTCATGGCGCCGGCGACATCTGGCTCAACATCACCTACTTCTCCATGGGAATGCTGTTTTCCTACCTCGCGTGGCGAACTGGTGGGCTGGAGGCCGCCATCGCCATGCACGTGGCCAACAACCTGGTGGTGATGCTGTTGTTGCCCTTCCAGGACATCGGCCAGATCTTCGACCGGAGCGAGGGCGCCGGCGATGCCACAGCCCTGCTGCAAGTGGGGTTGCTGGCGCTGGCAGGAGTGGTCATCGTGAGGATGGCCCGACGCTCAGGCATTGAGCGAGTGGGGCCTCCGCATCTCGCTCTTCCCTAGGTG
>JBQCZU010000037.1:0-27112 GCA_052089385.1 Arachnia sp.
GTCTCAGAGAGGAGACGCTGGCACGGGATTCAGTCCCCCGGCACTTCACGTGATCTTCATCCGTACCCGGACCTTTATCTGAAGGAGAATCACCATGGTTTCAGCACATCGCACCCGGGGGTTGGCCGCTCTCGGCCTCGCCCTCGCCATGACCGGTTTCACCGGCTCACCCAGCTTCGCGGCACCTCCTATCGAGACCACCCCAAACCCACCATCGTCGGTCTCGACGACCACCAACGAAGTCGATGATGAGCGCGACGCTGAGAACTGTCCACAGCTCGAACTGGCTGGAAACTGGTACGGCGACAACGCCGAAGTGATTCAGGCAACAATCGATCAATATGGCCGATGCAGTTGGCCGGACGGTGCCCCACCCGAGGATCTCCCCTACGCAATTTTTGACTGGGACAACACAGTCGTCAAGAACGACATATCCGACCAAACCATCTTCTGGATGCTGCGCAATGACAAGATTTTGCAGCCGCCCGAGCGCAACTGGCATTACACCAGTCGCTACATGACCATCGAGGCAGCGGAAGCACTCCGGCAGGCGTGTGGCACGTTGGCCGAACCGGGTGAACCGTTGCCGACCAGCACGAATGTTGAATGTGCCGATGAGATCCTCTCAGTTCGCACGGCCGAGGAGACCACCGACGGCGACCGCGTGTTCTACGGCGAGAACCAGCGCTACATGAAGGCCATGTACGCCTGGGTTGGACAGATCATGCAGGGCTACACGCCCGCCGAAGTCGTAGCCATCGCCGCCGAGGCCCGGGAGGCCGCACTGAATGCTCCGATCGGTTCCACCCAACAGGTGGGATCCAGTACGGAAACGGCCTGGGTGCGCTACTACCCGGAGATGAAAGATCTCATTGAGACGTTGAAGCGAGCAGGAATTGAGCCATGGATCATCACTGCATCCCCCAAGGAATTTGCGGATGCATGGGGCCCGGGGGTGGGGGTGGATTCCGCCCACACGATTGGCGTCCTGCAACTCCTCGAGGATGGCAAACTCACCGGACACCTTCAGGGCTGCGGCGGTCTACCGGATGGTTCGGATGCGATCATGACCTACATCGATGGGAAGCGCTGCTTCATGAACCAGGAAATTCTGGGCATTGAGGGCGTCGAAGGACTCAGTCCCGCACCCGAATCCCAGCGGCCCATTCTTGGAGCCGGCGACTCCACCACGGACCTCTCGATGGTGAGGGACGCCGTGGGCGTACGCATCGCCATCAACCGCAACAATGCGGAGCTCATGTGCAACGCCTACGACAACGCCGATGGCCGCTGGGTGGTCAACCCCATGTTCATCGAGCCGTTGCCGAAGATGGAAGGCACCTACCCCTGCTCCACCGACGCAGCCGTGGATGGATTCGGCAATCCCGGGCCGGCGCTGCGGGATGACGGTTCCGTCATTCCCGACCAGGAGGACACAGTTTTCGGTCAAGCAGAGCCGACGCCCACTCCTACTCCTACTCCTACTGCCACTCCGACCCCGACCCCGACTCCCACTCCCACTCCCACTCCCACTCCCACTCCCACTCCCACTCCCACTCCCACGATGCCACATTCACCTCCAGCCACAACACCGCCATCCCCAGGCAGTCTGTACACGACGCCCGGCTACCATCGGGTCAACGGGCGGGACTGGTTCACCAGGTGTGAGCCATATTCGATCACCCGGCGCTGCACCACCGACATCTGGGCAACGCAGGTCTCCTATGTTGGAGGAGACTTCGTTCGAACCGACGGTTGGGCCTTCAACAACTTGACCTACCTGCCCTCACCGCGCAGCGCATGGAAGGACAATCCACTCGGCTACAACGGCTCCTGGACCTCCGCTGATGATCGCAAGTGGAAGACCGAATGCGACACCGCCCGCACCGGGGGCAATGGCTGCCGCAGCTGGATCGAGGCCCGGATCGTCGACCAGAGCCTCAACGCTTCAGGAGAGAGGCAGTACTCGCTGATCACCACGTGGGTGCTCAACAACATCGTCCTGTTCTCCTGAGCGAGAGCTTCAGCAGCAGACTCGCCTGGGTGTGCCGGGAGTACGGATCGATCTCGTGTGAGATCACTTCGTACTCCCGGCTCAACCGCCCAACGCCCCGCGTTCATTCACCGACGGTCGCCGTCCCATCGACGGTATTCCTCACGAAATCGCGGAGCATTGAGTCTTCCCAGAGATGCAGATGCGGTACTTTGTAGCCCACCCGCATCGTCGACGAAGACGGGAGCGGCTCCTTCAACATCCTCGGAGCAGAGGATGTCACAAGCCACCAGGAGTTTTGATGCAGAGGCGCACACACCCCACAATCTTCGGGCTCAAAGCAACCGGTACCGTGGCTGCCTTGGCGCTGGTCCTCAGCGGCTGCGGTTCGACCGAATCACCAACCACTGACGAACCCACCGGGGAGGGAAGCGAAATCGCTGCCAGCAGTGGCGGTGCACTGGTGGTGGGTGTAACCAGCGATCCGGACACGCTGTTCCCCTGGAAAGCAACACAGTTCCAAGCCATCAACGTCGTCCAGAACCTGTACGGCACCCTGACCGAGTTCGATCAGGAGTTGAACGTGATTCCCGGTCTCGCGGAATCATGGGAGCCATCGGAGGACGGCCTTTCGGTCACATTCACCCTGCGCGAGGGCGTCACCTTCACGGATGGCAGCAGCTTCGACTCCGCTGACGTCGTGTTCTCACTCGAAGCCATCCAGGACGAAGCGACAGCTGCCGTGGCAGCAACCTCTCTCGCATCGGTGACGGGCATCGAGGCTCCCGACGAACAGACGGTGGTCCTGACTCTGAGCACCCCGGACGCGGCGCTGCCTGCCAACCTTGCCGTGATCAACATGGCGATGCTGTCCTCGGACGACACCGAGGATGCGTTGAACACCACGCCCAATGGCACCGGCCCATTCACACTCAACTCGCGCACGCCGAACCAGTCGATCACCCTTGCCAGCAATGACTCCTACTGGGGAGATGTCGCACCTCTCGACAGCGTGGAATTTCGTGTCATCCCGGATGAGTCATCGATCGTTTCGGCCATGCAGGCTGGGAACGTTCAATTGGCGGTCTTCGATGACCCGGTGGTGGCACAGACTGCGGAAAGCGCCGACGTCATGGTGGAGAGCACCCCACAGCTCAGCTACCACACGCTCCAACTCAACGCTGCCAGCGGTGATCTCGCAGACGTCAACCTGCGTCTCGCACTGCAGTGCGCCATTGATCGTCAACAGGTCCTGGACACGGCCGCCCTCGGGGAGGGGGAGGTCACGGGCCCCATCACCTCGCCCGCCTACAAGTCGGACCCGTCCGCCCGGCCATGCCCGGAGCGCGATCTGGACAAAGCCGCCGAATACCTCGAGATGGCCGGCAAGTCCGACGGAGTGACCATTCAGACGATCGTGTCGCAGGGCGAGTACTCCACAAGTGTCAACGAAGCACAGAACCTCAAAGCCCAGGCAGCGGAGGCGGGGATCACTCTAGAACTCGAAGTGCTCGAGATTGGTTCCTTTGTGGACCGGTGGATTGCTGCCGACTTCGAGGCAGCGGTCGCTCTCAACGGTGGGCGTCCGGATCCCGACGGGATGTATGGGCGGTACTTCACCAGCGACGGAAATCTGAACCAGGTTGCCGGCTACAGCTCGCCCGAGCTTGATGACCTCTTTGCCCAGGCCAAGCAGAGCAGCGACCCCGAAGAACGCGAAGCCATCTACCAGGAGCTTTCAGAGAATCTGGAGGACAACGCCCCGTGGATCTGGCTGTTCACGAGCTACACCTACACGGCGACGGCGTCTGAGGTGCAGGGCTTCACACCCATGCCCACCGGATCGCTGCAATACCTGCGCACCACGTCCATCAGCTGACCAGGCCGTTAGACGGGGCAGCGATGATCCACCGCCTGCCCCGTCTGACGGTCCAACCATGGGACCTCATGTCACGACTGCTTTCCAACCCGGCCCTGCGCCGTGTCCTCGCTGCGCTCGGGACTTTGCTGGGAGTCGCGGTGTTCGTCTTCATCATGCTGCGCGCGATTCCGGGCAATCAGATCACGGCTGGTCTCGGGACCGAGGCCGCGGCACTCACGCCCGCACAGCGAGCTGCGCTTGAGGCGTACTACGGTCTCGATCAACCCCTGTTCCTCCAGTTCTTCACCTGGCTCGGCAACATCTTCACGGGAAACCTTGGCTTTTCCGCACGGGCCCAGGAGAGCGTGCTGGTCCTCACAACGCAGTCGCTACCCGTGACGCTTGAGCTCGCGTTGTTCTCGATCGTGCTGGCTCTGATCATCGGTGTTCCCCTGGGAATGATGTCGGCGTCCAAACCGGACAGTGGCCGGGACGCCGTCGGCCAAGTGGTGGGACTCGCCGGGCTGTCAGTGCCCGCTTTCCTGCTGGCGACGACGCTTCTGGCTGTCTTCGCCTCGTCTTTCGGGTTCAACCCCAATGGCGAGGGTTTCGCCTATTTCCTTGAGAATCCCTTGCTGAACCTGCAGCAGATGCTGATGCCATCCTTCGTGCTGGGCTTCGGTATCGCGGCGCCCATCATGCGCACCACACGCACAGCAGTCCTGGAAATCCGGGCCAATGATTTTATCCGCACGGCACGGGCCAAGGGTGTCGGTGGACGCCGACTGCAGCTTCGTCACGTGCTGGGCAACGCACTGGTACCCATCGTGACCATGACCGGATTGCAGTTCGGCTACCTGCTCGGCGGCGCCGTCGTGGTGGAACAGATTTTCTCGCTGCCGGGAATCGGCCGACAGGTGCTGCTGGGCATCCAGCAGAAGGAGTACGCACTCGTGCAGAGCACTGTTCTCATCATCGCGTTGTTCTTCGTGCTCGTGAACTTGGCGACGGACCTGCTCTATCGCGTCATCGACCCGCGGGTGCGTGCCGCGTGAGTGAACTGCCCCTGCCAGTGACCATGACTTCGCCCCCTGGACAGGCGTCCGAGCGGATCCGTCTCCTGCTGCGCACCCGCAGCGGAGTAACCGGTCTCGTACTCATCTTTGTACTCACTCTCCTGAGCCTGTTGTCCACCTTCGAGTGGTTGCCCTTCGACGCCATTTCGCAGGATCCGCCGTCGCGCCTGCAGGCGCCGTCGTCGACCCACTGGTTCGGCACCGATCAGTTTGGTCGGGACGTGTTCGCGCGGGTGGCGGCCGGCGTCGCCAACTCGGCGCTCATCTCTGTGGTCGCGGTCTCCTTCGCCACCATCATCGGCACCCTTGCCGGTCTCGTGGCGGGTTTCTACCGTGGCGTCTCAGACGGGGTCATCTCCGGTATCACCAACGTCCTGTTCGCCTTCCCGCCACTGTTGTTGGCACTGACGCTGGCATCGGTGTTCGAACGCAACTGGTTCACGATCGCGGTGGCCATTGCCATCGTCTACGTTCCCATCTTCATTCGGGTGACACGCGGGCCGGTGCTGTCGCTGCGAGAGATCGAATACGTCAAAGCCGCCACCAGCACCGGCCAGAGCCGCGTGGGCATCATGCTTCGACATGTACTGCCCAACATCACCTCCATCGTGATCGTCCAGGTCACGCTGTCACTGTCCTGGGCGGTCCTCACGGAGGCCGCGCTCAGCTTCCTTGGTCTCGGCACTCCCCCACCTGCGCCGTCATTGGGATCGATGATCTTCGAGGCTCGGACTCTGGTCAGTATCGCCCCATGGACCATGATTGCCCCAGGCGTCGTCATCGTCCTACTGGTCGTGGGCCTGAATCTTCTGGGCGATGGACTCCGCGATGCCCTTGACCCCCGTAATAGAGGAAAACGATGACACCCATACGCGTACTCGGCATGATCTCAGGAACATCCCACGACGGCATTGACGTCGCCATCGTCGAATTTGCGATGCTCGAAGGATGCCTCACGGGGGAAGTGATCCACGAATCAGTCACCCCGTACTCCCCCGCACTGCGCGCTCGACTCGTCGCGGCACTCCCGCCGGCCCCCACCACGTTGGCGGAGATCTGTGAGCTCGACACCCTCATCGGGCAGGCATTTGCCGCGGCGGCAGCAGCCGCTTCCGACAGCGCGGGTGGCGTGGACGCCGTCGCATCCCACGGTCAAACTGTCTACCACTGGGTGGAGGGCCACCACGCTCTCGGAACCCTGCAGATCGGGCAACCGGCTTGGATTGCTGAACGGCTCGGCGTTCCGGTGATCTCTGACATGCGTATCCGCGACATCACTGCAGGTGGTCACGGAGCTCCGTTGGTGTCATTCCTCGACGACCTGTTGTTGCGTGGGCACGATCAACCGAGCGCGGCGCTCAACCTCGGTGGCATCTCCAACATGACCGTCGTTGCCCCGAATTCTCTGATGGCATACGACATCGGTCCCGCCAACGCCCTCGTGGATGCAGTGATCGTCGATCAGAGCCTCAATGATCAGGGATACGACGAGGACGCGCGTATTGGTCGTGCTGGCGCCGTCGATGAGGAACTGCTGGGACTCTTGCTCGAAGATCCCTACTACGCGCTTCCGACGCCCAAAAGCACGGGCAAGGAGCACTTTCATCTGGATTATGTGCGCGCCGCCGAAGAGTCACTGGGACGGACTGTGGCCCCGGCAGATCTGATTCGCACCCTCACAGAACTGACTGTCCAGACGGTCGCTGCCAGCATTCGTCAGGCAGGCGTTGGATTTCTTGCGGTCTCGGGGGGTGGGTGTCACAACCCTCTGATGTTGGAGGGCATCCGGGACGCGCTGCCGGAGGTCAGCGTGGTGTTGGCGGACGAGTTGGGGGCACCCAGCGACAGCAAGGAGGCCATCGCTTTCGCTCTCATCGGATGGTGCACCCTCCACGGCGTCCCAGCGACGGTCCCCGGGGGGACCGGTGCCTCGGCTCCCCGGATACTCGGCACCTTCACCCCCGGGGCGGGTCCGCTGATCCTCCCGGCGCCCGTCGTCGGTGGAATCGGCTCCCTCATTCTGACGACGGCGCTGCATTCGTGACAGTGCACATCCGCACCGCAACCATCGACGACCAGGACGCCATCGTCGAAGTCTTTCTCGAGTGTTGGAGACAGAGCTACGCAGGTCTCCTCCCTCAGTTCGCCATTGATGCCATGACCGACCGCCGCGCCGCGTCGCTCTGGACAGATCTGCTGATGGAGGGTCCCGGGACGGTGTGTGTTGCCGAGGACGGGCACAAAGTGATGGGGGTGACACGCTTCGAAATCCTCGATGGGATCGGGATTGTGCAGTCTCTCTATGTGTACCCGCACGCTCAGGGAAGAGGGATGGGCGCCCTATTGCTGAAGGAAGCACGGACGAGCATGGGCGCTGGTGGGGCCCACATCCTCCAGTTGTGGGTATTCGCCGACAACGCCCCCTCCATCGGGTTCTACCGCCGTCTTGGGTGGCTCCCCGATGGTCATTCCCGCACCCAGGAGGAGTTCGGCGTGCCCGAGCTTCGGCTCACCTTCCAGAAGGTGTTGCCGTGACCGAATCCGCGCCACAACCTCCGACGGGGACCCGGGCCGAAGCGCTCCTCCAAGGCGTCGCGGACACCATGGTTGCGCCCTCGTCGCAGTCCCCCGCCGGCTGCGTGCTCGGCATCGACATTGCCGGCACACGGACGGTTGTCGCCGCAGGCTCAGCGTCGCCAGAACTCCCTGCCCCCATGCACCGCTCAACCGTGTTCGACCTCGCGTCAGTATCCAAGGTGGTCGGCACGACCAGCTGTCTTCACAGACTCGCCAGCATGCGTCTGGTGGACGTCGACTCTCCGGTTCGACGCATCATCGGGACCTACGGGGGCGCGGACACCACCACCGTGCGGGATCTGCTGCGCCATCGCGGCGGTCTCTGGGAATGGCAGCCGCTCTACCTGGCACCCGGCGGACAGACGAATCCTTTCGATGTCATCGACGCGTTGCCGCTGCGGTATGCACCGCGCCGGGAGCGTCACTACTCAGACCTGGGCTTCATGACGCTCGGGCGGGTCGTCGAGGTGCTCACTGGTGCCACTCTGGCAACCTCGGTCCGGGAACTGGTCACAGAACCGCTGGGCGTTGAATCTTTGTCCTACGGCCCCATCCTGGACACCTCCATTGCCACAAGCGCCGTCGACGATCAGATCGAACGATGCATGATCGCCGCCGGCGAGCCATACCCGGTTCTCTGGGATGACGACGGGTTCAACTGGCGTACCGACCCCATCCGGGGGATGGTCAACGATGGCAATTGTGCGCACGCGTTCGGCGGCGTCGCCGGTCATGCCGGACTGTTTGCCACCATCGATGCGCTGCTGGACGTCGGGGCGGCGCTGAGTACTGCCGACGACGTCCCCTCCCTGTGGGATCCCGCGGTCACAGCAGACTTCTTTGCCGCAGGACCAGATGCACATCAAGCCCTCGGATGGCGACGCGATGAGCTTCCCATTGGAGGGACCACCAAGCCGTTGCTGTGGCATCCGGGCTTCACCGGCACAGCGCTCGGTTTCGTGCCGGGAGCACATATCGCCGTCGCGTTCGCCTCCAATCGACTGCTCGCCGAGCGCCCCCAGCCCACCCCAGCCCTCTGGCAGCCGGTGCTCGCTGCCCTCACTGAACTACTTCGCCCCAAGGAGTGATCACACCATGGAACGAGATATCCCAGTTCTGCGCATCACCGACCTCTCGGTGCAGTTCACCTCAGGCCGCGAGCGCGTCACGGCGGTGCGCAACATCTCCATCGATGTGGCAGCCGGTGAGACCGTGGCAGTGGTCGGGGAATCCGGCTCGGGAAAGTCCACCACAGCATCCGCGATCAACCGCCTGCTGCCGGAGAACGGACGCATCACCTCCGGCAGCATCCTTTTCGACGGACGGGAGATCACGGACCTCTCCGAGAACGCGATGATGCACCTCCGGGGAGCCGCCATGGGTCTGGTGCCGCAGGATCCGATGTCGAACCTCAACCCGCTGATGCGTATCGGCGACCAGATTGCCGAGGCGCTGGAGGTCCATGGCCTTGCACGCGGCGCACGCAGCCGGGACTGGGCCGTCGATCTTCTCGACATGGTCGGGATTCCCGATGCCGCGCAGCGGGCACGCCAATACCCCCACGAGTTCTCCGGCGGCATGCGTCAGCGTGCCCTCATCGCGATGGGACTCGCCTGCAAGCCCCGCCTTCTCATCGCCGACGAACCCACCTCCGCGCTGGATGTCACCGTACAGCGCCGCGTCCTTGATCAACTCGACGCACTCACCGACGAGATGGGGACAGCGGTGTTCCTCATCACCCACGATCTGGCCCTGGCCGCCGAGCGTGCTGATCGCATCGTCGTCATGTTGAAGGGCGAGATCGTCGAGGAGGGGAGTGCGCAGCAGATTTTCTCCTCACCGCGCCACGAGTACACCCGCGCACTGCTCGCTGCGGCGCCGAGTCTCCTGACGGCCCGTACGGCCATGAGTGCCCAACCCAACGAGTCGCCGCTGCTCGCCGCAGCCAACGCCCGGCCGGACAACGACAGCACGGCCGCCCCACTCGTTGAAATTCGATCCCTCTGCAAAACCTTCCCACTCAGACGTCCCCGTCCCGGTGAGCCGGACTCGATCGCAGCGGTGCAGGACGTCAGCTTCACGATCCCGAGGCGAAGCACCGTATCGATCGTTGGTGAGTCGGGTTCCGGCAAGTCCACCATCGCCAACATGGTGCTGGCCCTGGAACCCATTACCTCTGGATCCATCCTGTTCGAGGGTGTTGATCTGGCCTCCTTGCACGGACGCGACCTTTTCGCCTTCCGTCGGCGTGTGCAGCCGGTGTTCCAGAACCCCTACGCCTCACTTGACCCCAGATACACGGTGGGCCAGTCCATTGGCGAGCCGCTCCGGGTCCACCGCGTCGGCACCAAGGAGAGTCTCCTCCAACGGGTTGCCGAGCTTCTGGAACAGGTATCGATGCCTGCATCGATGGCCTCCCGACTGCCCCATGAGCTCTCCGGCGGGCAGCGGCAGCGGGTCGCGATTGCCCGCGCCCTGACCCTGGAACCGGATCTTGTGGTGCTGGACGAGGCCGTGTCAGCGCTGGACGTCCTCGTCCAGGCGCAGACCCTTGAACTCCTCGCCGAATTGCAGCAGCGGCTGGGACTCAGTTACCTCTTCATCAGCCACGACCTCGCCGTGGTCCGCATGATCTCCGACGTCGTCCACGTCATGCGTCAGGGGCGCATCGTGGAATCCGGAACTCCCGAAGAGATCTTCGATGCACCCCGCGTGGACTACACGAAGGAACTCCTGGACGCTATTCCGGGACCGCACCTTTGACCCCTACGAAACGTTGACGCTCTCAACCCACGCCCACCGGGCTATTGGTAGAAGTCGTTCAGTCTCTCGTGCCGCTCAGTCGCGGGCGGCCTGAGGAACGTCGCGACGGGTCAGCTCATCTGTTCCGTCCCACGTCGCCACATTCTTGGCGCTCGGGAGTTCATCGCGGTGGAACACCGGGTTCAGATCCAGTGCCTTGTCATCCAGGTAGTTCTTCAGCAGCTTGAACGCCAAACCACCGAGCGGGATGATCGCGATCAGGTTGATCGTGGCCATCACGCCCATGAAAGCGTCGGCCATGTTCCACACCAGATCGACAGAACCAAGAGCGCCACCCAGCACACACACCATCACCGCGACGCGGAACGCCGTCAGCAACTTCTTGGAGTGCTCGCGCAGGAACTGGATGTTGGCCTCCCCGTAGTAGCTGTTTCCAAGGATGGAGGAGAACGCCAGGAAGAAGATGACAACTGAGAGGAACGGCCCTGCCCAGTCCCCCACCTGTCCCTGGAGAGCATTCTGCGTCAGTGTGATGCCCTGGGCTTCACCACCGAAGGTCGGATTGCTGAGGAGGATGATGAAGGCGGTGGCGGAGCAGACCACGAGGGTGTCGAAATAGACGCCGAGTGTTTGCACCAGTCCCTGCTTCACCGGGTGGGATACAGACGCGGTGGCGGCTGCGTTGGGGACGGACCCCATGCCTGCCTCATTGGAGAACAGACCGCGCCGCATGCCCTGCTGAATGGCTGCCCCGATGCCAGCGCCAGCAACTTCACGGAGCCCAAGAGCGTGCTCCACGATGAGCGCGATCATGCCGGGCACCTGCTGGAAGTTCAGGACGACGACGGCGATTGCCACCGCAATGTAGGCAATGGCCATGATGGGGACGATGATTTCGGTGACCGCGGAAAGTCGACGAATGCCACCGAAGATGACCGTGCCGGTCAGCACCGCCAGGGTGAGGCCGATCACCCAACCGGTCCAGGGATCGTTGGTGTTCAAGTTCTCCTGGATCGAGAGCGAGATGGAGTTCGCCTGTACGGCATTGAAGACGAAGCCATAGGTGAGGGTGATCACGACAGCGAACGTGGTTGCCAGCCAGGGCAGTCTCAGCCCGTCACGGATGTAATAGGCCGGACCGCCTATGTAGGAGTCCTTGCCCTTGTGCTTGTACAGCTGCGCCAGGGTGGATTCCACGAAGGCGGTCGCACCACCGATCAGCGCGAGCATCCACATCCAGAAGACGGCACCGGGGCCACCCACCGTGATCGCGACGGCCACCCCGGCGACGTTGCCGGTGCCGACCCGCGACGCAGCAGAAATGGTGAATGCGCGGAACGCCGATATGCCCTTCTTGTCACCGACCTTGTCAGTCGGCTTCTCGACAATGCTGCGGAACATCTCCGGCACCATCCGGATCTGTACCAGAACAGTCCTGATGCTGAAGTAGAGACCAGCTCCCACCAGGAGGGCGATGACGACGTTCCAGTAGGAGTCGTTGAACCAGACGATCGCGGCGTTGACTGTTTCCATAGGGTGAAGGTACTTGCAAGACGCCGCCAATCATGGAAAAAACGCCAATCCGTAACCCGAACGCCACAAAACAATCATCCGGGGACCGTTAGTGCAACGACTCGTCCACCGGTCCGCGGCAGTACCCCGTGAACGACACGCACAGCCCCGCACGCGTTGGCGCGGCGCAGAAGATGCCGGCCTCCACGACTGCATCGACGTCGAGGTGGGCCACCCGCACGAGCCGATACGGGTCATTGTCTGCTCGTGCCCGGATGGTGACGGCGTCGCCATCTCGGCTGGCCCGAATGGTCACGGTGCGTCCTTCCCATTCGGGAACCGGCGCTGCCGACCAGTCTGATGTCTCGTGCGTCACCACGGCACCCACCTGCGGAGCACCGTCGGCGGCCTCCACTCCGGCTTTGATCCACTCCACCCCCGACGCCCTCAGGAAGAGTCCTGCCTGATCGAACTGTTCGGCGTAATTGAGCAGGAACGACACCTCGACCGCTTCACTTCTGCCAAATGGTGCGAGAAGTGCGTGCTCCGAGTCGTGCACGAAACCATAGGACGTGTGTCGCCACGCATCGCTGCCCTCCACCGCGGTGACAAGCATGCGGTCTCCACTGTGAACAACGTCCGCCGGCTCGTGGGTCCATCGCCCATGGGCGAGCAATTCATGCAGCCCTCGCGTGCCTGGGTCACCATCACCTGAAGTCATGGACCCATCCTCGCTCATTCGTGTAGCCCCAGGCATCCCTGGCCCGCAATGGTGGGCGTGCCCAGCCGGTCCCCGAAGGGGTATCACCAACTAGTCACGCCAGGTGCGCCACAGGCGAGCGTACTGTCCGTCGACCTCCATCAATTCGTGGTGCGAGCCCATCTCCACGATCCTTCCGTCCTCCACCACGGCGATCCGGTCGGCGTCGTAGGCGGTGTGCAACCTGTGCGCAATGGCCACCACGGATCGGCCCTTCAGCAGCGCCGCCAGCGCCCCCTCAAGGTGCCGGGCCGAGGACGGATCGATCAGGGACGTCGCTTCATCCAGCACGAGCGTGTGGGGATCGGCAATGATCAGGCGCGCGAGTGCCACCTGTTGAGCCTGAGCAGGCGTGAGGTTCGCCTTCCCGTGGCCGAGCTCAGCATTCAAACCGCCTGAGAGCAGGGACACCCATCCCCATGCATCGACGGTCCGCAGTGCCTGTTCAACCTCGGCGTCGGAGGCCGTGGCCTCGCGGGCGAGAACAACATTGTCTCGGACCGTCCCCACGAACACGTGGTGCTCCTGGGTCACGAGAGCCACTTCTGTCCGCAGCCGGTCAAGGGGCAGGTCCATGACATCGACGCCGCCCACTGTCACCTCGCCGAGGCGGGGACGGTTGATCCCGGCGACGAGCCTGCCCAGCGTCGATTTGCCGGATCCGGACGGCCCCACGATGGCCAGCCGTTCACCCGGTTGCAGATCGACGGTGACGCCATGCAGCACGTCGATATCCGGCCTGTAGCCGAACCTGAGGGCACTTCCCGTGAGCTTGACGCCGTCGGGCTGGGCATCACCGGGGGTGCGGTCATCGTCGAGTTGTGCAACGCCGATGAGACGCGCAGTGGAGACGATACCGAGCTGCAGGTGGTCCAGCACTGCGATCACCCGATCCAGCGGTCCCTGCAGCTGCGACACGTACAGGGCCGCCGTCGTGATCTGTCCAACGCTTGCCCACCCCTGTGCATGTCCCCAGACCCCCAGCACGACAACCCCCACAAGAGGAAGCTGGAAGGAGGAGTCCACCATGGCGAAAAGAAGGTTTCGCAACGTCATGGTGTAGCGCTCCGCCTCCCCGGAGATTTCGGTGTCCTCGTCGATCTGCGCGATCCGTAGCGCGCCAAGATCCAGTGCCTCGACGGTGCGGGCACCCTCCACCGTTTCGGTGGTGGTGGTGTTGATCACGGAGTAGGACTGGGATTCGGTGATGTAGCCCGCCGTTGCGCGGGCGAGGTAGTACCGACCACCCACGGCCATGATCACGGCCGTTCCCAGCATCGGGAGCGTCAGAACCAAAGAGTTCACCAGCATCGCCACGATCGTCGCGCCAATCAGCACGATGGACACGATGAGGTTGGGGAAGGCCCAGCGCGCCGCAGTCGCCATCTTCGCGACGTCGGAGGTAATCCGCGTCAACAGGTCACCCGCACCAGAGGATTCGACATGCCCCAGTGGAAGCCGCAGCACGATGCGGACAACCTCCTCCCGCGCCGCTGCGAGCAGGTCGTAGCCCAGAACAGCAGAGGCCCGTCGCGCGGCGAAGGTGAGCAGTGCCTGCGCCAGAACCACACCCACGAGGATGGCCACCAACGTCGTGAGATCGGAGCGGCCGACGAGTCCGCCCGTGACCTGGTCGATCAGGCGGCCCAGGAGGAACGGCGCAACCAGCCCAGCGCCCGCCGCCCCAATGTTGAGCGCGACGGCCAAGAACAGGAGACTTCGCCGCCCCTTGAGTAGCTCCCCCAGGAAGCCAATCGCCTGCGACGACGTCGCCACAGGAAATCCCTTGTCGGGCGTCCTTGCATTGGCGTAGGTCTCGCGAGCCGTCTTGGAGCGTCGACGATGCCGCCGCAGAAATGCCGACGTCCGGGCCCGCGGTCCGCCAACGGATTGTTCTTCCGACACGGTCAGGAGTCTGGAGTCAGGCTTTCTCTCGCGCCAGGTGGAGACCGACGTCGCCGCCAGTAGGTGCTCACTCATTCACGTTCTCCATTCCGCGCGCAACAATGCGTCGGTAGTCAGGGTGCTCGCGCAGTGCGTCGTGGCTCCCGCGAGCCACCTCACGTCCATCGACGAGGACCGCAATGTCATCACAGAGCCGCAGCAACAGTGGGGACGAAGTGACGACAACGGTGGTGCGACCGCGTCGGTATTCCTGCAGACGATCGGCGATCCGTGCCTCGGTGTGGGCGTCGACGGCGGATGTCGGCTCCACAAGGACGAGCACGTCAGCATCTCGCAGCAGCACGCGCGCCAACACAAGCCGCTGCCGTTGCCCACCGGAGAGGCCTCGCCCCTTTTCGTCGACGCGTCCCTGCCAACCGCCGGGCAGTGAGTCGTAGATGTCCTCCGCCGACGCTGCGATCAGCGCCTGTTCGGCCTGCACACGGGAGTGGGTGCCCCACGGGTCGACGGCACTCTGCAGTGTTCCCGAGAAGAGCATCGAGTCGGTGTGGGAGACCACGACCCGACGCCGTAACTCCGCGATGTCGATGAGCGAGTAGTCCACACCGTCCGCCGTGACAACCCACGGATTGCTGGCCAGTTGCGCGTCGTCAATGGCACGGCGTGCCCGCTCAGCGATTCGCTGACGTCGGGCAGCCTTTCGGGCCCTGCCCTTGAGTTCCTCGTCGTCGACCGCTTCGTGGTGTGCCTGGGGCAGGTAGCGTCCCAACCGATCAGCCAACGCGGCCGATGCATCAGGATCGGTGCTGACCACTCCAAGCATTCTCCCCGGCTGGACGGTGACTCCGGAGTGTTGATCGTGGAGCACGGGGGTGACACTGAGCGGGTCCCCGGACTTGGCCCACGGGACATCGGTTCCAAGGAACGACACGGTCTTCTGTGCCGCCACCAACCCCTGCACCCATTTCTGGGCAAAGTCGAAGAACACCTGCATGGGGGAGGTGAGAAACACCGCGTACCCGAAAAAGCTGATGAGCTCCCCGACGCTCAGCGTGCCCGCGAGGAGACGCAGAGAGCCCAGGTAGACCAGTGCCACGAGAAGGAGACCGGAGAGCAGGATGCTGATGGCCTCGATCACGGCCTGCCAGGTGCCCAGCCTGACCCCCAACGCTCGGACCTTCTGTGACTGTCGCTCATAGTTGCGGGCGAAGGTGCGCTCGCCGCCCACTCCCCGCAGGATCCGCAGCCCCGTGGCAATGTCGGTTGCCAGAGACGTCAGTGAAGAGCTTTCGGATCGCTCAGCGGTCTGGGCTCGCGTCAACGGACGCAGGACCGGTGCCGAGGCCACCAGCAGGACAGGGGTCGCGATGAGGACGACGACGCCCAGCGCCGGTGACGTCGTCAACATGAGCACCGACGCCACCACAAAACTGACCGCCGCGGCGACGACGCTCCCGAAGGCATCGATGGCGGCACCGAACTGGTCGACGTCGGAGGAGGAGACGCTCAACACCTCACCGGTCGGCACCCGGCGATTGAGGACGTGGCCCAGGTGCACCGATCGACGGGATACACGACGTTGGATGCCGTAGATCCCGAGAAGCCACATCCGCACGGCGAAGGTGTGGAAAAGGATCCCGCCGCACACACTGACGGCGATGACGAGGAGCAGAAGTGCCACCCGGCCCCAGAAGGCAGAGTTGTCGCCGCGCTGTACCCCGGCGTCGATCGCGCGGCCCAGCAGCCACGGGGTCAGTGCTGCGGGCACCATCCATGTGCTGGCGGCCAGAGTCATGGCCGGTACCACCCAGCCGTAGGAGCGCATCAGCCAGAAGAGGAACCGGCCGGGCGAGCGAACGTCCGCATGGGAGTTGGAGGGAATCGCAGGCGGAAAGTCGTAGCGCCCGCGGGGCTGTGGATGCATGAATGTGGTCCTGACGGACGGCGTCGAATGACGCGGAAATGGGCGGTGACAGGAGAAAGGTGGACGTTGGGCGTCAGGAGTTGTGACTCAGATCAAAGATCGCGAGCGCGTGGCCGACCGAGAGCGGCAGAGTACGTATTCATCTGCGTGCACCTCCTCAGGTTCGACAACGTCCACACAGTAGTTTGATGTTTTGGGCACTGTCAACACTTTTGATAATTCTTGTGCACACCGAGGCCTACGACTGTCCTGGTGCTCAGGCGTTGACGGCATTGTTGCCACGACGAAAGTTGATGATCACCGCAATGGCAACGGCGGGTGTGAAAAACCTCAGCACATCCCCGGGCACGGGAAGTCCCGCCGAGCGATTCCCGAGACATCCGGCTCGCCGCCACCTCAGTGAAGCAGACGCACACGCCACAGCGCTCACTCCCCATGTCCGTCATCGTCCAGATCGGCACCCCAATCGGAGGTGAGGAGGAGTTCGGCCGCCTGGGTGTCCTCCACCAGCCGCACCAGCAGTTCCGCGGCGGTTCTCGAACGCAGCAGCGAATACTGATCCATCGCGTTCAGCGGTGCAATGCCCGCCACCTGCCACAGACGCTCGGACAGCTCGGACGACAGCTCCGTGTTTGCTGGCCAGGAGATTTCGACGAACTCGCTTGCCCTTGAGATGGTGGCACGCACCGCAGCCTCAGCCTCCACAAGTTCGGAGGGCGTGGACTCCCCCAGCTCCACGTCGGACAATTCCCGCACTTCTGCCCGCGGAAACGGGTCATCCTGCAGCCACTTCACCACTTCGAACCGTGCGCCACCGGTCGCGAGCAGCACGATCGAGTCGGCCTCCGGTTCCAGCGATACGATGCGGGCCACGGTGCCGACCGGGAACCGCACGTCACCGCCGCCAACCTCGGAGCCGCGTTCGATCAGCACCACTCCGAATTCATGCTCACTCTCAGCGAGCACCGATGACAGCATCTCGACGTAGCGCGGCTCGAAGATTTGAAGTTGCAGCGGCATGCCCGGGAACAGGACGGCACCGAGTGGAAACATGGCTAGTTCACGCGTGTCGCCGGTCATGACAGTCATCCTGCCGGACGCGGCCCTCCGAGGCGAGCATCACGTGTGACGAGACGGGAAAGATCGCTGTGTGTTTGAACCTTCGTTTCCCATCTCCGGCTCAAGACGGCACGCTGATCCCATGATCGTCGACAACCGTCCGCTGCGCATTCTGTTCCATTCACCCCAGATCCCCGGCAACACCGGCGGAACCATGCGACTGGCTGCCGTGACCGGGGCCGAACTCCATCTTGCGCGACCACTCGGTTTCGACATGGACGAGGCCAAGCTCCGCCGTGCTGGTGTGGACTACCGGGACAAGGCTGCGACCTTCGTCCACGACTCCTTGGACGACGCCTATGACGCTCTCCTGCCAGCGAGAGTGTTTGCCTTCACGGCACACGCCGACGTGCCCTACACCAACGTTGTCTACGAAGCCGGAGATGTTTTCCTGTTCGGCCCAGAGCCCACCGGCCTCGCGCCCGACGTCTTGGCCGATCCTCGGATCACCGAGCGTCTGCGGATCCCCATGCGGCCCGGGATGCGCTCATTGAACCTCGCCAATGCGGCCTCCGTGGCAATCTACGAAGCCTGGCGCCAGTTGGGTTACCCGGGTGCCAGAGCGTAAGGATGTTGGGAAAGGCCTTATCGCAGCGGTGATTCCTGCGGGCTGAGTACGCTTGAGACGATCGCCTCGATGGCAAACTCGGTGGCCTCAGCCAGGCGGACGTCGGTGGGATTGTGCAGCCACTGCACCTGCAGACCGTCCATGACGGCCAGAATGGCAGCCGACGCGTGCTCGATGGTATCGGGTTCGGCAATGCCTCTTTCGGCACACATAACCCCAAAGGCCCTGCGTGCTTCCCCACGCAGCGTGGCATAGCGGTCGGCGAAGTACTGGGCGGCCGGGTGGTCATCTGTGACCGACTCGCCAGAGAGGACAGCGAAGGTCTGAACTATTCCCGCACGTTGCGCGTTGGCGAAGGCCGTCCGTACGAGGTGTCGGAAGAACTGGCTTCCACCGGGGATGTGCTGTTCTACCAGATCCTCCAAATCGGTCTCATCGCGGTACGTCAAAACCTCCAGCAGGAGATGATCTTTGGTTCCGAAGTGGTGAAGGATTCCCGCGTGCGTCATTCCTACGATGTCGGCGATGTCAGCGAGCGTGCCGTTGGTGTACCCCTTGCTGCCAAACACTTGAGTGGCTGCGCGAAGGATGTCCCGTTGACGTTGCAGCGTTTGAGGACGCATGCGTGGCGGGGGTTTCGTGACGCTCATGGTTACGATCACTTCTTTTCAGTAAACGGCTGTTGTTGACTTGGGAGTGGCAGGGCCTCAGGAAGTTTCCGCCCAAGTAGGAGGGACCGTGCGGCTACGTAGGAAGAGCTGAACCGCCTGATAAACACTTCATACGGCCTTGCTGACTGAGAAGTAACCCCATTCTAGCTCGGCGGCATTCGACCCTGCAAGGTTGCGACCTTCTTCTCATGGGTCTTTTGACACGTCGTGAAAGAACAACCGATCCGCTCGCTCAATCACCTTGCGCCCTTCGGAAAGAACCTGAGACCTACTCGACGACGAAGCTCGCTTCCAGTAGATCCGCAGGTTTGGAAGAAGGTCCAACGAGCAGGCTGAACACGCCGGGCTCAACGATGCGGTTTCCCTTCGAGTCAACGATTGTACAATCAGCGACGGGCACGCTCACTTCCACGTCGATGGATTCCCCAGGCTGCACCCACGCGTGCGTGAACGCTTTGAGTTCCCTGTCCACCCAGCTGGCGCTCGTTACCTCGTCGCGGACATATGCCTGCACGGTTTCGCGGCCGGGCCGCGATCCGGTGTTCGTCAGGGTCACCCGCCCCACGACCGAGTCTGTCGGTTCCGGGGAGCTGGTGTCGAGCGTCAAGTTGCTGTACGTGATTGTGGTGTAGGACTTACCCTCACCGAAGGCCCACGCGGGGTCTTGGGAGAGGTCGGCATAGCGGTCGCCGTGCTGACCGCGGATTTGGGCATAGTACGTTGGCTGCTGGCCCACGTGGCGAGCAAACGAGATCGGGAGTCGTCCCACGGGTTCGATCCTGCCGAAGAGCAACTCTGCCAGGGCCTGGCCCCCCTTCATGCCTGGGTTGGCAGCCCAGATGATGGCAGCAGCCTTTTCTGCTGAGGCGGGCAGTACCAATGGCTTGGATGCGAGCAGCACGATCACCACCGGCTTGCCGGATGTCATTGCAGCGTCGAGCAGGGCATTTTGTCCGCCCATGAGGTTCAACGTTGCGGTCGAACGCCCCTCGCCCACCAGATGAATGTTGTCACCCACGACAGCGACGACGACGTCGGCTTCCTTCGTGATCGCCATTGCTTCATCGAGTTGCGACTGGTCGAGCGGTGATGACGTGAGGATGGGCATGCGTGGCTGCCCGTCGGGGTGGAAGGGGCCATCGGGGTGTGGCTCGGCGTTGACGATATCCGCACCGCGTGCGTATGTCACTGCTCCCCCCAGTTCGTCGACGACAGCGCGGATGCCGTCAAGCGGGGTCATCGACATGTCTCGCGGTTGTCCTTCGGGCATGTCGGCTTGCCCGGAGGCCCCCGCCCAGTCACCGAGGAGGCAGTTCACGTCGTCGGCCACAGGGCCGATGACAGCGACCTTCAACGGGGCGGAGAGGGGAAGTGTTCCGTCGTTCTCAAGCAGGACGAGCGACTCACGCGCGATCTGCAGATTCAGATCCTGATGGGAACCCACTACCGTGGAGATCCGTTCCTCGCAGGGAAGCCGTGGGTTCTCGAACAGCCCAAACTCGAACTTCAGCGTGAGGATGCGGGCGACAGCGCGATCAAAGGCATCAGGCTCAAGAAGCCCACACTCCACTGCCTCCTGCGCCCCTTCAAAGAAGGAGGGTGTGGTCATGATCATGTCGTTGCCGGCTTTGGTGGCGGCAGCCGCCGCATGGGCCATGTCCGGCTGAATCCGCTGTTCCCACACCATGCGTCCAACGTTGTCCCAATCGGTGATCAGCATGCCGGTGTAGCCGAACTCCCCGCGCAGAACGTCGGTGAGCAGCCATTCGTTGAGGGTCACCGGAACGCCGTCTGTGCTCTGGTACCCGAGCATGAAGGTGGCGCAGCCTGCTCGCGCCACCCGTTCGAATGGGGGCAGGAACCACGAACGCATTTTGCGATGTGAGATGTCGGCCTCGGAGGCATCGCGTCCCCCTTGGGTCTCGCTGTATCCGGCAAAATGTTTGGCGGTGGCCAGAATCGCCGTGGGGTCATCCAGACCATCACCCTGGTAGCCCTCCACCATGGCCACGGCGAGCTCCGCAATGAGGTGCAGGTCTTCCCCGAAGGTCTCGTTGACCCTTCCCCATCGAAGATCACGGGCGACACACAGCACCGGGCTGAATGTCCAGTGCGTACCTGTGGCCGCTACCTCGATGGCCGTCGCTCGCGCGACCTGTCGCACCATTTCCGGGTTGAAGGATGCGGCCATGCCCAGCTGGGTGGGGAAGATCGTTGCACCGGGCCAGAACGAGTGGCCGTGGATACAGTCCTCGCCCACGAGCAGCGGAATACGTAGCCGGGTGTGTTGGGTGAGTGCGTGTGCTTCCAGGATGCGAGGGGGCGATGAGTGCAGGATTGAACCGACCACGCGCTTGCGAACGAATTCGTCCAGATCGCCCCGCGCATCAACTTGCATCATTTGTCCGATTTTCTCTGACAAAGTCATGCGGCCAAGAAGATCGGACACCCTTTCATCGACGGACAGATCGGGGTTGCGGAAGGGCAAGTGGTTGTCAAAAAACATGGGGACCTTTTTCATCTATGGTGCGGTGGAGTGACCGAGAAACCGGGAGTCAGCATTCTTTTGGCGGCGGGAATGATTTGTCCAAGGTCAGTCCAACCCTGTGCTTCGTGTCACGCTGCGCACCTGCGTTACGGCATCGTTGGCGTTCATGCCACGCTTCTTCAACGCCCGGGCCCGTTCCCCCGCCGAACGCAAACGCGGGTTGATGTACTCGTCGATCCCGAAGTTCAAGAGAGAAAGTGCGACGCCGATGGCTGCGATGCAGAGGCCTGGCGGAACGTACCACCACCATTGATTCTGTCGAAACGCGCCCTGCGACGACGCCCAGTTGAGAATGGTCCCCCAGTTGTAGTTGCTGACGGGGATGACACCGATGAATGACAGGGTCGTCAAACCGATCACTGCTGCAGTCATGGTGCCAACGACACTTGCGGCGATGAGGCCCAAAAGGTTGGGCAGCATCTCGACCGCGATGATGCGGTGTAGAGGCTCACCATTGGCCTTCGCAGCGAGGACAAAGTCCCTGTTCCGCAGGGACATGGTTTGCGCCCGGAGCACCCGTGCGCCCCACGCCCATCCAGTCAGGCCGAGAACGGTGGCGATGACCCATAGCGGCGGATCCTCGAAAAGCGACGCCACGATGATGATCAGGGGTAGGCCGGGGATCACGAGGAACACGTTGGCCAGCGCCGACAGAGATTCGCTCTTCCACCCGGAGGTGTACCCGGAGACAACGCCGACGACGACGGCAACGCTCACAGCGATTACCGTGGCGAGAATCCCGACGACCATGACACCGCGTGTTCCCCAGATGATCTGGCTGAACACGTCTTCGCCCAGATGTGTGGTGCCCAGCCAGTTGAGCGCTGACGGAGGTTGCAGCCTCGCCTTGGCGTTGATAGCGGTAGCCGAGTAGGGGGCGAGCCACGGTGCGAAGATTGCTACCAGCAGGAAGAACCCAAGAATCAGGAGCCCCGCAATGGATTTCTTGTTCCGGAACATGGCGAAGGCGGATCCAACCCTGGTCAACATCGAGACCGGCGGTGGGGGCGGATCGGTAGGAACAACAGCACTCACGTCAACAACCTGTTGTGTACTCATGGCTCAAGCCTCCGTTTGGCGGGTACGTGGGTCGAGAAAGGCGTAGGCGACGTCGGCGGCGATGTTGGCGATCAACACAGACAAGGTGATGATGAGAAACACTCCTTGCATGAGCGCGTAGTCCTTCGCGTTGGTGGCGTCGAGCAGCATTTTCCCGACACCCGGGTAGCTGAACACCATCTCCATGACGATCGTGCCGCCGACGATGAAACCCAGCGACAACGCAAAGCTCTGGATCTGTGGCAGTACGGCGTTGCGCGCGGCGTAGCGCCACAACACTCGACTGTTGGGCATGCCTTTGGCTTGGGCGACGGTGATGTAGTCCTCGTCGAGCACCGTGAGCATCATGTTGCGCATGCCGAGCATCCAGCCGCCGAGCGAGGCCACGACGATGGTGGCCGCAGGCAAAGCGCCGTGCACAATCACGGAGGAAATGAAGTCCCATGACCACATGGGAGACAATCCCACTCCAAACGCCTTGCCGATGGGAAGCAATCGAAGGTTCACGGAGAAGACCGTGATGGCAAGCAGCCCGAGCCAGAAGTACGGGATGGTACTGAGAAAGGTCGACAGCGGGATGAGCAGGTCCAATCGGCTGCCACGTCTCCAGCCGATGAAAGCCCCACCGAGCGTGCCGACGGTGAAGGCGATGACCGTCGCGACGCCAACGAGCCCAATGGTCCAGGGAAGTGCCCCGGAGATGACCTCAGCCACAGGTCGGAGTCCGTGGGAGATGGAGATTCCGAGGTCGCCCCGCAGCAGGAGAGCCCAGTAGTCCAAGTACTGCTGCCACAGGGTCTTGTCCGTATCAAGCCCCAACAAGGCGCGCAGCGCATCTGCCGCTTCCTGGCTGATGTTTTGGTTCCGCGCAAGATAGGCGCTGACAGCGTCACCCTTCATCATGCGAGGAAGGAAAAAGTTGATGGTCAGCGCGGCCCACAAAGTGAACGCATAGAACAGAGCCCTTTTACCGAGGAATCGCCAAGGGATGCGGGCCCTCTTGTTGTGGACTTTTGTCGCCGTTGTCCCCATTTCCAAAGGATCTGACGGTTCGGATCCGACAGGTCCAACGGTACGCACATCTGTTTGTGCGCCTGCGGCATCGGGTTTCATTGTGTACCTCCCACACTGGTCTGCAACTGCGCGAAGTGTTTGTCTGGGTCCGGGGATGCGTCGCGGAGACTCTTCGTGTAAGGGTCTTGGGGGTGGAGGATGACTGAGTCGGCGCTGCCGTGTTCGACAACCCTCCCCTGATTCAGCACCATGATCTCGTCGCTGAAGTGACGCGCGGTGGCGAGGTCATGGGTGATGTAGAGGACTCCCAGACCTTCTTCCTTCTGAAGATCCGACAACAGGTTCAAAATTCCCAACCGGATGGACACGTCCAGCATGGACACTGGCTCGTCTGCGATGAGTAGCGACGGACGCGAAGCAAGGGCTCGGGCAATGGCGACGCGCTGTCTCTGCCCCCCGGATAGTTCGTGTGGCCGCCGATCGATGGTTTCGCCTGGCACCAGCCGTACGCGTTCCAGAAGCCGTCGAATTTCACCCTCCACTTCAGCCCTCGGCACCACATTGTCGAGGAGCAACGGGCGCTCAATGTGGTGCCGGATCGTGTGGTAGGGATTGAGCGAAGCGAATGGATCCTGAAACACCATGCGCAACTGCTGGCGATATTTGCGGAGCCCCTTCCCCCGGCTCGGTATCGGCGCGCCATCGATGAGGACGTCACCGGAGGTGTGTGTTTCGAGCTGCGTGAGAATCTTGGCAATCGTGGACTTGCCGCTACCGGACTGCCCAACGAGTCCGATCGTCTGGTGCGACTCGAGCGTGAAGCTCACATCGTCCAGGGCCTTGATCTGGCCTGCGCCGCGCACGTTGTAAATTTTGGTGACATGCTTGAATTCCAGCGTGGTCATCGGGACACAACTCCCTTCGCACCCGTGAGTCGGGGAAAAGACGCCAAAAGCGTCTTGGTGTAGTCGTTCTGGGGGTTTTTCCACAGCTGCTCTGATGTACCCATTTCAACGATCTCGCCTTCCTTCATGATCGCGATGCGGTCTGAGATTTCCAAGAGGAGGGGCAGATCATGGGTGATGAAGACCACGGTGAAGCCGAACTCGTGGCGCAGCGTTGAAATCTGTTTGAGGATCTCGCGCTGCACCAAGACATCCAGCGCGGTGGTGGGTTCGTCCATGATCATCAACTGGGGACGCAGGGCGAGAGCCATCGCGATCATGACGCGCTGCCGCATGCCACCGGAGAGTTCATGCGGGAAGGACCGCGCACGCTCGGAACCCACCTTGACTATCTCAAGAAGCTCGGAAACCTCTGTGCGGCGCTGCTTCTTTGACAAATCGGGGCGGTGGACGATGAACACATCTTCCAGCTGTCTACCGATCGGCGCGACGGGGTTCAGCGCGTTCATCGCGCCCTGGAACACCATAGAAATTTTGTCCCAGCGGAAGCTCTGCATCTGCGCGGCGTCGAGACTGTTGATATCGATGTCGATGCCTGACGCGTCGTGCATGATCACTTCACCGCCGGTGATGACGGCCGGTGGCTTGAGCAATCGCTGGATGCCGTACGCGAGTGTGGTCTTGCCGCAACCGCTCTCGCCAGCTAGGCCGAATATCTCGCCGCGTTGCAATGCCAGGCTGACCCCCGTGACAGCACGTACCGGCGGGTCCACGTCGTAGACAACTGAGAAATCTTGCAAGGAAA
The DNA here is from genome assembly GCA_052089385.1 of Arachnia sp. Taxonomy (GTDB): domain Bacteria; phylum Actinomycetota; class Actinomycetes; order Propionibacteriales; family Propionibacteriaceae; genus Arachnia. The sequence continues at coordinate 25,061 of JBQCZU010000037.1, forward strand.
GAAGAGTGTCGCTCATTGGTATTGTCTCGGCTTTCATCATTGAAGTGCTGAGTGGGGGGTGGCGGCTCAGACACCACCCCCCTGGGGACACGTAGGTCAGTTGACCGGTTCCAGCTTCTGCAAGATCTGAACGATGTTCGGCTGCGTCGGATCCCCGGAAGCATAGGGGTTGTCAGCGTCGGGCCAGCCCACGTAGTTGCGAGTGTTGTACTCGCCGAGCAATGGGTGCGCACCCAACGGAATAGCCGGGATGTCTTCGCTGAAGGCAGTCTGCATGACCTCCAGTGCCGTGGTGCGCTCTGCCTCTGTGGAGGATGAGGCATAGGCGTTCAGCGCTTCGGTGACCTCGGGATTGTCATAGCGACCAAAGTTGAACGCAGCGTTGCCATCCTCGTCGATCCAACGCGTGTCCATGGTCGAGGTGTAAAGACCGTAGGCATTGTTCGTGGATTCAAGCCAGTGAATAATCGCATCGAACGTGCCCGTCGTCCGGGCCTCATCCCAGCCGCCCCAGTCGGGTTGGTCAATCTTGACTTCCACACCGAGGATGTCGTTCACCTCTTCGGAAATCAACTGCTGCTCCGTGTTCCAATCGCTCCAGCCGGCGGGGACGGAGAGGGTGAAACTCACGGCGTCACCCTGAGGATCGACGAGCTTGTCGTCACCGTTCCACGTGTAGCCAGCGTCCGTAAGGATCCGACGGGCCTCGTCCTTATCGACGGAATACACCTCATCGTCAAATTCAGGGAGGATCTCCGACTCCAGCAGTTCAGAGAGGCCGGTCTTGCTCCAGATGGCTTCGCTCGCACCCTCGCGAGCGATATCGACATAGGCCTGCCGGTCAATCGTGTATGCCATCGCCTCACGGAAGGCCTTGTCATTGAACGGCGGCTCTTGCAGGTTCATGAAGAGGGTCGCTGCGCCGGATGTGGGAGCGACGAAGTACTTGTTGTGCTCGGTATCAGCGGCAAGAAAACTGTCCTCGATTTGCGGCAGGAACGCCTGGCCCCAGTCGGCATCGCCGGAGACCAAGGCTGTGGTGAGAGCCGCATTGTCGCCGTAGGAGATGTAGTTCAACGTGGGCACTGCCAATGCGCCGCCCCACCAATCCTCGCGTGCCGTCAGCGTCACGGACTCGGTCGACCAGTTCGACAAGACGTACGGGCCGGTGCCCACGACCTGCCCTTCACCCGTCAGCGGATCCGTGCCGGGATCCTCGATGTTCTCCCAGATGTGTTTGGGCACGATCGGGGTGTGGAGCACCGCAGCTTGGCGAACGAACATGGAGTCCTCGAAGTTCAACGTGATCGTGTCGCCGTCGACGTCCGCGCCCTCGTATTTGAGACCGGAGGTGTCGGGGAGACGACCGTCGAGGTACTGGCCGAAGGTGTAGACGATGTCGTCGCCGGTGAACGGCTCCCCATCGCTCCACGTCACGTCCGAGCGCGGAACGACGGTGAGAGAGGTGAAATCATCGCTCCACTCCACCGACTCGGCGAGCCACGGGGTGGTTTCCAGATCGCCTGTGGGGTTCACGAGAGCGAGTGATTCAAAAATCACCATGCGGTAGCTGTACGTCGACGCGGACGAATCGCCGAGGTAGGGATTGTTGGACTGCGTGGTGATTGCGCCGTCCGGTTTCGCGATGGTCAGCGCGACCGTGCCTTGAATGTTGCCGCCGGGCTGGGTTGAGCCAGACGTGCTGGACGGGTCGCTGCCACCCGTGCATCCGGCCAGCAAAAGTGCGCTGGTTGCGGCCGCGGCCGCGAATACGGAAATCTTCTGTGACTTCCACCCAACAGGGACGAGGGCTAGCTTCATTGGCTTACTCCTATGTAACGCCGATTGCCATGTGCGTCATGACACGGTTAGCTTACCGATCAGTCGGTAAGTAAATGTGGACTTCTTTATAACGATTTGATCACGGTTGTCGACCCAAGGTTCGAGCCACGACACACCCCCACAGATGGTCGTGCTGACTCACGGGTCTCTTGGCTCATTGTGGGTCTTCGAACTTGCGCGTGATGGGGGCTTGAAGTAGGGCCCGTGGCC
>JBQCZU010000038.1:0-25805 GCA_052089385.1 Arachnia sp.
GCGACGTCGGGATGCACCTTCATCGCTCGACGACGGTAAGCCTTCTTGATTTGCTCGGCACTGGCATCGCGTTCGACGCCCAGGGTGTTGTAGTAGTCCTTGCTCATGAGTTGTTTTGACTCATCCTTCCAACAGGAAACGGCTGACGTAGCGTGCCACGGCACGCACTGATGCGATGGTTGACGGGTAATCCATACGGGTGGGACCCACGACACCGAGGTTGGCGGCCAGTGTGCCGCTGGGGCCGTACGCGGAGGCAATCAGAGAGGTCGACTGGAATCCCTGAGCGGTGTTCTCGGTACCAATTCTGACGGTGATGTCGCGATCTCCAGAGACTTCGCCCAGTAGTCGCAACAGGACCACCTGCTCCTCCAGAGCTTCCAGCAGCGGCCGCATACCGCTCTGGAACGCGGAGTCGAGGCTGGCAAGATTCGGCACGCCAGCCACCACCACCTGGGAGTTCGGCTCTGAAGCAAGAAGATCAAGAACAACGGAGATCACGGGAACGGCGATGGCCCGCTCGAGAGGCCTGAACGTGTCGAGGATGAGCCCCAATGAGCCAGCGGCATCCGCCGGTGCCTTGCCCACAGCCGCTTCGCGCAGTTTGAGGCGCACGTTGGAAAGGACATCCAGATCATCGGCAGGCAGTTCCAGCACGTGCTGTTCAATCCGACCCGAGGAGTTCACAACGATGACCATGAGGCGCTCGGTGGTCAACGCCACGAGGTCGATGTGTGCGATCGAACTGCTCTGGGACACCGGATACTGAACGATGGCCACCTGACGGGTCATCTGGGCCAGAAGACGCACTGTTCGAGTGACGAGGTCGTCCACGTCGAGGGCGCCGTTCATGAAGGTGGAGATTGCACGGCGCTCCGCAGCGGACAGCGGTTTGACTCCTGCAAGTTTGTCCACGAAGAGGCGGTACCCCTTGTCGGTGGGAATTCGACCCGCGCTGGTGTGGGGCTGCATGATGTAGCCCTCGTCCTCCAGTACTGCCATGTCGTTGCGTACGGTCGCCGATGAGACGTCGAGTTGATGACGCTCCACGAGAGCCTTGGAACCCACCGGTTCCCGGCTGGAGACGTAGTCGGTGACGATGGCCTTCAACACGGTCAGCTTGCGGTCGTCGAGCATGTGCACCTCCTTCGAGCAATCGTTGGCACTCAACACAAACGAGTGCCAGTGTACGGCGGGCGCGAAGTGACCGCCAACCCGCCGGGTCACCGGTCCTGTTCACTTCACCGGGACGCATAGGCTGTGTCGCATGAGTTCTACGAACATCGGCGACTGGCGCGAAGTGACACCGGGGATCCACATGGTGACCTGTGAGCCCGAGAGGGTGAACGTCGGCCTGATCATCGGTGCGAATGCCGCGATGCTGGTGGACGCAGGATCCACGCTTGAGCAGGGTGCTGAACTACTGGCGACAGCGAGGTCAATCGCCGGGGTGCCCGTGACGCACGTCATCATCACGCACAATCATCACGACCACTGGTTCGGGCTGGCCGGCATGGATGGCGTGACAAGCATCGCCCACGAGAATCTTCTGGAAGAGCCCAGCCGAGCCACCCGAGAGTTCGCTGACAGCATCGCCATGGTGGATCCACCGCAACCCACCGAGACGATGTCCATCGCCAAACTGCTCGATCTCGGCGGCGGAACGTTGGTGGAGATGGTGCATTTCGGTGGCGCGCACACTCGAGGCGACGTGCTGGTCCTGGTCCCCAGCGCCAATGTGATCTTTCCCGGTGACATGCTCGAATCCGGTGGAGATCCGCAGTTCGATGAGACGTCAAACATCAAGAACTGGCCCACGGCTCTCGATGGTGTGCTCGGCGCTGCGAACGAGAAGACCATCTTCGTACCCGGGCACGGGCACGTCGTGGACAGGGACTTCGCCTTCATCCAACGCGCTGAGATCGGAATGCTGTACGGCAACACCGAGATGCTCATCCAGCAGGGGACCGCGCTCGCGGATGCCGCTGAGGCCAATGAATGGCCGTTCTCGCGGGAAACCCTCGACGTGGCCCTCCCATTGATCTACGCAGAGTTGGAGGCCGCGGGAATCAAACCTCGCAGACAGTTGCCGATCAGTTCGTTGTGAGCAGGCCGGAGTCACCGCCGTATTTGGCCGCCGGCCAGTTCTGTTGCGCGGTCATCCACACCAAGGTGTCACTGGCCACAAGTAATCCCTTGGACCGCGACATGACGTTGTAGTTCAGGCCGTCCATGGTGCGGCTGACACCACCGTTTTCCGTAACCATGAGCGATCCGGCCAGGTGGTCCCAAGGATGCAGAGACGTGTAGTACATGAAATCAATGTCTCCGTGAAGGACCGCGGGATAGTCGAACGCACAAGCAAACTGTGACCACACAACGGGCGCCAGGTGACCCTCCGCGGTGAAGCCGTTCATGGCCTCCTTTGAGGATGCACCCAGCGGCAGGCGGTCCGTCCTGGTGCGCACGATGGGTTCACCATTGAGACGAACACCCGCGCCCCGTTCAACAACGTAGGCGCGGTGTGTCTGTGGCTGCCAGATCCAACCCCGGGTGGTCACTCCGCCCCTGGTCTCCGAGACCATCACGCCATGCTCATCGCGGCCCCTCACAAAGTTCCTGGTGCCATCGATCGGATCGATGATGAACGCGTGGTCTGCGTTTGGAAGGAGTCGGCGCTTCTCCGGCTCGTCGAAGATGGATTCCTCTCCCACCACCACAGCGTCGGGAAAGGCCTTCTGCAATCGCTCGGAGAGATAGCTCTCGGCCTCTTTGTCCGCGATGGTCACAAGGTCCCACGGCCCCGATTTGTGGCTGATGTCGGCATCATCCAGTGCTCGGAAGCGGGGGTTGATGACCTTCTCAGCCGTCTCCTGCATGAGCCCAAGGATGCCGTCAGTGTCCATGGGACAAACCCTAGCCCCCCGCATGGAATGGGCGGAGCTCACTCCCCTGAGAGATGATCCTGGGTCACGAAGTCGATGAGCCGCTCCACCTTCGTGTTCAGCTGCGGCTCCAGGTCACGCCAGGAATCCACACGGGCCAGAATGGCTTGCCAGCCGCGAGCGATATCCGCCTGGTCCTCATGGGGAAGACCGAGCGCGGCCAGGGTCCCCTTCTTGAAGTCGACGTCTCGCGGAACATTGGGCCACGCCTTGCGCCCAACGCGGGCAGGCCGCACTGCTTGCCAAATGTCGATGTATTCGTGGCCCTCCACCAGAACCACCTCGCGATAACCGGCTGTGTTCACCTGCTTCACAATCCGCGACTCCTTGCTGCCGGGCACCAAGTGGTCCACCAGGACACCGAGTCGACGGCCGGGCTCGGGCGCAAACTCCGCAATGATTGCCGGCAGGTCGTCTATGCCACCCAGGAACTCCACCACCACTCCCACGTGCCGCAGATCCTCACCCCAGACCTTCTCGATGAGTTCGGCATCGTGGCGGCCCTCCACGTAGATACGGCTCGGAAGCGCGACTTTCGCCTTGGCCGGGGTCGCATCCGTCCGGGATCCTGAGGCTGAGTATTTGGCTTGCTTCGGGGCATTGCGCAATGGCGGGCGCAATGCAACTGGCTGACCCTCCAGCAGGAACCCCGCCCCGAAAGGAAAACTGCGACGCTTGCCGCGCCGGTCCTCGAGCACCACGAGACCGTTCTCCCAGCCCACAACGGCGCCACAGAAGTCATCAAACTCGACGACGGCGTCCATCTCGACCTGCACGTCGCGGGTCTGCTTGAGGTGAGCTTTCTGCCAGCCCGGTTTCAGCACATCTGATTCGTAGCGTTCCACGGGCGCCACAGTAGGCGCCTGCGCCACCGATCGCACGCTGCCACACCGCTACCACCGGGACCGGTCATTGGCGAGACCGGGCAAGATGGACGCATGAGCACCCGAGACCTCCGAGATCGACGCCTGAGTTACGACGCAGACAGCCTGCATGACAATCCCTCCGAGAACCCTTTCCAATTGTTCGAGCAGTGGATCTCGGATGCCACGGCGGCACAGGACGACGGGCAGCCCTTCGAAGCAGCCTCCATGACCGTGTCCACAGTGACGCAGATGCCTGATGGTTCCTGGCAGCCGCAGAGTCGCGTCGTTTTGTTGAAGGAATGGGATGAGCGGGGCTTCGTCTTCTACACCAACCTGGACTCCGACAAGGGGCGGGCACTGGTCGCCAATCCGCGAATCTGCCTCAGTTTCAACTGGGGCAGCCTGGAGAGGCAGGTCCGCATCGACGGACTCGCCCAGCAAGTGGATCGCTCACAAGTCGATGACTATTTCACCGTGCGGCCACGCAAGTCACAGACGGGTGCGTGGGCTTCCCACCAGAGCCGCCCCATTGCCTCTCGTGAGGAGTTGGAAAAGGCCTTCGCTGCTGCCGAGGATCGTTTCCCTGAGGATGAGCCCGTGCCCGTGCCTCCGTTCTGGGGTGGCTTCCGCGTGGTGCCTGAGCGGATCGAGTTCTGGCAGGGACGTCGTTCCCGTCTGCACGACCGCATCGTCTTCAGCCGCACCGACGAGGCCTGGGAGACCACCAGACTCTGCCCCTGAGACAGGCCGACAGTCACACCGAAAGGTCCCCGCCCACAGGCGGGGACCTTCGGCTTGTCGATGTGCATTCTTCCGGGCCTGCGGCGTCAGAGGGGAAGCTCAATCAGGCCAGGGACACCTTCTTGTTCCACGAAACAACGGTGCGCCACATCAACGCCCCCGTCGCCAGAAGGAACACAGGGATGAAGCCGAGCGGCATCATGTCCGGTTCCTCGTTGCTGAGAATGAGGGAGAGGAAGTTCCTGGGAACAAGAGACAGGCTGCCATCCACCGCCGACTGGTCAAGACCCAGGGGAACAGCGACGATCCCCACAAGCAACAGCACCTGCATGACCACATAGAGGATGAACCACACAACGATGGGTCCGCCAATACCCAGCTTGTTGTTCCTGCCCTCGCTCCCAATCGATGCCGCGAAGAAGTACTGCACCAAGGTGCCCACGATGACGACGAGCGCGAACGCCGCCACAAGCAGGGATGCCCACACCGGTGTGGCGGCGAGCATGGAAGCCACGGTGTCGAGGATCTCCGGGAGAGTGACCCCCATGACGAAGACGCGCGATGCCCCCAGCAGCGCAAGGCCACCCATCACAATGTTCACCAGCACGGCAACGATCGTGATGAGTGAACCCCACAGGAGTTTTACCCCATAGATGGTGGAGCCCTTCACCGGCAGCGACTGGGTGAAATATCCGGTCCTGCTGTAACTCGATCGCCAGTAGTCGAACGCAAGAGTCACCTGCACGACCAATGACAGGGAGACAACCGGGACGAGAGTCAAACCAGAGCCCAGGCTCTGGACGATTCCCCATGGTGTGAGCTCCATGAGAAGACCCGCCAGCAGCAGGATGGTGGCGGCCCCGAAAACCACTGCCAGCCAGCCGCGTGTGCGCAGGAATTCGTGTTTGATCAACGTGGTGACCATTGGTAGACCTCCCTGAAAAGTTGATCGATACTTTTGTTGTGCTGCGCGCGTAGATCGTCCACATCGCCCGCCAGCAGGACCTTGCCGTGCCGCATCATGACGACGCCGTCGAGTATTGGTTCAAGGTCATGCACCAGATGGGTTGAGATCACCACCAGGGAATCCGGCGACAGGTTCCTGACCATGCCGTCGAGGATCACTTCGCGGGCCGCCGGGTCCACGCCGGAGATGGGCTCATCCAAGAGGAACACCGTGGCGTTGCGCGACATTGCCAGGGCGATTTGCACCTTCTCCCGCATGCCCCGAGACATTTCCTTGAGCCGCATCTCCTGATGCAGGCCGAAGAATTTGATGAGATCGACAGCCTTGTCCACGTCGAAATCAGCGAAGAAGTCGGCATACAGCCGTACGCATTGGCTGACTTTGGCACCGTCGGGCAGGAAGCTGGCATCAGGCAGGAAGGACACGAGGGCCTTGGATTGTGGACCCGGCCTGTTCCCGGCGATGCGAACATCTCCGGTGTGATCCGCCAGAACGCCGGCCAGAATTTTCAGCAATGTCGTCTTGCCACAGCCGTTCTCTCCCAGAAGGCCGATGATCTGGCCGCTCGGCAACGTCAATTCCAGTTCATCAAGGGCGCGAAGGGCACCGTAATTCTTGGAGAGTCCATGGACATCAATCACATTGCGCGTCATGGCATTCTCACCCCTTGGTTCCTGTCTTGTCATCAATTTCGTCGTCACTTCTTCTCCACCTTTCGTCGATGAGGGCAAGGGCATCAGCGATGTCCATACCCAGTCCGCGCCCGACGCGCACATACTCGTCTGCCGCTTCGGTGACGAGTGCCCGCCTCAGTGCACTGATGCGTTGCGCATCGTCCGTGACGAACCGGCCAGCGGTCCTCTCGGATCGACACAGTCCCTCACGTTCCATCTCTCCCAACGTCCGCTGCACTGTGTTGGGATTGACCCCCAACTGAAGTGCCAGTTCCCGGACACCGGGGATCCTCTCCCCCGCCTCCCACTCGCCCGTGACGATGCGCCGCGAGAATTCAGAGACGAGCTGGAGCCAGATGGGAGAACTCGTATCAAAATCCATGTCCCACCTCCTCGTATTACTGTACTACGTGCTTAATACAGTAGAACAGGTGGCTGAGGAGTGTCAAGGATGTTTCCTCAAAGACTGATGAACGTGGAGAAACCCCGTCCGAGGACGGGGTTTCGGTGTCGTCGCGACATACGACTCAGTCGTCAGAGGACTCCCGGCGGTAGGCCTCGAGCAACCTCAGCCACACCTCACTCACCGTAGGGTAGGCCGGTACTGCATGCCATAGGCGGGACACCCGCACTTCTCCCACGACGGCGATCGTCGCAGCATGGAGGAGCTCACTGATATCGGGGCCGACAAACGTCATCCCGACGACGACTCCTCGATCCTCGTCGACAACCATGCGGGCCTTCCCCTGGTAGCCATCGCCATGCAGCGCAGCTCCCGCCACGTTCCCAATCTCGGTGTCCACAACGCGGGTGCGGATGCCGTCATCCTTGGCCTGAGCAGCCGTTCTGCCAACGGATGCCACTTCCGGGTGCGAAAAGACAACCTGGGGTACACATGCATGATCTGCGGTGGCCACATGCTGCCCCCACGGCGCCTCATCCACTGTTCCACCCCTGGCCCGGGCGACGATCACGTCCCCGGCAGCTCGTGCCTGATACTTGCCCTGATGCGTCAGAAGGACCCGGTGATTGACATCGCCGACCGCATACAGCCAGTCGACACCCACCACCCGCAACGTGTCATCCACCTCGAGCCACGCACCATCTGTCAGTCCGACAACACCGAGGCCGAGCTCCTCCGTCCGGGCCTTCCTTCCCGTCGCAGCCAGCACCTCTTCGGTATGAATTGTCTCGCCGGTGTCGGTTTCAATGGTCACGCCCTCGGTGTCCCTCGAAACTGACGTGGTCCCTGTGTTCAGCATCACGGCAACGCCCATGTCACGGAGGCTGTTGGCCACTGCATCGCCGACGAAGTCCTCCAACCCGGCAAGGAGCCCTCCGCGTGCAATGACTGTGACGCGGGCTCCGAGATCAGCGAAGGCGGTGGCCATTTCGCAACCCACCACTCCTCCTCCGATGATGGCAATGCTTTCAGGAATCGCTGTGACGCTGGTGGCCTCTCGGCTCGTCCAGGGTTCGGCTTCCCGCAGGCCAGGAATGTCCGGCACCATCGCTTCACTTCCTGTGGCGATGGCGACGGCATGCCGCGCCTTCAGTACCTGAACCCGACCGTCCGAGCCCGTGACTGTAACTTCCTTCTCACCTGACAGGCGCGCATGCCCCCGAACGAGCGTGATGTCTGCACCATCCAGCCACGTGACCTGACCCGAATCGTCCCAGTTGCTCGTGAAAGAGCTACGTCGCCCAAGTACGGACGCCACGTCCAGCTCGCCGGTCAGCGCTTCGGCGGCCCCGGGTACTGCCTTGGCCGCACGCAGCGCCTGCCCGGGCCGCAGCAGCGCCTTGGATGGCATGCATGCCCAGTAGGAACATTCCCCTCCGACCAACTCCTCCTCGATGATGACGGTGCTGAGACCACCCTGAACAGCACGGTCGGCAACATTTTCCCCGGTGCTTCCTGCACCCATGACAATGACGTCGTACTCAAAAGACTGCATGCCTCATTGTGCTCCGCTCACCGAGTGAGCGTCGAGGATCGTGAAGGATCGACGTGCGGCGGCGCAGCCGTGCCCTGTCGGGCACGAGGGCCGCCGGCAGCTACAGTGACCGTGATGCCTGAGAGCCGGCCAGCGCCAATACGACACCACGACCTCGATGCGTTGCGGGCGACCGCAATGCTTCTTGGCATACTCCTGCACGCCTGCACGCGGTTCATGCCGTTCTACGATGCAGACGATGCCGTGGCCAGCTCCACCCTGGGCACCACCATCCGCGTGGTGCACGGCTTCCGTATGCCTCTGTTCTTCCTGATATCAGGGTTCTTCACCGCCATGCTCTGGCACAAACGGGGCGTGCCGAGTCTGTTGAAGCATCGTGCGAAGCGGGTGCTTCTCCCCTTTGCGCTGTCGGTGATCTTCATCGTCCCCTTCATCGGATGGGGTTTCAGCACCGGTGAGCGGCTCTCGGGCCAGACTCCGGGCGCACGCCCGAACTATTTCCTGAAGATCCTGAACATCTTCGATCTCAATCTGACGCACTTGTGGTTCCTGTGGATGCTGTGGGTGCTCGTGTGTCTCTTCGCGGTTGTGGTGGGCATCGGCGGCTTGATCGAACGCAACAAGCCAGCAGTGGGGGCATGGTTTCGTCGTCGCCGAGGTGTCTTCATCGTCGCAATGCTCGCCGTGACCGTGGCGGGCCAGTATGCAATGACTGGAAGCAGCTTCGGCGCCGGCTACACAGAGAAAATTCTTCTCGATCCCGCAGTGCTCATGTATTACGCAGGGTTCTTCGCAGTGGGCTCAGCGCTCTGCCAACCCAGCGGTGCCCTGTCTCCCGGCCTTCTGCGCGTCACCAAGAGGTGGGTGCCGCTCACCATCGTGGCTGTGCTGCTCGCCGTCGCAGCCCTGCAGTTTCTTGAGCCGAATATCACCGTGTCCCGCGCGCTTCAGGTCCCGTTCACGTGGGTGACGATCCTTGCGCTGATGGGGATGTTCCATCACTACTTCTCGACGTCGCGCCCCTGGGTGAGATGGCTCTCGGATGCGTCCTACTGGCTGTACCTGATGCACTTGCCACTGGTCTTTGTGTTCCAGGGACTGGTGACAAACTGGGCACTACCGTTCTATGTGAAGACCCTGCTGGTCTTTCTTTTCACCATGATTCCACTTCTTCTGACCTATCAGTTCGCCGTGCGCTACACCCCCATCGGGACATTGCTCAATGGCAAGCGCACACGCGCAAAGAAGCGAAACGCGCGGTTCGCCGCGATCTGAGCCCGAGAAGTACTTCGATGCAGACGCAGGGCGTTCGCGATGGAGGAGAGGTTCACCGACTACAACACTTTCTCGTTCATGCGTCTCGAGGGGCATGTATGGCTCAGTCAAGAAGGTTGCGAACCACACCGTCGGCCAGTAACCGGCCCTGCAAGGTCAGGACCAACCGACCAGACTCCACAACACCCAGCCCGGCACCCACAACCTCGGGCACCCGCGCCTGCTCGGAGGAGGTGAGAACGGAGGTGTCCAGCCCTTGCGCCAGGCGGAGTTCCAGCATGACTTTCTCCACCCGACGATCCTCCTGTGTGAGCAGTTCCCCAGCCTGCGCTGGTGAGCGGCCAGCCTCCAGTTCCGCAACATAGGATCGGGGGTGCTTGCGATTCCAGAAGCGCATCCCACCAATGTGGCTGTGGGAGCCGGGCCCAATTCCCCACCAGTTGGCGCCCCGCCAGTAGTTCAGGTTGTGGCGGCACTGCCCCGACGGGGTGGCCGCCCAGTTGCTCACCTCATAGTTGCTCATTTTGTGCGCAGTCAGGAAGCGCTCGGCCATCAGATATTTGTCGGCCAGCTCGTCGTCATCGGGCATGGGGATCCTGCCACGCCGCACCTGCATGGCCAGCCGCGTGCCCTCCTCCACGATCAGCGAGTATGCGCTGACGTGGTCCACGGGGGTCGAAGCCACCGCCTGCAGGGATTGCATCCAGTCATCAACAGACTCACCAGGGGTGCCGTAAATCAGATCCAGGCTGATGTGCTCGAAACCAGCCTCCGCCGCCCAGACCGCAGCCTGGAGCCCGCGCTCCGGTGTGTGAACGCGCTCCAGGACTTCGAGGACATGGGGCACCACGGACTGCATCCCCAGCGAGATGCGGGTGAAGCCCGCCTCCCGGAGGCACTCGAAGTACGCACGATCGACGGTGTCCGGATTCGCCTCCGTAGTGACCTCCGCACCTGCTGACAATCCGAACCGATCGCGGATGCCCCCAAGCATCGACGCCAGAGTGGTTGCGGGAAGCATCGTGGGCGTTCCACCGCCGAAGAAGACCGTGTCAATCGGCGGTGCACTGTCCCCGAGGACCCCGCGGGCGAGTTCCATCTCACTCAATGCGGCAAAGACGTAGTCACCGCTGGACATGCCCGGCAGTTCCGATGCCGTGTAGGTGTTGAAGTCGCAGTATCCACACCGCGTCCTGCAGAAAGGAACGTGAACGTAGAACGACAGCGGCACATCACCAAGCCCGTCCAACACGCGGGGTGGCAGAGTTCCGTCAGCGGGTAGCGGATCACCGCTGGGTAGGGCGCTGGGCATCCCGCAAGAGTAGCCAACATCAGCGATTCCGCTTTCAGCGCACTGATCGTCGACGAATGGTCGCCCATGAATGCGAAGATTGCCCCCATGAACATTTCTCGACGAAGCATGCTCGGGCTGAGTGGCGGTCTTGCCGCAGCCGCAACCCTGACCGCTTGCGGTCAGAACAACCCGCTCGATGGTGGGTCCTCAGCAGAGCCCACCACCGGAGGGTCCAGCTCCACAGGCAGTGGGGCACCGGCGGGCGAAGCGCCTTCCCTCTCACAGTGGTATCACCAGTACGGAGAGGAAGGCGTCAAGGAAGCCACCGAACGCTACGCCGCCGAGTACGAAGCAGCCTCAGTCACCGTCAAGTGGAACCCCGGTGACTACAACAGCATTCTGGCGGCTCAGCTGCTGACCGACGACGTGCCGGATGTCTTCGAAGCGGAGCAAGGCGGATCTCTCGACCAGATTCGCAGCGGACAGCTCGAGGATCTGACGGAACTCATTGGCGATGCCAAAGATGATTTCAATCCATCGGTGATGAAGCGATTCACCTTCGAGGACAAGATTCACGGCATCCCTCAAACCATCGACATGCAGTTGCTGTACTACCGCCCATCCCTCCTGGAAGCAGCGGGTGTGGAGCCTCCCACCACCATGGAGGAGCTCATTGCGGCGGCAAATGCCGTCAAGACCGATTCCATGGGTGGACTCTTCGCCGGGAACGACGGCGGCGTCGGCGTGCTGGGGACCATGTTCATCTGGTCCGCCGGGTATGAGCAGCTGAATGAAGACCGTACCGAGGCCGCCTTCCTCAACGACGACTTCTACAACGGGCTCGTCGCCTTCCGTGACTTCTCCAAGTCCGGTGGCGTCGTCCAGGCCGCCTCGGCGGAATGGTTCTCCCCCGACGCGTTCATCAATGAAGAGGCTGCCTTCCAATGGGGAGGCCTGTGGTCGCTTCCCGCCATCAAGGAGGCTTTCGGCGACGACGTCGGCGTCCTCGCGTTCCCGGCCATCGGTGGCAACGGCAGGCCATCAGTGCCCTTCGGCGCCTTCGGCGCCTGCGTCGCCGCCAAGGGCAGCAACGTCGAAGCCTCCAAGGAGTTCGTCAAGTGGCTCTGGATTGATCAGGAGGACAAGCAGGTGGACTTCTCCGATGCTTATGGCACCCATATCCCGGCCAAGCCAGCGTTGGTCGCGCAGGCGACACAACTTGCCGGTGGGCCCGGTGCCGACGCGGCCCAGTTCGTGGCGGACAGTGGCTTCGCCAACGACATCATGTGGTCTGGCTCCATTGGTGAGCAGTATGGCGCAGCCCTCAGCAATGTCATCAAGAACGACGCCGACCCTGCGGCCGAATTCGAGCCATTGAAAGCCCTGATCGCGAGCGAACTCGAGAAGCTCAAGGGCTGATGTCCACCGTCACTTCTCACACCAGAGCCCCGGCTCCCTCCTCGAAGGGGAAGCCGGGGCTCTGGCGTCGGATCCGGGGCCATCAGGGCCGCAACCTGTGGTTCGCAGCTTTCGTTGCCCCGTTCCTTCTGGGATTGCTGGCGTTTGTCTACCTGCCCATAATATGGAGCGCCTACCTGTCATTCTTTGAGGCGCGCAACACGGTCAACCCAACGCGATTCGTGGGCTTCGAGAACTACACCTATCTACTGAACGACGGCCTCTTCATCCAGTCCCTGGTGACCTTCGTGGCCTTCGCTCTCTTCATCGTGCCCACCACCTACGTCGCATCGCTCGGGCTCGCGCTGCTGCTGAACAACCTCAAGTGGGGACAGGCATTTTTCCGCTCGGTCTTCTTCATCCCTACTGCGGTGTCCTACGTCATTGCCGCCATCGTCTGGCGCTTCGCGTTCTTCTCCGGCGCTCGGTTCGGATTGTTGAACCAAGCAATCACCGCGGGTGGCGGTGAGCAGGTCAACTGGCTCGGCGGCACCAACGATCTCTACTGGGTGGCGCTCGTGAGCGTCCGGCTCTGGCTGCAGACGGGCTTCTACATGATCCTGCTGATCGCAGGCCTGCAACGGATCCCCCAGGAGACCTACGAAGCTGCGGCCCTCGATGGCGCAGCGGGCTGGCGTCTTTTGCGATTCATCACCCTGCCGCAGCTCAAGGCGACCAGCGTTGCCGTCATCCTGTTGCTGTTCATCAATGCATTCCAGGCCTTTGACGAGTTCTACAACATGCTGGGTTCCATCGGCACCTACCCGCCGTATGCCCGTCCTCCCTTGGTTCACCTGTACCTGATCGCTGTCGGCGGCGGGCAACAGGACTTGGGAGTGGGAGGCGCCGGGACCATGATCCTGACAGCCATCATCGTGCTCTTCGGCGTGGGACAGAACTTCATCCTCAACAGGAGCAACACATGAGGCAACAGAAGTTCTGGTTGGGGGTGCGCTACGTCGTCCTCATCGTGCTGGCACTGATTTTCATGCTCCCGTTCTGGGTAATTGTGCGCAACGCGTTCTCCACCAATGCCAACATCGTCTCGGCAACCTGGCAATGGTTTCCGGACCAGCTGAATCTGACGAACCTGCGATCCCTGCTTGAAAATGATTCCGTCGGCCTTCTGCGAGCGCTGGGGAACTCCGCGATCCTGGCTGTTCTCCAAACAGGCGGCACGATCTTTGTCAGTCTGCTCGCCGGCTATGCCCTGGCCCGGTACACACACCGGGCATCGCGCATCATGCTGGGGCTGACCCTGTTCACGCTTATGGTTCCCGTCGCGACGATCTTTGTCCCCATGTTCATCATCACCGCCCAACTGGGATGGGTGGACACGTTCCGCGGTTTGGTGGTCCCGACAATCTTCTCAGCCTTCGCGACATATCTGTTCCGGCAGTACTTCCTCGATTTCCCGGATGAGCTCGAGGATGCGTCATTGGTGGACGGCTGCAACCCCTGGACCAGTTTCTGGCGGATAGTGATCCCCAATTCCAAGGGAATCATTGCGGCCGTCGGCACCATTGTCCTCATCGGCGCCTGGAACGCATTTCTATGGCCAAGCCTCGTGGGCCGGGACGCCACACGCACCGTGCAGGTGGCGCTCAGCCAGTTCATGACGAGCCAGGGCGTGCGCTACCCGGAGCTGTTCATGGGATCGCTCATTGTCGTGGCCCCCATGCTGGTGGTCTTTCTCTTTCTACAGCGCTACCTCGTACAGGGACTCACCACGTCAGGGCTGAGATGAGCGTGGCACAATCACTGCCATGACCACCCATCCCACCCCTGACGTCGCCCAGCTCATGGCGGGCATCATCGAGAACCGCGCACGCATGTGGGAGCTCATCGAGGAAGTGACCGCCGCCCCCGACGATGCGATGGTCAACCGATTGACCAATGGTGAGTGGGTGGAGGAGATGCAAGGCGCAGTGCAGTGGTTGGGTGAAGCCGCCGATCGATTCAGCCCCGGACTCAAAGCCGTGGAAACAACAACAGACGAAACCCCGGTGTCTCTCGAGAGAATGACCGCTGGACATGAGGCCATCACGGCCCGACAGCGCACCTCGCTTCCGGAGATCATCTCCGATCTTCAGAGCCAGTTGGCGGCGGAGAAGCGTGCATGGTCCAGTCGAGACGACGAACACGCCAAGACACTGCGGCTGGCTGAGCATGACCTGCTTCACACACGCATGGTGCCAGCCGTCCAACAGTGGTGCTATGACGCCCTGCACCAGCCGTCGGCACCCGTTTTGTCGGCGCTGGCCAAGGTGGTGGCCGTGGTCCTCAGCATGGAAACGGGCCGCGACTTCGAGCGGGGCATGGAGGGCCGGGGATTTCGCATCACCGATGATCTTCCACGCAGCTGAAGAGTCCTGACAAGCTGTTCTAAGCCACCCTCCTCTGCCTCTCCACAACGACGCGATGTTACGGTTGCTCTTCGCGCAAACGAGGTACGCCAGGTGGTCACCCCCGGGCGGGCCTCCCCCAGCGTCCCCTGACTCGAGGAGTAGCTATGGCAGAGCCCAAATGGGGAATGGTCATAGACCTTCAGAAATGCGTCGGGTGTGATTCGTGCACCGTCGCATGCAAGGTGGAGAACCGGACACCTCCGGGTGTCAACTACAACGTCGTGATCGAGGAGGAGACAGGCGTCTTTCCCAACGTCAGGCGCGTGAACATCCCCCGGCCGTGCATGCAGTGTGACGAACCGCCGTGTGTCCCTGTGTGCCCGGTGAACGCCACGTACAAGAACACCGATGGCATCGTCGTCATCGATGCAGAGCGATGCATTGGTTGTCGCTACTGCATTACGGCCTGCCCCTACGGCGCACGATCCTTTGATTTTGGTGAGGACTACTCGGCGGAGATGGTGGGGGCAGATGAACTTCATGCTCCCGAGTACGGAAGCACCAACTTCCCCCCGGCTGGGACGGTGCGCAAGTGCAATTTCTGCGCCCACCGAACTGCCCGGGGCGAAGAACCCGCATGTTGCGAAACCTGCATCGGGGATGCCCGCCTCTTCGGTGATCTGAACGACCCGAACTCGCGGGTCTCCGAGTTGGCGGCTGACACCCGCGCCTTCCGCCTCAAAGAAGAGCTCGGTACCGAGCCTCGCGTCTACTATCTCCGGTGAGCCAGAATGTCCACGAGCACTGAAGCAACAAGCACTGCATCCCGCCCGACTGTCGGCGACGACGGTCAAGTCCTCAAGCATTGGTGGTCCGTCCCACCCAAGATGGCCTTCCTGACCAGACGCAACCGCTTGTGGTGGTATCCCCTTCTGGTGGTGATCGCCGGCATCGGCGCCGTCGCCATGGGGATGCGGCTCTTGACCGGCTTGTCCATGACCGAGCTGACATCGCAAGTTCCCTGGGGGGCCTGGGTGGCTTTCTACATCTATTTCGTGGGGATGTCCGCCGGGCCCGCCATCCTTTCATCATTGGTCTTCGGGTTCCGGCTGAGGCAGGCCGAAGGCATCGGACGCTCCGCCCTGTTGGTTGCAGCACTGTCGCTGGGCGTCGGACTGGCATTCATTGGCGTTGACATGGGCCGGATCGACCGAGCCATCAACGTCATGCTCTTCTTCCATTGGACAAGCCCTCTTTCCTGGGCAGTGCGCTCCTACATGATCTACCTCGTCATCGTCGTGGTTCAGCTCGTCTATGCCATTCGACTGCAGCGCGGCCTGGGAAGGGACAATGACAATCGCAAGGTCTTGAAAGTCCTTTCAGCCATCGGTCTGCCATTGGCGATCATCGGCGTTCTCGGGGCCGAGGGAGCACTCTTCGCCGTCGTGTCGGCTCGAGGGATGTGGTCCGGCGGGGTTGTTCCCCGTCATTCTGCTTGCCTCGGCGATCCTGGCGGGCACCGCGATGCTGATCGTCATCCACTACCTCGTGGAGCGAGGATCAGGTCGCAAGCCCAACGCAAGAATGTTGCGGTTCCTGGGTCGCATTTTGCTCGCGGGGCTGCTCGTCGATGCCGGTCTGACGTTGTATGAGTACGGCATTCCGCTGCTGGCGCGAGACCATCACGAGGTGCAGATCATCGACGTCATGATGTTTGGTCCGTATGCCTGGACGTTCTGGATTCTGCAGATTCTCCTCGGTCTGATCCTGCCCATCATCATCATGGTGACCCCCAAGCTGCGCGCCTCCACCGGATGGCTGGCGATCGCTGCAGGCATGGTGGTCGTGGGAATCATGGGTGTCAGATTCAACATCGTGCTCCCACCCCAGATCACACCTGTCCTGAACGGCTACCCGAACGCGCACTACTTTCCCACGCTCATGGAATGGGGAGTTGCAGCCTTCCTCATCGCTGGCGGCGTCCTCGTCTACTGCCTCATTGCTGCATGGCAACCCATCCATGATCCGGTGCGCGTTTCCATCGTTCCCGATCCCGAGCCCGCACAGGAGCTGTCATGACAGACATCACCACGGAGACCACACCCACGGACGACGATGCCACGCCTGAGGGTGTCAGCCGTCGGATGGTGTTGGGTGTCAGCGCCGGTGCGGTTGGAGCAGGCCTCATCGCCACTTCAATGGCCAACGACGGGTTCGGCGACCCCATCCATGAGGCGGAAGCCCATGGCACGGGCGATGCGGACGACTCCTACGCCGCATCGGATGTCGTGTACACGATGTGCATGAACTGCAACACCTACTGCTCCATCAAGGTGAGGCTCTCACCCCCCGGGGATTCAGGGGCCACTGCCCTGGTCCGCAAGATTGCGGGCAACCCCTACAGTCCCCTGACCACCCAGCCCGAAGGCGGCATCCCCTACGACACCGCACCCGCCACGGCGGTCGCGGGCATCGGCAACATGTCCAAGGACGCGAAGTCGCGCTCCGGTGGCCTCGCCTGCCTCAAGGGACAGGCTGGTCCGCAGATCGTGCACGACAGCCTGCGTCTGCGGCAGCCCATCCGTCGCGTTGGAAAGCGTGGCAGCGACACGTGGGAGACCATCTCCTGGGACGAAGCACTCATTGACATCCTCGACGGCAACGAAAAGCTCGGCACGCCCGGACTTCGTTCGTGGTGGAAATTCGCCCCCAAGAAGAAGGTGATGGCCGACGTCGCACTGGTGGCGGCTGGGGAGATGACACAGGAGGCCTTCGAAGTCGCCTGGGCAGACTCACTGGTCGATGTCAACCGTCCTGAGTTGGGCCCCAAGTCCAATCTGTTCGCCATGATCGGCGGAGACCGGATGAACCTGATGGGGGCACGGTTCGGTCTGCAGTCGCTCGGCAGCATCAACCAGTTTAACCATGGCGGCACCTGTGGCATGTCCGGCGTGATCGCCAACGCACGCAGCCACCCCACGACCGGCTTCAAGCGCATGTACGCCGACATCGACTACTGCAAGTACCTCATCGTCTGGGGCGCCGAACCCGTCACCGCCAACAAGGGGCCGACGTGGATGGCACCACGCATTGGCCGGGCCCGCGAACTCGGCATGAAGATGACAGTCATCGACCCCCGCATGTCGAAGACCGGCGAGAAGGCCGACACCTGGGTGCCCGTCAAACCCGGCTACGACGGTGATCTCGCCTGGGGCATGATTCGCTGGATCATCGAGAATGAGCGATACGACGAGAAGTACCTCCGGGCGACGGGAACCAAGGCCGCAGCCCTGCTGGGCGAACCGAACTTCAGCGACGCCACCCATCTCGTCAAAATCGACGACCCCAAGCGCGGCAAACTGACCATGGTGGATCTCGGCCTTGCCGAAACTGAATTGGACCCGGAAACGGGCAAGCCCATCGATGCCGAATCCGTCGCCCTTGTGGAGGGCCAGGTGGTGGGCGCGGACGCGAATGCAGCACCGGCCGCGGAGCTGGACTACGTCGGCGAGATCGACACACCCGGCGGCCCCGTGAAGGTGGCCACCGTGTTCCATCTCCTGAAAGCACGCGCAATGGAGCGTGAGATCGCCGACTACGCGGAAGCCGCCGGCACATCCACCGAGGTCATCGCGACCATCGCCCGGGACTTCACCTCCCACGGAAAGCAGGCGGCCGTCATGAGCTACCGGGGTGCCGCCATGCGCTCCAACGGTTTCGACACCATTCGCGCCATCGGCTACCTCAACTTCCTCATCGGCAATCACGACTGGAAGGGCGGCGCCATTGGCGGACAGCAGGGGTATTCCCCCAACAGCGGCCGCTACGAGCTCATCGACATCGAGAACCCCAACGATGCATGGGGGGTACCGATCACCCGAGAGAAGTCGAAGTATGAGGATTCGTCATTCTTCATGGAGGAGGGCTACCCCTCCAGGCGTCGCTGGTACCAGTTCCCCGGCAACATGTGTCATGAGGTCATCCCCAGTGCATCCATCGGCTACCCGTACTCCCTCAACGCACTCTTCCTGCATCGACACTCACCGTTGAACTCGTCGCCGACGGGACACAGAATCGCCGAACAGATGGACAACACGGAAGCGATCAAACTGATTGTCGCCTTCGACACCATCGTCGGCGACAGTGGCGCCCACGCTGACTACGTCCTTCCGGAGCCCACCTATCTGGAGCGGTTCACGCAGGAAACTGTGTATCCGTCGCAGCAGTATGCCGTGCAGCAACTGGGCCAGCCGACCACGTTGGCTTTCGAGGGACCCCGTCCGGTGGAGTGGTTCTACCTGGAGCTCGCGAAGGCCATGGAACTGCCCGGTGTCGGCAATGATGGTTTTGGCCCCGGTATCGCGTTCAACACGGTTGAGGACTACTGGATCAAGATGGCGGCCAACGTTGCCTATGCCGGCGAGAGCCCCGTGCCGGATGCCTCAGCAGAAGAACTGGAGGTGTTCACGCAGACCCGCGAAAAGCACCTCGGGAAGAGCTTTGACGAAAAGGTCTGGAAAGCTGCCGTCACCGAAGAGGAATGGCCCAAGGTGGTCTACGTCCTCAACCGCGGTGGACGCTTCGAGGAGCAGGGCAAGGACCACGAGGGCGGCTACGAGGGCGACTGGCTCAAGTACCGCTACGAGGGGCTGTGCCAGTTCTACGATCCCAAGGTCGCGGCGGCCAGGGACAGCGTCACGGGTGAGCAGTTCGAGGGCATCGCAGCAATACGCGGTATGTCGCTGTCGAACAATGTGCCCGTGCCACGCGACGGGCTGCCGTTGCACTTCCTCAACTGGAAGTCGCGCTCCCAGAGCACGCATCGTACCGCCAACTCTGCCTGGCTGCGCGAGGTTCGCTCACACAACTTTTTGACGATGAACCCCGTGGATGCCGAGCCACGCGGCATCAAGACCGGTGACCGCGTGCGCGTCCGATCCGGTTCCGGTCAGGTGGAGGGCATTGCCCAGCTCACCCAGGCCATCCGGCCCGGCGTGGTGGGTGCCGATGCCACCATGGGACACACGCACTACGGTGCGCGCTCCATCACCATCGATGGCGAACCCACGAAGCCGGCTCCGGGCTACGGCAACGAATCAGTCAGAAAGTCCATGGTCCCTGGACAGGAGGAACTCGGATATGCCGGCTCCCGTGCCGTCGGCATGGCCGTCAATGACCTGCTCGCGGACGACGTCCTCCTGGGCGGCGGTGGCGCCAGCGATCCGATCGGTGGTGGAGCAAGCCAGCTGGACACATGGGTGGAAGTCGAACGCCTGTGACGGCGCGGGGCTGATTCAAGATGGACGTCGCTGACCTGCTGACAGGCTTGTTGCAGCGGCCGGAAGTCGACGGACGTGCTTGTTCCCGACGTCTGGGCTCTGGTTGCACCGTTTGCATTGATGCCTGTCCCCAGCAGGCTGTCCGGGTGGGCAGCATCGAGGGACGCCACGATCATGCGCCGGCCGTGGACGTCCTTGCCTGCGTCGGGTGCGGACTCTGCGAGGCACAGTGCCCAACCCGCGCCATCTCCGGTGTGGGCTCGGCTGCGGAACTGATCGTCGCTGCCGCTGCGGGCAAGCAAACCCTACGATTGCGGTGCGAGGCTGCCCGAACCTCCGGAGGCAAGCTGGAGGCCAATCGCCAGGGTGCTGCAGGCCTGGATGTGGGCTGCCTGGCCAGGCTGCATCCCGAGACTGTGGCTGCCGCTGCCGGAGCACTCGATGAGGATGGCGCCGTGGAGTTGATGCGCGGTGACTGTGACAAGTGCCCGGTGGGCGCCTCTGATGCGGTCAGGAGGATGGTTTCACAGGCGGGTGCATGCCTGGCCGGCGCGCGACGGATCCATCTCGGCGTGGTGTTGGAGAGCGAGGATCCCGCGGAAGCCACACAGAAACCAACGTCTCGGATGAGTCGACGTGCTCTGTTTCGTAAGGCATCGCCCCGGAGGATGGCCGAGGACGCCGTCGCTGACGGCACATCCTCCATCGGTGGCAAGGCGCCCCGAGTTCTCGTTCTGCAGAACCTCTTGCACCCTGCGCTGCCACGTCCCCGTGTGAAGAGCGGCTGCACCGGTTGCGGTGCCTGCATCAACGTCTGCCCTCAGGACGCACTGACCTTCTCCGATGTCAATGACGTGTTCGCGCTCACGGTCGATCCCACCTGCTGTGTCCAGTGCGACGAATGCGTGAGGGTGTGCCCGGAAAAGGTCATGCATCCCAGCCTTCGGCTCCCCGACCCGTCCTTGGAGCTTCTGACGCAAGTGCACATGCACCGCTGCGAGATCTGCGGGATGCGCTTGTCACCCCGGGAAGCAGGACGCTGTGCTGCGTGCACTTCTCGCCAATCCCTGGTGTCAGACATCTGGTCCCAGTACGGCCTCTAGACACGGCGGCACCATGTTTCGTGCAACAGCAGCGCGACGCCAGAAGCCCCGACTACCGTCCTGCTTTCGGATCGTCACTTCTGTTGCTGACAATGGCCAACGTGATGGAGAACACGATCAATCCCATGGCCAGACGAGCGATCGGCGTGGAGTCCCCCATCAGGTTCAGCAACAGCATCGACACTCCGACAAGACCCACGGTCAGGGGCAGAAATGATCCTTTGGTCATGGTGGAGAGCTTAGGGAACCACTGTGACAGTCGCCACCCACACTGGACTGCAACCGATGCACCGGGCCGCGTCCCGCCGCTAACCGTGCATGTACTGCACCAGATCATTGCGCTCGGACTCGAGTTCGTCGAGACGGTGCTTGACGACGTCGCCGATGGACACGATGGCGATCAGCCTGCCGCCCTCAACAACGGGAACGTGGCGAACCCGATGCTCGGTCATGGAGATGGCCAGCGCCTGAAGTTCGTCAGCGGACGTGCAAGTCCACACCTCGCGGGTCATGATGGCCCCCACCTGCTCCTGCATCACGCCGACGCCTCGCTGATGGAGGGCCCGCACGATGTCCCGTTCGCTGGCGATACCCGCCACGGTGACGCCGTTGTCCTCGCTCACAACCAGTGCACCGATGCGGTGCTCATCCAGGATCCCCAGCATGTCAGCGACCGTGGTGGATGGATGAATGGTGACGACGTGGCCACCCTTCTTCTTGATCACTTCGGAGATTTTCATGTCACAGCCTAACCATGTCCTCATCGGTGGCGGGCACGATCGACGAATCGCGTCATTGAGGGGCCGGGGTGACTCGGCAATCATCGATTCGTTCACTGATCGAGCAGTCACCCGAAGGGAGCCACGCCCTCATCGGCTCGCAGCGAAGGAGTCCCACATGCCGACGGGAGGCGACCTTTCGGGGTGCTCCGATTGGCCAACAGCGCCTCGAGACGGCCGCAAACATGCTGTCAGCCGAGCGGACCCAGAACCGACGACGACATCCTCAACGACACCAGGCTCGCCTTCAGCTGGCGCGCATCCACGCACGTACTGCCTTCACTCGCTGATCCACTTCAACCTGTGAGGCTTCCGAGAGTCCCGGTCCGCCGCATTCGCGGCGCAAATTGGCGTGCACGTGGCTGTGGGGAACCCCGGAGGTGCGAGCGAACTGAGCGACCAGCGAGTTGAGCTCCTTGCGCTTGCCCGCCAAGGCACGATGAAGTGCTACTTCCGGCTCAGCCCTTTGTTTGCGATCCTGCTGGTCCCGACGGCGAACCTGCCTCGACTGGCGTTCCTGCAGCAGCGTGCTCACCTGATCCGGTTCCAGAAGGCCTGGCAGCCCCAGATAATCCTGCTCATCACTCGAGAGGGGCTCGGCGTGCATGCCGAATGCCTGCGAGTCGAAGAGGACGTGGTCAAAGGTGGCCCGGGACTCCAGCGGCTCAAAACTTCCCAGTAGGTCGTCCTGGGTGGTGTCCCCCTGATTGGCCTCCTCCATGAGTGCCTCGGACTCGCTCCACAGGTCGTCGTCGTTCTTTGGTTTGCCCAGCACGTGGTCGCGCTGACGTTCCAGGGCGCCTGCGTGCGCCAGCAGGATCGGGACGGTCGGCAGGAAAACAGTGGCCACCTCACCGCGACGACGTGAGCGCACGAATCGTCCCACCGCCTGGGCGAAGAACAACGGAGTGGACGTAGCCGTGGCATACACACCGACGGCGAGTCGGGGAACGTCGACGCCTTCGGAGACCATGCGCACGGCCACCATCCAGCGGGCGGTGGATGCGGAGAACTCGTCAATACGCGCAGAAGAGCGCGTCGTGTCCGAGAGCACAATGGTTGGTTCCTCGCCGCTGATCGACGTCAGCAATCGCGCATAGGCGCGTGCCTGACTCTGATTCGATGCGATGACCAGCCCACCGGCATCCGTCACGTGTCGACGGACCTCCGTGAGCCGTGTGTCGGCAGCCTGCAGCACCGACTGAATCCACTCCCCCGTCGGCGCCAGAGCGGTGCGCCATGCGTGGGCGGTCAGGTCCTTGGTCAGAGCCGTCCCCAGATCGACATCCAGTTCGTCACCGGCCTTGGTCCGCCAACGCATCGGGCCGCCGTAGTTCATGAACAGCACAGGGCGGACGACATGGTCTGCCAGAGCCTCGGCGTAGCCATAGGTGTAATCGGGTCGGGACACCTTGACCCCCGGCCCAATCTCTTCGTAGTCCACGAAGGGGATGGGATTCTCATCAGAGCGGAACGGCGTGCCGGTGAGTGACAGACGTCGGGTGGCGTGCCCGAAGGCCTGCTCAATCCCCTCACCCCAGCTCAGCGCATCGCCGGCGTGGTGGATCTCGTCAAAGATCACCAGCGTGTCAAGTGCTTGGCACAACGCCTCGTAGGACCAGGCCCTCATCGATACACCGGCATAGGTGACGACCGAGCCGTCGTACTCTTTCGCTCGGCCACGCTTCGTCGACCGGTTCAACCCCGGATCCAGGTGGATGCCCACCTTGGCGGCCGCGTCGGCCCACTGCACTTTCAGGTGTTCAGTGGGGGTCACCACAACGATGCGCCTGATGGAGCGCGTCGCCAGCAACTGATGGGCAACACGCAGAGCAAACGTGGTCTTTCCTGCGCCGGGCGTTGCCACACAGAGAAAGTCTCCTGGCTGGGCCTCTTCATACTGCGCGAAGGCTTCGGCCTGCCATGCACGCAGACTGGAAGCGGTACCCCATGCTGCGCGTCGTGGATAGACCGGAGAAAAAGTGTCGAACGGAGATTGACGCATAGGTTGCAGAAGCTTAGACCTTGTCGTGGGGAAGCGGCTATTTCCTGGTGGGCTCAGTGGTGGACAGCGCCGCCACGAACGCTTCCTGGGGAACCTCAACACGGCCCACCATCTTCATTCGCTTCTTGCCTTCCTTCTGCTTTTCCAGCAGTTTGCGTTTGCGGGAGATGTCGCCGCCGTAGCACTTGGCCAGAACGTCCTTGCGCATGGCGCGGATGGTCTCTCGGGCGATGACACGGTTGCCGATGGCGGCCTGGATGGGCACCTCGAACTGCTGTCGCGGGATGAGGTCCTTCAACTTCCCCGCCATCATCAGGCCGTAGGCGTAGGACTTGTCGCGATGCACGATGGAACTGAACGCGTCCACGGGCTCCCCCTGCAGGAGGATGTCGACCTTGACAAGGTCGGCGGGCTCCTGGCCTGCTGGGTCATAGTCCAACGACGCGTACCCCTTGGTCCGGGATTTCAGGGCGTCGAAGAAGTCGAAAATGATCTCGGCGAGCGGCAGTTTGTAGCGGATCTCGACGCGATCCTCACTCAGGTAGTCAAGGCCTTGCTGGATCCCTCGTCGCGTCTGGCAGAGCTCAAGAATGACTCCGATGTACTCCGCCGGGGCGAGGATGGTGGCGTTGACGATGGGTTCGCGAACCTCCGCGATCTTACCTTCCGGGTACTCCGACGGATTGGTCACGTTGTGCTCCGTGCCATCTTCCATCGTGAGGTCATAGATGACGTTGGGGGCGGTGGAGATGAGCGAAAGGTTGAACTCCCTCTCCAGCCGTTCACGAACGATCTCCATGTGGAGCAGACCGAGGAAACCGATGCGGAACCCGAAGCCCAGTGCGCCCGAGGTCTCGGGCTCCCAGACGAGGGCTGCGTCGTTGAGTTGTAGCTTCTCCAACGCCTCACGAAGCATGTTGAACTCGTCGCCATCGATCGGGTACAGCCCGGAGTACACCATGGGATTGGGGTCTCTGTAACCACCGAGGGCTTGAGTTGCTGGCTTGTGAGCAGCTGTGATGGTGTCGCCAACACGGGACTGCCGGACGTCCTTCACACCTGTGATCAGATATCCCACCTCGCCCACGCCGATGGAGGGTGATTTCATTGGCTCAGGTGAGATGACGCCCACCTCAAGCAGTTCGTGCTCGGTCTTGCTGGACATCATGAGTACGCGTTCGCGGCCGCTGAGTTCACCGTCGATGACGCGAACGTAGGTCACCACACCTCGGTAGGTGTCGTAGACGGAATCGAAGATCAGCGCGCGGGCTGGCGCTGCCGGATCACCGATGGGCTGCGGGACCAGGCGCACGATCTCGTCAAGAAGAGCCTCCACGCCCAGACCCGTCTTGGCAGAGACACGAAGAACATCTGATGGATCACACCCGATGATGCCGGCAAGTTCGGCGGCATACTTCTCGGGCTGGGCACCCGGCAGGTCAATCTTGTTGAGCACCGGGATGATTTGCAGGTCAGCTTCGAGTGCCAGATAGAGGTTCGCCAAAGTTTGGGCCTCGATGCCCTGGGCGGCGTCAACAAGAAGCAGTGCCCCTTCACAAGCGGCCAGAGAGCGCGAGACCTCGTAAGTGAAGTCGACGTGACCGGGGGTGTCAATCATGTTCAGTACATGGATCTGGTCATCCACCGTCCACGGCATGCGGACGGCCTGGCTCTTGATGGTGATGCCACGCTCACGCTCGATGTCCATGCGATCGAGGTACTGCGCACGCATGCTTCGGCCGTCGACGACGCCGGTCAACTGCAACATCCGGTCCGCGAGCGTCGACTTTCCGTGGTCGATGTGCGCGATGATGCAGAAGTTGCGGATGATCGCCGGATCGGTCCTGCCGGGGCGCGGTGAGGGCATTCACTTTTCCTTGAGGTTCGTGGGTGACGTGCCATCTTCTCACGATCGGGCGGCGGCACGGAACACCCGCGGCGAGAGGCGCCCGCTTCCCGGCGACGGGGAGCCGCTTCAGCCCCGTCGCAGCGGCCGGTTCACAAACGCCCCGGATGCGCTCCGAAGTCCCTGCAGAACCATCCGGAGATTGCCGTGAATCGTAGTACCTCACTGTCAAGTCCCCGCGTAGGCGGGGGCCCTACCTCACATACT
>JBQCZU010000039.1:0-25595 GCA_052089385.1 Arachnia sp.
CCCGAAGCGCGGCGTGAACACCCACCGCATCACGCGGAAAGTCGAAGACCCAGCAATGGCTCAAGCCGGACCCGGAAAAACTGTCCATCCGCAACGAAGCGGGTGGCCGGTTGTGCACTTTTGATGTGCACAAGAAGAGCTGCAATTTCGTTGTCAAACTAACAGAGTGCTCATTGGGTAATCAATGGATAAATGCCATGAGTTCTCAGGCGCACTCAATGTGGCAACGCTGGGGCACCCACATTCCTCGCAGTGGACACTTTCATCGGCGCCGATGAATTGCGGATCACTTTTCCCGTTTCTCCACGAGTCCGCGAACGTATGACGCCTGCCCGATGTGTTGGGTGGTGTCGTTGATGACGCTCACCAGGCGGGCCGCCGCTGTGACCGGCGGATCATAGGAGTCGTCGACGATGCGCTCGTTCTCCTTGTCCGTGAGTCGGGACACGATCTCGCGAGTCCTGGCGTGCACTGCCCCGTGGTACGCAATCAGCAGTGTCGGATCCGCCACGAAGAACTGTCCGACCGCTGCAGAGTCCTGACCGAAGCCGATGTCGGACTCGTCGTAGGGCAGCGCGAATCGGCTGAACCAACCGTCCTGTGTCCAGACCTGTTCGACACCATCGAGATCGGCGAGGTGGCTGTCCTCGACGCGGGTGAGGTGCCACAGAAGCCATCCGATGGAGTTCGCCTCCCTGCCGGGCCGCCAACTAAGGTCCTCGGAGCTGAGCCCCTCGACGACGGCTGGCACGAGTTCCCGTACTCTGTCGAAGGCGTCGAGAATCAGTCGAGCGCTGGGAGTCGTCGCCGCCTCGTCGTTGCTTCGGCCTGGATGGGTGGATGCGTCCATGATGTCCCTTTCCACGATGAACAGTGCCCTCGAATGTAGCGAGCGCACCGGTCAGCGCTCTTGTTCACGTCTCCGTCAGGCCGACGTAGCTACCATTGGACGAGTCGGGAAGGGGCACAATGACCAACGAGTGGAACCAGCAGAGCAACGGCGGAAATCAGGGACCGGGTCCGGAGTTCAATCCGGGTCAGCCCGGTCCGCCGAACCCGTACGGAACTCAGGAGACCTCCAGTCAGCCGAATCCGTATCCTCAGCAGGATCCATACGCCCCAGAGATTCCGAACCACTCGTCGGCTTACGGGAAGCAGCAGTCGGCTCAGTCCTGGCAACAGAATCAGCCGTATGAACAAGGCAATCAGGGCCAACAGTTCGCTGCGCATCAACAGGCATGGTCGCATCAGCCACCGCCGGGAGCCCTCCCTCCGCGGTCGCGTGCCCTGGGCATCAGCGGTCTCGTCGTCGTAGTCCTGGCTGCGGTGGCTCTCGCGGGAGCCGCGTGGGCATTCGGGACCGGCTTGGCGGAGTACTTCCTCGATCTTGCAGGAACTGGTTTCCCGAGGGACCCGGACATGCTCGTGAATGATCCGCGGACCATCGCTTACGCCGAAGGTGCGGCGGGGGTTTTCGTGGCTGGATTTCTGGCGGGCGTCGTGGGGTTGATTGGCTGGATCATCAGCATTGTTGCAACAGCCACCCGCCGCGGCAGAACCTTTGGCATCGTGGGCATCATTGTGGGAATACTCTCGATACCTCTGGCCTATGGTGTGGTCCTCCTCGTTCTGAATCCGGTGCTCGCTCAATTGGGCTGACCCACCACACCGCCCAGCTTTTTGGAACGTCTTCCTACGATTGAGCTCACTCAACCGACCCGGGAGCCTCCTCATGCATCCACATCAACGCGACACTGTCCTCCCTGGCCAGGAATCAGTCTGGGACTATCCACGTCCGCCGGCGCTACGAAAGAGCAGCGAACTGGTGGAGGTGCACTTCGGCGGTCAAGTCATCGCCAGCACACGCGAGTCCGTACAGGTACTGGAAACCAGTCATCCCCCCACCTACTACATCCCTCGCCGCGCGTTCTCCGACGGGATCCTTGTGCCCACGAAAGGTCATACGCACTGCGAATTCAAAGGCCGTGCCGACTATTTCGATGTGGTGGTGGGGGAGAGCGTCGCGCGACGAGCCGTGTGGCAGTACCCCCGCCCGACGGCGCAGTTCACGTCGTTGAAGGAATATGTGGCACTCATGCCGGCGACCATGGACGGATGCTTCGTCGATGGTGAACGGGTCACGCCTCAGGAGGGCCAGTTCTACGGGGGCTGGATTACTTCGAAGGTGAGCGGACCGTTCAAGGGCGGACCAGGGACGATGGGCTGGTAGCGGATCGGGAAAGCGCAGGTGGCCGCGAACCCTGGGGGACTCGCGGCCACGCGGCAACCGTGTTGCAGGTGTTGATCAGTGGGCGAGTGCCCCGGCAGCCCCGGCACCTGTCATGGAGCGGACCTCCATCTCCTGTTGCTTCTCGGGGAACTCCGCCTTGCCTGTCAGCGTCACCAGGACCGCCACCAGGAACGACAGTGGAACACTGACGATTGCCGGATTGTCGTAGGGGAACCATGCAAAGTCGGCATTCGGGAACATGGCGGTTTCTGTCCCCGAAACAGCAGGGGAGAAGGCGATCAGGATGAGCGAGGAAGCAAGCCCTGTGTAGATCGATGCCAGGGATCCACGCGTGTTGAACCGTTTCCAGTACAACGAGAACAGGATCGATGGCAGGTTTGCCGATGCTGCGACGGCAAACGCCAGAGCCACCAGGAATGCGATGTTCTGGTTCTTCGCCCCAATGCCGCCAATGATCGCCAGCGCACCGATGGCCATCACCGTGTACCGGGCAACTTTGACCTCCACGGCGGGATCAGCCTTGCCGTTCTTGATCACCGAGTTGTAGATGTCGTGCGCGAAGGATGCCGAGGCGGTGATTGTGAGACCGGCGACGACAGCAAGGATCGTCGCGAAGGCAACGCCCGAGATCACGGCCAGGAAGATGGACCCTCCCAGACCCCCATCCGGAAGAAAGAAGGCCAGCGCGGGCGCTGCGGCGTTGGCTCCACCCGGAAGTTCACTGATGGCATCCTGTCCACCATTGATGATGGCGGCGGCCCCGAAACCAAGGATGAGCGTGAAGAGGTAGAAGGCCCCGATGAGCCCGATTGCCCACGTGACGGAGCGACGAGCCTCCTTGGCTGTGGGGACCGTGTAGAACCGCATCAGCACGTGGGGGAGTCCCGCAGTGCCGAAGACGAGCGCGATCGCCAATGATATGAAGCCCACCGGATTGGCGCCGTACTTGCCCATGGGAGGCAGGAGGTCGGGATCGTTGTTGGCCTCAACTGCAGCCCCCATCAATTCCGAAAGGTTGAAGCCGAACAGGGCCAGCACCCAGACGGACATGATGGCAGCACCGAGGATGAGAAGGACGGCCTTGATCATCTGGACCCACGTGGTCCCCTTCATGCCGCCGATCATCACGTAGAGAATCATCAGGATACCCACGAGAACAATGACCAAGTTCTGCGCCAGATCACTCTTGAGGCCAAGAAGCAGCGACACCAGGCCTCCTGCTCCGGCCATTTGTGCCAGGAGGTAGAAGAGGCTGATGACCAGCGTGGAGATGGCGGCGGCCATGCGGACCGGCTTGTTCCTCATACGGAAGCTGAGAACATCAGCCATCGTGTAGCGGCCCGTGTTGCGCAATGGTTCGGCCACGAGCAGCAGTGCCACGAGCCATGCCACGAGGAATCCAATGGAGTAGAGGAAGCCGTCGTAGCCGAAGAAGGCGATTGCGCCGACAATGCCCAGAAATGATGCTGCCGAGAGGTAGTCGCCTGCGATGGCGAGTCCGTTCTGGCGGCCGGAGAACGACGCGCCCCCGGTGTACATCTGGGCGGCGGACTTCTCTCCGGACCGGGTGACCGAGATGACGACGGCCAGTGTCCCCACCACGAAGACCCCAAAAATGATGATGTTGAGGATGGGACTACCAAGGCTGACTTCGAGCAGGCTCATTTCTGTGCCTCCAGTTCGGCGCGGATTTTGGAAGCAATTGGATCAAGGTTCTTGTTGGCGTGGCGGATGTAGAGGGCCGTGATGGCGAAGGTCGTCACGAACTGCAACAGCCCCAGAATCATCCCGAGGTTCAGATTTCCCAGGACCGGAGTAGCCATGAAATCGCGGGCGTACACCGACAAAAGGACGTAGGCGAAATACCAGATGAGGAACGCTGCGGACAGGGGGAAGGCGAAGGACTTGAATCGACGCTTCAACTCAAGGAACTCTTCGGACTCGGCGACAGCAGAGAATTCCGCCGGTGTCGGCTCGTGCTTCAGTGGTGCAGTATCCGGGACTTCTGGAATGGGCGAGTGATCCGGGGGTCGATGGGAATGTGTGGGCTCTGGTGTCGGCATGGCCGCTCCTCAGCGTCGTTGCATTGGGGGAGACTCATACGGAAAGTAGCAGGAACTCGGCGCGATGGTGCGCTCCACCAGAAAAGTTTTACTTTGTGTCGGGTTCTTCGACAGAATCGGGTCTTTGACTTCCTGGATCCGATGACCTCCGCAACCATTCATCGGGTCCAGGGCGGTGTGGATCATACGGCCGGTGTGAACGATGCACGGGGGTCTGATGGGTGAGGGCGCTGAGCCCAGAAGAAGGATTGGGTTCCGTAAAGTGACATAATGTGGCTTATCGGACAACTGGAGAGGTGGGGTCTTGGACCGATTCATGCCTCCATCAAGTGGATCAGCCAGTTCTTGGGTTCTCCCCCCATCCCTGTGTGGATGAGTGCAAACTTTCGGGGCTCACCGCCGAGTCCGCCTTCGGGTGCGCCATTCAGGACCACGATGACCTCCTTGCCGTCTCGCCATTTCTCAAGGCTGAAAGTCCCGTGATCCCAGATGTCGACGTGGCCTGCGCCATACTGCCCCTGGGGAATATCGCCTTCAAACATGGCATATGTCAAGGGATGGTCTTCGGTCTGAACGGCCAGGTGGTTCTTCCCCGGATCCATCGGGGGCCCTTTGGGCAGAGCCCACGACACCAGCACGCCGTGGTGTTCCAGCCTGAAGTCATGGTGCAGGCGCCGGGCCTGGTGCCGCTGGATGACGAACGAGTTGCCCTCTCCCCCGGTGGCGCGACCAGTTGGCACGGGCTCCGGGGTCATGCTTGCATTCCGCATGGAGCGGTAGGCCGCCAAGCGATCCTCACCCGGAAACAGTTCCGCCATTGGATCCCCAGTCTCATGCAGACGCTCCACGACATCGGTGAAGAGCAACTGCGTGAGCTCCGGCCCCAGTTCCTCCCAGCGACGCGGTGCGGCGACGGTTGGCCGAGGCTGTCCTCGCAGTGAATATGGTGCGATGGTGGTCTTGCTTCCGTTGTTCTGACTCCAGTCCAGCAGCACCTTGCCCTCACGCAACGTCTTTTTCATGTCGCTGACAACGAGGTCGGGACGCATGCCTTCCAGCGCGCGTGCCAACTGGTGCGCGAACTCGGATGCATCACTGCTTGTCAGGGAGCCATCCAGTGCGGCATAGATGTGGATCCCTTTGCTTCCGGAGGTCACGGGGGCGGTTGGCAATCCTGCCCCTTCACACACCTCGCGCACCAGGTGGGCCAACTCGACACACTGCCCCATGGTGGCGCCTGGTCCTGGATCCAGATCCAGCACGAGGCGGTCCGGATTCTGGGCGGTGCCATTCCTGTCGATGCGCCACTGCGGAACGTGAACCTCCAGCGAGGCCAATTGGGCAAGCCACACCAGCGTGGCAGCATCGTTGACGAGCGGATAGCGCTTCTCCCCATCACTGTGCTGCAGGTCAGTGGTGGCGACCCACGACGGTGTGGATCGCCCATCCAGACCCTTGTGGAAGAAGGCAGCCTCGGCCTGCCCAGTGCTACTGACACCATTGGGCCAACGCTTCCGCGTCGCAGGTCTTTCTGCGACGTGCGCGAGCATCCATGGGGCAACTTCGCGGTAGTAGGCAATCACTTCACCTTTGGTCGTGCCGGTTTCCGGATAGAGAGTTTTGTCCAGATTCGTGAGCCTGATCTGGATCCCATCAATATCCACGAAGCCTGCTGCCCTGCCCACGACTCATTGTTCCTGAGCGACATCCGGATCTGTTTCCCTGGGAGCCAAACCACGTCCATGGACCAGATCACCCCCCACGAATCCCGCAATTCCATAGGCACTCGCTCCGGCGAACAGGAACCACCGGGCCGCCGTGTTCTTGTGTTGGAGGCGGAACACCAGCGACATCGACGCCAGAGTCGTTCCCGCTTCAGCTGCCAGGGCGTGCAGTGCACCCACCCTGCGCTGTCGCTTCTCCCTGCGCCCCCGGGCCCAGTCAGCCATGCCCGTGACAGCCGTCGGAATTGCGGCAGCGACCGCGACGCCCGAGAGCAGAGTGATGGCGGAGCGATGATGCTTCCCGTCCGTGATTTCTAGGGTTGCCGCTGCCACCGTGATGCCGATGGGCAGATGCACCAGCGCTGGATGGAGCGGATGACCCGTCAGTGACTCCCCGGTCAGGAGGTGGTGGAGTGCTGTGTGTTTCTCGATTTCATCGGCACCAGAATCCATCACCGTGGCGAAACCTTCGGCGAGCGGCGTGCCAGCCAATTTGTCTACAACGTCATTGACGACATGAGTCTTGTCCATGATGGGCCCCTTCTCTCTCTGTGGAACATCATGCCTGCCACATGGTGGAAATGGTTGCCGTTGTGACTCAATCGCATCAGGAATGCCTCATGCACAGTTCGCCAGCGAGCTTGCCTTCCCACTGTCCGCGATGGATTCACAGGCGATGAACCTCGGATCCAAACTGGTTGCTCTCTCAAAGAACTCACTCCGAGCACACTGCTTGACCGTTGTGACCCTGTTCGTCGCTATCGTCTCTTTGTTGCAAGAAACCGTTGGTTTCAGTGGACAAACAGAAATGGAGAACAACATGATCACACTTGGAGTCATCCTCCTCATCGTCGGCCTTCTGGTCAGCGATCTGGCGATCCTCATCACCATCGGGGCAGTCCTGATCGTCGTGGGACTGATCCTCAACCTCGTCCCGATCGGCGGCAGCCGTCGAAGGGTCTTTTGATCCAACGTAAAGCGTTCAATGGTGTCGGTGGGGTTCTCCCACCGACACCATTGTTTTTTATGAGCATTGCCGCACTGCTCAGGTGACGATGAGCACACCGAAGAGTGCGGTCACAGCCACGATGACGGTGGAGACGGCTCCGAGCACGAGTGGTTTGGGGCCCACTTTGATGAGGGCCTGAAGCCGAACACCCAACCCCAGCGCGAACATGGCAACTGACAGGCAGGCCGTCTGGAGTATTCCGGCCGCATCCAGAACAGGGGAAGGCAGGAACTCCAGCGACGCCACGCCCACCATCGCAAGGAAGCCCACAACGAAGAGGGGAACCAGGGGTGGTCGCTTACCGTTGTACTCGCTGCCGGCCTTTTGTCGTTGAAGAATTCCCAGCACAGCCATCACGGGTGCCAACATGAGCACACGTGTCAGCTTCACGATGACCGCGCCCTGCAGCGCTCCACCGCCAATGATGCCGGCCGCCGCCACGACTTGCGCCACCTCATGGATACTGGCTCCGGCCCAGAGCCCGCCCACCTGTGGATCAAAGTTGAGGACGCTCACGAGGAACGGCACCAAAGGAATCATGATGGTGCCGAACAGGACAACCAGCGCGATCCCTGTGGCCACCTCTTCATCCCGAGCATCCACCACACCGTCACAAGCCGCCACCGCGGCGGCTCCACAAATCGAGAAGCCACACGCAATGAGCAGGCCCTGCGCCGGCGCGATCCCCATGGCTCGGCCAATCAGGACGGTGCTCACCAACCCCATTGCCACGACGACGGCTGCCACAGCGACCATGCCAAGTCCGAGCTCCAACAGATCACCCAGAACAAGCTGCAGCCCCAGCAGGACGATTCCCACCCGGAGAATGCGTTTGCCTGCCATCGCGACCCCCGGTGACATCGACGTCGGGACCCGCCACACATTGCCGACGACGGTTCCAAGAACGATCGCGAAGAGAAGGGCGCTGATCGCGGGCACGAACTGATGCGCCGCCAGTGCCACCCCTCCCCCGCCGAGGCACAGCAACAGTCCGGGGTAGAGCCCTCGAGAGTTGTGATCAGCTTCGGCGGTTTCTTCAGACATCGTGTTCTTGCTGACTTCCTGCATGTCCTCAACTATTCCGGCCTCCGCGGAATTGCGTCATGCGTATCGTGCATACCGGTCATATGATGAATGCATGACCTGGCCCGCACTCATCGATCTGGAGCTGTTGATACGCAGCGATCAACTCGGTTCGGTCTCGGCGGCAGCCCGCGAGCTCGGGTTGACACAGCCGGAGGCATCGCGGCGACTGACCAGACTCGAGGCATCCCTTGACCTGCACCTCCTGATCCGCTCCCACACAGGTTCGCGTTTGACCAAGTCTGGAGAACTGGTGGCTGAATGGTCCCACCAACTTCTGGACCAGGCGAGCCAGTGGAGGGCAGGTGTCACTGCCCTGCATGCGGAAATCAATGCGAATCTGGAAGTTGCAGCATCCCAAACCATCGCTGAGTATCTGGCGCCGCTCTGGCTCGCCAGGTTCAGACGCGAACACAGCGATGTTGCCGTTCGACTTGAGGTTCACAACTCCGCACATGTGGTCCACATGGTCCGTGAAGGTCACGTGGGGTTGGGATTTGTGGAAACTCCGACGCTCCCAGTGGGGCTCGGCGTCTCAGTTGTGGCTCGGGACAGACTGGTGGTGGTTGTTCCTCCGGGCCATCCGTGGGTGCGACGCGACGCGATCACACTGCATGAACTGGCTGCCACACCACTTGTGGTGCGAGAGGAGGGCTCAGGTACCCGCCAGACCCTGGAGGATGCATTTGAGGGGCTCCCCCGCAGAGAGCCAGCACTGGAACTGCCAAGCAACGCGGCCGTTCTATCGGCCTCCTCGTCCGGCGCTGGCCCGGCCGTCATCAGCGCACTCGCGGCCCGCGGCGCCATATCCGAGGGACGATTGCGCAGGGTCAAACTGTCAGAAGGTGCCTTGAAGCGCGAACTGAGGGCAGTCTGGCGCCAGGACGAGGTACTTGCCCCAGCAGCGCAGATGCTGCTCCACATGATCAGCATTGATGCATAGCCTGCTGCTCAACCTCAGGATCTGAACCCTCATCGACCCACAAAGATGTGGGCTCTTCCGCTCAGAGCGGAAGAGCCCATGCATCATGCTGCACCTGGTCAGTAGTTGATCATGTGGCCCCCGACGCCCTCGGCAGCTTCCTTGAGTGCTTCCGACAGCGTGGGGTGTGCGTGGATGTTACGGCCGATCTCGTCAGTGGTGAGGTCGTATGCCTGTGCAAGCGTCAACTCGGGGAGCAGTTCCGTGACGTCCGGGCCAATCATGTGTGCGCCAAGGATCTCGTTGTAGCGCGAATCCGCAACGATTTTGACGAACCCGACGCCTTCGCCAAGACCCCAGGCCTTGCCGTTGGCGGCGAAGGGAAACTTCGAGACCTTGACCTCGAACCCCTTCTCCTTGGCCTGCTCCTCTGTGTAACCAAAGGACGCAATCTGGGGCTGGCAGTATGTGGCGCGCGGAATCATGTCGTAGTTGATGGGCTGGGTCTCTGCACCGGCCAGAGTCTCGGCGGCCACCACGCCCTGGGCTTCGGCGGTGTGGGCCAGCATGAGCTTGCCCGTGCAGTCGCCGACGGCATAGATGCCGTCCACGTTGGTGCGCATGTAGTCATCGATGGCAATGGCGCCGCGATCAGTGGTCTCCACACCCAGTGCCTCCAGACCGTATCCGGTGAGGCGGGGGGCGAACCCAATGGCGGACATGAAGCGGTCAGCCTCCAGCACCGTGGAGTCTCCACCCTTGGCCGGGCTGACTGTGACCTTCACACCAGAACCGGTGTCCTCGATGGCTTCCACCTTCGTGGAGGTCATGACTTTGATGCCCATCTTCTTGTAGATCTTCCCCAGTTCGGCGGAGATCTCCTTGTCCTCTGTGGGAACCATGCGGTCCAGGAACTCGACGATGGTGACATCCACGCCATAGTTGCGCATCACGAACGCGAATTCGGTCCCGATGGCACCGGAACCGCCAATGATGATTGAGCTGGGAAGGCTGTCCTCGAGGATCTGCTCTTCGTAGGTCACAACATTTTTGGAGACCTTGGTTCCGGGCAGCATCTTCGTGGTGGCGCCAGCGGAGATGATGGCTTTGCTGAAGGTGACCTTCTTCTTGTTGCCGTCATTGCCTTCCACCTCGATGGTGTTGGCGTCGACGAAGGTGCCCCACCCGTCGAGTTCCTTGATCTTGTTCTTCTTCATCAGGTAGTGGATGCCCTTGATCATGCGGTCCGCCACCTCACGGCTGCGTGTGTAGGCCTTGCCGTAGTCGAAGGTCACCTCGCCGGTCATGCCGAAGGTATCGGCCTGGTCATTGAAGATGTGTGCGATCTCCGCATTGCGCAAGAGCGACTTGGTGGGGATGCAGCCCACGTTGAGGCACACACCTCCCCAGTACTTCTTCTCGATGATGGCGACCTTCAGCCCGAGTTGTGCGGCACGAATGGCCGCCACATACCCTCCGGGCCCGGCACCAAGGACACATACGTCATAGTCGTGGCTCATGCTCAACACCTTAGTCCCGAGGGCGGACACGTGGACACTTCACCATTGCGCAAAGGTGTTTTATCTCAGGTGTGAGATAGGTTGGGCTGATGAGTACTACCAGTCAGGCAATCGGCACGATGATCCGCGACGGGCGTCTGGCCCGCGGATGGTCCCAGCAGCGTCTAGCGGACGAAGTGGGAACAGCCCAGAGCGCTGTACACCGCATAGAGAATGGCCAGCAGAATCTGTCCTTGAGCATGATCGACCGGCTGGCTGAGGCACTGAAGCAGCCGCTGATCCAGACGGCCACCGAGGGCAAGGTGAACTTCCAGATCTCTGGCCCTTCCACGCTGTCGGGCGACATCGAGGTACGGACGTCGAAGAACGCCGCCGTGGCTCTGCTGTGCGCCAGTCTGCTCAACAAGGGCACCACCGTTCTGCGCGGCATCGCACGGATCGAGGAGGTCGACCGCATCACCGAAGTCCTGACGTCCATCGGTGTGACCATGAAATGGATCGGCGACGGGAAGGATCTGGAGATCCGCCGTCCCGAAGTACTGACGCCGGAGCGGATCGACCAGCGCGCCGCGCGGCGCACTCGGAGCATCCTGATGTTCCTCGGCCCCCTCATGCATGACTTCTCATCTTTCCAGTTGCCCTATGCCGGGGGGTGCGACCTCGGGGCTCGGACCGTGCACCCACACATGTCTGCGCTGCGCCGCTTCGGACTCCGTGTGGACGCCACCGAGGGTCAGTACCAGGCAACTGTGACTCCCGATGGAATGCTCGAGCGCCACATAACGCTGGTGGAGCGCGGCGACACGGTGACCGAGAACGCACTCATGGCCGCTGCTCGTACCGAAGGTGTGTCGGTCCTCAGGAATGCCTCGGGCAACTACATGGTTCAGGATCTCTGTTTCTTCCTTGAGCGTCTCGGCGTGGGTATCGAGGGCATCGGCACCACCACGCTGCGGGTGCACGGTGTCAAGGACATCGACGTCGACGTCGAGTACCAGATCTCCGAGGACCCCATCGAGGCCATGAGCCTGCTGACAGCTGGCATCGTCACCAATTCCGAGATCACAGTGCGTCGGTGCCCCATCGAGTTCCTTGAGGTGGAGTTCGCTGTGCTGGAGGAAATGGGCCAGCAGATGGAGATGAGCGCAGAGTACAAGAGCAGGAACGGTCAGACGCGCCTTGTGGATGTAACGGTGAAGCCATCAGATTTGGTGGCACCGCTGGACAAGATTCATCCGATGCCGTTCCCGGGACTCAACATTGACAACCTGCCCTTTTTTGCTGTCATCTGCGCCACTGCCGAGGGCCAGTCAGTGATTTACGACTGGGTGTATGACAACAGGGCCATCCACCTGAAGCAGCTCTCCGATCTGGGTGCCAATGTGCAGTTGATGGACGCCCACCGGCTGCTCATCATCGGCCCGACCCGGTGGCGCGGACGCGACATGGTGTGCCCGCCAGCGCTGCGACCTTCGGTATGTCTGATGTTGGCTGCCATGGCAGCGCGGGGCGTCACTCACCTCCACGACGTGTACGTCATCAACCGAGGCTACGAAGATCTTCCCCAGCGCCTCAACGCGTTGGGAGCCAACATCAGCGTCTTCTGGGGATCCCCCACTCAGGACTGAGGCTCCACGTCAACCTCACGACTCACGACAACCGGGTGGCCCTGAACGAGTGCTTCGGGGCCACAATGTTGTCCTGGGAAGCCACGAGCTGGAGCTCCAGCTCACCGGATGAAGTCGTCTCCTCCAGTATCGAATAGACGATGGATGCGGTGGCCGACAATGTTTCCGCAAGGTCACCGGTCTTGAGCCAGTGTGTCAGGAACATCGCAGTGGTGAGGTCGCCTGAACCTGTGAACTGGCGCTCCAACAACGGCGTCTCCACCACCCAGGCACCCTCCTCACCAATGGCGATCATGCGCATCGGATCCGGAACCATGTCATCTGCCACCACTGAGGTCACGAGCACGATTCTTGGGCCGCGGTCGCGCAGTTCCTCCGCCGCTTCCAGAACATCTCCGAGGGTTTGTGTCGTGCGTCCCGTGAGGTACTGCAGTTCAAAGAGGTTGGGGGTAAGTATATCGGCGGCACCGACCACGTGCTCGCGCATGAACTCAGGGATGCCCGGCCGCGCGTAGAAGCCCCGTCCCACATCGCCCATCACTGGATCCGCGCAGAACAAAGCCTGCGGGTTGCGCTCCTTGACCAACTTCACCGTGTCCAGGATGACCTGACCCACGTCCGCGGAACCCTGATATCCGGACAACACCGCCTCAACCGCTGGTAGCGCGCCCCGCTCATCCACCCCCCGAATGACTTCTGCCACATCGCTGGCCGAGATCATCGGTCCACGCCAGGTGTCATATCCCGTGTGGTTGGAGAAGTTCACGGTGTAGACGGGCCAGACGTTGACGCCGGCGCGCTGCATGGGAAATACGGCCGAGGAGTTGCCGGCATGCCCATAGGCAACAGCTGACTGGATGGAGAGAACAGTGTGCATGGGTCAAAGTGTTGCACCTGTCGTGCAAGGGGTCCCAATGTCTCGGCCCACGTCATCTGGTCACGCCTCACCGCGGAGGGTCCCCGGCAGGGCATAATGGCCACCATGTCATCGCAGACTGGTGGTTTTTTGGGTACTGGGTTCATCCCGATGGCGCATCGGGGGGGCTCGCTCCTCGAGGAGAATCGTGGAATTGAAAATACACTTGCCGCTTTTCAGAATGCCGTCGCGTTGGGTATCAACTACCTGGAAACCGATGTCCATGCCACCGGTGACGGTGAACTCGTGGCATTCCACGATCCGGATCTGAGCCGGGTCACAGATACGCCCGGGCTGATCGCTGAACTCTCGTTCACAGAGATCCGCAGTCGACTGGTGGGGGGCCGCGAGAGGGTACCCACGCTGGACGAATTGTTGGAGACCCTTCCGGATGCCCGCTTCAACATTGACATGAAGTCAGCGGGGACCGTGCAGTTGCTTGCCCGAACAATCTCTCGCCACAACGCTGGAAGCAGAGTGTGCGTGGGCTCGTTCTCAGCGTCCCGGCTGCGCAGCTTCCGACGGCTCATGCCACGAGTCGCGACCACGGCAACCACATCCGAGGTCCTGCTCATGTCTGCTGGACGAGTGGCCCGACGCATCCCCGGGATCGATGTGGTCTTTCAGGTGCCCATCACTCATGTGAGGGGCCCCATCACCGTGTCTCTCGTGACGCCGAAGACCGTTGCTGCGGTCCATGCCGCCGGCAGGAAGATCCATGTCTGGACGATTGATGACAAGGACACCATGCACGAGTTGGTTGATCTGGGAGTGGACGGGATCATCACCGACAGGCCAGATCTGTTGAAAGGTGTTCTCCACACCCGTGGTATGTGGTCTACTCAACAGGGAACCTGAGACCTCTGTGGTTCGTTGAGCAACGAGTAGACCCAAGATCGAAGGAGGAGAGCACATGGCAGATCGTGCACTGCGAGGCGTCGGACTGGGCGCAAAGAGTTTTGAGGATGAACAGGGAATAGAGTTCGCCGGACGGCAGAATGTGGCGTTCGATTGCCCCAAGGGCCATCACTTTGAGGTCGCATTCGCTCTGGAGGCAGAGCTTCCGTTCCAATGGGAGTGCAAGAAATGCGGCTCGGTGTCCGTACGCTCAGACGGCGAAGTGGGTGAGGAGAAGAAGACCAAGCCCGTTCGTACCCATTGGGACATGCTGCGGGAGCGTCGTTCAATCCCCGAACTCGAGGACATTCTTGCTGAGCAGCTGGACAAGCTGCATGACTCCGACGAACTCTACTGAAACACCAGCTGAATCCCTTACCCGGCTGGTCAGACGTTCTTGACTAGCGGTCGGTGTCATTCCTGTCAGAAGGCTCCGGAAGGATGACGTTTCCTTGGAACGGGGAGCCGTCTTCCTCTGTGACCACTTCTCCCTCAATCACGGTTTCTCCGGAACCCGGGTGCGAGGGAGATTTTGTCTGTGCCGCCACAACACGGCCCGCCCACCAGCTCAGTACCGAGCGTACGCCGGGACGCGTGAACGGCAGGAGCAGCAGGAGCCCCACGATGTCGGTGATGAAGCCCGGCATGATGAGCATGAGCCCACCCAGGAGCACCAGGGCCGCGTCAGCAGTCCGACCCGAGGGAAGGTGTCCAGTGTTGACTGATTCCACCAAGTGTTTCCAGGCCTTGCGCCATTCGCGTTGCAACAGATAGGCGCCCACCATCGTGGACACCATCAGAGCGACAAGCGTCCACCAGCCAATCTGTGTGGAGACGAAAACCAGGAGCGTCACCTCCGCAGCCACAAAGAGCAGAAACCCTGCCAGAGCCAGGGCTGGAAGACGAAAGACGCGCTTTGGTCGAGGCGCTGACTCAGGCATGGCCATCTTGTCCCGTGTTCTTGCGGTTACTGATGCGGGAGACAAAGCTCTTGAACTGGCCGGAGCGGTACTCGATACCCCACAGGGCAGTCCGGATCATTGCCTCAACCACGATGTTGCGGCTCATTTTGGAATCGCCGAATTCCCGTTCCACGAATTCGATGGGCACCTCGAGAACTGTATGGCCCGTCTTGAGAGCTCGCCATGCCAGATCAACCTGGAAGCAGTATCCGGCAGAGGCGACATCGTCCAGGCCAAGGGAATGCAAAGTTTCCGCACGAAAGGCATTGAATCCGCCGGTGGCATCCTTGAGCGGAATGCCGAGCCACAGCCGTGTCCAGAGGTTGCCACCCTTGGAGAGGATTTCCCTCGATTTGGGCCAGTTGACGACGCTGCCGCCCTTGACCCATCGGGACCCCTTGACCATGTCTGCGCGTTCGAGCGCTTTCAGGAGTCGCGGCAGCTCTTCCGGCTGGTGTGACCCATCAGCATCGTGTTCAACGAGCACACCGTAGCCATGGTCCAGGCCCCAGTGGAAGCCAGCCAGGTAGGCAGCTCCCAAACCCTGCTTGCCCTTGCGGTGCAACACATGGATGTGGTCATCTGCTGCGACGAGTCGATCAACGATGCTGCCGGTCCCATCGGGTGAGTTGTCGTCGGCGACGAGAATGTGCGCGTCAGGGACCGCTTTGCGAAGACGGCCTGTGATGCTCTCGATGTTTTGCGCTTCGTTGTAGGTGGGAATGATCACCAGGGTGGTACCGAGGGGCGGGTACTGCTTCATCTCAGGGTTCCATTCACTGCCGGGGACTGTCGCGGAAGTCTATCCAAGCTCCTGGCTCGCCGCCCCTGCACCCCGGAGTACGCGGCCGCACCAAAGGCGACTGCACTCAGAAGAATCCCAAGCCATGGACTGAGATGGACCGAAAGATTGATATTGCTGCGCATGGGCACGGTAAAGGTGCGGTGAGCTGCCGTGAATTCAGCGGTTGGTTCACGGACCTCCCCCGTGGGCTCCACCAGGGCGGAGGTGGAGTTCAGTGTGGAGACCACCACTTCCCGGCCGAGCTCCATGGCGCGCACCCTGTTCATGACCAACTGCTGGGGCACTTCGAACGTGCCCCCGTAGGTGTTGGTGTTGCTCTGCGACACGATGATGTCTGCCTTGCCCCGAACCGTGTCGTAGACCGTGGAGTCCCACGCCAATTCAAAACAGATGACGTTGCCCACCAACAGGGACTGATGATCTGCGGTGGGCGCTTCCAACACCCCCGCTTCCGTGCCGGGAATGGACTGCCTGCCAATTTGCTCCAGAATGGGAAGCCTGGGCAGAAGGAAGTCGCGGAAGGGGATGTACTCCCCAAACGGCACGAGGTTGCGTTTGTCGTATCGATCCCCCGGACCGGTGACTGGATCCCACCAGATGCCAGAGGTCTGGCGTGTGGTCTCAGGGTCGGGACCCTCCATGACCGCACCCACCAGGATCGGTACATCCGCTATCGCTGTTGAGGCCTCCACCAGAGCGCGGGTCTCCGGCTGCGTGAGCGGATCCCGATCCGTGGCGTTTTCCGGCCACAGCACGAAATCGAGTGGTTCCTCCCCCTTGGCACGATTGGAGGCCATGAGAAAGATGGTTTCGCTCAGCATGTTGTTCGTGACAGAACTGGCGTAGGCGGCCGTACCGTGGAGTTCCCTGTTGACGTTGCCCTGCACCACACCA
Source organism: Arachnia sp. (assembly GCA_052089385.1). Lineage (GTDB taxonomy): Bacteria > Actinomycetota > Actinomycetes > Propionibacteriales > Propionibacteriaceae > Arachnia. Next base: position 16,675 of record JBQCZU010000039.1, read on the forward strand.
ATCGTGACGAGCTCTTCCGGCTCGGCATGCGGCACAAGCTTCATTGCTCCGCCGGCGACGAAGAGCACCGCAGCCGCGGCCACAGCTCTCAGCCTGGTCGGACGGTCAAGGACGGCCAACAAAATGATCTGCGCCAGCAACGCCAGCACGAAGGCCACTCCGGTGGCACCCACCCATGGCAGCCATCCGGAGACAGGCTGGTCCACGGTGGTGTAGGCCAGTCGATTCCAGTTGAATCCACCGAAAGGAATCCGTCCGCTGATGGTTTCCATGGCCACCCATGCAGCAGGAACAAGAAACACCCAGCCGCGAAGGCGAGTGATCAAGGAGACCATGACGGCAAGCAGGATGCTCCAGAGCGACATGAACAGCACGAGTGCGAACGCCACGGGCACCCCCAGGACGTAGACCCAGTGAATGGTCAGGGCATTCATCGCCAGGCCCATGACTGCCCCAAGCCCGGCTGCCTGCCAGGGCGTACGCCCGCAAACCAACCAGGTGAACGAGGCGAGCCCAACAATGGTTGCCGGCCATAGTCCCATTGGGGCCTGCCCTGCACCGATCAGGAGCCCCGTCAGGGCGGCCAATACCGCGGAAACGCCGACGGGCATGGCTGGTCGGGAGAGTGGATGCACAGTGATGAGGGTACCCGCCCCATCTGGGTGAACGCCGTGCCACGATGGGGCACATGGATGACGAGCGAGCTGAGGCGATTGACGTGGCCACCATGGATGCTCCGGCCACGGATGAACACGGAGCCGACTCGTTGATGGTCTTCGACACCTCGTACCTGTACTACCGCGCGTTCTTCGGTGTTCCCTCCAGCATCCGTGCTCCCGACGGCACCCCGGTCAATGCGATCCGGGGCCTGCTGGGTGCCATCACAGCTCTGGTGGAGCAGTACTCCCCCACCCACATCGCCTGTGCTTGGGACGACGACTGGCGCCCCGAGTGGCGCACCGACCTGGTGCCCTCCTACAAGGCACACCGTGTGGTGGAGCCCGTCCCGGGCGGCGTGGATGCCGAGGAAACCCCCGATGAGTTGGGAATCCAAGTCCCCCTGATCCGCGAAGTGCTCGATGCCGTGGGGATTCCCATCATCGGGGCGGCCCATCATGAGGCCGACGATGTTTTGGGCTCCCTGGCTGCCCAGCACAGCGGGCGCTGCTGGGTGGTCACCGGTGACCGCGACCTTTTCCAACTCGTCGATGAGAGCACCCGTGTGATCTGGGTGGGTCAGGGAGTCGCCAAGCATCAGGTGGTGGACTCTGCATGGCTCGTGAACAAATACGGAATCGCCCCCAATCGCTACGTCGACTTCTCCGTCCTCAGAGGTGACCCTTCAGACGGACTCCCGGGCGTCAAGGGTGTGGGCGAGAAATCCGCCGCGCGCCTGACCGAGGCATTTCCATCGTTGGAAGCGCTCGTGCAAGCAGCGATGGAGGGCACAGGCACCATTTCGCCGGCCATTCGCAAGAGCATCATTGATTCCGCCGAATACATCCTCAGAGCAGAAGCCGTGGTTTCCGTCGTGCTCGACCTACCGCTGTCATCACCCGTTGCACTGCCAGTGCACCATGACTCCGCTCGGGTTGCCGAGCTGTCGGCGCAGTTGGGACTGGGAGGTCCCATCACACGGCTGCTGAGCGCCTGCTCGCACTAGAAATCAGCGATCAGCATGGAGAAGATACACGGCTGAACTGGCGAACACGTTGGCGGCCAGGTTCCCCAGCACATGTGCCTCTCCTCGCTCGTTGAGCGGGATGCACCGATCTATCCGCAGCCCGAGGCTGGAAAAGAGCGGCTCCAGGTCCTTCAGCGAGGTGTAGTGCAGGTTGGGCGTGTCGTACCAGGGGTAGGGCAGGTCCTTCGACATCGGCATCCGACCCGTGATCAGCCGGGCGCGGCTGCTCCAGTGCGCGAAGTTGGGCATGGACACCACACAGTGCACTGCAATGCGACTGATCTGTTCCAGCACATCGCGCGGCTTCTGCACGTTCTGCAGGGTCCGCGACAGGATGACGACGTCGTAGGAATCGTCGGCGAATTCGTCGAGTTGGGAATTGAGGTCGAGATCAATCACATCCACCCCGGCGCGCAGGGCAGCCACCAGTTCCGCCGGTTCGATCTCCACCCCCGTGCCGGTGCACCCCTTACGAATCAACATCCGCAGCAGCTCCCCGTCGCCGCAACCAAGATCCAGTACGCGAGAATCCTGCGGGATCAATTGGGCGATGAGCTCCAGATCAGGCCTCAATGTGTCACTCATCCATCACCAACTCCCCGGCGGCACGCTCCATGAACGCCCGCATCGTGTCGTGGTAGGTGGCAATGTCCAGGAGGAAGGAGTCGTGACCCCAGGGTGACTGGATCTCGCGGAATGATGTGGGAACCCGCACCCCCTCCAGATGGCGCACGATCCGGCGGGAATGCTCGGTGGAGAAGCGCCAGTCCGTGTCGAAGCTCATCACCAGAAACTTTACGGAGGCTGCGGCGAGTGCGTCCAGCGCGGACGGCTTGGCAAAGGGATCGAAGTAGTCCATCACCCGGGTCAGGTAGAGGTAGCTCAACGCGTCGAAGCGCGATTGAAAAGCCTCCCCCTGGTGATCCAGATAGCTCTCGACGGCGAAGTCAACGCCGAAGTTCGGCGTCAGTTCCCCGGATTGTGCCGCTCGTCCAAACTTCTCAGAGAAGGCCGCCTCGGACAGGTAGGTGATGTGCGCCATCATGCGGGCCACGGCCAGACCCTTTCTGGGGCTTGTTCCTTCAGCGAGGAACCTCCCACCCCTGAAGCCGGAATCCTTCATGATGGCCTGGCGTCCGACGGCAGAAAAAGCAATGTTTTGGGCTGTCAGCCGTGACGACCCGGCAAGCACGACTGCATTGCCGATCTCGGTGGGATGATCCAGCGCCCACTGGAGCACCTGCATGCCGCCCAGCGAGCCGCCGATCACAGCGGCCCAGCGCGTGATTCCCAGATGCCTTCCCAACGCACGGTGCACCGTCACGAAATCGGACATGTGGAGCAGGGGGAAATCGAGGCCGTACGGCTCCTTGGTGTGTGGATTGGTGGAGGAGGGCCCGGTGGTGCCCTGGCAGCCACCGAGGATGTTGGCACACACCACGAACCAGGTGTCGGTGTCCACCGGCTTGCCCGGACCGATCATGGTGTCCCACCACCCGGGCCGCTTGTCCCCGTCACGCCATCCGGCCGCATGCGCGTCGCCGGTGAGTGCGTGACAGACAAACACTGCGTTGCTCGAAGAATCGTTCAGGTGCCCATACGTCTCGAATGCAACGTCGACCTCGTCCAGCCTGGCTCCGCTGCTCAGCCGGAGCGGGAGCTCGGCGTCGAAAAGACGCACCGTCTCGCTCACCATTGCCAACCCACCATTACCATGTTGCGCCACAGGCCCCATTGTGGTGCATGCGAAGCGGCGGTGGGCACCGGGCCCACCGCCGCCAGCCCCGCATTCCAGGTTTCTCAGCCCTTGACCCCACCCGCTGTGAGCCCGCCGACGATGTATTTCTGCAGATACATGAACAGGAAAATGATCGGGAGGGCCGCCAGTACTGCCCCGGCGGCGAACAGAGACCAGGGGGCGTTGCGCTCATCGGATGCCCAGACATAGAGACCCACGGCCAGCGTGTAGTTCTCCGGCGTCGCCAGGACGATCCTCGCGAGGATGAACTCCCCGTAGGTGGCCACAAAGGACAGCAACCCCACCACCGCCAGGATGGGTGTGACGAGGCGCATGATGACACCCCAGAAGATCTGGGCATGCGTGGCGCCGTCGATCTTGGCGGCTTCGTCAAGTTCTTTCGGGATGGTGTTGAAAAATCCGTACATCAGGAAGGTGTTGGCTCCCAGCGCACCTCCCAGATACACAGCAATCAGGCCCATCAGCTCTCCGAGTCCCAGGAAGGGAAAGATGTCACGCAGGGTGAGCAGGAGCAGGAAGATGGCGACGAAAGCCAGCATCTGGGGGAACATCTGGATGATGAGCAATGCGGTGAGCCCACCTCGTCTACCCGTGAAGCGGAAGCGGCTGAAGGCGTAGGCCGCGGCGGCGCCCATCAGGATGGTCCCCGCTGCGGTGGCCGTGCTCACGATGAGCGAGTGCATCATCCAGCGTGGAAAATTGGTGTCCATCAGGTCCGCGTAGTTCTTGCCGGAGACCTCGCTGAACAAGGTGGCTGAACCCGTCAACGTTCCGCCCGGGCTCAATGACGCAGACAGGACATAGAGCAGTGGAAAGGCGCAGAAGATGATGACGACGATGGCGAGAACGTGTTTCCAACCCACCTCTTTCCACCAGCGGGCACCTGTGAGTTTCGTGTGGGACTTCACTCGTGTGGCCATCACATGATCTCCTCAAGCTTGCGTGTCTGGCGGAAGCCGAGCCACGAGATGACACCGACCACAACGAAGATCAGGATGGACATGGCGGATGCCAGCCCGTATTGCTTGGTTCCGGATTCAAACGCCACGGCGTACACCATGGAGATGAGGATGTCGGTGTCACCGACCAGAACCGGCGATCCCGGGAAGTTGGGTCCACCGCCCGTCAACATGTAGATCAAGGAGAAGTTGTTGAAGTTGAACGCGAAGCTGGCAATCAACAGGGGTGCCACGGACACGAGCAGAAGCGGCAGCGTCACGCTGCGGAATCGCTTGAATGCCCCGGCGCCGTCCATGATCGCGGCCTCGTTCAACTCTCCCGGAATGGACTGCAGCGCGCCCGTGCACACCAGGAACATGTAGGGGAATCCGAGCCACAGATTCACAAACAAAATGGAGAGCTTTGCGAGGTCTCCGTCTCCGAGCCAGTTGATGTTTGCGCCCCCCAGAAGACTTTGGTTGACGATCCCGAATTGCTGGTTCAGCATCCCCTTCCACACCAGCGCGGCAAGGAAGCCGGGGAACGCATAGGGAAGGATGAACAGGGCCCTGTAGATCACGCGACCACGCACCCGTGGATCGTTGAAGATGTGTGCCAGACCGAGACCCAGCGCGAAGGTTGTCGCCACGGACAAGATGGCGAAAGTAAAGGTCCACAGCATGATCTTGAAGAACGGACCCGAAAGTCGGGAATCGGTGAACATGGCGGAGAAGTTGTCCATCCCCACCAGCACTCGCCAGCCCGGCTGGAGTGATGTGCCATCATCGGCAACGAACAGCCCCTGCTCCGGATCTGCGGTGTAGACTTTTCCCTCGGGAGACGTGAAGGTGTCGGCCGCCTCGTCGTAGATCAGCGAGGACTTGGCGACGTAGGACAGCGTGCCGTTGTCAGTGCGGAGCCACCCGTCGTCGGGGTTGTCGGTCAAGCTGACACGCAGGGCCAAAACGTCGTTCTGCTGGGACTGGATCCGGGAGATGCTGAGGAGTTCATACCCATCGACGCTGGCCACGCGGTCCCCGTCGATCTCGGCGTCGACGTCTTGCAGTGGTGTCTCCTGATCGCCGATCCTGGCTCTTCCGTCGTCGACGATGGCGAAGGAGAGCACGTCGTCGCGCTCCAGGATGGACACGGGGAATGTCTGGGTGCCCTCCACGCGTCGGTCGGAAGTCTTCAGGATCTGGGTGATGGCGGGTTGTTTTGCGTCGTTGTGTCCGTCGCCGTAGTTGGTGAAGGCGACGTAGGCCGTGTTGCCCATGACGAAGATCTGGTAGACGGCCAGGAACACCAAGCCGGGCATCAGGTATTTCGCGGGGATGGCGCGCCTGGAGAAGTAGACGTAGTTGGCGATGACCAGTGTGACGGCCAAGAAGATCAGAACGGCCCAGTCGTCACCGGGTAGGGAGGCGAGGATTCCGAAGATACCGAAGGCGTTCACCAACGCCATCAGGATGAGCTTGACGTAAAAGCCCGGCCGCGAGAAGTCGCGGGCGTGGGACAGTTGTGGGGTGCTCGTGCGCCCCTTTTCAGCCGTGGTGGTCACAGGGCCGTCCTATTCTCGTCGTTGCGAGCCTGCAGAAAGAGCGTGTGGAGCCCGGACGGGCCCCACACGCTTCTGTACTGACCGATCGATCAGAATTCGCCTTCAATATTGGTGATCATGGTGCTCCAAGCGGCGGCAGGATCGGCGGCGCTGCCGTCGACGATGCTCAGTTGAGCTGCACCCCAGAAGGTCCAGACGGCACCCATTTCAGCGATGGCGGGCAGCGGATCGCCGTCCACGCCCGCTTCACCGAAGCCGGCCAGGATCGGGTCGTCGACCTTGTCCGCGGACTCGGTCAGCGCCGGGGTACGACGAGACATTTCATACATCGTGTCCTGGGCCTCAACCGAGGTCATGTAATCGAGGAACTGGTTGGCTAACAGCGCCTGCTCGGACTGCGAGGACAGGTAGACGCCCTGGACACCCAGGAAGGGCCGTGCAGGCTCCCCACCGGCTGACGGTACGGGAAGCGCCGCGAAATCAAGCTCGGCCTCCTCGAAGGCCGGGATGTTCCACGGGCCGGTGATCATGTAGGGGCTCCGGCCATCCATGAATGCCTGGTTGGCCTGATCGCCGCCAATGGCCGCGCTCAGGATGCCCTCATCGGCGAGCTTCCGGATGTACTGGGCAAAGTTGGCCCCAGGCTCACCACCCATACCGAGTTCACCGGTGTACTCCCCCGAGTCGTCGGTGGTGAACACCGGCGCCCCGAAGGATGTCTGCAGTGGGTAGAGATGATAGGCATCCCCTGCGTCGCCCTGCTGGATGATGACCGGGAACTCGGCACCCGAGGCCTTGCCCTGCTCGATGAGTTCGTCGAACGTGGCTGGGGTCTCTGTTGCCAGCGCATTGTTGCGCACCAGCGCCAGGTTTTCCACCGCGTAGGGCACGCCGTAGACGGCACCGTCGAGGGTGAAGCCCTTGACAGAGGGTTCGCTCATGGCGTCGAGCTTCGCGCCCAACTCCACCGGGGCGATGACGCCGTTGTTGGCGAGGTCTCCGACCCAGTCATTGGCGCCGACGATCAGGTCCGGACCCTCGCCCGTGGGAACCTGCGCGATAAAGTCGGTCTTGACGTCGTCGGTGGGCTTTTCGATGATGTCCAGCGTGATGCCGGTGGCGGTCTTGAAGTCCTCACCCACCGCAGTGAAAGCATCAATGCGGTTCTCGTCCATCCAGATGCTGAGTGTGCCCGCATCCTCCATGGGGGCTGTGGACCCGGTGCCCGCCGTGGTCTCGCCGGCCGAGGGTGCCGATGTGTCGGCGGGGTCCGTGGCTCCCCCACACGCGGTCATGGTCAACGCCAACCCAACCGCTGCCAGACTGGAGAAATACTTGCGCATGATTGATCGATCCTTTCGATGTGCCCAGCAACCTTGCTGAACCAGTGATGACACGCTAACACCCGAGAATGTCAGTTGCAGCAACTTGCGGCGAGTTGTTGCGTTACCGTGATTCCTGCGGTCCAGCAACGAAGGAGATGCAGTGTCCCACCCGGTCCCAACAATGGCTGATCTGGCGGTGCGCGCCGGAGTGTCCACAGCCACAGTCTCAAGAGTGCTCAGCGGCAAACCCGGCGTTCGCCAGGCAACCCGCGAGACGGTGCTCGCCTCCATGGAACAGTTGGGCTACAGCCGCGAGAGACAGACCCCGGCAAAGCCCGGCCTCGTGGCCATTCTCGTTGCAGAGTTGTCGAACCCGTCCTTCTCCGCTTTTGCCGAAACGTTGGACTCCTTGCTGTTCTCCGCCGGGCATCCCAGTGTGCTCTGCGCCTCAGGAGCGGCGGGGACCAGCGAGGTGCAGCATCTGGAGACTCTCTCCGCACTGAACATCGTTGGCATGATTTCAGTATCAGGAACACCTGCGGACACGCTTGCCTCCAATGAGCCCTACGAGCGGCTCATCTCCTCCGGTGTCACATCCGTATTCATCAATGGCTACGCCGAGGGGCTTGATGCCGCCTTCTTCTCGTGCTCCGATTCTGAGGCCGTGGCCAGTTCCGTGTCCCATGTGCGCTCACTCGGACACTCCCGGATTGGGCTGGTGTTGGGGCCGGAGAAGTACCTTCCGACGCAGCGCAAGATGGAAGCGTTCAACCAGCTTGGCTTCTGTGAAGATGACATCGCGACAACGAGCTACACCGCAGAGGGTGGGGGGCTTGGTGCGGCGCGCCTCGTGGCGAGCGGACACACGGCGCTGGTGTGCGGCTCGGACATCATGGCGCTCGGTGCCATCCGTGACATCAGGTCCAGAGGCCTGCAGGTGCCCCACGACATCTCCGTCATCGGGTTCGACGACAGCCCCATGATGGCTTTCACGGACCCCTCACTCACCACGGTGAGACAGCCGGTAAGGGCCATTTGTGAAGCCGCCGTGACCGCACTGCTTGATGCCCTTGCAGGACTGCCATTGGATCCGGCTGAGATGCTTTTCCACCCAGATCTCATTATTCGCAACTCGACCGGACCCGTCGCCTGAGAGGATGGACGGGGACGAACAACTGAAAGTCCCCGCCGCCTGGGTGGTGAGGGGTGGTGGGATGTTCTGTGTGGAGAATCAGTGGGCCATTCGCTGTAGCGATGGCCGGTAGACGGTGACCGGGCAACTCTTTGAAGGACTGACATGATGCAGAAAAGACGCTTGATCGCCGCGGCTCTCGTGGCCCTGATGATGACGGCCACCGCTTGTGGTGGCGAAGAAGAGTCGTCCGGCGGGGAAGATTCTGCCGCGCAGTTGGTGCTGGGCAACAACGGTGACCTGCTGAGCTGGGATCCGGGCGAGATGAAGGAAGGCGCTGTCATCCACTACGCCGAGGCCATCTACGATCCATTGCTGCGCAAGACCTCGGATTCGAGCATCGAGGGCAACCTCGCAGAGGACTATTCGTACAACGATGACCTGACAGAGCTCACCCTCAGCCTTCGCGAGGGCGTCACTTTCAGTGACGGTGTGGAATTCGACGGTGAGGCTGTCAAAGC
>JBQCZU010000040.1:0-25532 GCA_052089385.1 Arachnia sp.
GCAGGGCCACGGGCCCTACTTCAAGCCCCCATCACGCGCAAGTTCGAAGACCCCCATTGCTGGTCCTGAAATCTGGGAACATTCCTGAAGGGGCGAGTCATGGCACGACCAGCACATACAGTCACCCGGCAGCGGACAGAGTTTTTGGTTTCGAAAGGCTGGGTCCAGGGCGTCGCGCTCGTGATGATCTTCGGTTTCTTCGTCATGGGATTTCTCGCTGTGCGAACCTATACCGACGGGATGCCGCAGCCGAACACCGTCGTGACAGCGGACGGGCAGGAAGTGTTCAGTGGGGCTGAGATCACCGCTGGTCAGCAGACATTCCTACGGCGGGGGTTGCAGCAGTATGGCTCTGTCATGGGGCACGGAGGATATCTGGGACCGGACTACACCGCTGATTATCTGCGTCGGGCCTCCACCTTCGCACTGGAGGAGCTGACCGATTCCGGCGTACAGGACCCCAAGGGCGTACTCATCGAGGAGATGCGGACCAACCGCTACGACGAGGAGACCGGAACCCTTCAATACACCGACCTGCAGGCTGATGCATTCGACTCTCTGACGCAGCACTACGCGGACTACTTCGGCTCCCCCACCACGCAGTACGGACTGATTCCCCATGCGATCACCGATCCCCAGGACATCCACGAGTTGACAGCATTCTTTGCCTGGACGGCGTGGGCCGGGGCCGCGGAGCGACCCGGACACAGCTACTCCTACACCAACAACTGGCCCCCGGAGCCGCTCGTCGACAACACCCCCAGCGCCGACATCCTGGTGTGGAGCGGGCTTTCCCTGTGTGCATTGCTCGTCGGCACAGGGGCACTGTTCGCCGCCTACGGACGGTGGAGCAGCAAAATCGGATGGCACAGCAACGAGACACCCACCTTGTCGTTCTCGCAGCCCGGGGAGGTGCAGATCACCCCCGCCCAGCGCGCCACGACGTGGTTCTTCTTCGTGGTGGCCGGCATGTTTGTCGCCCAGGTTTTTCTCGGTGCAGCGATCGAGCACTACCGCGCCGAGCTGACAGGCTTCTTCGGACTGGACCTCGCCCGGATTCTGCCCTTCAACCTCGCTCGCACGTGGCACGTCCAGTTGGCACTGCTGTGGACCGCTGCCTCATTCCTGGCGGCGGCGATCTTCCTTGTGCCGTTCATTTCGGGACGCGAACCACGCCGCCAAAATCTTCTGGCCTATTTCTTGCTCGGAGCGCTGGTCATCGTCGTCCTGGGTTCATTCACCGGCGAGGCACTGAGCATCTTTGGTGTGGAATGGGCAAGGGGTTCCATCTTTTTCGACCAGCAGTGGGAATACCTTGACCTGCCCCGCTTCTGGCAGGGGTTGCTGGTGGTGGGTCTGTTCATTTGGGTTGCCATCCTCTACCGCGGGATGCGCGCCCGTCTGAAGACCGAGAGCAGGGGAAACCTTCCGTGGCTCTTCCTCTACGCTGCCCTGGCGATCCCGGGCTTCTACGCGGTGGGGATGCTGGCCAAGCCCGAGACTCACCTCACCGTCGCAGAGTTCTGGCGTTTCTGGGTTGTTCACCTGTGGGTTGAGGACTTCCTCGAGCTGTTCACCACCGTCATGGTGGCCTACATCTTCGTGATGCTCGGCGTCATTCGCCGCCAGATTGCCATGGCCATCATTTTCCTCGACATCATCCTGTACTCCGTCGGTGGGGTCATTGGCACCATGCACCACCTGTACTTCTCCGGCACCCCCGTGGAGCACATGGCTCTCGGCGGGCTCTTCTCAGCGTTGGAGATCATTCCACTCACATTCCTGACCATCGAGGCGTGGACCTTCCTGCAACTCGGGTCGCGTCAGGAATCACGCTCATCAGCCCCCTTCCCCCACCGGTGGGCCGTGATGTTCCTGGTGGCAGTCGGGTTCTGGAACTTCCTGGGAGCCGGCGTGTTCGGGTTCCTCATCAACCTGCCCATCGTCTCGTACTACCAAATCGGAACGGCGCTCACGGCCAACCATGCCCACGCAGCCATGATGGGGGTGTACGGGATGCTGTCCATCGGTCTCGCCCTGTTTGCGCTGCGCTACGTCATCCCCGCGAATCGCTGGCCTGAAAGAGCCGCCAAGTTCTGCTTCTGGGCAACCAACATCGGACTGGCGTGGATGACGTTTGCCACCCTGCTGCCGCTCGGGGTCCTGCAGCTCTACCACTCGGTCAACAGCGGGTATTTCGAGGCGCGAACACTCGGCTACATTGCGCAGCCCGGCAATCTCGTCCTCGAGTGGTTGCGGCTTCCGGGAGACGTCTCTCTCATCAGTGGCGCGGTCGCGTTCCTGTGGATCACGTGGCTCGGCATTCGCCATGGCATCGCAGCCACGACCCACGATGTCCCCCGGGAACAACTGTTCGTGGTGGACGAACCCGCCGGTGCAGGCGCGGTGCCCTCGCCCATGGACACGGATCCGAGCTCGCGCTACGCCTCGGATCAACGGCCGACGACGACGAACTGATGCAGACCATGGACACGATGGTCTGGCTCGCGGCGGGCTACGGGCTGCTACTGATCGCCGTCGCCTGGGGAATTGATCTCGCGGCGCGTCGTGCTGCCCAACGCACCACACACTGGCGCTCAGGTGCCTTCAGTTATCACGAGGACAATGACGCGTGGCTCTGTCCGGAAGACCAGTGGCTCTGGCCGCAGTCCTTCGATCCGGAGAACCGGGTAATGCGGTACCGGGCGAGCCCACAGGTGTGCAATGCGTGTCCGGTCAAGGACACCTGCACCACCTCACACACCGGAAGAGAGGTCAGTCGAAACGTCGATCCGTGGCCGAGTTCCGAGGCAGAACGTTTTCATCGGGGCATCGCATGTTCAGTCACCGTGCTGGCCATCCTGTGGCCTGCCACTACGTTCTTGACCGCCACCAACACCACCGAGCGGCTGATCCTGGCCGCTGTGGTTGTGGTGGTGGCGGTGGCGAGCGGGCCCTTGTGGTCCCACCTGCGTCGCACACGTGCGGACTTTCCCGTCCACGTGCCGGTGGTGGAACTTGATGAAACAGTCGCCCACATGGAGGTTCTGGCCCGGTCGATCACTACGCGGCGTGCCACGTACGGAAGCGACGAGGACCGGACCTCCCCGGCCACCCCGCTCCCGACCCCCAGGGTTCGCTACACCAGCGAAGCCCGCTCAAGGACGAAAGAGACACACCAGCCGGGATTCCCTGTTCGACAGGGTCCGGGGACCAGGAGTAACCCATGAATCCTTTCGGTATCGCCGCCCTCGCCGTCGTTGTCATCTTGTGTGTTCTCCTGGTGACCTCGATCCGCCTGCTGAAGGAGTATGAGCGAGGGGTAGCCTTTCGCCTCGGCCGGCTGCGGGAACCATTGCAGCCGGGCGTACGGCTACTGATGCCGATCATCGACTCACTCGTCCGGATCGACCTTCGGGTGGTGACCCTGACCATCCCACCGCAGGACGTGATCACCAAGGACAACGTCCCTGCGCGGGTCAACGCCGTTGTCATGTTCCAGGTCACCGATCCAGTCCAGTCGGTGATGGCCGTGGAGAACTACGCTGTCGCGACATCGCAGATCGCGCAGACCACGCTGCGATCCGTTGTCGGACGGGCCGATCTCGACACACTCCTCGCACATCGCGCCGACCTGAATGAGGACCTCGCGCGCAGCATCGATGTGCAAACCCAGCCGTGGGGAGTACAGGTCAACGTTGTCGAGATCAAGGACGTGGAAATCCCCCAGTCCATGCAGCGCGCCATGGCGCGGGAGGCGGAGGCAGAGCGGGAGCGGCGGGCCAAAGTCATCAACGCCCACGGTGAGCTGCAGGCGTCGGAAGAGCTCGCGCAGGCAGCAGAGACACTCAGCCGGGCACCGGCTTCACTGCAGCTACGCTACCTGCAGACGCTGCTTGAGTTGGGAGCTGACCAAAACTCCACTGTGGTGTTCCCTCTGCCGATCGACATCATCGGACCATTCCTGGCCAAGGCACCAGAATTCCTGTCACAGTTCGGCAATCCCCAGCCTGCACCCTCGAACCCGCCGCCTTCACCGGTCGTCACCCCTTCCGTGGATGCGGAACCGAATCACTCGAGCAGGACCAACGCAAGAATCTCCCATGGGTCGTATGAAAGGAACCAGCGATGACCGAGTCCGAGTCCAATCAGTCCGTCGAGTCCGTTCGGTCAGAGGGCTTGCCGGGGGTTGCCATGATGATGCTGGGGGTCGTTGTTGCGGTACTTGGTCCACTCTTTGGGCTATTGGCTGGGTCGATGGTGGGCTCACCGGATCCCGACTCCCCCGGCCCGCTGTTCGAGTACCTCATCGGTGGCTTGCTCGTGGGCGCAGTTGGCGTTGTGATCCTGTACCTGGGATTCCTGCGGTATCGACGGTGGAGTCGCACCAACAAGGCAGGGCACCCATGACGCATAGGGCGCCCGCCGCCAGAGATGATGACGGGCAAACAATCTCGAAGCGGCCGATGGGCTCCCAACGGGCAGACCGGCACATGCCTTCATGGCCCCGACGGCTGCATCCGATGACACGAAGTCTAGAATGAGAACAATCAGTCACCGACGTCCCCGTGTAGCCACTGCCTCGGGTCGATGCTGCGCGATCAGAGGAAGTCATGTCGAAAACGGGAGTACCTTCACGCCCCGGGCCAAATGAGCCCTTCACCCCAAGGAATCCGGGGATGCGTCCCCCACTTGATCAGGGCAGCGACACCCTTCGGCACCTCCGCGGCTTGCTGCCCAGCATGGATGACTACCGGTCGCTGCCTCGCAGTTGGAAGCGTGACCTCGCAGCGGGCTTCACCGTCGGCATTGTTGCGCTTCCGCTTGCACTGGCTTTTGGGGTCAGCTCAGGTGCAGGTGCTGAAGCGGGGTTGATCACCGCCATCGTCGCGGGTTTCATCGCCGCAATTTTCGGCGGCTCGCACGTGCAGGTCTCCGGGCCCACCGGCGCAATGGTCGTGGTCCTTGGGCCCATCGTCGCATTGCATGGAGCAGGAGCTCTGGCCGTGGTCTGCCTCATGGCCGGGGCAATGGTGGTTCTCGCTGGGCTGTTTCGGCTGGGCGGCCTTGTCTCCGTGATCCCACGCCCCGTCATCGAGGGTTTCACCCTGGGGATCGCCGTCATCATCTTCCTGCAGCAGGTACCCTCGGCTCTCGGATCACAGGCCGGGCCCAGCAACAATGCCATCATCGCGGCATTTCAGTCGCTGCCGGATGCCGTGGATGCAGCAATGCTGTCAGCGCTCGGGCTGGTCGCCCTGGTGGCATTCCTGATGGCGTTCCTTCCCCGGCTCTCGCGACAGATTCCAGCATCCCTGGTGGCAATCGTCGTGGCCACGGTTGTCGCCCTATTGCTGAAGCTCCCCGTAGCCACCATCGGCGCACTACCATCCGGTCTGCCTGCGCCGACTCTGCCGGTTATCGACCCAACGATCGTCATGAGCCTGGTGGGCCCTGCGGCAGCCGTCGCGATTCTGGCTGCCATCGAGTCGCTGCTGTCCGTGCGTGTCGCCGCCACGATGTCGGACGCAGGGAACTACCTCCCTGATCGCGAACTCGTGGGCCAGGGACTTGCCACACTTGCCGCGGGATTCTTCGGTGGCATGCCTGCCACCGGCGCCATTGCACGTACGGCCGTCAACGTCCGCTCAGGCGCCAAGACGCGCGTCGCCTCGATCACCCACGCAGTGGTCCTCCTGGCCATCGTCTCAATGGGCGCCGCAGTGGTCAGCCAAATTCCGCTGGCGGCCCTGGCCGGCGTTCTCATGATGACGGCCATCCGTATGGTGTCGCTGGGCCGTGTCCGCCACATCCTGCGGACGAGCCGCTCTGAGGCATGGATCTTCGTCACCACGGCCGTCATCACCGTCAGCTTCGACCTCATCTATGCCGTGGGTATCGGAATCGTCGCAGCTGCTCTCTTCGCCCTGCGCGCGGTTGCCCGCACCAGCGGCGTCACCCGCGAGCGGCTTTCCGGAGATCCGGAACCAGGTGACGAGCGCATTGCTCAGTTCGCGCTTGAGGGAGCGCTGTTCTTCGGTGCAGCGGAGCGAATGCTGGAAGCCGTCGGCGACGTGCAGGACATCGACGTCGTCATCATCCGGATGTCCGGACTTCACCTCATGGACAGCACCGGCGCCGAACTGTTCACGGAAGTCATCACCGCGTTGGAAGCCCGAGGGGTGACTGTTCTGGTGAAAGGTCTGCGCAGCCGCCACGTGGAGCTGGCCACTCGCATAGGCGTTGTTGCGTCACTTCGAGTTCAGGAACACCTTTTTGAACGCCTCGAAGACGCCACGGAGCACGCACGGTCTCATATTCGTCGCTTGAGCCTGTAAGCAGCCTCCGGGCCGGCGGCCGTCACCCTGCCATACCGGGCCAGTAGTCGTGCGGATTCAGTCGATTGCCGAAGATGGCCTGGCCAACGCGGACGCAGGTGGCGCCGTGCTCGATGGCCAGCTCGAAATCTCCGGACATGCCCATGGACAGCTCGCTCCAGCCGCCGCCGTCGACGTCACGAAGCTCCTGTTGCACACGCCGCATCACGTCGAAGCAGGCAGCGACCCGTACGTGGTCATCGGTGAAAAGCGCAAGGGTCATCAATCCGCGTACGTCCAGGGCATCAAAGGCCTCAAGTTCGCGCGTGAAAGCCGCAACCTCCACGGGAGGCAGACCAAACTTCTGGTCCTCGTCGGAGGAATTGACCTGGACCAGCACCTCCAGGCGCCGACCCTCCTGTTGTAGCCGCTTGTTGAGTTCCTTGGCCACACGCAGCGAGTCAAGGGCCTGGAATTCGGTGGCGAAGCGTGCGACATCGCGGGCCTTGTTCGTTTGCAGGTGGCCTATGACCGCCCATTCGATGTCCGTGGTTCCGGCCAGAATCTCCGCCTTGGCTCCGGCCTCCTGCACTTTGTTCTCACCGAAGCGCCTGTACCCGGCAGCGTGAGCCTCCAGAATCGATTCAGGGGGCTTGGTCTTCGACACCGGCAGCAGGCGGACCTCCCCGGCGCTTCGGCCAACGCGGGCGGCCGCTTCGGCGATCCTTTTCTCGATGACAGCGAGGTTGGCTGCAACAGAACTCATGCCCCATGACTACACCACAGCAGCCATTGTGAGAAGCGCGGTGGACTACCGTGGACCACATGAGCAACAATCCGGTGGGCGAGTCGCCAATTGAGCGCGCCGAGATGGAATCGCTCCTGGCCGTTCGCCAGGAACTCGGACCCGCCATGGAACCAGCCCTCGTGGACTCGTTCGCACAGAAAATCATGGCGGAGGTCCAGCGACAGAGCGACATCGCAGCAGAGGCTCAACGACAGCACCTGCAGATGGAAGAATCGCATGGTGGCGCGCAGTCCGGTGCTGGTGGACGGCTGGCCCTGGCCATCGTCTCACTGGTGATGTCCATCCCCCTGACCGCGATAGCGCTGGATTTGGGATCCATCTGGATGGCGGCCATCGTGTGGATCGGGATCGTGATGGTCAACTTCGCCTACGCAGCGGATCGCCGTGGGAAGTCCTGACGTCACTCTTCACGCGGGTGCAGGAATGACTATTGGCTTTCAGGCATAGGATACGAGTCGCCTGAGACGCAAGGAGAACTCTGCACTGATGACCGACGTGGTGATAGCTCGAGCACGGCTGCTGCGCGAATTCTCAGACCCCGTAGCGTCTGAACTGGTGGATGTGACCGTGCGCGACGGGCTTGTCGCCACAGTCGAGCCCCATGTCCGACATCGTCTGGGCGCGGTCGACGCCGAGGGTGCGACACTGCTCCCCGGTCTGTGGGATGAGCATGTGCACTTCAGCACGCACGCTCTCCTGGCTGAATGTTTGCAACTTCCGGCAGAAGCAGATCTCGACGCGATTCTGCTGCTGTTGAGAAGCGAGCTGTCGCTGCGGAACGCCGGTGGCCTACTGGTGGGTTTTGGCTACAGAGGAGCAACCTGGCCCGTCGAACCCAGCGCAGCAGTCCTCGACGACTTGGCCACCGAGCCGATTGTTCTCATCTCGGGGGACCTGCATTCCCTGTGGTGCAATTCCTCCGGGCTGGTCGCCGTCGGAGCTCCCGAACATCCGACGGGACTGCTCCGGGAAGAAGAAGCCTTCACCGCGATGCTGCACCTCATGGCCACGGAAACAGGTCATGTGGACGCTCTCGTGCGCGGAGCACAGCGTCGCGCAGCTGCACTGGGTGTGGTGGGCGTCGTGGACATGGAGATGTCGTGGGGTGTGGGCGCCTGGCAACGGCGGATGGCTGCATCACCTTCTCTGCAGCACGTGGAGGTGGCCACCTATCCCGATGATTTGGAACGACTCATTGCCTTGGGCCTGCGCACCGGCGACCGCTTGGGCGAGAGACTGAACGTCGGGCCCCTGAAGATCATCTCCGACGGATCACTGAGTTCAAAAACGGCCCATTGCCTTGCCCCCTACCCCCACCCCATTGAGGGATCCCCTCACGGAGTCGCCAATCTATCCCGGTCAGAAATGACCACTTTGATGGCTCGGGCACACCGCTTCGGCATTTCCTCCGCGGTGCATGCCATCGGTGATCGTGCCTGCAGGGATGCCTTGGATGCGTTTGAGGCAGTGGGTGCCGAAGGAACGATTGAACATGCGCAACTCGTCCATCCCAGCGATCTTCATCGCTTCGCATCCCTGAATGTGGGCGCAAGCGTTCAGCCCGCTCACCTCATCGAAGACGAAGCGGTCCTTGACGAAGTGTGGCCTGCTTCCACCGATCGTGCGTTTGCGCTGCGGGCGCTCCTCGATGCTGGCGCGAGGCTCCGGTTCGGATCAGACGCACCGGTGTCGCCGCTGGATCCGTGGCTGGCCATGAACGTCGCCGTCAACATGCCACACCGCAGCGATCAAGCCCTGACGCCGATGGAGGCATTGGCAGCCTGCACCCGGACCAGGATTGCCGTCGGAGAACCAGCTGACCTGGTCCTGACATCGCTGACGCCCACTCAATTGGGCAACGGCGCTCTTTCATCACCGGAGTGCCAGTTCACAATGGTCGCGGGGACGGTGACTCTCGGGACGGCTGCAGAATGTGGATAGGGGGATCATGGACAACCCAGCGGCGTACAGTGGCTGAAACAAGAAGGAGCACGTTGTGACCCCGAAGCCCCCCACACACAATGACAAAGCAGCCACAGGCAATAGCCAACCTGACGATTCCAGCTGGGAGGTCCCCACCTCCAGCACGGGCAAGATCGATGATTCAGCAGCCACTGCAAGCGCGCCGGATACCTCACCACTCACCCACAGCTCCGGCAACGAAGGGCACGAAACACGGGTGAACGAGTTCTGGAGCGAGGGAAAACCGCTCTCCGGCTCCACATCCAACTCCCGACCGGTTCCGCCGCAGTAGCAAGAAGGGGGACGGGTACCGTCCATGACCAACGAGGCGCTGACCCACCAGGGTTCCACAGACCACCCCGACGCCTGAACCTCACCGCAGCGAAAACCAAGCGGACACCCGTGGCTACTCGAAGGGCGTGGGATCCCCAGCCCCGATGCGCACCACGACGGGTTCAGCGCCGGTCATGTCGATCACCGTCGTGGGATCGGATCCCACATCTCCTGAATCCAGCACGGCATCCACGTCGTTGTCCAGCATCTCCTTGATCGCCCAGCCATCGGTGGGTGATTCCACTTCCCCGGGTAGCAGAAGAGTGGAACTGAGCATTGGCGCGCCCAGGGCCTGCAGCAATGTCTGAACCGTGCGGTGCTTCGGGATGCGCACGCCCACCGAGCGCTTCTTGGGGTGTTGCATCATCTTCGGCACTTCCTTGGTGGCCGGAAGGATGAAGGTGTAGCTGCCGGGTGTGGCGGATTTGATGGAGCGAAAAACCCAGTTGTCCATGTCCACATAGGCACCCAGCTTGGCAAACTCATCCACCACAAGCGTGAAGTGATGTTTGTCATCGAGATTCCTGATGCGTTTGATCCGCGCGATCCCCTGGGCATTGCCGAGAATGCAGCCGAGGGCGTAGCCGGAGTCCGTGGGGTAGGCCACCAGGCCGCCATCATTGAGGATGCGCACAACCTGGTTGATGCTGCGCGGCTGGGGGTTCTCTGGGTGCACGTCGTAGTACTGAGCCATGACCAAAGACTAGAGGGTTGGGACGATTCCTACTCTTCGTTGCCCGCAATCACTGAAACAACGCGCGCGGTTCCCACAGCAGTGAGCGGAAGGCTGTTGATTCCGATCATGCTGAGGAACTGGGTGGGATGGCGTCCGGAAACGGTGACGGTGATGCGGCCATCGATCCCCGCCGATGTGGTGCTTGTCAGCGAGGTGGCGGCGACGTAACCGTTGGCTGCTCGCTCGGCGCGGGTCGTGTCAGGCCTGACACGACCTTGGTCGACCAGAAGGTACTGGCCACCCGCGCGCGCAGCCTCCTGCGCCACGGCCCGGGCCTCCTGTTCGGCGGCTGCGTGCCCTGAGAGGTCCACACCCAGACCAACGCAGAGGATGAAGGCGGGCATGACCAACGCCGTCCAGACTGCGAGGGACCCCCTTTCGTTTCTCACTTCACCTCCCCCGATACGTGTCGACGGGCGAAGTTCGGGTCTTTGACACCCGTCGCTCCTGCGGGAAACCAGGCAGGACCACATCGTGGATCACGAGGCATGTGAGCGTGACCGAGACCGCGGCTGGATCTCCCGGCGTGGCATTCAGAGCCGACGTGTCGACCGCGATGTGCTGGCTCCTGCAGGAGAGCCCGGCATCCCTCAGGGAGGAATTCGCGACTGCTGTTGCCGCGGCACGCGCAGTACCGGGAGTTCGTTCCAGCGAGGCTGCTCGTGCAGCCTGCGATGCTGACGCCCCGACTGCCTGGTGGGCAAGGTTCTCCCGTGCGAGGAAGATCACGAGCGCGACGAAGAGCACCAGAGCCGGAAGGATGATGGTGGCCTCAATTGCCATGGCATACCCACGTTCTGTTTGTGACCGTCGTCCCCGGTTGACCTTCATGAGCTGCTCAGTCTCTCGGTGGGTACCTCAGCCGTTTTGCTGACCGTTGGCCGAAGTCCCGGAATCAGCGATGGTGCTGTTCCCCGGACCGTCACCGTTGTGCGGATGGCTCCCCGGGACGCATCCACCTCAACGTTCTCAAGGGACCCATTGGAAGCGGCTTGCTTCGCAACTGACTCCCCCGCCGATGCGGTTCCACTGATGACCGCTGAGGTGCGGGCGCCATCCTGGGCTGCCGCCAGGGCAGATGCCCCTGCCCACGCCATGAGGGCCCACTGCAGTGTCAGAAGGAGGACTCCGAACGCGATGGGAAACAACAATGTGACCTGCACACCGTTGCTGAGTCCCCTCTGGTCATGCATTGAGTCATCGTGCCAGCCGCACCCTGCATGACGGGGGTCATACCAAGAATCTGTGGAAAACCTGGTCAGCGTCTGCTTCGGACACCCGGAGAGTCTCCTCATGCGTCGGTGCCATAGTCTGGGTTCGCTCAAGGTTTCCCTAGGAAAGGTATCCAATGGTCCAGAAGGTCGCCATTCTCACGGCAGGTGGCTTTGCGCCGTGCCTCTCGTCTGCCATCGGTGGACTCATCGAGCGCTACACAGAGATCGCTCCCGAGATTGAGATCATTGCCTACCGCCACGGCTATCAAGGTTTGTTGCAGGGTGATTTCCTGCAGGTCACCGACGTCGTGCGTGAAAAGGCTGGGCTGCTGCACAAGTTTGGAGGCTCGCCCGTCGGCAACTCGCGTGTGAAGCTCACCAACATCAAGGATCTGGTCAAGCGAGGGCTGGTGGAAGAGGGCGCCGATCCGCTGAAGGTCGCTGCTGACCGCCTCGTGGCCGATGGCGTCGACGTCCTGCACACCATCGGCGGCGATGACACCAACACCACTGCTGCGGACCTTGCAGCGTTCCTCGCGAAGAACGACTATCCCCTCACCGTCGTCGGGCTGCCCAAGACCATCGACAACGATGTCATCCCCATTCGTCAGTCGCTGGGTGCATGGACCGCTGCAGAGCAGGGTGCGCTCTTTGCCAAGAACATCGTCGCGGAGCACAACTCCGGTTCTCGCATGCTCATCATTCACGAGGTCATGGGCAGACACTGCGGCTGGCTGACAGCAGCCACGGCCGTCGAGTACCGCAAGTGGCTCGACGCCCAGGAGTGGGCCCCCGAGATCGGCCTCAGCCGGGAGGCGTGGGACGTGCACGCCGTCTACGTACCCGAGGCTGTCATCGACATCCAGTCCGAAGGTGCACGACTGAAGAAGGTCATGGACGAAGTGGGCAATGTCACCATCTTCCTCTCCGAGGGTGCCGGCCTGGACACCATCGTCGAGGAGACGGAGGCTTCCGGCGAGACCGTCCCACGTGATCCCTTCGGACACGTCAAGCTCGACAAACTCAACCCCGGCAAGTGGTTCGCCGACAAATTCGCACAAGAATTGGGTGCCGAGAAAGTCATGGTGCAGAAGTCCGGCTACTTCGCGCGCTCCGCTGCCGCGAATGCGGATGATCTGGCACTGATCAAGCGGTGCACCGACATGGCGGTGGACTGTGCTCTGCGTGGCGAGTCCGGTGTCATCGGGGAGGACGAGGAGAACGAGAACGCCCTGTCCGCCATCGCGTTCGACCGCATCGCCGGGGGTAAGGTCTTCAGCATTGCTACGGACTGGTTCGTCGACATGCTGAACGCAACCGGTCAGGGCACCCCACAGGCTGCTGCCCCTCACTGATTGAAAGTATCGAAAGGTCAGGGCCGGGTCCACATTGTGGGTCCGGCCCTTCCTGCGTCGTGACGCCGTTCATACCCTCATTGATGTGGGGTCCCAACACCTCCCCCTTCCCATCAACATTGACTCTGACTTGGCGCACGGCGAGAGTGTGGCCCCCAGGGAGCGGCTCTGTACCCGATCAGGCTCAGCGCCGGGAGAATCTTCCCATCGCAGCAGCGACGATGGCGCCCAGGCCCACGCCAGTGGCGGCGCCCACGCCGTACCCCACACCCATGCCCAGGCGGACGCTGCGGGCGGCCACACCCTGTTTGACGGTGGCGTCGGGGTCCTCGAGAACCACAGTTGACGGATCGTAGTTGACGCTGCGGAGAGACTCCGGATCCTGGGTGGCAGCCCAACGCTCGGCGCGATGGCGAGCGGACACCACCGATGCAGACATCTCGCGGATCTCATCCCCATTTGTCTGATCCTGCTCATCGATGCCT
This sequence comes from Arachnia sp., assembly GCA_052089385.1. GTDB lineage: Bacteria > Actinomycetota > Actinomycetes > Propionibacteriales > Propionibacteriaceae > Arachnia. Next base: position 13,211 of record JBQCZU010000040.1, read on the forward strand.
GTTTCGTCCTCGTCATCGATCCCTGCTGCTTGTCTGGCTTCCTTCTTGGCACGGGCGGCCTCCCAGGTCTCCGCGGTGCCGATCCAGGCGGAGATCATCAGGATGATCGTGGCCAGGAGATTGAAGACGATCATGAGGATGATGATGGGCCCGAACACACCAGCGGAGGGGTTGTCGCTCAAGAGTCCCACCAGTCGACCCGCGACTTGCTGCAACGCGGTGAGCAGAACGGCGCCAGCGAAGGTTCCCCGGAGAAATGTCCCAAGTTTTGTGCGTTCACCGGGCAGTACAGTGAAAACAAAGGCAAGGAGAAGCCAGCTTGCCAGCAAGCTGACTGCCACGCTCGCAACCTGTAGCAGAAGGCCGATGCCGGGCACATTTTCGAGACCCAACCAGTCAATGATTTGTTCCGGCAGCTGACCAGCAGCAGTGACGCCCAAGGCGATCGCTATGGAGAGGAGCAGGCCGAAGAAAATGAGGAGGTTGCTGATGAGCTCCTTCACGAAGCCTGCCTTCTCAGCTGCCTCGGCGAAGCTGTCCTTCCACATGGCGCGGACGGCGTGTTTGAGATTCTTCACCCAGTTGGATCCGGAGTACGCGGCGGTGAGAATGGAAATCCCGAAGACCCCCCTCCAACCATTGAAGGTCTCCGTCACGAAATTGCTGACCGTCTGGGCGAACTGTTCCTCCTCCGTGGGATTGTCTGCATCCACGGGACCTCCCGCGGTGCCAAGCTGCTGGAGGAGAAAATCTTGTACCTCTTGCAGAAGGTCAGGGCGGAAAACGGTAAACACGAGCCCCGCGACGGCGATACCGAACAGCAGTACCGGGATCATGGACAGCACCGAGAAATAGGTGATGGAACCCGCAAATTGGGGGCCGAGGCGCTTGCCGAACCTGTCAAGTCCCGCCATGATGTGAGCCACTGCAGGGCGTCGCATGAGTTTCGAAATTGTTTCCTTCACGCCAGAACTGTAGCGGTCCCGTCGATGGAAATCCTTGAGGCGCTCGGGCGCTCAAATGGCCCTGTCGCCACGACGCGCGGCCAGTTCATCGGTGGCGCTCTGCGCCACTGTGAAGCCAGCCCGCTCGGAGGGCAGCGCGCTGAGCGTTCCCTCGATCTCTTTCCAGACGCTGGAGACGGAGATGAGAAACATTCCCTGACCGCCCTTGGACAGGTCAAAGAGTTCATTTGCCGTCGTGCACTCATAGACGCTGAAACCATCCGAGAGGAGAGTGATTTCGGTGAGGTCCTCCACGCCGCGAGCGCGCAGATGATCGATGGCCACCCGGATCTGCTGGAGTGAGATGCCAACGTCCAGAAAACGCTTGACGACGCGAAGCAGCAGGATGTCCCGGAAGGAGTAGAGACGCTGCGTACCTGAGCCGCCCGCTTTACGGATCTCGGGGACCACCAGACCGGTGCGGGCCCAGTAGTCGAGTTGTCGGTACGTGATTCCTGCAACGCGATGTGCCACGGGGCCACGAAAACCCATGTCTACCGGCAGTGGTGAGAAGTCGCCTTCGAACAGCAGATCCTGGAGCACTGGCTGCGCCTGTGCCTTCCCCGCGGTCTCGTCCGCCACTTCTTGCACCTCATTCTTCTTCAATCCGCGACGTCTGCCCGGGTGGACGACGACATTGACGACGTTAACCTCACCACGGGCCCGAGGTCCACGACACGCCCAACCGGCGCCGAGGCGATTCGGCCCTTGTCCCTGCATACCGTGTTGCAGCGCGTGGACATCAGCCCCCAATGTGCTTCTGACAACCCACTAAGCCGTGACTTTATGCAATTCGCCGTCACCGACACCTCAGGAGAAACCCTCAAGCTTCACTTGATCTCTTGCGCGCCGCGTGTTCGCCGCGATGCGCGATCCCGCTGGATCATCGGAAGAAGTGATCGCTCAGGGTTCCTCATCATTTTCGAAGTCGTCGGGAGTCACCGTATCCAGGAACTCCCTGAACTTCTCCACCTGGTCGGTTTCGCTCTGGTCCACCTCCACGCCCACCTGATCCATCAGCTGCTCCGAGCATTCAATGTTCCAGGCCAGACGAAGGGCTGCGGCGATGGCGTCACTGGGGCGCGCGTCGAAGACGAAACTGCCTGCTGTGATGGATGCGTAAAACACTCCGTCGCGCATCTCCGCGATGTTGATGACACCCGGCTGTCCCTCACACACCTCGTCGAGCACATTGGCCAACAGGTCATGCGTCATGGGGCGGTGGAACTCCGCGCTGTCATCCAGGACAATCGCAATGGCTGCTGCATCAACCGTCGAGATCCAGATGGGCAGGATCCGCGTGCCCTCGCTCTCCTTGAGGAGCAGGACTGGGGTGTCGTCAGGGGAAGCAAGTCGAATTCCGATGACATCAAGGTCGATCATGGGACCCAGCCTATTCGATGTCCTACTCGTTGATCTGGCTGTGAAGAAGTGCGGCGTGAGCTTGGAGAACAACGCGGTAGACATCGGCCAGAACTTCGCGCGGAATGCCCGAGCGACGCTGGTACGGTGCGAGCGCCTGTTCCACCAGGGCGGCCTCCGTCGCAGCAGCCTGCTGCACCACTCGAAGTTGTCGCGGATCGACCCCGAATCCGCTCAGACGCTTCGCAGCCGAGGCGATCGCGACGGCTTCTCGACCATACAGATGGGTTCCGCGGCGAACGGCGATCAGCTTCAGACGTTCCAACTCAATGAGTGCGCCTTCCCCCAACCCTGACTCCGTCAGCACCTGACGGCGGGACACAAGACGAGATGCTGCCGCGGCGGCGTGTGGACGACTCGAGGGTGCGGCAGGCTCTTCCGGGGACGGAGCCGGAGCCTCGCTCGGGATTTCTTCTCCACGGTCCAAGGCGTCCAACTGTTCCCGGATCACTTTGAGCGGCAGATACTTGTCTCGTTGCGCACGCAGCACGAACAGGAGCCGGTCAATATCTACCTGTCGAAACCGCCGATACCCAGAGGGTTGATCCCTCTCGGGCAGGATCAACCCTTCTGATTCGAGGTAGCGAAGCTTCGACACCGAGATGTCTGGAAACTCCCCTCGGATGGCTTCGAGGACCTGTCCGATCGTCCGTGGGGGGCTTGCCATCAGTTCCCGCCGGGCTCACCCAGGCTGATGGTGGCACGGAACTTCCCGATCTGGATTTCGTCGCCCTGATGCAGCACGACGGTGTCCTGAACAATCTTTCGGTTCACATAGGTCCCGTTCAGGCTGCCCTGATCCTCCACCTTGAGCTGACCTTTCGTGCGGAGGAAGCGCGCGTGGTGCCGGGAGACGGTGATGTCATCGAGGAAGATGTCGGACGCGGGATGCCTGCCGATCGTCGTGATGTCGGTGTCCACGAGGAATCGGGATCCCTCACTTCCTCCGCTCCGAATGATCAGCAACGCGTCTCCATCGCTCAGCTTCCGCGCAGCGTCCATCTCCGAGTCGCTGAGCTCGCCAATCTTGTCATCCGAGATGGCAGAGAGGACCGTTGTGGTGTCGCTGACAGACTCGGCCAGCGGAGCTCCGCAAGCGCTGCAGAATTTTGAGTCGGTACGGTTGTCGCGTCCACAGTGGCGGCACTTCATGGGCGGGGCCCCTCTCGCGTTGGCACATCTTCCAAGTACGCCCCATCGTGGTCGCCGATGGCCGTCTCAGTTGCGAACCCACCCTATCGCTGGTTGACGGCTTCACAACACCTCGGTCGATCAATTGGGTAGAGCGAACTCGTTCTCGTTCAGAACAACGATGGAATCGATGTCAACACGCTCCATCTGCTCGATCCGCACGAGGCCTCCTACCCGCTCACCCTCAATCTCGCTGACCAGTCCGCCACGAAAGCGGGCACCCGCTTCCAGCGTGGCCGGATCTCCGATCACGTCGAGGGTGATGGGATCAGTGACCACCTGGTCGTTGACCACCACCCTGCCCTCGGAATCCAATCCCAGCCATGTGGAAGCGGTCACCCGGATGCTGTCGTTGATCTCCATCACTTCGGCGCCAGCATCCCTCAACTCTTCGAGACCATCAAGGAGCAGCTCGGGACTGACTTTGTTCTCCGGATCCGCAATGGTGACCCTGATGCCGGCTCCATGGACCGGCACGGTTCCTGCGATGATTTCCAGTTCGTCAAGGCGTCGGTTGGCCTCGACGCGTGCTGCGTCCGCGCCTTCAGCCCCGGATGCCAGCTCATCACGGGTGCTCTGCAGGTCCCTGATGTCCGTTTCCAAGCGGCGGGTCTCCGCGGACAGATTGTCCAGGAGTTGGATCAGCTCTGTCCGTCCCAGGTTGGCATACGACGGCTCATCGGCCTGCGACCGCAGCGTCACCACAATCAGGAGGGAGGTCAGCATCAGGATCAGGGCCACTGTGAGTTGCCCCCGCTTTGGGTGCAGCCACCTCGACACCACAGTGGTCTTGTCGGGAGGTCCGGTTTCCGACGAGACCTCTTCCTGCAGTGGGGGCTCGGTCACACCTCGTCGGGCCATTGCCGGTTCAGCCTCGGCTGCCCCATGCTCAGGCATGCAGGACTGCTCTGCGAATGGCCGCCGCATTCGTAAAGATGCGGATGCCCAGAACCACGACGACGCCGGTGGAGAGCTGCGAGCCCACACCGATCTGATCACCCACGAAAACGATGAGTCCCGCAATGAGCACGTTGGACAGGAAGGACACGGCAAATACCTTGTCCGAGAACACACCCTCGAGGTAGGCACGGGTCCCCCCGAGGATGGCATCCATCGCGGCCACGATTGCGATGGGAAGGTATGGCTGCAGCACCGATGGGAGTGACGGCTCAATGAGCAGCCCGATCACGATGCCCAGCAGCAGTCCTAGAACGGCCAGCATGGGCTCCTCCTTTCATCCTTCATTTCTCTGCCCTTCTGAGTTCCATGCCCGGGTCTGCCGGAAGCGTCAACGGCTCATCAGCCTCCCGGATGGAGAACCCAATGCCGAAATTGTCGCTGATGTACTTCCACCAGGCAGCAGCACTCGTGCGCGCGAACCGCGCAGACATCGTGGCTGGATCCCCGATGGCCTCCACACGATAAGGCGGCGAGAGGGAGACGTAATCCACGGTGATGGCTGATCCTGCTGTCCGAATCGGTGTCAGCGACGTGACGCGACGCCCATTGATGGCCACGGCCTCCGCGCCCGCCTGCCGCAGCCCATTGACGAGCCGGGAGAGATCACTGTCGAAGACCACCCCATCGGTGTCCGACGAGTCCGTCGCATCGGTGACCTCAATGATGATGCCGGGGCCAGTGACCGGAACCATTCCCACCAGAGGATCAAGAGCGGCCAGAGAAGCAGCAAGGGCGGGATCGTTGATCTGGGCGGCGCCCAGATCCCGAATCTCCAGCTCCAGGGCAGCGAGTTCTGCCTCCTGAACTTCCACTCTTTCCACCGTCGTAGTGACGCGCTCGAGCAGGTCTGTTCGTTCGCTGTCCAACTCTTCCGAGGAGCGGGTGGTGCTCACCACCGCGATGGCGATGAGGGCGGCTAGCAGAGCCAGGGTGGCAGCAAGGAGAAGCGGGGAGGATTTGTGACGAGTCCCCGTGGAGCGGTATTCCGGTTCCAGCGCATTCGCCTGCAGGTCAGTCAGCAGACTCATGCTCTGGTCAGGCCTGGACATTGGAGGCCCCGCGTCTCATCCGGGAAAGACTGATCGTCTGATGCAGGTAGATTCCGCCCGCCCACCAGTACAGAATTACTCCCAGCACTGCCAATGGCCAACCAATCCAGCCCACGAAGGACAGTTCCACCATCGGGGTGGCGGCCAGCAGGATCAGTGGCAGTGCGAGCAGGAGACACATGGTGGCTGCCTTGCCGACAAGATTGACGGGAAGAGCCAGAATGCCGCTTCGACGCAGCGATGGCATCAGAAGAACCAGCATCACGTCCCGGGCCACGAGAATCACCAGAAGCCACCACGGCATCATGCCGCGAACGGTCAGGGCGATGATCGCCATCAGGATGTAGAGCCTGTCCGCCACAGGATCCAGTTTCGCTCCGAGAGCGGTGCGCTGCTTCAATCTGCGTGCCAGGAAACCGTCGAGCCAGTCGGTGGCGCCCGAGGCTGCCAGCAGGATGACAGCCGCCACGTCCTGTCCCTCCAGGATGAGCCACCCGAACACACCCACGGCCAGAAGGCGGATGAAGGACAAGACATTGGGCAGAGTCATGACACGGTCGGTGTCCCACTGGGACGTCTCCTCGACGGCGTTCACGCTGGCCAGCCTAGGCCATCGAAGCGTTTGTCCCCATGAACATCACGAGCTCATGGCGCCCCGATGGCTACCGTGTACTGCGAACGCACCCGTGCACCGAGAACATCCCAACCCCACTGCGTGGCGGACGCGTGGAGGGTACGCGGATCCTCCGGGGACTCCAGTGTCGACTGGATGGCAGCCAGAGCCGACGCGGCATCACCTCGGGGGAATGTACGGCCTGTGCCGGATGCCTTCAGTACGTCCTCAAAGCCCGGAAGATCACTGGCCACCACAGAACACCCGGCCGCCAGAGCCTCAACGAGAATGAGTCCAAAGCTCTCACCGAACAGATTGGGGGCCAGTAGTACGTCTACGTGTTGAAGCGCCAGATTGCGTCCGCGGTTCTCCAGGGCACCCAACAGGCGAACATGTCCCGGATGCGGTGTCCCCGGACCCAGTGCCACGAAGTCGGCATCCAGACCGGCTGCGCGAGCCAGTTCGGCAACCTCACGAAAAACAGCAAATCCCTTCCGGGGTTCGTCAAGGCGGCCCAGGAAACCGATACGAGGGCGGACTCCCCCACGCCAGAGCGACCGCACAGGCGGTGGATCCGGCATGAGGACGCCATTGGCAATGATGACGGGATGTTCGCCCGTCGCTGCGAAGGCAGTGGACTGTGCGGCGTGTGACACGGCAATGGAGGCACGGGGAGAAAGTGCTCCCGCCCGGCGACGCAAAAAAGCAGACAGGACAGTCGATGGTGTGAAGCTCGCGTGATGCGTGACCACCAGCGTCCTCGCCCTGCGGGCAACCGCGTAGGCAATACCCGGGGTGAGTGGCTCATGCACGTGCACCACGTCCGCTCCCTGGACGAAGCGCACCGCCTCGGCACGCTGCCGGCGACGCAGCGCCAACTGCGCCACGGAGCCGTTGAAGGGCAGACTGGTGGCGCGGCCCACGAGGTGAACAGCAACTCCCCCCCTCACTGAGGGAGCCCTGGTTCCGGGCGCGATCACGCTCACCTCGTCGCCCTGAAGCACCAGCCACGACGCCAGCCCCAGGACGTGCGTGGCCACCCCGCCGGGGGTGTCCAGGGAATACGGACAGAGCAGGGCGACGCGCATGAGCGCTCAGGCATCCTTGAAGAACGGTTGCAGCATGAGCCAGTCCGTGGGCGAGCTGCGGACACCCTCCGCGAACTGAGCCACAGCGGCGGTCATCATTTCAGCAGGAGAACCGACGTTGATGACATCACCGATGATCACCTGCACCTGATCACCGTGGAACCGGGTGAAGGCGGCTCGCATGTCGCAGCCGCTCAGCCGCGCCAGAATCGCGGGACCGGCGGGCACATGGACCATGTGGCCGGAGCCTGGCCACGGCACCTGGACGCCACGGCCCGAGAGGTCACGATCGCTGAGCAAGCAGACCGCGTCCCCGCGTCGCACCGATTCCACCAGGGATCGCATCAGATCCGGCTGGTCCACCGGAAGGATGTCCATGCCCATTTTGGCGCGTGCGTCGCGAAAGCGCTCGTAGATCCCTCGAGGCAATTTTTCCGCGACACTCATCACCTTGATACCCACTCGTGCGCACCATGCACCGGCGAAGTCCCAGCTCCCCATGTGAGGCAGGGCCAGCACGAGGCCCGGCCCCGCGAGTGAGGTGCGAAGTTTACGGAGGTCCCCGTCGCTGATGATGACGCGATCCAGGATGTCGGAATCGCTCCATCGGGCAAGGGAGAGAGACATGAGATTGTTGTTCAGCCACGACGAGACCAGCTCTCGGCGTTGTGTTTTTGTGGGCTCGCGGCCCAGGGCGGTCCTCGTGTTGATTTCCCACTGTCGCAACCCGTCGAGGGGCAGGACCGAGATTGGCCACGGGGCGATGGTGCAGATCAACCGCCGTGTCCAGTGTGGAACGCGGGACCCCACCCTCCACACCAACGTCGTCAGTGCAGACTGCATGCCTCGGCTGCGCGGCATGGCGTCAGGAGGTCCAGGCATCAGCCAGTTGCTGACGCGCATCCCCGAGGAGCTGAGGCAGAGCCCGGGTCTGGGCGATGATGGGCAGAAAATTCATGTCCCCGCCCCATCGTGGGACGACGTGCTGATGCAGATGTGCAGCGATGCCGGCCCCCGCCACGGCACCCTGGTTCATACCCAGGTTGAAACCGGCCGGATTGCTGACCCGCCGCAGGACGCGCATGGCCTGCTGCGTCAGTTCTGCAATCTCCCGCGACTCCTCCACCGTTGTATCCGTGTAGTCCGGAATGTGCCGGTATGGGCAGACCAACACGTGGCCCGGTGAGTAGGGAAACAGATTCATCACGACGAAGGCATGCTCACCTCGCGCCACGATCAGGCCAGCCTCGTCCTGTTTTCCCGGTGCGGTGCAGAACGGGCAGTCTCCGTCATCGGTTGGTTTGCTCTCCCCCTGGATGTAGACCATGCGGTGGGGCGTCCACAAACGCTGAAAGGCATCGGGAGCCCCCGCCAGCTCGCCCGGATCCTGCACCCTCACCTCAGGCATCAGCGCTGGGTCCTTCATTCTTTCGCGACGCGACGAACGAGACGATCTCCTTGACTGCATCCTTGATGGGGACGCCGTTGCGTTGGGACCCGTCGCGGTAGCGGAACGAAACGCATCCGGCATCGCGATCGTCGCCGCCGGCAATCAGCATGAAGGGCACCTTCTGCTTGGTGGCGTTGCGGATTTTCTTGCCGAAGCGGTCATCGGAGGTGTCCAGTTCGGTGCGAATTCCTTGCTGGCGCAGCGTTGCCAGGACGCCGGTGAGGTAGTCATCAAACTCCGAGGCCACAGGGATGCCCAACACCTGAACGGGTGCCAGCCACGCGGGGAAGGCGCCGGCATAGTGCTCCGTCAACACGCCGAAGAAACGCTCGATGGAACCGAACAGCGCCCGGTGGATCATGACGGGGCGCTGACGAGTGCCATCCGATGCCTGGTACTCGAGTTCAAACAGCTCCGGAAGGTTGAAGTCCAACTGGATGGTCGACATCTGCCAGGTCCGACCGATGGCGTCCTTGGCCTGGATGGAGATCTTCGGGCCGTAGAAAGCCGCGCCGCCCGGATCTTCCACCAGTTGCAGACCGGATGCCCGGGCCACCTCACGAAGCGTCGTGGTTGCTTCCTCCCAGGTTGCATCGTCGCCAACGAACTTTTCCGGGTTCTTACTGGAGACTTCCAGATAGAAATCGTCCAGCCCATAGTCCTTCAACAGTTCAAGGACGAACTGCAGCAGTCGTGCCAACTCGTCGCGCATCTGTTCGCGTGTGCAGTAGATGTGGGCGTCGTCCTGGGTGAACCCACGTGCACGGGTCAAGCCATGCACAACGCCGGATTTCTCATTGCGGTACACCGTCCCGAACTCGAACAATCGGAGTGGCAGCTCCCGGTAGGACCGGCCCCGGGACGCGAAGATGAGGTTGTGCATGGGGCAGTTCATGGGCTTCATGTAGTAGTCCGCGCCCTGCTTGGTGAGGTTGCCCTCCGCGTCGTACTCGGCGTCCATGCGCATCGGCGGATACATGCCATCGGCGTACCACTCAAGGTGGCCCGAGGTCTCATACAGCTTCGCCTTGGTGATGTGAGGGGTGGTGACGAAGGAGTAGTCCTCGGCGATGTGGCGACGGCGCGAGTACTCCTCCATCTCCATGCGGATCGTGGCGCCCTTGGGGTGGAACACGGCCAGGCCGGAGCCGATCTCGTCGGGGAAGCTGAAGAGATCCAGCTCCGCACCGAGCTTGCGGTGATCACGCTTGGCAGCTTCCGCCATGCGGGTCTGGTACGCCTTCAAATCATCTCGGGTGGCCCAAGCCGTGCCGTAGACACGCTGCAGGGTGGCGTTGCGCTGATCGCCGCGCCAGTAGGCGGCTGAGACCTTTGTCAGGGCCACTGCCTGGATGTAGCCGGTGTGGGGCACGTGCGGGCCGCGGCACAGGTCTTTCCACGCGACGCTGCCGTCGCGACGGACATTGTCATAGATGGTGAGCTCACCTGCGCCCACCTCCACCGACGAGCCGTCGACATCCGAGGCGTTTCCCTTCAGCTCCACCAGCTCAAGTTTGAAAGGCTCATCCGCCAATTCGGCGCGTGCCTCCTCGTCGGAGAATGCTCGACGAACAAACTTCTGCTTCTCGCGGACGATCTGGCCCATCTGTTTCTCGATGGCCACCAGATCCTCCGGTGTCAACGGATCGGTCTGGAAGTCGTAGTAGAACCCATCGACGATGGGCGGTCCGATGCCGAGTTTCGCGGTGGGCACAAGATGCTGCACGGCCTGCGCCGTCATGTGCGCTGCAGAATGGCGAAGGATGGCGAGGCCATCAGGCTCCGAGCTCAGCACCGGTTCAATGGTGTCGCCGTCCGACACTTCGGTGGCCAGATCAATCAACTCACCCGAGCGACGCATGGCCACGATTGTTCTGTCCGTGCCGAAGAGGTCCAGCCCCGTCGTGGTGGCGGCCAGTTCGACCTTGTCGGATCCTTCTGGCCGGGTGATGGTGATGACGCCACTCACTGGAGTTCCTCTCGGGGCAGGTGCTGAGAACTGTGTCGGCACCACCCGTCGTGAGAGACGGGCATTTGCATGCCGATACGTTCAGCATTGTGCCCTACACGGGCCGAGAGCTCTATCCGGTGGGGGCCTTCCGCGCGCGAGCGGGTCAGTCCTGCGCCGGATCTCCGCCCGCAACGAGGCTGCCGAACTCAGGGTTGTTCTCGATGTGCTTCGCAATGTAGGGGCAGGAGGGTTTTACCATCAGCCCACCCTCCGAGATGTCCCTGAGCGCAAAATCCGCCAAAGTAGCGGCATGGCCGTTGCCACCGTGTTCCGGATCGACCTCTGTGTGGTGAAGCTCAATCACCTCCCCCTCGCGGCGATAGTCGATGAACCCAATCCGGTCATCGCCAAGATGCAGCTCGTAGCGGTTGTTTTCCTCGTCCTTGGACACCGTGGTTTCTGACATGTCGAGAACACTACTGTCGGGCCCGCCCAGCTCGAGTGTTTCCCAGCGGTGAAGACGTACTCGAATGATGGAGGAATCCGGGACGCAGACTTGTCCACGCGTGCAGGATGTACCCATGAGCATTTTTGACGACATGGCACACACCTGGGACGACAACACGGACGCCGCGGAGCGCATTGCCGTGGTCGCCTCACGCCTGCGAGAGGCCATCGACTTCGATGGTGTGGAAGCCGGCCTCGAGTACGGCTGTGGAACGGGCACTCTCAGCTTTGCGTTGGCGGACGTACTCCCCCACTGCCTGCTGGTGGACACTTCGGTGGAAATGCTCAAGGTTGCTGAGCGCGGCACCGTGGACCGCAAGCTCGAATGGGACACAGAACGACGCGATCTCGCCACTCGCTCGCCGGATCATCCCGTCGCCATCGCCGACGTGATTTTCTCTCTGCAGGTCCTGCATCACGTGGATGATCTGGAGACGCTTCTTGCCAACATGGCCAAGGCACTGCGGCCCCGTGGCCAAGTGGCTCTCATCGACCTTCCGGCCGGGTCATCGGGTTTTCACCAAGGCAGCGGACACAATCACGACGACAACCCACATCTTGATGGATTGGATCGCGGCGATCTGGAACGGCGTCTGGAACAGGCCGGGTTCACCGACGTTACATGGCACACCGATCTTGCTCTGACGAAGAAGGACGATGAGGGCTCCCATCCCTACACATTGTTCCTCGTCACCGCAACGCTGAAGGCCTAGGTGTACTGACCGGGGACGTTGGTTAATCGGGTGAAGGGTGGAAGGGCCCCGCAGGCTGTGTGGGGTCTGTGGTGATTGTAGTGATGGAGCCATCCGGGCAGTGCTTGTCTGCGCTCGGTTTCTGAGGTGTAGCAGCGGGCGTATCCCCACCCATCGGCCAGGGTGCGGTGGAAGCGTTCGATCTTGCCGTTGGTCTGCGGCCGATACGGCCGGGTCCACTTCGGTGTCACACCAAGATCGGCACAGACTGTGCGCCACAGATTCGACCGGTACGCGCCACCGTTGTCCGACAACACTCGCTCCACGGTGATGCCGCGCTCGGCGAACCAGGCAACAGCCCTGGCCAATACCGCAGCCGCGGTGACAGCGGTTTC
>JBQCZU010000041.1:0-23744 GCA_052089385.1 Arachnia sp.
ACACCTTCCGGTGGCCTTCCTGAGGTACTGGCGGGGACAACGATCGCCCTTATCCCTGTCCTTATCCTCGTGCCGTGGCTGCAACGGCATCTGACGGGCGGGATGATCGCCGGCGGCGTGAAGGGCTGAAACCATTGTCCACAAGAAAGGAACAAGTATGAAGAACGGCCAATTGGTCACATTGTTGTTGACGGAGAAGACTCGTGATCTGATTCTGACGCCAGCGGCGCAGGAGCGGATGGCAGGTATCGCTGAGATCCGTAGCGCTTCCGGGCCACCCGAGAACTGGGACATTGCATCGTTGTTGAAGGGGGCCTCTGCCTGCATCACAGGATGGGGGACGCCGCATCTGAGTGCAGACGTACTGGCTGCCAGCGAAGACCTCGGGCTCATCGCGCACTCGGCCGGGAGCATCAAGAATCTCCTCCCACCGGAGCTTGTTGGAGGACGCGTCCACGTCTGTCAGTCGGCCGATGTCATTGCCACCTCTGTCGCGGAAATGGTGATGCTTCAAATTCTGATGGAGATGCGAGAACTTCAAAGGTTGGATCGGGGTCTGCGTGAGGGGGGTGGGTGGTTTGACCTGCGTGCGCAGCATCCTGGGAAACTCCTGTCGGTGCAAACGGTGGCAGTGGTGGGAGCCAGTAGAACAGGACGCGCTGTTCTGCCACTTCTTCGTCCCTTCGGGTGCACAATTCTCGTCGTCGACCCCTTCATCACTGACGAAGAAGCGAAGGACTTCGGGGCCGAGAAGGTGGACCTCGAAACCGCGCTTCGACGGAGCGATATCGTGAGTCTGCACGCGCCACTCCTCCCGGAAACAGAAGGAATGCTGGGTGCGGGGGAACTTGCCATGATGCGGGATGGTTCCGCCCTCATCAACAGCGCCCGGGCAAGTCTCGTGGACTGCGATGCGCTGCTCAAGGAGCTTCGCTCTGGCCGGATCAGCGCCGCACTGGATGTTTTCCCTGAGGAACCGTTGCCGGATGGCAGCCCATGGCGAAATCTTCCCAATACCGTCATCTCTCCCCACAATGCGGGGCACACGGTTGATGCCCACCATGCCCAGGGCGACGCCATGGTTGACGAGGTTGAACGGTTCCTGTCAGGTGCACCACTACGATACGAAGTATCGGCCGATATGGCTGCGGTCCTGGCCTGAACAAACGGGCTCGAAGAGGCAGGATTGAAGGTTGAAGCTTTCTTTCCGAAGTAAACCACGTATATTTTTTATGTTTCAATGAAAGGAAATTGAATGTCAGAACTGAAGGGGCGACGTGCCCTTGTCACCGGTGGCGGTGTGGGTATTGGTCGCGCAATTGTTGAACATCTGTGTGCTGCCGGCGTGGATGTGGTGACGACGTATCGAAGCCACAAGCCGGAGGAGAGTTTCCTGGAGGAACAGCGTGCTTTGCACGGGGGACGCTGTGAGGCTGTGGCCGTGGATGCTCGGGATGAGAAGAGCATTCAGGGAGCAGTGGCAGAAGCCGTTGACGTGCTGGGTGGCATTGACATCCTGGTCAACAACATTGGGGGCCTGATTGAACGGGTTGATACTCGTGAGGCATCGCTGGACTACTGGCGTGAGGTGATGTCGGTCAACCTGGACAGCACCTTCCTTTTCGCCCGGGAGTCCCTGCGTCACATGGATAGTGGATGGGGTCGAATAGTCAATATCGCCTCCCTTGCCGGACGCAACGGTGGCGGCGGTGGCTCCACTGCTTACGCGACGTCGAAAGCCGCCATTTTTGGTTTCACTCGCGGGCTTTCAAAAGAGGTTGCTGGGGCAGGAATCACGGTGAACGCAGTGGCGCCAGGTCTGATTCTGGACACTCCTTTCCACGATACTTTCACCACCCCTGAAAACCAGAAAGCGGCGGTCGAAAGCATTGCCCTGAAGCGTCCGGGTCTGCCGGATGATGTTGCCGGTCCTGTGATGTGGCTGTGTTCCGATGACAGCAGCTTCGTCACCGGAACCATTGTCGATATCAATGGTGGCCAGTACTTCGCATGACCTGTTCAATGGCAGGCCGGGAAGGTTCATCGTCCCGGCCTGCCATTGTCCTGCGAGTCATGGTTTGTCCATGCGTGCTCAGAAAGAGGAGTGATGGTTCAAGCGGTTGATCGTGCTGTACAGGTCCTGCAGATCTGCGCCAAGGGACCTGCGTTGGTCGATGACATCGCCGAGACCGTGGGCGTGCACCGAACCACTGCTCTACGGATCATTCAGAGCCTGGAGGCGGGAGGACTCCTCCGGCGCGATGGTGATCGCAAGTTCGTCATTGGCTACGGGCTGTATGCCCTGGCCAGCCCCCAACCCTCTGATGTGGACCTGCGGGCAGTGATTGGACCGCGGCTGCGCACGCTGGCAGCGGACACCGGCTTCTCCGTGCATTGCGCAATTCCCGCCGACGACCGGATCGTCTCGCTGGACTTCGTTGAACCGCCCTACTCCATCCGCTTGCCACTCAGAGTGGGTGGCAACGTCGTGATCCACACAGCGGGGGTTGCCAAGGCAATGCTCGCTCACCTGGAACCAAGTCACCGCGACAGGATTCTCGCCAACGCCACATGGGAGAGATACACGGATCGCACGATCACCCATCCCGAAGAAATGCATGCAGTTCTCGAAAGCGTACGCAATCGTGGTTGGGCCTACGATGATGGTGAATTCGATGAGGTGTCGAACTGTATCGCCGGAGCCTTCTTTGACTACAGCGGGCAAGTGGTTGGCGCCATCTCTCTGACGGCCTTCAAACCACAGATGCCTCTTGACTTGATGGAAACGAGTGTCCCGCGTCTACAGCAGGAGCTGCGGGAGTTGTCGCACCAGTTTGGTTTCAAGCCCTCGGAGGAATAGTCCCGGATCGATTGTTCTGGTGCGAGCAGGGGAGCGCGCCAAGCGTTTTCACTCGACTCACCATCAGGATTGACGTAGCGCGTACAGCGCGGGGCTGGTGGCCCGGATACGGCCGGGACTCCGACGGAAGGCACCGGTCCGCGTGATCATGCCGGGGGGTCAGTCGCCTCCACAACGTTGATGCCGTTCAGTGTGTTCCCCTCCGGTGGATTCCTCAGATCCGGGTCCTGTTTCAGGTAGGCCTTCGTCTCGCGAGCGATCAGGCCTGAGCAGATCAGCAATCCCAGCAGGTTGGGCAGTGCCATCAAACCGTTCATGATGTCAGAGAACGTCCAGACAGTCAGGAGTTCCGTCGTGGCTCCAAGAAAGACAACGAGGGTGAAGACCACGCGGTAGATGATGGTGGACCGGACGCCGAAAAGCCGCTGCGCGCAGCGCTCGCCGTAGTAGGCCCAGCCGAGAATCGTGGATCCCGCGAAGAAGATGACCGCGACCGTGACGATCAGAGCGCCCCATTCGCCGGGCAACCCCGTGCTGAATGCCTCCGACGTCATCGCAGCGCCCTTTTCATCACCCTGCCAGGCACCCGTCGAGACGATGACCAGGGCCGTCATGGTGACGACGATGATCGTGTCGATGAAGGTCTGGGTCATCGAGACCAACCCCTGGCGGACGGGGTGGTTGGTCTTGGCGGCAGCCGCGGCGATCGCGGCGGAGCCGAGCCCGGATTCGTTGGAGAAGATGCCGCGCGCAACGCCGAACTGGATGGCCTGTGCAATCACGGCGCCGGTGAATCCCCCTGCCGCAGCCGTCCCGGTGAAGGCGTCCGTGAAGATCATGGCAAACGCATCGGGAATGGCATTGATGTTCAAGCTCAGCACGACGATGGCCGCCGTCACGTAGAGGACGATCATGCTGGGTACCACGGCTGAGGTCACTCTTGCGATCGATTTGATGCCGCCGATCAGCACCAGACCGGTGAAGACCATGAGCGCGAGCCCGGAAATCCATGGCGCGACACTGAACTGGCCCTCGATGACAGCGGCAACAGTGTTGGACTGGGTCATGTTGCCGATACCGAAGCTGGCAAGGATGGCGAACGCGGCGAACGCGAGGCTCAGGGCAACACCGAGGCCCCCCGGAATGGCTCGTTTGAGATACCACTGGGGTCCGCCGGAGATCTCCCCTCGGGCGTCGGTGGTCCGGAACCGCACACCCATGAAGGACTCGCTGTATTTGGCCGCCATACCGAAGAGGGCAGTGACCCACATCCAGAACACAGCGCCCGGGCCACCCAACTGAATAGCCGTGGCAACGCCAGCAATGTTGCCGACGCCGACGGTGGCAGCCAATGCCGTGGCCAGCGCCTGATAGTGCGAGATGTCGCCGGCCGCGCCAACGTCCTTGCGGTCCACAAACGCCAGGCGGAGTGCGGGAATCAATTTCAGGAACTGCAGACCACCCAGTCGGATGGTCAGGTAGATGCCTGTGCCCAGCAGCAGGGGAATGAGCAGGAAGGGCCCCCAGATGAAGCTGTCGATGCTGTTCAGCCAATCAGTCACGTGATTCCCCTTGCAATCGGTGGACACCGCACAACTCCGCGGATGGGTTGGTTGGCGGCTGGGGGAGACATTAGCTGTCGAGCTCACCTGTTGGGCGACGTTGCGAAGATCGATTCACGAATGTCTTCAAGCTGTCACACGGGAGCCAATAGCGACATAGAAATGGAGGGGACGTGAGGTCATCGCGGCGTGACTGTGGGTATGCCTCGCACCGGATGTGGCTGTCCATTATGAGACGTGTGCCGGTGGCGCACCCGCTGCCGACAACTGGGGACGGTGCTTGAATGGACGTGTACTTCCCAATGGAAAGGACGGCCATGACCAGCACGTGGCGCACCCGAGAAGAGTGCCAAGGCCCCGAACTCACCGACGAACACCTGGACGACCTCCACGCCTGGTGGCGTGCCGCGAACTACCTCTCCGTCGGTCAGATCTACCTGATGAAGAACCCATTGCTCCGAAAGCCGCTGCATCGTGATGACGTGAAGCCGCGACTCCTCGGTCACTGGGGTACGACCCCCGGCCTGAACTTCCTCTACACCCACCTGAACCGTGTCATCGCGGAGCGACACCAGAGAGCTCTCTACATCACCGGCCCCGGACACGGTGGCCCCGGTTTGGTGGCAAGCAACTACCTCGACGGCGTCTACACCGACGTTTACCCGGAGATCACGCGCGACGAGGCAGGCCTGCAGCGGCTGTTCAAGCAGTTTTCGTTTCCCGGTGGAATCCCGTCGCACGTTGCGCCGGAGACCCCGGGATCCATTCACGAGGGCGGCGAACTGGGATACGCCCTCAGCCACGCCTATGGCGCAGCCTTCGACAATCCGGATCTGCTGGTCTTCGCCGTGGTGGGCGACGGCGAGGCCGAAACCGGTCCACTGGCCACCTCGTGGCACTCCAACAAATTCCTGAATCCCGTCAGCGACGGCGTGGTCCTGCCCGTGCTGCACCTCAATGGCTTCAAGATTGCGAACCCGACGGTGCTCGCTCGCATCAGTGAGGAGGAACTTGAGGACCTCATGAAGGGCTACGGCCATACTCCCCACATCTTCACGGCCGGGTTCGATGACGAGGAACCCGAGAGCTATCACCGTCGCTACGCAGAGTTGCTCGACGGCGTGATGGATGACATCGCTGAGATCCGGGCGAAGGCTGCCGAACAGGGGGAGGATGAAGCCGAGCGACCCCGCTGGCCCATGATCGTGTTGCGCACCCCCAAGGGCTGGACCGGGCCCAAGGAAATCGACGGCAACAAGACAGAAGGTAGTTGGCGCAGCCACCAAGTTCCTTTGTCCAATGCGCGTGACACCGATGAACACCTCAAAAACCTCAACGACTGGCTCATCTCCTACCGACCAGAAGAGCTGTTCGACGATTCAGGAGCGCCTCAGGAGAGAATTGCGAAGCTGGCGCCCCCCGTCGGACTGCGGATGGGCGAGCTGCCCGAGGCCAACGGTGGAGTGCTCCGAAAAGAACTGCGATTGCCCGATTTCCGGGACCACGCGGTCGACGTCCCCCATCCCGGCGGCGCCATTGCTGAATCCACGCGCGAGTTGGGCAATTGGCTGACAGGAGTGGTGGGGGAGAACCGCCACAATTTCCGTATTTTCGGTCCCGACGAGACCGCCTCCAACCGATTGCAGGGGGTCTACGACGAGACGGACAAGCAGTGGGTTGCGGACTACCTCTCACCCGAGGTGGATCAGCACTTGGCCCGCAGCGGACAGGTCATGGAAATGCTCAGCGAGCATCAGTGCCAAGGCTGGTTGGAGGGTTACCTCCTCACAGGGCGCCACGGCCTGATGTCGTCCTATGAGGCGTTCATCCACATCGTTGACTCGATGGTCAATCAACACGCCAAATGGTTGAAGGTGACCGATGAGATGGAGTGGCGCCGCCCCATTTCAAGTTTGAACTACCTACTCAGCTCGCACGTGTGGAGGCAGGACCACAATGGCTTCTCCCACCAGGACCCGGGATTCATCGACCATCTGGTGAACAAGAAGGCCGACGTAGTGCGCGTCTATCTGCCGCCGGATGCCAATACGCTGCTGTCCACGTTCGATCACTGCCTGAGATCAAAGCAGTACATCAATGTGGTGGTGGCCGGGAAGCAGCCGAGCCCTCAGTGGCTCACGATGGACCAGGCCGTGAAGCACTGCACCCGTGGCCTCGGCATCTGGGACTGGGCCGGCACCGAAGAAGAAGGAACATCGCCCGACGTCGTCCTGGGCTGCGCCGGCGATGTCCCGACGGTGGAGGTGCTGGCTGCCGCCGATCTGCTGCGCCGCAACGTGCCCGATCTCAAAGTACGAGTGGTCAACGTTGTGGATCTCATGCGTCTCCAGGACGAGAAGGAGCATCCACACGGACTCTCCAATCGTGACTTCGACACGATCTTCACACCGGACAAGCCGGTCATCTTCAACTACCACGGCTACCCATGGTTGATCCACCGCTTGACGTACCGCCGCACGGGTCACTCCAACATTCACGTGCGGGGCTACAAGGAGGAGGGCACCACCACCACGCCCTTCGACATGGCCATGATGAACGACATCGATCGCTATCACCTGGTGATGGACGTCATTGATCGCGTCCCCGGCCTCGGTGCCCGCTACGCCGGTCTCCGTCAGGAAATGTCAGATGCCCGACTGGATGCACGTGCCTATGCTCGGACGCACGGTGACGACATCCCCGAGGTCAAGGACTGGGTATGGCCCGATGCCGGCGATGCAGCCATGCAGGAGCAGGCGGATCAGATGACCGGTACGGGCGGTGACAACGAGTAGGTCGCCCTCGCTCCCTACAAGTGCACAAGTTTGAGTCAAGCGTCCGTATTCTGAGCCGCCACCAGGCGGCAGAGAATACGGACGCTTGCATGTGGATTTCGTCCTCCGTGGCTACGGACCGCATGATCAGCCGGTGAACGTCAGCTCGTCGAAAACCAAATGTGCCGCGCCCAGAAGAATGGCATTTGAGCCTGTGTGGGCAGCTTCAATTCGGAGCTCACGAGTGACGAGTGGGTGACACCCCTCGTACACGCGGCTACGCACAGCTGCAATGAAAGGTTCCGAGGCGCTCATGGATCCGGTGAGGAACACTGCATGCGGATTGAAGAAGTTCACGACACCAGTCAGAACCTCTCCCAACCGTTTGCCGGCTTTGCGAACCATGCTGGTTGCAAGAGGATCTCCATTGGAGGCGAGCGCCAGGATCTCGGCGATCGTCGAGACATCGACGTCACGATCGCGCATCTGGCGCACCAAGCCTGCTCCGCTGGCTACGGTCTCAAGGCAACCTGTGTTGCCGCAGCTACAGGGGACATCGGCAGCGCGGTCAATGCGAGTGTGCGAAATATCACCGGAGGCGAAGGAAGCTCCTCTATGAAGGCGACCATCCACGATGATTCCACTCCCAATGGCAGTGCCTGCCTTCACCGTGATGCTGTGACGGCTTCGTCCAAATCGCGCAATGTGCTCTCCGAGAGCAGCGAGGTTGGCGTCGTTGTCAACTGCGACAGGGACGGCAAACCTCGCAGCGAGGGCCTCACCCACGCGAAAGCCCTGCCAACCCGGCATCCGGGAGGGCAGTTCAACGACGCCAGTGGTGGTGTCCACCGGTCCGGGGAGGCTGACGCCGATAGCACGAATCGCTCCGTGCGCTGAGATTTCTGCGAGCGCGGCCGAGATCGCTTCAAGCGTGGCCTTGGGGCCATCCACAAGATTGACGGGTATGGCGAGGGTCTGCTGGATGGCGCCACTGATCGAATGTCGACCGATGCGGGCATGCCTTCCACCCAGGTCCACGGTCAGCACGTCGTCTCCATCGTCTCGGATGCGCAAAATGCGGGCTGGTCTTCCACCTCTCGACGTTGCATTGCCATCCTCACGCAACAGTCCTGCGTCAAGGAGCCCCTGCACTTTCACTCCGACTGTCGACGCGGCGAGATCGAGCTTTTCCGCCAAGGTGCTGCGGGAGAGGGCTTCCCCACGGGCAACGGTCTCCAGGATGCGTCGGGAGTGGTGGTCAGTGGGAACTGGAGAATCCATAACTTCTTTCGGAAACGAAATAACTAGTCAAGGGAATAATAGGGCGTAAAGAGTTTGCTGTCGGTACAAAAGGCAAAGTCGCTGACTCGGAAAGCTGGTCTTTTACGCGAGTCCTGTGCCACACTGGTTACAGGTACAACTTACGAAGTTACTTCATTGTTCGCAGTAACTCAAACTTCCGGAGGACTCCATGAAGAAGGCTCATCTCGGCGCCCTGGCCCTTACGCTGTCAGCCGGCCTCACCTTGACAGCTTGTGGCGGCGACGATGCCGCCAAGCCTGCCGGCGACGATCCATCGACTCAAAAGATTGTTGTTGACATGTGGGCGGGCAGTGAAGACGACATTGCCGCACTCGACGCACAGATTGACGTGGTCAAGGAACAGAACCCAGATCTGGATGTTGAGTTACGCACTGCGCCCTGGGGTGATTTCTTCACGAAGCTCACCACCAACATGGCATCGGGCAACATGGCCTGCGTCACGGGTATGAACAGCGGCCAACTGTCCGGCTACACCGAGGGTTTCGCTCCCCTCACCGACGAGGATATGACGACAGCCGGTCTCTCTGAGAGCGACTTCGCCCCCGGCGCCACCGATATTCTCAAGAACAAGGGCGAGATGTATGGCCTGCCCTTTGATGTCTCCACCATGCTTGCGTATTACAACGAGGACATGCTGACCGCCGCTGGTGCGGACATCCCGGCAGCGGACTGGACCTTCGACGATTTTGAGAAGATCGCGCAAGCGGCCACCAAGGACGGCAAGTTCGGTTTCGGTATCGGCATGGGCGACTTCCAGTGGCAGGCTCTCCCAATCGCGATGTCTGGTCAACAGCCGGTCGCCGAGGATGGCACCTTGCAACTCGATGATCCGGCCTTCGTTGGGGCCTCTGAGTGGTATGCCGGGCTGGTCACTGACCTCAAGGTGGCCGCACCTGTGTCGTCTGCATCCGACACCGGATGGGGCGAGAACCAATACACCAGCGAGAACGCTGCCATGGCCGTTGACGGCACTTGGAACGCTGTCGGTTACCTGACGAACGACGCCGGTTTCAAGGCCGGGATGGCACCCCTGCCGTCGGGAGACAAGGGTAATTTGAGCCTTATCCTCGGTTCGGGCTATGGCATCGCCGAGACATGTGAGAACAAGGACGCCGCACTCAAGGTGCTGGGATCTCTGTTGAGCAAGGACGCGCAGGACGGCATCGCCTCCTCCGGCCGGAGCTACCCCGCCCGCGCCGAGAGCCAGCCGCTCTACTTCGAGTCCCTCGATGAGTCCTACCGCGACCAGGTGGAAGAAGTCTTCACTGCAGCTTTTGAGAACGTCGAGGGTCAGTACGTCAGCGACAACTGGGCGAAGGTCGGCACGTACGTCCAGCCTGAACTGGCCTCTGTGTACAACGGCCAGCAGACCATGGACGTGGTGCTGGAGTCCGCCCAGCAGCAATTCGGCAACTGACGGATCTGCGAACCAACGACATGACTGCGACGACCTCAACCACGGCGCTACGTCGTCGGAGTGCTCTCGCCAGGATGGAGGGTCGCCAGGCGCTGGGGTTCGCAACCCCGGCTCTGGTGGGCCTCGCATTGTTCACGATCGTCCCCGTCGGCTTGTCCATCGTGATGAGCTTTTTCGACTGGCCAACGTTCGGCGAGCGGACTTTCAACGGCGGGGCCAACTTCTTGCGCCTGTTCAAGGATCCCAACTTCCTTCCGGCACTGCGCAACACGCTGGTGTTCACCGTTCTCTACGTACCGGTCAACGTCATCCTGTCCTTGACGCTGGCAATCGGACTTGGCCCGCGCATCCGGGGACGAGCGGCACTGCGTGTGCTGTTCTTCATTCCGGTGGTGACTCCGATGGTTGCCAACGTCCTGGTGTGGAAGATGCTTCTCCAACCGCAGGGTCTCTTCAACGGAATCGCGGTGACGTGGTTCAATGTTGAACTCCCCAACTTTTTGGCCGACAAGAGTTGGGCCATGATCATGGTCGTTGCCATGAGTGTGTGGCAGGGAATCGGGTACAACATGCTCATTTTTTCGGCGGCTTTGGAGCAACTTCCCGACAGTGCTGTCGAAGCTGCCAGCATCGACGGTGCCAGCGGCTGGCGGATGACGTGGGGCGTTGTGCTGCCGATGATTTCACCAGCCATCTTCTTCGCCACGATCATGACGATGATCACCGCGCTCCAAGTGTTTGTGCAACCGCAGTTGCTCACGGGAGGCGGCCCCGGCAATGCCACGATGCCGCTCGTCATGTGGATCTACAACCAGGGCTTCAAGTTTCAGGAATTGGGGTTGGCGGCCGCTGGCGCGTGGATCCTGTTCGCGTTGATCATCATCATCACCGCTCTCCAGTTCCGGGCCCAGAAGCGGTGGGTGCACTATGAGCACTGAAACGCTGACGTCGGCGAAACGAACCGACTCGATGCGGGGCCAGAGCAAGACGGAACGGCGAGTCCGGCTCATCATTGCGCACGTCATGATCTACGTGGCCGCGCTGCTCTTCATGCTGCCGCTCATCTACGCGTTCTTTTCTTCGCTGAAACCCAATGGAGAAATATTCGCGATGCCGCCACGCCTGATCGGCTCTGAGCTGCGATGGTCCAACTATGCCGAGGTCTTCAAATTTGGACCGTTCTGGACCTACATCGGCAACTCTTTGTTCATCGCCGTTGCCGGGACCCTCGTGGTCATAGTGGTCTCCACAACGGCGGGATATGCGTTCGGTCGGTTGCGATGGAAGGGGCGGGACCTTGTGTTCATCGCATTCCTCGCAACACTGATGGTGCCCGCGGAGGTTTTGGTCATCCCCATGTTCCAGGTGATGCAGTGGTTCGGGTGGGTGGACACCTTCCGGGCGCTGGTTTTCCCCTTTGCCTTCGGTGCGTTCGGGACCTTCTTGATGCGTCAGTTCTTCCGCGGTATCCCGTTCGAGTTGGAAGAAGCGGCCCGCATCGATGGGGCAGGCCCCATCCGCACCTTCGCGCTCATCCTCATTCCACTTTCGAAATCGGCCATCGCCGTGCTCAGCGTGTTCACGTTCCTGAGCTTCTGGAACGCATACCTGTGGCCACTCATCGTCACGGTCGACCTTCAGGCCAAGGGCACTCTGCCCATCGGTCTGGCCAGCTTCTCCGGGCTGACGGGTACACGCTGGGACCTGCAGATGGCCGCCGCAATCATCTCGATGATCCCCACGACAATTCTGGTCATCGCACTGCAGAAGCACCTTGTGAAGGGCATTTCCATGGCAGGACTCGGAGGGCGCTGAGCAGATCATGGGTCAACTCAAAGGGACATCCATGCCCGACGTAGTCGCGGGTGTGGACATCGGAGGCACGAAAGTGCTCGGCATCCTCGTCGATGGCGATGGCCGCACCAGGGCACGGGGCGTCGTTCCTGCGCCCGCGGGCGAGGGCGGAATCGCGATGGCTGATGCAGCCGCCCGGTTGATTGTCCGGCTGGTCGAGGAGTCGGGGACCCGTCTGATCGCCACTGGCGTTGGGGCGGCCGGGGTCATCGACTCCGAGCGCGGAGTGATCCGTGCCGCCTCCATGATGTTCATCGATTGGGTTGGGTTTGAGCTCGCTGATGAAATGGGTTTTCGGTTGGGCGTGCCGGTCCGGATCGAGAATGATGTCAACGCATTCCTCATGGGTGAAGTTGCCTCAGGAGAGCTGGGACCCAATGTTTTGGGCATCATGCTCGGCACGGGCGTGGGTGGTGCCGTCGTCCTGGACGGGGTATTGCGGCACGGTCCACACGGTTCGGCTGGTGAGATCGGACACACCCCCGGTTACAGCGACATCGTATGTACGTGTGGCCAGGTGGGTCATTTGGAGACCATGGCTTCGGGCGTCTCCATCGGTCTACGCTACGGCGAGTCCACTGGAGCTACGGGATTGGGCGCCCCCGAGGTGGCAGACCGCGCGCGCTCGGGTGATGCAGATGCGCTCACAGTCTTCAGAGCTGCGGGCCGGGCAGTCGCACTGGCCAGTGCCAGCGCCGCCGGTTTGTTGGATCTTGACAGGGTCGTCGTCGGCGGGGGTGTCACCCACGCCTGGGATCTGCTGCAGCCAGCAATCGAAGCCACTCTCGTCACGGACTCTCCCATCTCTGGCGTGCTCCTGCGGATTGAACGCGCGACTCTGGGAGCGGACGCAGTCGCACTTGGTGCGGCCGCTGCTGCACGAAATCAATTCAAAGCAAGGAGCACACCGTGAAACCAGAAGCCAACGAAATCTGGATGGGGTCGCTCACCCCCATGGCGGAGGGAGGTCTCGCTCATCCTCGCATCGGGATAGCCGGCATTTCCATCGAATCCAGCACCTTCTCCCCCCACCTCTCCGGCGACGAGGCCTTCACCATCCGGACCGGTGACGACTTGCTGGGCTATTACCCATTTCTCTCCGAAGGCAAGGAGATGCGTGCTGCCGCTGACTGGGTTCCGATCTACCATGGGCGGTCTCTGCCTGGAGGCGCGGTCAGGCCACAGACATACCAGCGCATGAAGCAGGCGATTCTCGACGGCATCACCAATGCAGCACCGTTTGATGCCTTCTTCTTCGACATCCACGGCGCCATGAGCGTCGTGGGGCTGGAGGACGCCGAGGGCGACCTGGCAGTGGCAGTGAGGGAAGCGCTGGGTCCGGATGTCCTCGTTTCGGCCTCCATGGACCTGCATGGCAACGTTTCAAGGGCGCTCTTGGACGCTGTCGATCTCATTACTTGTTACCGAATGGCTCCGCACGAAGATGCGATGAACACCAAGGAACGGGCGGGCTTCAACCTTCTGGCACGCCTTCGTTCCGCTCAGGGAGCCGATGCCTCTGCCCGGCGCCCCTGGAAGGCCTGGAAGCAGGTACCCGTTCTTCTGCCTGGGGAGAAGACCAGCACTCGCCTGGAACCGGCCAGGGGGCTTTATGCGCGGGTTGCTGAGGTGGCCGACATGCCGGGAGTCGTCGACGCGGCGCTGTGGGTCGGCTATGCGTGGGCGGACGAACCACGGTGTCAGGCTGCCGTTGTCGTCACTGGCGACGACCGTGAGGCGCTCGCACGCGAAACGGAGGACCTGGCCCGACGCTACTGGGACGCGAAGGACGACTTCGTCTTCGTCGGACCCACCGCAACACTGCAGGGTGCGCTCACGCAGGCGTTGGCCGACGATGCCGCGCATCCCTTCGTCATTTCCGACTCCGGCGACAACCCCACGGCAGGCGGCGCCGGCGACGTGTCCTGGACACTCGGTGAACTGCTCGAGCGTCCAGAATTGCAGGACCAGGGTCTCTGTGTCGTGCATGCGTCGATCTTCGATGCGGAAGCCGTGGGCAAGGCCGTGGAAGCCGGCGTCGGGTCCACTGTTTCGCTTGATGTCGGGGGACGCGTTGATGCGGGCCCCGGGGGCCCGGTCACCATCAATGGCGAGGTTTTTTCACTTACTGATGGCGATCCTCAGGCCGGGACCCAAGCTGTGATCCGTAGTGGGAGCGTCCACGCAATCATCACTGAGCGGCGAAAGCCGTTCCACAAGTTGCAAGACTTCCGGATGCTGGGCCTCGACCCGACCAGCATGGACATTCTCATCGTGAAAATTGGATACCTCGAGCCCGAGTTGCATGAGTTGGCTGCCGATTGGATCCTCGCGTTGACCCCCGGAGGGGTGGATCAAGATCTCTTGAGGCTCGGGCACCACAAACTCGCTCCCGGTATTCATCCATTTGATCCGACGATAACCAACCCAGACCTGACGCCAGTACTTACGCGACGCTGAGGAGCCGATCATGCTGAATTTCGAGTCCCGCACTGGACCAGACTTCGGTGCAGACGCACCCGTCTACCCCACCCAAGGAGTTCCAGACTGGTACCGGGATGCCAAGCTGGGCTTTTTCGTCCACTGGGGTCTCTACTCGGTCCCCGCCTGGGCAACGGCCCACGGACAGGGCGTGGTTCCGGTGGAGGATTCCTATGCCCATCACCAGTACGCGGAGTGGTACGGCAACACCGTGCGTATTCCGGGTAGCCCCACGTGGAAGCGTCACCAGGAAGTGTTTGGCACAGGGACCAGCTATGAGGATCTGGCTGACCTGTGGGAGGTGGATGCGTTTGATGCTGACAGTTTTGTGGCGGAGCTCGTGGGTGCAGGTGCGCAGTACATCGTTCCAACCACCAAGCATCACGAGGGCTTCTGTTTGTGGGACACCGCAACGACCAGATTCAACTCGGTCCAACGTGGCCCCGGTCGCGACCTGGTGACAGAACTCCACGATGCGACCAGATCTGCAGGGGCACGCTTTGGTGTCTACTTCTCTGGTGCGCTCGATTGGCACGTCAGTGACTTCCCGCCCATCGAATCTGATGCAGATCTCTTCCGCCACCGTCGCCACGATGCGTGGTTCGCCCGGTACAGCACTGCGCAATTGGAGGAACTGATCCAGAGATTCTCCCCTGACGTGCTGTGGAACGATATTGAGTGGCCGGACGGAGGCAAGGGCACTGATGACTATGCCCTCGCCGCTCTGCTGCACCGCTATTTCGAGTCTGTCCCTGAAGGTGTGGTCAACGATCGGTGGGGTGTCCCGTATTACGGCCATCTCACCCGGGAGTATTCTGACGTGGTCGGAATCCAGGGCCAAGCATGGGAATCCACCCGCGGACTGGGGTACTCCTTCGGATACAACCAGTCAGAGGACCAACGACACAGCCTGTCCGGCGTCGAATTGGTCCGCCTGCTCATCGACGTTGTCAGCAAGAACGGCAACTTGTTGATCAACGTGGGGCCACGAGCCGATGGCTCCATCCCTGACCTGCAACGTGACGCGATGCGTGGTCTCGGGAAATGGTTGCAGGACAACGGTCATGCCGTGTACGGCACGCGCCCATGGATTCGCAGCTCGGAAGAGACTGGCGCCCCACGTGCCTACACAACATCCGAAGGCATGGTCCACATTCATGCACTTGATCCGTCGACAGGGTCATTCGAGCTGCCCGACGAGTTGGAGAGGTTCACGGAAGCCCGTTGGAACAACGGCGCGGCTGTAGAGGTCACAGATGGGCTCGTCACGATTCCGGATCAATACAGGGGTCAACCGGCTGCCGTCCTGTCAGTTCGACCACGGGCCTGAAAGACTGCTGGCGGTTGATGAACGCCGACTGCGATGTCCACTTTGACGTTTTCAACAGCCCCTGATGTTGCCAACGGGACCACAACGAAGGCCCGCCCTGACACCGAACCGTCTCCCGGACTTCTACGACGAGACTGACGAATGTCGGTGGCGAATTGGCATTCTTCAGAGGGACAACAGCTAGACGTACGCAGGCCGGATGCCGGGAGGTCCAGTTCTGGCGTCGCGGAGCGCCCACACGGGTGGCGTGCTCGCTGGTTGCGCCGGCGAAAACCACGACTGGGAGGGTGCCTCGGCGGATAAGCACGTGGCTGATGTAGAAAAGCGACCTCACGCACCGGCGATATACACGAAGTGTAGCAACTTGGTGACACGCTAGTGTACCGTCTGAATGGTACACAAAGGTGAGAGGCGATGGCCATGTGGTGGTTGTATCTGTTGGTGTTCGGCTCGCTGCTCGCGGGTGTTGTTCTCGCGTTGGTGTGGTGGCTGATCTGGGGCCGCAAGGCGGCGCTGCCAGCCGGGCCTGTGCGTGGGTTCACATTCGCCGCCGGGCTCCTGGTGCTGCTGGGGGAGATCGTGGTGCGGTTCGTGGGCGCGAACATTCTGCTGCCCTTCGAGCTTCCCCGCTTCCTGGGCAACTGGTATGCGGACTATAGATTCATCAGCCCCCTGCTGATAGGGATTCTCGGCTTGGTGCTCCTTTCATTCCCGGTCCAGGAACGTGGCGGACGAGGTGCGGCCGACTTGACGCCACGGTCACCAGTGTCGTTCGCCCGGCCACGCTGGTTCATTGCCCCGAGCGTGCTTCTCGTACTCATTCTGCTCATCACGATCATTGCGGGTGCAGTATCACAGCCAGAAGAGTCGTCGGGCCGCTACATGATGTACGCGGTGGAACTCGGCGGGGAGCGGAGCGCGGGAACCAGCATCTACGGATGGTTCTATTCCGTCCCATCCCTGATTGTGACGGGTGTTCTGATGGCGATGACCATCGTCGCCCTGTTTCTGGTCGCCCGGCCAGCGCTGGTCGAGGATCGCGCATTGGACACCGACGTGCGCACCATCCGGACCCGCAACATCGTCGCGGCGGGAACTGGCGCACTGCTGCTTCACCTGAGCCTCATCTTCTCCTCGCTCGCCGGGACCGCCTCGATACGTGGATCGTTTGCCACCTCTGAGGGCCCTGTACGGTTCTGGACTTCGTTCTCCGCCCTCGGACCTGCATTGATCACCGCGTCCATGCTTTGTGCCGCGTTTGGTGTCGCACTGTGGGCCAGCGTCGCGCTGTCAGCGATCCCGGCGCCTCGTCGTGCCGGAGTGACGGTCGGGTCATGATCATCACCCTCTCCGGGTCGGCACCACCGATGGATCAGATTTACGACCAGATTGGCGGGTTGATTGCGACCGGTCGGTTGGCAGCCGACGAACGACTCCCATCAGTGCGTCAACTCGCCAAGGATCTCGGTGTTGCGCCAGGTACCGTCGCCAAGGCCTACCGGGCATTGGAGGCTGAAGGTTTCCTCATCAGCCGAACCGGCAGCGGAACTCGAGTCAGCCCCACCGCGTCGACAACCACGCGACCCGTGTTGGAAGCTGCCCGTCGTCTCGCAGACGCGAGCATTCATGCCGGGAACGGGCTCGACGACACTATTCGCATCCTTCGTGCCACGTGGCCGCCCCCCCGGACCTGAGATGACGGACGAGGAAGGATCGTAAGCAGGGTCCTACTTCACTGAACATCTGCAGCGCCTGTGAGCGCCCAGGAGGCCCTGATGGCGTATCGGGAGTCCAACCAAGCCCCAGTAATCCCTGCAATCATGCATAACGGACGTTTGGGGGGCACTTGAAGGGCCTTTGGACACAGCGATTCCACCGCAGACAGGGTAAGATGGACATGTTGTCCAAGCCGTCGGAGTCCGACGGCTGATCTGTGTGAATGGGAGATTCAGTGTCGGAAGAACTCGCAGAGGAATTGGTCACCGAACGGTTGGAGGAGTTGACCGATACGGGAGACACCACTTCCTCAGGTGTCTACGACGCTGGCCAGATCTCGGTCCTTGAGGGACTTGAAGCTGTTCGGAAGCGCCCCAGCATGTACATCGGCTCAACCGGTGACCGCGGTCTGCACCACTTGGTGCATGAGATCGTCGACAACTCCGTTGACGAGGCGCTGGCGGGCTACTGCACCCAGATCGATGTCGCACTCCTCGATGACGGAGGTGTACGCGTGTCCGACAACGGCCGAGGCATCCCGGTCAAGGAACACCCCATCGAGAAGATTCCCACCGTCACCCTTGTGTTGACTGTCCTGCACGCCGGTGGCAAGTTCGGCGATGGCGGCTACAAGGTCTCGGGCGGTCTGCACGGCGTCGGCTCGTCGGTGGTGAATGCGCTCAGCCACGAGTTCATCGTGGAAGTCAAGCGCGACGGACACCGCTACGCGCAGTCCTTCGCGATGGGTGTCCCCAAGGCCGATCTCGTGGAGCTCGAGGAAACTGAGGAGACCGGCACCACCATCACGTTCTACGCCTCTCCGGACATTTTTGAGTCCACCCAGTACAACTACGACACACTCGCCACCCGGTTCCGCGAGATGGCCTTCCTCAACAAGGGTCTCAAGATCACCCTCACTGATCTGCGCACGCGCGTGGGTGAGGATGCGATCGACGATGATGACGATGAGCACCGCCACGATTCGTTCTGCTACGAGGACGGTCTCATCGACTACGTGAAGTTCCTCGCCGGGTCCAAGGATCCGATCCACAGCACGGTGATTGCTGTGGAGGCACACGCGGAGGTCCAGGGAATGGGCGTCGAGATCGCGATGCAGTGGAACACCTCCTACACCAACAGCGTCCACACCTTCGCCAACACCATCAACACCCATGAGGGCGGCACTCACGAAGAGGGCTTCCGCTCCGCGTTGACCAACACGGTCAACCGGTGGGGACAGACCTGGGGGCTTGTGAAGAAGTCCGAGGACCGCGTCTCCGGTGATGACATCCGCGAAGGGCTCACCGCCATCGTCAGCATCAAGATGTCCGAGCCGCAGTTCGAAGGCCAGACCAAAACCAAGCTCGGCAACACCGAAGCTCGCGGTTTTGTGCAGCGCGTCATGAATGATCGCCTGGGTGACTGGTTCGAGCGCAACCCCAGCGAGGGCAAGGACATCGTTCGCAAGTCGCAGGCCGCCGCAGCCGCCCGCGTTGCCGCCCGCAAGGCGCGCGACATGGCCCGCAGCCGCAAGGGCCTGCTGGGTGGTGGTGGCCTGCCCGGCAAACTCGTTGATTGCCAGTCCACGGATCCCACCGAATGTGAAGTCTTCATCGTCGAGGGTGACTCCGCAGGCGGTTCCGCTCGGGGTGGTCGTGACCCGAAGACCCAGGCCATCCTGCCCATTCGTGGAAAGATCCTCAACGTTGAGAAGGCGCGCATCGACCGCATCCTCGCCAACAAGGAGGTGGAGGCGATCATCAACGCGATGGGCGCCGGCATCCTCGAGGATTTCGACGTCAACAAGCTGAGGTACCACAAGCTCATCCTGATGGCTGACGCTGACGTCGACGGTGCGCACATCCGCACGCTCCTCTTGACGCTGCTGTTCCGCTTCATGAGACCGATGATCGAGGCTGGGCATGTGTACCTTGCGCAGCCGCCGCTGTTCCGGCTTCGCTGGACGAATTCGGCGCATGAACTGGCCTACAACGACATCGAACGCGATGCGTTGCGGCAGAAGGGTCTGGCGGAGGGCAAGAAACTTCCCAACGTCAACCCCATCCAGCGGTACAAGGGCCTTGGCGAGATGGATGCCTCCGATCTGTGGGACACCACCATGGATCCGGAGAAGCGCATCCTTCTGCAGGTGAAACTGGAAGATGCCGCCATGGCCGATCAGATGTTCTCCATCCTGATGGGCGAGGACGTCGAACAGCGCCGCAACTTCATTCAGCACAACGCCCGCGACGTCCGTTTCCTGGATATCTGAGCCCGAGGTAAGAGATGACTGATACACCACAGAGCCCCACAGGCAACTCCGACGAGAGCCTCGTCGAGACAATCGTTCCTCCTGAGATGGGTTCGGTACAGCCCATTGATCTTCAGGTGGAGATCCAGAACAGCTACCTCGACTACGCCATGAGTGTGATCGTGGGACGCGCCCTTCCCGACGTGCGCGACGGCCTCAAACCGGTGCACCGTCGCGTCCTCTACGCCATGTGGGACGGCGGCTACCGCCCTGACCGCGGCTGGAACAAGTGCTCCCGCGTTGTGGGTGAGGTGATGGGCCTCTACCACCCGCACGGCGACTCGGCCATCTACGACACCCTCGTGCGGCTGGCCCAACCCTGGGCGATGCGTCTGCCTCTGGTCACGGGGCAGGGTAACTTCGGCAGCCAGGGCAACGACAAGGCCGCTGCCATGCGATACACCGAGTGCAAGCTTGCCTCCCCGGCCGCCGAGATGGTCCGTGAGATCGAGCAGAACACCGTCGATTTCAAGCCGAATTACGACAACCGTGAGTCCGAGCCCGTCGTTTTGCCGTCGCGGTTCCCGAACCTGCTCGTCAACGGCTCCACGGGTATCGCCGTCGGTATGGCCACCAACATTCCACCGCAGAACCTGCGTGAGATCAATGACGCGGTGCAGTGGGCGCTCGAGCACCCCCAGGCCCCGAAGGAGGAGCTGCTGGAGGCCGCCATCGCGCGAATCCAGGGCCCCGACTTCCCCGGCGGTGCGTTGATCGTTGGCCGCTCTGGCATCGAGGATGCCTACCGCACAGGGCGTGGGTCCGTGACCATGCGGGCAGTGATGGATCTGGAGGAGGACCCCAAGACGGGCCGCACTCTCATCGTCATCACCGAAATGCCGTACATGACGAACCCGGACAGTCTTGCGGTCAAGATCGCGGATCTGGTCAACAGCGGCAAACTCACGGGCATCGCCGACATCCGCGACGACACCTCCGCCCGCACCGGGTTGAGGCTCGTCATTGTCCTGAAGCGGGACGCCCAGCCGCGCGTCGTCATGAACAACCTCTACAAGCACACCCAACTCCAGGACACTTTCGGGTGCAACATGCTGGCGCTTGTGGATTCCGTGCCGCGGACGCTTCGTCTGGACCAGTTCATCTCGCTGTGGGTCAAGCACCAGATGGAGGTCATCCGTCGTCGCACGGAGTACCAGCTTGCGGACGCCGAGAAGCAGGCCCACATCTACCGTGGTCTCGTGAAGGCACTCGACGCCATCGACGAGGTCATCGCCCTCATCCGTCGCTCGCCCAGCACCGACGATGCCCGCACGGGCCTCATGGAGCTCCTGGCCATCGACCACGTGCAGGCCACAGCAATCCTGGACATGCAGCTTCGTCGTCTCGCGGCGCTGGAGCGCCAGAAGATCATCGACAATCTGCTCACTCTGGAACGCAAGATCGCGGACCTTGAGGACATCCTCGCCCGGGAGGAGCGCCAGCGCACCATCATCGCCACGGAGTTGCAGGAGATCGTCGACAAGTTCGGCGACGAGCGCCGCACCCGCATCGTTGCCGCTGACGGCGACTTCTCGGACGAGGATTTCATCCCCGACGAGGACGTGGTGGTCACCATCACCCACGGCGGCTACGCCAAGCGCACCCGCGCCGACGCCTACCGCGTACAGCGCAGAGGCGGCAAGGGTGTCCGTGGCGCAACGCTTCGTCCCGATGACGAGGTGGCGCACCTGTTCCAGGCCACCAACCACAAATGGCTGCTGTTCTTCACCAACCACGGCCGCGTCTACAGAGCCAAGATCTGGCAGTTGCCGGAAGCGGGACGCGACGCCAAGGGCGGCCACGTCGCAGGTCTCCTGTCGTTCCTCCCGGACGAAAAAATTGCCCAGGTGCTGACCATCGGTGGCTACGAAGATGCCCCGTACCTGCTTCTGGCCACGAGGAACGGGCTGGTGAAGAAGACGGCCCTGACGTCGTATGACTCACCGCGCCAGGCCGGCGTCATCGCCATCAACTTCCGCGAAGAGGGAGACGAACTCATCGGGGCACAGTTGTGCAGCTCCGAGGACGATGTGCTGCTCATCTCCCGCAAGGGTCAGGCCATCCGCTTCCAGGCATCCGATGATCAGCTGCGCCCCATGGGTCGGGCCACTTCCGGTGTTACCGGTATGAAGTTCCGGGAAGGGGATGAGCTGCTGAGCATGGCTGTCCTTCGCGACGCTGAGGATCACTCGGACAGCTTCGTCTTCACCGTCACCGACGGCGGATTCGCCAAGCGCACCCGGGTGGAGGCCTACCGCCAACAGGGCCGCGGCGGACTCGGAATCAAGGCCATGCGCCTGAACGAGGACCGTGGCTCCCTTGTGGGTGGGCTCATCGTCGCCGAGGCCGACGAGGTGATAGCCATCAAAATGTCCGGCCAGATCACCCGCAGCCTCGTGTCTGAGGTGGCTGTCAAGGGACGCGACACCATGGGCGTGAAGTTCGTGGGTGTGCGTGGCGACGACACGGTCGCGGCGATTGCCCTGTATCCCGAGTCGGAGGTGGTAGCGGAAGCAGTCGAGGACCCCGAGGCCCACGACGAGGAAGAAATGGACACGATCCCCGGACAGACCGCTGCTGCCGAGGCAGACGGTACCGTGGAGTCAGACACGCCAGCCGATCCGGTTGACGATTTGACCCAGGAGGACGGCGAATGAGTGACGCCCCCCGCTGGCCCGACGCCGACGGCGGCCCGGGTCTGGACTTCTCGTTGGACCGTGGTGCCAAGGGTGGTGAGCTCTATCGTGACGGCGATCCACGTGGCAATGCGTCTCCCACCCGCGCGGAAGCGGGCTCGCCGGCATCGCCCGGTGCACGAGATGACCGAGACCGTGAGCAGTCAGTGGAAACTACGGCCGTCTCCGGCAGTAGTGCACGCAACCAGTCGGCCGTCGAGTGGGCTTCGCGTCCGCTCGGCACCGCCGTTCCGGCTCCCGTGAGACCTGCTGCAAGAAGTGCAAGCAGCGCATCGAGCTCTGCCTCTGCGTCCATGGCAGCGCGCCCTGCGGAATCCACGGAGAGGGCGTCCACGGACGCACCGATGGGCCCGAGAGCAGGCTCTCGTCGCACGCGCAAGGCCCGGCTCAGGCTGGCCCGCGTGGACCCCTGGTCCGTCATGAAGACGACATTCCTGTTCTCGATCGGCTTCGGTGTGATGTTGATCGTGATCGTCTATGTGCTCTGGGCGATCATTCTGGGATCCGGTGCACTGGAAGCCGTGGACTCCTTCCTCACCACTTTGGTGGGGGATCAGACCGGCGGCCAGTTCCGTGTGCAGGACTACATCGGTG
Organism: Arachnia sp.; assembly: GCA_052089385.1. GTDB lineage: Bacteria > Actinomycetota > Actinomycetes > Propionibacteriales > Propionibacteriaceae > Arachnia. Next base: position 22,919 of record JBQCZU010000041.1, read on the forward strand.
GATCGCGCATCGTTGGATTCGCGGCGGTACTGGCGGCCATCGACGTGGTCATCATCACGGCCGTCTCCACGCTGTTCGCGTTCCTGTACAACCTGGCGGCCACCATCATGGGTGGTCTTGAAGTCACTCTGGCGGAGGACTGATCCGCTCGGTTTGATCGTGTGCCGATCGTTGCGATAGAGTCAGCGAGCGGTACGAGGGCCTATAGCTCAGACGGTTAGAGCGCTGCCCTGATAAGGCAGAGGTCACTGGTTCAAGTCCAGTTAGGCCCACGATGAGGAACCCGCATCTGACAAGTTCAGGTGCGGGTTCTTTTGTTTCGGTGGCTGATGCTGAGCTAATTACGCGGAGGTTGTCCCAGAGGATCCTCTCAACAGTGGCGGACGCCTCGAATGGTCGATGTCATCTGTTCCTGTCCTTGCGTTTGGGAGCGCACCTCGGGGTTTTGCGGCAAAGTGCGTGTGAGGGCGACTCGGAACTCGGCTATAAGTCATGGTGGTACCGCCGGTCCAAGAGCGGCGGTCTTCAGGCCAAACGCGCACCAGCACAACCCGACTGCTGATATTGTTTTGATGAGATTTTGGTTGCTCGCAGCGTCGCTAATTGAAGCCAAACGGCTACCGACTTGACGGGGCGAATAAGCAGCGGACTTCCGAAATCAATCGAATTCACCGCCTTATCGGCTTTGGCGCGCTGTCAAAGCATCTTCTTTGGAGTCTGCATGTCCGATTTCCCTGACAATCACCCATCGAGGAACAACGGTCAGCCGCAGCAGGGCTATGGTCAGCCGCAGCAGGGCTATGGTCAGCCGCAGCAGGGCTATGGT
>JBQCZU010000042.1:0-21063 GCA_052089385.1 Arachnia sp.
CCGGATTGGCCCTCCTTCGGGGCGGCACCCTCGCATGTACACATCTCGAGACCTGACCCACGTGCCAGGAGGGAAGCGGTTTGGCCCGGCGGCGCTCCTTCGCTAAGGTGGTCGACGGAGGATTCGCCTAGTGGCCTATGGCGCTCGCTTGGAAAGCGGGTTGGGTGCAAGCCCTCACGAGTTCGAATCTCGTATCCTCCGCCAGTTGCACAAGAAGCCCCTGACACCGTCGGGGGCTTCTTGCATGTCCAACGGGCAGGTGCCGGTTGCAGACGGCCTCAGAAGAGCATCGCCGCCACGATGATCAGGATGACGAAGGCCGTGTAGCCGGCGGTGCCGAGGATCGTGAGGATGCTCAGGACCTTGGCCGTGATGTGTCCAGCTTTCAGGCTGCCCGTGTATGCGTACGGCGCACCCCGTCGGATGTCCGCTCTGGCCCTGTTTCCGATGTACCAAGCGATGAAGGGCGTGATCGGCTGCATCAGACCAAGGAGTGCCAGCACCAGAACCGTCGTGGATTGGGGGTGCTCGACGGGGGCGTAGCCGTAGTAGCCGTACGTCTGCTGCTGCGGCGGCGGAGCAGCCATTCCGTAGGACTGACGCGGGCCCGCTTCGAACTGCTGGTGCGGCGAGTGTGAATACTGCCCGTAGGGCGGGTTCGCCTGTTGTTCGTAGCGCGACTGCCCGTACTGGTGCGGAGGAAACTGACCGCCACCGCCGTACGAGCCCGAGTCCCATTGCTGGTCCGCCCGTCCGTGGGTACCGCTGCGCGTCGGATCGGACTGCCCGTAGAGATCCACAAACGGGAGCGTCTGCTCGTCAGGGGACGGAGTTGCACCGTAGGCCTTCTGGCCGGGGACACCGCCGCCATAGGGCCTGGACCCATAGAGGGGAACGGTCGATTCCTCGGCACGGGAATCGGCGCCGTCGGTCCGCTCGAACCGTGGTCCGTACTGACTGTCTTCATCGGGATGGGACATGCAGAACTCCGTTGATCGTGTCTTGTTGTCCAATCATCTCAGACCCACCACGTCGCCCCCACAGAACAGCGGTGATGACATCACCTGAGGAACCCAATACTCCGGGTAGAAATGGAACGTGGCCGCCTCCGGGGTAGGAGGCGGCCCGAACCATCGGATGGCCAAGCCGGGGGACCCAGGCCATCCGATACCCACTTTGGCCGTTGAAGGCCAACTGCGGGGGGATCAAAGTGCGCCCAGCAGATCGGGTGGTCGCAGCCGTCGATACGGCACGACCACCCGATCTCCGTCGCAATCAGTTGCGCAGGACAGCTACCGTCCTGCGCTGGCTTCGGCGCTGCCACAGCAGCCCGCCGGCGGCCAAGACACCAAAGAGGCCCGCAGTCATCCAGAACTGGTAGGCCCCCAAGCCTCCGGTCATCGGAATGGCCAAGGGATCTCGCTGCTCATTGACGATTCCGTCTTCGAAGACGTAATCACCTTGTGTCATCGAGATCGTGAACTCGTGCGGATCCGGGTTGAGGACGAAGCCGGCTGGCGCCTTGGTTTCAATCAGGGCGTACTCCCCCCACGCCAGGCCGTCGATCTTGAACTGTCCTGCGGCCGGGTCCTTGTCGTAGCCAGTGCATTCTGCCGATTCCTCAACGCAGTCCACAATCGTGGCGACGTCCCCGCCGACGCTTTCAAGCTTCCACTCCGACCCACTCAGCAACACACCGCTGTCATCGACCTTGGTCCAGGTCACTGAGCCGGGTGCGTCCTTGTTGGTGAACGTGCAGGTCACCAGCTGTCCGAGATCGACAGCCACGGTCATCGTGTCCTCATCGAGGTCACCACCGACGCAGGTCAGGCTGTCGAACACATAGGTGGGCATCGCGGTCTCGGTGATGACGTACTCGCCCCTGGCGACAGCCTTGGTTTCAGCCGAGTTGAAGGTCAGCGACGTGTCCTCCCCCATGTGTGCGAAAAGCTCCCCATCCCAGTCGTCTGAATCCAGCAGCCAGTCCGAGGGAAGTCGTTCACCTGTGAAGCCGTTAACAACAGTCTTAACCAGGGTGAGTTCCTGCTTGCACGTGACGGGGTTCGTGATCGTGTACGAGTTGGTTGCCTCGGTGAGTGCCACCTTCATTCCCTTGCCCAGTGGCGTGTCCTCAGAGATCCTGTCGCCTGAGATGACGGGATCACCCAACGAACACCCCGGAAGCAGCTCCAGATCAAGTCCGGCAGTTTCGCCGATGGTGACCTCGTCGTTGACTGCGAATCCCTCCCGAACTTCGCCCCACACCGGTGTTGCATCCAGGTTGGGATCCAACGTCAGGTCTGCGGTCAGACCGGCAGGTTGGTCCCCGTGAGCGATGGGGTCGCCACCGTTGATGGTCCACTGCTTGTCCACCTCGACGCTTGCGGGGAGCTGTTTGTTCACGAACTCACAGTTCACAGTGTCACCCGGGCCGACATCTTTGAGCGCCAGCCCTTCGTATTCGGTGATTTCTACTTCTTCCAACGAACCATCAAACGACTCGACAGCGCAGGCACCTCGATCGAATGTGTACCCTCCCTGCATCTGCTCTGAGACCACGACATTGGCCCTGTCTTCCTTGCTGTTGAAGCGAACCGTCCACGACGCGTCACCCGAAGCGTTCGTGGCTTGAGTAGCTGCGCCCGGGCTCCGAGTCGCCGTCCCCGATGTAGCCGTCACACCCGCCCCGACCGTCCATCCGGCACCCGCCGACTCAGCCCCTTCAATGTCGGCGACCTCCTTGTGAACATTGACCGTCGCGACGAGGAGCTGGTTGGTGATCCGACAGACCACCTCATCGGCGCCCACCGGAACCGTGACCTCACCCGCGGTTCCGCTCGCAGCGACCAATGGATTGCCGTCAACCGTACAACTCCAACTGGTGGCATAGTCCGCTTTGTTTGTGCTGCCGACAAATGACTCGTTGAATTGGAGCGTCGCCCCAGGCACGACCGGCGTAGGCCCGACACGCTCTTCTTGAATCCCGGAGTCACTCCCCACCGTTGTGGCAACGCCAAACGTCTGGGTGCCCTGCTTCAACTCAAGTAAGAATTGGTCTGACGCCTTGAACCGTCCGCCAGGAATATCCTTCTCCAGCGTCACGGTGGCCGGAGAGGAGCAGGTCGCAAGGTCTGTACTGTTCAAATTCTTACCGACGACGCTGGCGGGATTCTTCCAGGTGCCCGTGTCGTATGACCTGAGTACGTTGCCCGATCCGAGATACGCCTTGCCGCTTGCATCAAACGCCACACCGTTGACATCTTCCATGGTGGTCACTGATGTGGAATCTGACGATGTGATGAGCCCACCGTTGGCAGACCGGAAGTTTGCCGCAGTCACGCTGAACACCGTCGTACGGGTACCCGATCGAACGACAAAGAGATTGCCTGCCGAATCAAAGGCCATGTCACCGTTGTTGGAGCCACCGGCTCCCTCTGATGTGTCGATGTACCCCTTGTAAGAAGCTGAGTGTTCTCCCGGCTCATATTCCCAAATACGAAACGACCGACCGTTGCTGTCGAAGCCACCGATGTAATAGTTGCCGGTGTTCAGATCAACTGCACCCGCAACGAAGCCCACCGTTCGACCGGAGGTCTTGGAATCGACGAAGGCGAGCGTGGTGGTGCCCCATGACCCGCTCGTCGTGTCAAAGGAGCGGATGGCGGCTTCACTGTTCCCATCTGAACGTTCATAAGCGAAGACTGACTCTCCACCAAGACCAATGCCCAGACCGTTGAACGAGCTGACGCCAGTGGCTGCTGTTCCAAAATCAGTCGCTGAGCCCGCTCCTGGCACGATCTGCCTGATCTGGCCGCGAGCGCTCACCCCGTAGACATATTGGGGCGCGCATGCCGGGGCATAATCACCCAACTCTCTGACAGGAAAGTTCTGAAAATCCCATACATCATCGGTCCACGGATTCTGCGTCGGAACCGCGCGATACCCGGGGATCTCGATCCAGGCATCGGCGTTCACGAACCTGTAGTTGCCGGGCGCTTCTTCCTGCAGTACCCGGTAGCGCCCATCTGACGAGATGCTCTGACTACCGAGGGTGGTGACGCGAAACTGCCCAGAAACAGGATCCTTGTCCGGCCCTGCACAGGGCGCTGCGCTGCAGTCCTCGACAACGACGTCCCCATTGTTCTCCCAAGACGTTCCAGACCACCACGAGTACGTGGCCGGCCCCTGCACTCGGATCTTGGCTCCGCCGACAGGCGTATTCACCTCCCGCACGGTCCATACAAGCGCGCCGTCTTCGATGGCGAAGGTGGCGATGCCGTCAGTCTCGTCGGCGGTGGGGGCCTCGTCATCATCCGGCGTGGCCGGTGAGTTTGGTGCCGCGTCGTTCAGGGGGGCCTCCTCCGTTGCCGGGGCTTCGGGTGCGGCGGTCTCTTCGAGTGCGCCGTCCTCAGCGCCCGGCGCAGAACTCGGGGTCTCCTTGTCCGGGGCTTCCTTGCCTTGCTCCACTGGCGCCTCGGGAGTCGGCGTTTCGACTGGCTCCGCGCCAGCGTCGCTTGCCGTCCGGGCCATGACAGCGGGGGTCTCAACGACCTCACCGACGTCATCGACTATCGTCTGACTCAAAGCCTTCGGCGCGGCCGCTTCTTCGGGTTGGGCGCTGCTCGTGGGCTGCGGGGCGGCTCCAGAATCCGTAGTGGATGCTGTGGCCCAGGTACCACCAGAGCCAAGCAAGACCACCAGGGCCAGAGCACCTGCTGCCGCGGCAGATCTTCCGCGAGACGACCTCTTTGGTCCCCAAGAATTCCTGTTCACAACAGCGCTCCTTCCGAGGCAGTCGTAGATCTTTGATGTGCGGAGGCCGTCGGCCACGAGAAAACTTCGGGATGAGTGGTCACGGTGACGCCCCTGTGTGCGGTGCTCGCTTGGGTGGCGAAGGTTCCATGCTGACCAGCAGCATCGTGGTGCGCTGAGGCAGCCGATTTGACCGTGTCCTCGTCGCGCTGGTTGCGGAGTTTCGCATCCACACACCCGCGTCGCCAGAGATAGGCAAGAGAGAGTGCCACGCCTGCACCCCCCAGCACGGCCCACCAGGGGAACCCGGGGATCGTGGGAGCGGAGCTCGCGGCGGCCACGTCGGCGGTCGGGGTGGGAATGTGTTCCCCGGTTACGATGATTCGATGGGAATTGATGCCCAGCGGTGTGCACGTGATCAGGGTGATCAGGTCCTCACCGGGTACTGCGCGGAGCACGTCGGTGTCCTCCGGCTCAATCACCCTGGTCTCGTTCACCCGGTATGTCAGCACCTCACCAAACACTTCAGTTGTGAAGGTGTCGCCCACTTCCACATCATTGAGGTTGGTGAACATGGTGGAGTTGGCGAGGCCCCTGTGCGCGGTGATGACGGAGTGCGTCGATGCACCGCCCAGTGGGAAGTGCGACCCTTCCAGGTGGCCCGCGCCTCGCAGCAGCACTGCTTCGCTGGTGCCGTGGTAAATCGGCAGGTCCACGCCGATGTCTGGAATTTTGATTCGACCCATCAACCCTGTGTTGTTGGCCCTCAAAATGTCGTCGTACTGCAACGACTCGTCGTTCATGCTGCCTTCGCCGGTGGGGACGTTGGCGTTCGATTCAAGTACGACGCCAGCACTGAGAGCACTGTTGTACTGCTCCGCCTGAGCGAGTTGTTCTTCAATACTGGGGTCCACGGCTTCCAGCTCGTGTGCGTAGTCCTCAATGATTTGTGATTGGTTGTAGGAGGAGAGCCACGCGGCAGTCATCGGGTACAGCCCTGTACCCAGACCCACCATCGCCAGCACAACCACGATGATGGTGAGCACGCTTGGCCGCCACTTGGCTGCTCGTCGTTTCACGCCGTTCACAACTCCCCCGAGTCTGATTTCTTTGGCCTGGAACCAACGGAACCGAACAGTCGGCCGTTGGGTGGGTGTACATCCCGTGTGGGGTGGGTGCGAGACGCCCAAGCGCCTCGCACCCATCACACGTTCAGTCTTCGATCAGCCCTTGGAAGCAGCGGAGCGACGACGGTTGATCAGCATCAGGCCCACGACGATGGAGCCGAGGCCAAGACCTGCAGCAATGAACAGGATCTGGCTGGCAGCACCGGTCATGGGCAGCTTCGGAACCACCTGTTGCGTGTTCTTGATCTCGATGTCAGCGCCGGTCGTCTGGCCGATTTTCACTGACACCGCGGTGTACGGATCCTCTGGAAGGATGTAGCCGGCAGGTGCGACGGTCTCCTTCAATACGTAACAACGCGAGCCTGCGTTGATTTCAGGGTTCACACTGTCTGAGACAAACAGGCCATCGATTTCCACCATGCCGTCGCTGCCAGAGGTGAACGTGGTCGCACCCCCAACAGAGATTGCCGCACCGGTCGCGGTTGCGTCATCACAGTTGGCTTCGTAGGCGGGATCGGCGGCGTAGACCTCGAAGACTGCGCCTTCCAGAGTCGCGGCGTTGGTGTCATCCGCAACCTTCGACGCAATCAGGTTGCCCCAGTTGGTCGTGACCACGCCTGAAGGGATGCCGGTTCCCTCAAAGCTCGGATCATTGGTCCACAGCTCTGCTTGGTTCGTGATCTCACCGGTTCCGACAGAGGACACGGTGGTGTCGAACGTCACGACAAGGGCTTTGCCAGCGTGATCATTCGGGCCCTGGTTCAGCCAGGCGACACCCGTCGATGTGAAGTTCAGGGTCACGATCTGACCGGCCACACTGGCTTTGTAATAGCTCGCGTCCAAATCAGCACCGTTCACGGTCACCGATGTCACACCGGTGTCGGTGGCGACGAGGCGGGAATCGAGGGTGTCACGGATGGCGTACGCGGTCCACGCGTTGGGGCCCAGGTCCGGGATCACGTTGGTGACGGGGAACCGCACGGCAGAACCCAGACCGAGGCCTTCCTGCGCCTCAATCGACTTCTCAAGAGCCGAGGCACCGTTCTTGGGATAGGCGTGGACATCGTAGACCCAGCCCTGCTCATGCGGCATCGGCACTGTCAGAATGAAGGCAGGAGCCTTGCTCACGATGTTGAGCGGAGCAGACGTCTCACACACCTGGTAGACGTTGACGGGAAGCGCCATGGTGGACATTCCAGCGGCGTCGGTTTCCGGCATCGCCATGCCCTCGTCGAGCGAGTAGCCAGCGGGCGCGGTGCAGTTGTCACCAGGAACCAGACCCGCCAACCCGTCCCAGCTCGTCGGCTCCTTCAGATCGATGGGGTCGCCGTCGACCAGCAGTGGATACACGGTGAACACAACGTCCGAGACGGGGTCGGCAAAGGCACCCTCAACAGGAGCCTCGCTGATATCGCCGGTGTGGTCACCGTCCTGGTACAAGAACTTGTGGACCGTCAGCGAACCTTCCTTGGCGACATCGATGTTCCCAAACGTTGCCGGGTCGGCAGACGCGGTGCTGCCCAATCCCAGTGCTGCTCCCAAACCGAGCGCCACTGCGCCCATGGCGGCTATCGCTCGCCCTCCAAAAGACCTCGTCAACACTTCCAACTCCCCCTTGTAAATGAACCCGAAATATTTCCCGGGTGTATTCCATTGCGTAAGGAAGCTGAAAAGGTCGACGAATAGGGCATGCCACCGCTGACGACAGAGTTACCTGCCGCCTTTGCTGCACCCCCCGTCAGTCGATGAAATCAGGCAAGGCCCTATCGCAACTGTCGCGATTACCCCCTGCAGCGCGAGTAATCAAGGCTGACCATAGTCCTGTTCCCCAGGGTTGTCACCTTTTTCCCAAAAGTGCATACTGACTAACAATAAGGAGACATTGTTGTCATCCAAAGAGCTTCCAAAAACTCCCTAGTAGGACCATCTACCCATCAACTGTGAATATATTGATTAGTGATTTGTCGCGCCACCAGCCCACAGCCCAGAACCACAACAGGCTTAGGAGCTGACCGAAGATTCAGCAAACTGACAGGAGATACCAAGCAAGCAGGACAACACCGGGTCACCGACAGCTTCGTTGGTTGGTGTCGTCGATTACCAGGAGGCGTCACAGGTGATTCGCATGGCAGGCTCTGACCTCTGCAGCAGCACCCACGGCCCCGCACCCTGTCCGCGGCATCATCCGGGCTGGGAACGGGGAGCCAGAAGATCAATCCATCGCACAGCATCGTCTGCGACCCCGGGAATTTCCACCGGGCATAATGAATGAGCCGTCCCTTGGGGGGGATTGGGACGGCCCATTGCTTAAACCATATCCGCCCGCCGGTGCATGCAACAACTCACCTTTCCTCCAATTTCATTCAGCTGAACGACCATTTCACATGGGCGTCCGCCCTCGTTCCTCACTCAGATACCACGGCGACTGAACATCGATGATCAGTGTTCGGCATAACACCTAGCCAGGCTACTGTTTAACGAAAATATAAGCCCCACCGGTTCACGTCTTCTGCGCATACATATGGTGCGGATATTCGTGTACCATCAAGCCCAACACCACACCAGTGACCAAACTGTTCCCCATGGGAGCCTCTCAATACCCAGAAGTTGATCCACTTTTCTTTTTTGCGGGCCCCTCTTGACCTCGGTTCACGCTTTCAATTGTTCACACACACAAATCCGGGCCGTGTTCATAACATGCGGATATATCAATAGCATTTATTGTTTTCATTGCGAAAAGCCCACCACGGCAATGCCCGTCCCCACGAACGCATAGAAAATGGGCAGGTGCCTCGGCACCTACCCATTCTCAGGAGTCCTTGGTGACTCCGTGGCCTCATTGCTGAGGGTTACTTCTCCTCCAGCTTCAGCGCAACACCGAGCGCGAAGAAGGTGGGGGCCCACTGGCCCACAAAGATGCCCCAGCGATCGCCCTGCGCCTTGTCATCCGCGCCGTTCTTCGAAACCTTGCGCGAAACGAAGTACGACAGGATGCTCAGCCCGATGGAGGCGAAACCTCCGATGTAGCAGTGCTCGCTCCGAAGACCATTTTCTGAAAGTGTCTTGACCATCAGTTCTTGCTCCTTCCCTGGACCGACGTTCGCCGGACTGTTTTCATTCTATGAGCGAAAGAGCCCAGCCCAAGGGGATTTCTCACGCCCGCTTCGCCTCCGTTCCCACGTCCGGCCCTCATCCACCGGGGTGAGACACGCTGGTGCCCCCTTGTGCTGCTCCCACGTCGTCGTAACCTTGCCTCCTCACCAGACTTCCGCGAGCAGGAGATTCACCGTGTCCACCGACGATGCCCACACCGAAACCACAGATCAACTCGTGTTCCAGAACCCGGTGAGCCGGTATCCCTCCATTGAGCCTCCCAAGCAGGACCAGCCCGAGCCGGGCCTCGACGCGGAGCTGGAGCCCATGACCGACCGAGGTGAACACTCCTACCGGGGTACCGGTCGGCTACAGGGGCGTCGCGCCCTCATCACGGGCGCCGATTCCGGTATCGGCGCGGCCGTCGCCATCGCCTTCGCGCGCGAAGGCGCAGACGTGGCGCTCAACTATCTTCCGGCCGAGGAAGAAGATGCGCAATGGGTGAAGAAAGTGATCGAGGAGACGGGACGCATAGCCATTCTCCTGCCGGGCGATCTCGCGGACCGCAGCTTCTGCGAGGAGCTACCGGGACACGCAGTCCGGGAACTGGGCGGGCTCGATCTTCTGGTCAACAACGCCGGAAAGCAGATTGCGCAGGAGTGCATCGAAGACATCACCGACGAGCAGTTCACCGATACGTTCAACGTCAACATCGTCGCCATGTTCCGGGTCACCAAAGCAGCACTCACACACCTGCCGGCAGGATCCACCATCATCAACTCCACCTCAATCCAGGCCTACGCCCCCTCAGCCACGTTGCTGGACTACGCCTCCACCAAGGCCGCCATCAACAACTTCACCAAGGGGCTTGCTCAGCAACTCGCGCCCAGGGGAATCCGTGTCAACGCCGTGGCGCCCGGCCCCATCTGGACGCCCCTGCAGGTCAGCGACGGCCAGCCCAAGGAGAAGCTCCCCGAGTTTGGCAAGGACACTGCCCTGGGCCGCGCTGGCCAACCGGCTGAACTGGCGCCTGCCTATGTCTTCCTCGCCTCACCCGAATCAAGCTACGTCGTGGGGGAAACCCTCAACGTCAACGGCGGCCGCCCCACACCGTGAGTGAGCGCGTGAAGACGCTGCAATGGCGTCGGGGGTGAACGTGGGAACGCCGTGGAACAGGGGACCGTCGACAGGCGGAGGCGACATGGTGGCGATGTGCGACGATCGTCGCATGCACCCTCCGGAGGAACTGGCCGAATTCGATCAGATTCGTCTCTGCATCCGAGGGTTGGATGTCCGCGTCTTCGAGTCCAACGTTGTCACGGGGCCTGCCTTCGTCCTCATCCACGGGTTGGGTGTGTCGTCTCGCTACTTCGGCCCCCTTGCCAGGGAACTGAGTCAACACGGTCGTGTCCTCGTCCTGGATCTGCCGGGACTCGGTAGAACCAAGGATCCTGACCACGCACTTCGGATCACTGGGTTCGCGAACGTGGTCAACGAGATCATCCGGGAGCTATCGGTGGAGAGCCCCGTTCTCATCGGTCACTCCATGGGTAGCCAGGTGGCTGTCGAATCGATGGTGCAGTCTCCGGGACTTGCCCACGGGGCTGTACTGGCAGCTCCCGTCATCAACGACCGCGAACGTCGCGCGGGGCTCGTCCTGTGGCGATTCGCCCAGTCAGCGGTGAAGGAGACGCCCGCAGCGGCGTGGGCTTCCATCAGCGCTTCCCTGAGATCTGGGCCCGGTTGGTTGATCCGTGATTTCGCTCCCATGATGCAGTACCGCATCGAGGATCAACTCTCGAGAGTCGACGCACCCCTGAGCCTCGTGGCGGGCAGCGGAGATCGGGTTGCCCCGCCCGGGTGGTGCCGTCGCCTGGCCGCCCACCGCGACAACGTGAACGTGGTGGTCCTGGAGGGGGCAGCCCACGACATGATCCACACCCACGCAAGGGACGTGGCGCGCGTCGCAGTGGACCTCACTGTTCAGCGCCCGGATTCCACGCGGCGACGTCCCTCACCTGGGCTTCCTCCGTGCGGCGACTGACGGCGATCACACGCTGGGTGACCGGCGCCTTGTGGGACTTCACCCATGCCGCCCGCGACCAGACCGGCGCATCGTGGCTACGTTTGCGCGGTGGCGCGGGCTACACCATCGCGCAAGCCGATTGCTCCCCGATTCCCGTGGTGCTGCTGCCGGGCATACTCGAGCGATCCACCTATCTCGCTCCTCTGGGCCGTTTCCTGGCAGGACAGGGCCACCCCGTCCATGTCATCGACGCACTGGGCTGGAACCTTGCGACCATCGACGACTCCGTCGAGTTCTGCCTGAAAGTTCTTCGTGACCAGGACGTGCACGGTGCCGTTTTCGTGGCCCACTCCAAAGGCGGACTGATTGGCAAGGCGTTGCTGCTGGATCCCCGGGTGGGAGACGCCGCGATCGGACTCATCGCAATCGCCACACCCTTTGCCGGCTCCACGTTTGGTGGCCCGCTCCAGAAGCTGCCCCTGGTGGAAGGATCTCCGCTCGGTTTGTTCCTCCCCGGCAGCCCTGACATTGAACGGTTGGCCGAGAACGACGACGTCAACAGCAACATCGTTTCCCTGGCACCAGCGTGGGATCAGATGATCCCGGGTGGGTCTGAGCTCCGAGGCGCCATCAATGTCACCCTCGAGGGACGGGGACACTTCCGCCCAGTCAACGATCCGCGCGTCTGGAAGCAGGTCCACACCCACATTCACACACTTGCTGAACAGCGCATCCACCTGGATGAGTTGGAGCTCTGATGTCATCCCTGTCCACCTCTGCGTGTCAGGATCGCGACTTCCCTGAATGGCATGGCGGGCGCTCCCATGCGCTCGTCTGGGCGCTGATGCTGGACGCATCAGACATCGAGCAGTGCCTCACCGCCGCGCGGGGGCGGCTGGCAGGGCTTCTCCTTCCGCGCTACCGGCGCCAACCGCACGTGACCGTTGCCTTCGCCGGTCTGGCCGCGGAACCCGGTCTTCCGGGATACGACGACGACCGACTGTCAGCCGACCTTGCGACAATGCAATCCCTGATTGAGGGGCCCGTCGAGATTCGCCCGACGGGCTGGGGCAGTTTCGCGATGGTGCCCTATCTCGGCGTCGAGGCAAACTGGTTGCACGCGGCACGGGCCGCCCTGGACATCACTGCTGTTCAACTCCACAAGATGCCCTATGTGCCACACGTCACTGTGGGGCACTGGTGTGGTGAGTGGCCCTTTGATGTTGTTCTCGAGCGGCTTGAGGGCCCTGTGCCCCAGCGATCCTGGAGCGTGTCGAAGCTGTCACTGCTGCGCTACGCAACCCGCGACATCGCCGGTCCCCTGGAGGAGGTGGGCAGCCTGGACCTGGTTCACGGGCTGTGGTCTCCCGTTGGGGGCGCTTTGTTCAGAGACGCTCCACAAGGCCGCGGAGAACCACGAGGCTGACGAGGAACGTCGCCTGGGTCACCTCGATGAGGGAGCCGAAGATGTCACCGGTCATCCCACCCAGGCGCCTCTTCAGATGAGCCCGCCACAGCCAGCCCACCGTCAGCGCCAGGAGGGACGCAACCCCGAACAACCATGCCCCCATGCCGCCCTGCACAGCCCAGCCAGCCAGCGTCGTCAACACCACGACCACACCGGAGCACACCCATGCCGTCACACGCGAGGTCACACCAAAAAAGAGAGCCCCGAAGCCGTCGACCCTGGCGCCCGCGTTCGACGGCGTCGTCGCCATCACCACGGCAACCCTCCCCAGAACAGCAGCCGCCACCAGCGCCACACCACTGAGCAGTGGGTCAACCCCTGCGAGCCCGGACAGTGCCGCGACGTCGGCCAGCAGCACCATGAGCAGGACGATCACACCCATCGGGCCGATGTCCGAGCGCCGCATGATCTCCAGCGCCTGCGCTGCGGGTTTGCGGGAGCCGAGCCCATCGGCGGTGTCGGCCACACCGTCGAGGTGGAGCGCACCGGTCAGCCAGGCGAGCATCGCAATCCCCAGGACAGCTCCGAGCTGTGGGCCGGCCAGCGATGCGCTCAGCCACGTCACCACACCGGCGAGGGCGCCCACGATGAGCCCCACCACGGGGAACGCCGCCATCGCACGGCCAGCCGTGCGGGAATCAATGGTGTGCACCGAGGGCATGGGCAGGGTGGTGAACAACCCGAGCGCCACCACCACCGGGTTCGGGACCGCCTGCCCGCTCATCGCCACCGTCGAGCGACGCCGCCGACGCACAGCCACAGCTCATCACAGCTCGCCGCGACCCGCGCGTTCAGCCGGCCCAACTCGTCCCGGTACAGACGTCCCGAAACCGTTCCGGGAACCACACCGGAGCCCACCTCGTTGCTGACCAACACCACTTCGCGCCGCGTCTTCCGGATGGCATCCACGAGCTCGTCGACGAATCGCCCCAGGGCGGGACGCCATGTATCTTCCGCGGCCTCCCAGGCGTCCACATCGTCGAGCACCCGTGCGAGCCACAGCGCGAGGCAGTCCACCAATACCGGTGACTCGCTGTCCTCGCGCAGGACTGCAGCAATGTCCAGCGTCTCCACCGTCCGCCACCCGGCGGGCCGGCGCTCGCGGTGCAGGTCCACACGGGCCACCCATTCCGGATCATTCTCCGGAACCAGGGACGTGGCCACATAGTCCACCGTCTCGCGATCCTCGAACTGCGCTTCGGCCCAGGAGGATTTGCCGGATCGGGCGCCGCCGAGGACCAGAGCGCTCCCGCGCCCCCGCGCCATGGGTGTCACCGATGCGCGCTGCGCAAGGGCTGCAAGCAGGGCCGTCGCAAGCTCGTCGTCCTCTGGAATGTCGACGGTGAATTCAGGCATCATCAACTCCCGGAAGCTATGCCGGCATCGGCAAAGGTTGCCATGTTCGCAAGAATCCTGGCGGACGCCTGAACCATCGGCAACGCCAGTGCTGCACCCGATCCTTCGCCGAGCCGCAGACCCAGCCCCACCAGTGGCTGCAGTCCCAGATGCCTCACGGCGGCCCCAATTCCGGGCTCGACGCCGGCGTGGCCGGAGATCAGATAATCGCGTACGTCCGGGGCGAAGCCCACAGCGACGCAAGCAGCCGAGCAGGCAATCACACCGTCGATGATGACGGGGATTCGATGGGCGGCCCCCGCCATGATGAACCCGGCCAGTGCCGCATGTTCGAGCCCACCGATGGCGGCCAGCGCAGCCAGGGGATCCGCCGTGTCGGGCTGGTGGAGGGCCAGCGCCCGCTCGATGACCAGGCTCTTGTGGGAGTGCATGTCGTCGTCAGCGCCGGCGCCGCGTCCGGTGACCATTGCCACCGGTGCGCCGGTGAACGCTGCGATCAGAGCACTCGCAGGAGTGGTGTTGCCAATGCCCATGTCCCCCGTGATGAGGCACTGTGCACCGGCGTCGATCGCCTCCTGAGCAACACGGATCCCCACTTCGACGGCGCGGCGGGCCTCATCCGTCGTCATGGCGGGCTCGACGGAGAAGTCGCGGGTGCCCCGGGCAACCTTGCAGTCACGGATTGCCGGATGGGCCGGGTAGTCAGTGGCGACACCGACGTCGGTGACGAGCACCGTCGCACCCACCTGTTCAGCGAGCACGTTGATGGCCGCGCCTCCACCCGCGATATTGACCAGCATGGAGGCGGTCACCTCCTGCGGCCACGGAGTGACGCCTTGGTTCACCACTCCGTGATCGCCGGCGAACACCCCAATGACGGCCGGGGTGGGGAGGGGCGGCGGACAGGTACCAGCCATCGCAGCCAGTCGATTGCCCACCCCTTCCAGCAACCCCAGGCTTCCCGGCGGCTTGGTCAGTTGACTCTGGCGCTCTTCTGCTTCTGCCAGCGCCGCCTTCGATGCGGGCCGCACTGCTGCGACTGTGAGTTCCAGCAGCGAGTGCGGTGTGCCGGTCGCAATGTCCCTCGAGCACGTGTGAACGGTGCCGGTCCCAAACGGCGCCCACTCAACGTCTCTGTGTCCACGGCCGTCAAGCACCGCCAACAGCACGCGGATGGCGTCCCCGTGCGAGATGAGTGCCACTTCGTCGTCGTCGGTGAATTGCGCGCCCAGATCCTTCACCAGCCCCTGCATCCGGAGGTGCACGTCGGCGATGGACTCCCCACCACCCCAGCGGACCTCGCTGATGTCCATGCCCTCGGGGACAGGCTGCTCACTCAGCTCAGAGGTGCGACGTCCTTCGAGGGTGCCAAGGGACTGCTCCCTCAGCAGCGGCGTCGTCTGGGGATCCAGGTCGTGTTTCGAGGCGACAACGTTGGCCGTCTGTCGGGCGCGCAGTTGATCGCTCGAGATCACCGCGGTCAACGGTCTGTCCCGTAGTTCACCCGCGGCGTGGGCTGCTTCGATGAAGCCCGTCTCCGTGAGGGGAACATCCATCGTCTGCCCCTGGAGCCGTCCCTCCACGTTCCACATCGTTTGACCATGGCGCACTAGATGAAGAATCACAGCGGCGAGTCTATGTTGCGGCTCCCCGGTCCACGCGGCCGGGGCGGACTGCGCTCGATGACCGTATCTGAAGGCCATTCGGGTCTTCCGGGGGTTTGCACGGCACACGAACTTCCCCGAGTCGGACGGGGATGTTCTGCGCAGGGTTGCCGCAATAGTCGGCGTCCACTTCCATCAAGTCGTCCGGGGCAC
Organism: Arachnia sp.; assembly: GCA_052089385.1. GTDB lineage: Bacteria > Actinomycetota > Actinomycetes > Propionibacteriales > Propionibacteriaceae > Arachnia. Next base: position 15,640 of record JBQCZU010000042.1, read on the forward strand.
ACATCCCGCTGGTGATGTCGGCAGCGGATACGCCACGGCACAAGGCAATGTGGGACGATCGACGCCATGGACGCGATTGACGAACTGATTCTTGAAGAGACCCCCGAACAGGCCGGAGCAGTCGCAATCATCGACGCCCCTGCACTCGTCGAACATGCCCTGGGGCGCAGTGCCGACGTGCGCGTCTGGTGCGACGACTGGCGTGAAGCCCAACTCGTGGACCCCGATCTCCTGGTGGAGCACCCCTCGGATCTCTCAGGCGTCGGCCTGGTGTGGGCACACCTTCCCAAGTCCCTCGCTGCACTGGATGAACAGGCCGCGGCGGTTCAGGGCGCAGACGACGTCACCTTCCTCACCGGAGGCCGTGTCAAGCACATGAACATGACCATGAACGAGGTGCTGCAGAAGCACTTCGTGGCAGTCTCGGCCAGCCTCGGACGCAAGAAGAGCCGCCTCCTGCGGGCCTTTGGCCCGAACAATCTCGAATCTGACTGGCCCAAGGCACGCCATCACGAGGATCTTGGCCTGACCGTCGCAGCACACGGCGCCACCTTCAGTGGCACCAAGGTGGATGCCGGCACCAGACTGCTGCTCTCCCACGTCAAGGTGGACGGCGACACGATCCTCGATTTCGGCTCCGGCAACGGTGTCATCAGCGCTTTCCTCAATCGTCGTGGGCACCGCATGCTGGCACGGGACGTCTCGTGGTCCGCCGTCGCATCAACACTGGAGACGGCGCAGGCCAACAACCTGGCTGTCGAGGCCACCTGGGGCGACGGCCTGGCCGGGTACGCCGACGGCAGCATCGACGGCATCGTAACCAACCCCCCGTTCCACCAGGGGAGCACCAAGGATTCCTCCGACACGCTGGCCATGTTCGACGAAGCGTCCCGTGTCCTGACGCCCGGCGGCCAACTGTGGTGCGTCTACAACTCACATCTGCCCTACCGCAAGGAACTCAACGTGAGGCTGGGAAACACGAAGGTTGTGGCCCAGGATCGTCAGTACACGCTGACACTGACCACTGTGTGACCCACAGGGAACTGTCAGGAGCCGCACAGCAGACTCACAGCTTCAAAGGGTTCATTGGAGGCAATCATCTTGATCACCCGGAGGAAGACATGAGCTCGCACGACCCACGTTCGCCGTTTGACGCACCGCAGTCCCCGCAGGCCCAGCCCCAGTTCCAGCAGAGCCAGCCCCGGCCGCCACAGGGCCAGCCCCAGCCGTCACAGGGCCAGCCGCAATTCCAGCAGGGCCAGCCCCAGTTCCAGCAGGGACCGAGCCAGCAGCAGGCCACATCCCAGTTCCCGGCCCAGCCGCAGGGCCCCACTCCCCAGCAGTGGCAGGGCGCGATGAACAACGGGGCTGCGTCGTCCACGTCGAATTCTTGGGGAACACCCCAACCGGGCGCCGGTTACGCGCCGCCCCAGGTATTCAAGTCCCGGCCCTCGAAGGCCAAGTTGGGCATGGCCAGCTTCCTTGCTGTCGCGCTGCTCTCCGCCGGTGTTGGTGGGACAGCCGCACTGTCTGCGGAGTACTTCCTCGTCAACGACACTGCCACCTCCCCCGTCAGCGCCACCCAAGTGGTCCAGGCAGACCCGAGCAATCCCGATTGGGCCGAGGTGGCTGCATCAGTGTCCGACGCGGTGGTGGCCATCCAGGTGGCCAGCAGCGCAGGCAGCGGGCAGGGCTCCGGCGTGCTCCTTGACGACGCCGGGACCATCGTGACCAACAACCACGTCATCGACGGTGGCAGTGCGGACGCGCAGTTACGCGTCGTTGTGGACAATCAGGCGTTCGAAGCCACCGTGGTGGGCACCGATCCATCCACCGACCTCGCGGTGATTCGCCTTGTGGACCCGCCGTCGGACCTGAAAACTGTGGCATTCGCCGACTCGTCAGAACTGGTCGTGGGTGAGCCCGTCATGGCCATCGGCAACCCACTGGGTCTCTCGGACACCGTCACCACCGGCATTGTCTCAGCACTCAACCGTCCCGTGACGACGCCTGCGGTGTCCGCGACACCGGGTGATCAGGGCAATGGAGTGGTGGTGACGGCCGCCGTGCAGACAAGCGCTGCCATCAACCCGGGCAACTCGGGCGGTGCCCTCCTCAACACATCGGGTGAACTGATCGGCATCACCAGCTCCATCGCGACGCTCTCCAGCGGTTCAGCGCAGACCGGAAGCATTGGCCTGGGCTTTGCCATCGGCTCGGACCAGGTCCGCTACATCGCCGATCAGCTGATCGCATCGGGTACAGCCCAGCACGCACAGCTCGGGGTCAGCGCGAGCGATACCGATTCGGGACTCCTACTGGGCGCGCAAGTGGCTGAAGTGGTGCCGGGTACCGGTGCAGCAGAAGCCGGTATTGAGGTGGGCGACGTCATCACATCGGTCGATTCCGTCGATGTCGCGTCGTCGGAGTCCCTGGTGGCTCTGATCCGCAACGCCGAGGTGGGACAGGAAGTTGAACTGGCCGTCGTGCGCAACGGCGACGAGCAGGAAGTCACCGTCACACTGGGCAGCGCTGAAGGCTGATCGGCCCGCGCACGTGAGGACACGTGGGGGCTGGGGCCCATCTCCGCCGAACCGATAGCCTCATCCCCATGCAGATTCGCGTTGTGGCCGTCTCCCCCGGGCCTTTTGAGGCTGCCCTCCACTCGCTCCTTGCGGCGTGCGGTAACCCTCAGGAAAGGACGACGGAGTACGGCCACGTCGTCAGCTTTCTGACAGAACACGGGGACCCGGCGGCTCTGCGGCAGCAGCTCCGGGCAGTGGCCGGATCGGGCGCCGTCGGCGTCATCACCGGGCCGCTGGCCACCGCTCCGGCCGGGCTTCTCCTCCTCGACGTCGACTCCACCTTCACCACCACCGAAGCCGTCGACCTCCTGGCCGAGCACGGGGGCGCTGGAGAAAAGGTCGCCGCGATCACGGAGCGCGCCATGCGGGGGGAACTCGATTTCGCGCAGTCCCTGAGGGAGCGGGTCGCGACGCTCGCCGGCCTCCCCACCAGCGTTCTGGCCGAGGTGGGGCCACGGATGACCTTGTCCCCCGGCGCCGAGGAACTCGTGGCCGCCGCGCATGCCGCAGGCGCCGTCGTCGGAGTGACTTCCGGTGGCTTCACGCAACTCGTGCAACCCATGGCCGACAAGCACGGGCTCGCCTTCTGGAATGCCAATGAGCTCGGCACCCACGTCGTCGACGGCATTGAGCAACTGACCGGTGAGGTGGTGGGGCGAATCGTGGACAAGGACCAGAAGGCCCGCGACCTGGCCCGCTTTGCCCGGGCGCACGACGTCGATGCACGCCTGTGTGTGGCAGTGGGCGACGGCGCCAACGACCTGGCAATGCTGGCCGCAGCCGGTCTCGGCATCGCCTACTGCGCGAAACCAGTCACCGCGGCACACGCCGCCGTCGCCATCGGGTTCCCGCGGCTGGACGCCGTCGTCGCCTTCGCACTGCTGCGTTGACACATGTGGGGGCTCCCTCCCCCACGGCACCCCGACCCGATAGCCTTGCGTGCAGTATTGCAATCTTCCAAGGAGGAAAGATGTCGGGTCGCATTCACAACGAGGCACTGCGTTCAAAGGTCATGTCGGCACACGACGCGGCTGCTCTCGTCAGGAATGGCTGGAACATGGGGTTCTCGGGCTTCACGGGCGCGGGTTACCCCAAGGATTTCCCCGAGGCGCTCGCCGCGGTCATTGACGCTCACCACAATCAGGGTGAGGAGTTCAAGATCAACGTCCTGACCGGTGCCTCCACCGCACCGGAGCTCGACGGCGCCCTCGCCCGCACCGGCGGCATCAACTTCCGCGCGCCGTACCAGTCGGACCCGGACATGCGTGCTGCCATCAACAAGGGCATCAGCTACTACTCGGACATCCACCTCTCCCACATGGGCCCCCAGGTGTCGCAGGGGTTCATGGGCAAGCTCGACGTCGCCGTCATTGAGGTCACCGCCATCACCGAGGACGGCGAACTGGTCCCCAGCTCGTCGGTGGGCATGAACCGCACCTACCTCGATCACGCCGAGAAGGTCATCCTTGAGGTGAACTCGTGGCAGTCCGAGGACCTGCGCGGAATGCACGACATCTACTACCCGATCGGCGCACTACCGCCCAACCGGGTGCCGCTGCCCATCCTGACCCCCGGCGACCGCATTGGTCAGCAGACCATGAAGGTGGACCCGGACAAGATCATCGCGATCATCGTCACGGACAGCCCGGACCGCAACACCGCGTTCAAGCCGCTCGACGATGATTCGAAGGCCATCGCCGGCCACCTGTTGGAGTTCCTCGGCAACGAGGTGAAGCAGGGGCGCATGCCCAAGAACCTGCTGCCGATGCAGTCGGGCGTGGGCAACATTGCCAACGCTGTGCTCGCCGGTCTCCTGGACGGCCCGTTCGAGAACATGACCTCCTACACCGAGGTCATCCAGGACGGCATGGTGGATCTGCTGGATTCGGGAAAGATGAGCGTCTGCTCCGCCACGGCATTCTCCCTGAGCCCCACGGCCGCCGAACGCATGAACGAGAACGCCAAGGACTACCGCAAGAAGATCATCCTGCGTCCCCAGGACGTCTCGAACCACCCCGAGGCCATCCGCCGCATGGGCGTCGTCGCGTGCAACGGCATGATCGAGGCCGACATCTACGGCAACGTGAACTCCACGCACATCATGGGTTCCAAGATGCAAAACGGCATCGGCGGCTCCGGTGACTTCACGCGCAACGGGTTCTTCTCCTCCTTCGTGACGCCGTCGACGGCCAAGGGCGGGGCCATCTCCAGCATCGTGCCGATGGTCAACCACGTTGACCACACGGAGCACGACGTCTCGGTGATCATCACGGAGCAGGGTCTTGCCGATCTGCGTGGTCTGGCTCCCCGCCAGCGGGCCAAGCTGATCATCGAGAACTGTGCGCACCCGAACTTCAAGGAGCCACTGCGCGACTACGTGAAGCTCGCGGAGAAGGTGGCCAACGGCCTCCACACACCGCACGATCTGGAGTCGGCTCTCAGCTGGCACGTCCGCTTCCTCAAGACGGGCACGATGATCGCCTGATTTTCTTCGTCGAAGGTGCCGCCCCGCAAAAGGGGGCGGCACTTTTGCGTTGGGGCGCCGGAACCCTTCGATGGATGACGCACGTGCCTCGCGGTCGCACTCAGTGCGCAGAATGGGGCTTCGTCTTCGCCCGGATCGTGGATACCTTCACGCCGTCATAGCCCTCCTGCGAACCTCGCGACGAAGGAGTGGAGCGTATCGATGGACTTGACCTCACCTCACTGCCCCCTTCACGGCGGACCATCTCCCGGCCCCCAGAACACCCCACGTGTCACACTGGGCCAGTGAGCACACAGGATTTTCTGGCCCGTATCGACGACGAACTCGTGACACTGCGCCGCGACCTCCACCAAA
>JBQCZU010000043.1:0-20412 GCA_052089385.1 Arachnia sp.
GAGCATCTACGAGCCGCTCGGCATCGTGAACCTGGAGGCGATGGCCTGCGAGACCGCCGTCGTGGCCAGCGCCGTGGGCGGAATCCCCGAAGTCGTCGTGGACGGCGAGACCGGGTTGCTGGTTCCCTACGATCCTTCCCGTGCCGGGGACCCCGAATTTGTCTCGTCCTTTGAAGACGAGTTCGCCGAAAAGGTCAACCGCATCACTCGCGACGCAGATCTGGCGCGCCGGTTCGGTCTGGCGGGACGCAGTCGCTGCATCGATGAGTTCTCCTGGGAAGAGATTGCGAAGCAGACAATCGAGGTCTATCGCGCCGCAATTGCCCACCACGGCTGACCAGAGCAACCCATTTGCTGGGCAACGCGAATCGCCCGGGACCAATCAGTCCCGGGCGATGTGTGCATCCCCAGCGAAAACTCTGCTGGGGGTGAGAATTCTTCCGTTGTCAGCCAACCACGCCGGAGAGCGCATTGAGCAGATCCGTGGCCTCGGTGGCGTTCATCTCCACGACGAGCCGTCCGCCCCCATCCACTGGGACGCGCATCACGATGCCTCGCCCCTCCTTCGTGACTTCCATGGGACCGTCACCCGTACGGGGCTTCATCGCTGCCATTTTTGCCGACCTCTATCTCGTCTGATTGCTGTGGTTGTAGACCATTATCGCGCATCGTCGATCACCGGCGAAGGCGAGTCCTGACTAGAGACTGGTGTTGCACCCCTCGAAGCCTTCGCATTCGTCTCCGCTTTGAAGGTCGCTCCATCATACCCAACCCCCTCGAATGGTTCTGACAGTTGATCAGGGGTGGCGCCCGCATCGACGCCTGGTTCCTCGGAGCCGACGACCGATTCGTCCGGCGCCGACACACTCACATGTTCGTCAGCGACCTCTGCAGTTCCCATGATCTCGTGCAGTGCCATCCTCCCCATGACCGCATCCACTGCCTGCATGTCGTATCCCCCACGCACCACATCGAAGTGGGTGTCCGGCTCCGGGTCGGCGCCGCTGAGATGCGCAGCCAAGAGAGCATCAACCTGGCTCGGCCGATAGCCGGTGGCGACTCTGGGGATCGTCAGTTCACGCACGAACTCCCCGTCCACCGGACCCGTTGGCACGTGGGCCTTGGGACGATCAGTGACTGCGACCGGCATTTCGCCGAGCTTCCCCGTGCCAGCCCACGCTGCAACTCCGAGGACCGCTATCGCCACCACCACAATTGCCCAGACCATACGGGTCAGCCTAATGGCTCAGCTGATGCCGTTGGCTGTTCCCATGGCAGCGACCGCTTCATCCAGATCATCGGTGACTGTGAGGAGTTCCAGGTCTTTCGGCGCGATGAATCCGCCGCCCTGAACACTTCCCCTGACCCACTCAATGAGACCACTCCAATACTCAGTACCGAGCAGGACCACGGGGAAGTGGGTGACCTTCTTCGTTTGGATCAACGTCAGCGCCTCGAAGAGTTCGTCGAAGGTTCCGAAGCCGCCGGGCATGGCGATGAAGCCTCGCGAGTACTTGAGGAACATGGTCTTGCGGGCGAAGAAGTACCGAAAGTTGACCCCCAGCGACACGTAGGCATTGAGTCCCTGTTCGAAGGGCAGCTCAATGCCCAGGCCGACGGACAGTCCGTTAGCCTCCAGTGCCCCCTTGTTGGCTGCCTCCATGATGCCGGGGCCACCCCCTGTGATGACCGCAAAGCCAGCTTCGCTCAGTTTCCTGCCCAGCGTCTCAGCGTTCGCATACATCGCCTCACCCCGTCCTGTTCGGGCGGATCCGAAGACGCTGACGGCCGGAGGCAACTGCGACAGGGCGTCAAAGCCCTCCACGAATTCGGCCTGGATGCGCAGCACGCGCCACGGGTCGTTGTGCTGCCAATCGGGTTCGCTCCTGTCCAGCAATGCCTGATCGGCTGTGGGATTCTCGTGCTCATCCCCTCGCAGAACGACGGCACCTTGAGTTCGTTGTGGCCGCATCATGACTCCTTCGTATCCTTCAGCCAGCGGCGCAGGCCGTTGGCGCACATGTCCAGCTGTTCTGCCGGGCAGTATTCGTTGTCGGTGTGCGCGAGTGAGGGGTCTGCCGGCCCATAATTCACGGCGGGTATCCCCAGAGCTGAAAATCGGGCCACGTCGGTCCAGCCGTACTTGGGCTTGGGGACGCTCCCCACGGAGTCCACAAAATCCTTGGCAATCCGCTGATCCAGGCCCGGCCGTGCAGCCGGCGACATGTCCGTGAGCTCGAAGCTGTAGCCATCGAAGAGCCGTTGCAGCTCCGCCAAGGCATCATCGGTGGATTTGTCGGGCGCGAAACGGTAGTTGATCTCGATGGAGGCCGACGGAGGGATGACGTTGCCAGCCACTCCCCCTGACACGCGGATCGCGTTCAGGCCCTCACGGTATGTGAGCCCCTCGACGTCGACCTCGCGGGGCTCGTAGACGTTGATCCGCTCGAGCACGTCGGCGAGCCCGTGAATGGCGTTGAGCCCCAACCATGAGCGTGCGCTGTGCGCGGCCCGGCCCGGGACTGTGATGAGGATGCGGCATGTGCCCTGACAACCACCCTCAATCCTGGCATCCGTGGGTTCCATGAGCACCGCAAAATCAGCCTGGAGGAGTTCGGGTGAGTTCTTGGCTACCCTCCCCAGGCCATTGAGATCGGCGCTGACCTCTTCATGGTCATAGAACACCCATGTGATGTCCCGATTGGCGTCAGTCAATTCAGCGGCAAGTTGCAATTGCACAGCAACGCCACCCTTCATGTCGCAGGTACCGCGCCCTACCACGTGCAGCCCGTCGGGGGTCTGCTCAAGCCGGCTGGGGAGGTTGTTGGCCACAGGCACCGTGTCCAGATGCCCGGCGATCACAACCCGCTGGTCGCGGCCGAAGTGGGTCCGCGCAACGACACAATCACCATCGCGACTGATCTCCAGATGTTCATGGGCCCGCAAAGCCTCTTCCACCATGTCCGCGAGCTGTTTCTCATTGCCCGAGACACTCTCGACGTCGGTGATTGCCTGCAGAAGGGTCACAAGATCCGCGGTGAGGTCGAGTCGCATGGACATGAGCCTAGCGCCGACGCCCACGCGGGCTGCGTGGACGCCGGCGCTGTGGCGTTGCGTCGCTTCTGAATCAAGGGTGCCGTTGACAAAGCCCCGTCCTCGTCACCCTGCGAGTTCGGGGACCCTGATCCTGTGGACCTCGACCTGAGGCGACTCCGTGGCCTGACCACCCGCGTCCTTCAACATCTTCGATTCCAACCACTCCTGCGGAACCCCCATGCCCTCGACGAGTTCGAGTGCCGTGTCGCGCAACTGGAGGCACAACGCATCAACCGCCGCCGAGATGGCCTTGCTGCGGCTGCCCTCGATGCGATTGTGCTCCATGTACCACGCCCGGTTCTCCTCGATCACGGACAGGGCATACAGATCACAAATCTTGATGAGCTTGGCCCTGATGTACTCGTCCTTGCAGTCCCCGATACCCGCCACGAAGGCTTCGAGGACGGTGCGTTCAGTATGAGCACGGCCCACTTCCAACATGTGCTCCTGGCACTCGTTCACGGCGTCGAAGATCCTGTCCTCGGGCGCTTTGGAGGCGGCGCGCATCCGACGTGCGAGCGTCTCCACCAGGTGCTGCTCCCGGAACTCAAACATTTCGACGTGCCAGCCACGGGCAAGCAGCCGCTCGGATTCAGGCTTGAGTTTTGCGCCATCCACCAATCTGCTGATGGTGGATCCGGCAGCTGTACGCTCCATGAACCGTCCACCCAGAAGCTTCGCCGTGGCCTGCGCGGTGCCACGCATATCCATGTCTCCCCAGGTCTTCTTGTAGTCCACCAGCAGCGCCTTGGCCACCAACTGCAACAAGACGGTGTTGTCGCCTTCAAATGTGGCAAAGATGTCAGCGTCCTGGCGCATGAGCGTCAGCCCGTTCTCGCTCATGTAGCCGGCACCACCGCAGGCTTCACGGCACACCTGAATGGTGTCGTTGGCCCAGCGCGTCAACAGTGCTTTCAGGCCGGCAGCGCGGGTCTCGAGCTCACGTGAAGCGGATGGGTCCCCGCCCGCAGCATCGGTGACCTTCTGCAACTGCTGACTGACCTCGTTGACAGCGAAGCCATAGGCATACGCCTTCGCGATGTTGGGCAGAAGCTTGCGCTGATGGGTCTTGTAGTCCAACAGCTTGATCTCCTTGCCGAGCCCCGGACGTCGGAACTGGGCGCGCTCGAGTGAATACCGAGTTGCGATGCTCAGAGCTTTGCGGGTCGCCATGGCGGCGCCGCTTCCCACGCAGATTCGGCCTCGCACCAGCGTGCCCAGCATCGTGAAGAAGCGCGCGTTCTTGCTTCCGATCGGTGAACTGTAGACCCCGTCGTCTCCGACACCGCCATAGCGGTTGAGGAGCATCCGACGCGGCACGCGCACATGATCGAAGGAGATGGTGCCATTGTCGACGCCCAGCAGGCCGCCCTTGTGACCATGGTCTCCAGTGGTGATGCCGGGCAGATCGACGAGGTTCTTGTCCCGGATCCCCACGAGGACGGCGTGCACGCCATGGACGGCATCACCCACGTGCAGTTGGCCAAACACCACGGCCATTTTTCCGTCGCGCCCGGCGTTCCCGATGTAGGCCTTCGTGGAACTCGACGTCGGGGAATTGATCTCGTACTCATCGGAGTCCGCGAGATAGGTGATGGTGGTTTCCACCGATGAAACATCAGAGCCGTGCCCCAACTCGGTCATGGCGAAGCACCCCGTGAGCTCGCACGAAATCACATCGTCAATGAACGTGTCGTGGTGCCACTGCGTCCCGAGGTTGGTGATCGCACCGCCGAATAGGCCGTGCTGTACCCCTGACTTGATGTTCAGCGACAGGTCTCCCAGTGCCAGCATTTCAAAGTGCGCGACGGATTCGGCGACGGTGCCCCCACGGCCCGGGAAGCCCGCGACCGCGTATCCTCTCGTCGCCATCTCCCCAAGGTGCTCCAGCGTCCAGTCGCGGGCCTCGTCGATGCTGAGTGAAGGATCGCGGACGATGTCGTCAGCGGTGATGGTGGAGCGCCAGTGGTCCTTGACGGCATGAAACGGGCCATCGAGCGCCACCATGAGGCCGTGGCCGGTGGGCGTGGTCATGATGAGGTCCTTTCGGGTCTGTGAGGCGTTGGTTGCTGATGCAGGAAGGCGGGTTCGAAGAGTCGAACCGTGAAGTCGACGATGTCCGCGCGGGGGCGGTGGTGGCCGGTGGTGATCCATTTGTCCGCAATGGCCCAGACGAACCCGACAACGCCGTGCCCCCAGGTGTTGGCGGCCCGCGGATCGAGTTCGTTTTGCCGCAGCCAGACACGGAAGGCCTCAGCAATTTCATTGCCGATGCGGCCCGTGATGCCAGTGATCGGATCCTCCACGGGACTCTCCCCCAGTGGACGGGTGACGACGAACTGGTAGATGTGCGGATCCTTCTCCACCAGGCTCAGATAGGTATCCGTCAACTCCCTGATGAGGGCCGCCGGCTCCATGTCCTGAGTGTCGGCGATGTGGTGTTTGAGATGCGACCAGATGAACTGGTGAACGGACTCAACCACGGCGGAGTAGAGCCCGGTGCGTCCGCCGAAGTGGCGGTACAGCACCGGCTTGGATGTGCCGGCTTCGGCAGCCACCACGTCCATTCCCACCCCCGGGCCGTGATGGCGGATTGCACGTAGCGTCGATGCCACGAGCTCCTGTCGACGCTGGGCATTGTGTTCCTCCCAGCGCGTGGTGCGACCGTCAATCGCCGTTGTGTTCATTGCTCCACAGTACCCCACACCGCAAGTACCTGCTACCCTTGGTGTCAGACAACTTTCCACGCAGTCCCAGGAGGAACCCCGCAATGGTGCTTCGAAACGCAGTGGTGGTGGGTGGCAACCGGACACCCTTCACCAAGACAGGTGGCCGATTTGCGGCCGCATCCCCACAAGATCTTCTGACCTCAGCACTCGACGGCCTCGTGGCCCGGTTCGGGCTGGCCGGCCAACAACTGGGCCAGGTCAGCGCAGGAGCCGTTCTCAAGCACACCCGGGACTTCAACCTCACCCGAGAAGCCGTCCTCGGCTCCTCCCTTTCCCCCCACACTCCCGCCAGTGACGTGGGCATCGCCTGTGGGACTGGTCTCGAGGCCATCACAACAGTCGCAAACAAAATCCGTCTCAACCAGATTGACAACGGGATCGCCGGTGGCGCGGACAGCGCTTCTGACGCCCCCATCGTGGTGAGCGAGTCACTGCGCCAAGCCATGCTGAAAGCATCGCGGGCCAAGAGCGTTCTTGAGCGGATCAAAGCATTCGCCGCGGTCGGTCCCGCAGATCTCCTCCCTGTTCCCCCCGCGGTCAACGAAGCACGCACGGGCCTGTCCATGGGCGAGTCCCAGGCTCTGACCACTCGCAAGTGGGAGATCAGCCGCGAGGCACAGGATGAACTGACGCTCGCATCCCATCAGAACCTTGCCCGTGCATGGGACTCGGGGTTCTTCGACGACCTCGTCACGGGCTACCTCGGCGTGTCCCGGGACACAATCCTTCGGCCGGACACCACGATGGAGAAGCTCGCAAAGCTCAAGCCCGTCTTCGGACGCGGCGACGATGCCACCATGACGGCTGGAAACTCCACGGCGCTGAGCGATGGCGCCGCCGTCGTGCTGCTGGCAGAAGAAGAGTGGGCGCGTGAGCACGGCTGGCCAACTCTGGCCCGCATCATCGACACCCAACTCGGGGCCGCTGACTACGTCACCGGCGCTGAGGATCTGCTGCTGGCTCCCACAAGGGCGATCCCCGTACTGCTGGAGCGCAACGGCAAGACCTTGGACGACTTCGATTTCATCGAGATCCACGAAGCATTCGCCTCCACGGCGCTGGCCACCATCAAGGCGCTGGAGAAGAACGGCGTGGGAACTCTCAATCGCTCCAGACTGAACGTGAACGGCAGCTCGCTGGCCGCTGGGCACCCCTTCGCTGCCACCGGTGCACGCATCGTCGCATCGCTGGCAAAGATGCTGTCCGAGAAGGGACCCGGCAGCCTGGGTCTGATCTCCATCTGCACGGCCGGTGGCCAGGGCGTCACCGCAATACTGGAAGGCATCTGATGGCCGGCACAAGTTTTCTTGAGACTCTCTACAACACTGGCCCGGGTCGCAGTGTTGCCCGCAGGGCAGGGCTCTCGGACCCACCGAAACTGCGTCGCGGACGCACCATGCCCACCGGTCCCGTTGCACTCGCCGGCCTGACCGGCGGTGGCATTGGCGCCGAGACGCTGGCACTGCTCGGCATTCAGAGCGTCGAAGCCTTGGTCGATACTGCGGGGACCCGCTCGAAGGATGAACGCGGACGCGAGGTTCCACCTGTCTATGCGCCGCGTCCCGGAGCGCTGGTCGTGGACGCGACCGGCCTGCGTGAAATTGGTCAGCTTGAGCTTCTTCGGCAGGCGCTGCGGCCTGCCATGAAGGGCCTGGAGCGCTCTGGTCGCATCATCATCCTCGCGGCCGACGCCAGCATGGTTGAAGGCCTGGAGGCCAAAGCCGTTGCCCAGGGCATCGACGGCATCAACCGCACCATCGGCAAGGAACTGCGAGGCGGCTCCACCTCAAATCTGGTCTACCTGAAGAATGGTGCGCGCGCCGAGGACCTCGCCTCAAGCGTCGCCTTCCTGCTGGAGGGTCGATCTGCGTTCGTCGACGGCCAGGCCTGGCGAGTCGGCCCTCGCAAGCAGGGCGACGCAGGCACCGCCACCACTGATCGGAACACGCCCTTCAGCGGGCGCATCGTGGTGGTGACCGGTGCTGCGCGCGGCATTGGTGCGGCCATCGCTCGCACCTTCGGTCGGGACGGCGCCACGGTCGTGGCAATCGACGTCCCACAAGCAGGTGAGAGCCTGGCCGCCGTGGCGAACGAGCTCTCCGGGTCTGCCCTGCAGTTGGACATCACTGCCGCGGACGCGGGGCATCGCATCGCGGCTCACGTTGCGGCCGTCCACGGCGTCGACAGGAAGATCTGGGCGATCATCCACAATGCCGGGATCACCCGCGACAAGATGCTGGCCAATCTGGACGAGAAGCTGTGGGGCTCCGTGCTGGAGGTCAACCTTGCCGCAGAAATCCGCATCAATGCGACCCTTCTCGACAGGGATCTGGCCGGCGGACTCGAGGACTGCGCACGCATCGTGGGCATCGCCTCCACCTCAGGCGTGGCAGGCAACAAGGGGCAGACCAATTATGCGGCTTCCAAGGCTGGCGTCATGGGATTGGTCTGGGCAATGGCTGATGAACTCGCCGATCGACCGGTCACCACAAATGCTGTTGCACCGGGTTTCATCGAGACCGACATGACAGCAGCCATCCCCTTCGTGTCGCGGGAAATCTTCCGGCGCACCAACTCGCTGCAGCAGGGCGGGCAACCCGTCGATGTGGCCGAAACGATCGCCCATCTCTGCGACCCGGCCTCCGGTGGCGTCGACGGACAGGTCATACGAGTCTGCGGCCAGAATCTGGTGGGTGCGTGATGCGCACAACCACGACATTGAAAGATCTGCCGAATGTCGGTGCTCTGATTGGCAGGGCTGCGTTGACGTCCTTCACGCGGCCCGGGGCATCTGCCGGGCTACCCCCGAAGAGTCTGCTGGTGCCACAGCATCATCAGGACCATTCTCGGCTGGCGGCCTACAACAGGGTGTGCGGTTTCGGGTTGCGTGACCACGTACCGGCGACGTGGTTGCACGTCCTCACCTTCCCCCTCCATGCAGCGCTGATGGCCGGCCGCGACTTTCCATTCGCACTCGCTGGCGTGGTTCACGTCACCAACACAATGACGCTGCATCGTCCCGTATCCTTGACCGAGCCTCTGCGCATCAAGGTGTGGAGCGACAACCTTGCGCCCCACAAGAGGGGCGTCACGTTCGACTTGGTGGGCGAGATCCACGTGGGCGACGAGATTGTCTGGTCCGGCCGGAGCAACTATCTAGCCCTGGGAGCCAAGATGGACGCGGCCGCTCCCCCATCGCCCGCTCGTCTCGCGGCCCCCGAGTCGGATCCGAGTCAGCTCTGGCGGATGCCTGCCGACCTTGGCCGGCAGTATGCGAAAGTGTCGAATGACACCAATCCCATCCATCTGTATCCGCTCACCTCGATGCCATTCGGTTTCAAAAGACCGATCATCCATGGCATGTGGACTCACGCGAAGGCATTGTCAGCTCTCGGTCCACGACTGCCCGAAGCTTTCACGGTCGACGTTGCGTTCACGAAACCGTTGATGTTGCCGACGAAGGCCACATTCGCCGCTGACAAACCGCACGATTCCCTGCGGTTCGCCGTTTCTCGAGCAGGCTCTGACACTCCTGCCCTCGTGGGACGGGTGCTGTCCTAAGGTTGGTCCGCAATTGCCACAGGTGGGCAGGACCAGCCGATCCGGGCCAGGTGGTTGAACATCTTTGCAGGACCTTCTAGCGTCGTGGCGATGGAATGCTTACCAGGCGTCAATGCTGCACACGTCCTCAAGGATCGGAAGTCAGTATGAGTCGAACCACGCTGCGGGTGATATGCATCCTCGGCCTCGCGTTCTCAGCCGCGACGCTGATACTCCTGATCCCTCCGCTCTTCGATTCCGGCAATCAGGGCAATCCGTGGATCATGGGCGCATTGGCTGTCCTGGCTCTTGTGTGTGCAGCGGGTGGGCTGCTTCTGAGGCCCTCCACACGGGAGGGGAAACAGTGACTGAGTTGTCGGTCACCGTCTGCCCATCCACCCCGTGGCGACAACCACGATGTCCGATCGAGCCTCAAGCGCGGCCATGAAACGGCTGCGTACAATTTCCGAGCGCATCGCGTGGGCCTCACCCGTTCTTGTCGGCCTACTGTTCGGGCAGCTCATCGTCGCGGTGCTGAACCCTCCCGAGGACAAACTCGGCTTCATCGGCGTTGTCGTCGTCGTCGATGTGGCGGCCGTGGCACTGCTTACAGCCGTACGGGGAAACGGGAACACGCAGCGCAAGCAGACGCAATAGCGTCACGGGCCATGGTGTGCATGACCGCTGTCAGTACCCGGCACTAGACTGCTTTGCATGACTGACACCACTCGTACCGCGTGGGCATGGGGCCTGGCCACCGTCCACAGCACCGGAGCCGTCCTCGACACCTGGTACCCCACACCCGCACTGGGCGATGAGGTGACAGACGACGCCCCTGCAGCGCTCGTCGAGGCGCAGTACGACGACGACATGCGCCAGGTGGAAACCAAGGTTGTTCGCACGTCCATCTGCCTCGATGAACCGCCACTCTCTGTGGAGGACGCCTACTTGCGCCTGCACCTGCTCAGCGCGCGCGTCGTGAAACCACACGGCCTGAACCTCGATGGCATATTCGGCAAGCTTCCCAACAACGCCTGGACCAGCCGTGGCCCCGTTCGTCCCGAGGACGTCAACCGGGTCCGTGCGTTGCTGCGTGCGCGCGGCGAATACCTCGTCATTCACGGTCTGGACAAGTTTCCGCGAATGATCGATTATGTGACCCCCACCGGCATCCGTATCGCGGACGCGGACCGCGTCCGCCTCGGGGCACACCTCGCCCATGGAACCACGGTGATGCACGAGGGCTTCGTGAACTTCAACGCTGGGACTCTGGGCACCTCCATGGTGGAAGGTCGCATCTCCGCAGGCGTCGTCGTGGGTGACGGCTCGGACATCGGCGGCGGAGCCTCCATCATGGGGACCCTATCCGGCGGTGGCCAACAGGTCATCTCCATCGGCGAGCGCTGCCTGCTCGGCGCGGAGGCGGGTATTGGTATTTCACTGGGCGATGACTGTGTCGTGGAGGCCGGCCTCTACGTCACCTCCGGCACCAAGATCTCCCTGGACGATGGCTCGATCGTGAAGGCCCGTGAACTCTCGGGTATCAACGATCTGCTCTTCCTTCGTGACTCCACCACCGGCCGCGTCATTTCCCGTACCCGTCATGGCCAGAAGATTGCGCTGAACGCAGACCTCCACGCCAACTGATGCAGAGATCAACAATCTGGACGTTGGTGGCCCTCCTCATCCTCGGTACCGCTGCATTCGGCGCCTGGCACGGATATCAAACGTTCAGAGACAGCCTGGTTGGTGAACGCTGCTATGTGGACATGGAGGGCGAAAGACTCATGCTCACCCATGAGCAGGCAGTCAACGCAGCCATCATCGTCGGCGCCTCGTACAGGGCTGACCTGCCGGAACGCGCAGCCATCGTGGCGCTGGCCACGGCGTGGCAGGAGTCGGGACTCCGCAACCTCGACTACGGCGATCGTGATTCTCTCGGGCTGTTCCAGCAACGCCCCAGCTACGGCTGGGGAACCGAGGCCGAGATCATGGATCCCTGGTATTCATCAGCCGCGTTCTACGAGGAACTGGTGAAGTTCGACGATTGGGAGAGCGTCGACGTCAACGACATGGCCCAGCAGGTTCAGCGCAGCGGCTTTCCCGAGGCGTACCGCAAGCACGAATCCAACGCCATCGCGCTCGCCGGCGCCCTGCGCGGCTCGCGTCCAGCGACACTGGCCTGTTTCGACCGCAGTCAGGATCCTGGCAACCCTGAGGCCCTCGCCGCCGTCGTGGATGCCGTCCCGGGCGTCGAAAGCTCCGTCGACGGCAACGTGGTCACCCTCACTTCGCAGGACACAACAGCACTGTGGGCCGCCACCCAGTTGGCACTCACCCACACCCGTGCTGGCGGGATTGAAGCGGCAACCGTCGAGGATCGGTCCTGGCAACAGAGCGAGGAAGCCACCTGGGGCTCTGCTTCCACACCCATCGCAGACGGTACCGCCGAGATCCGATTGCGCTGAACCTGATCAAGGGTCATTGCAGCCACTGCGGGAGCCGGTGAACCTCCCTTGGGCTCCACACGAGGGGTCAGGAAGACTGAAGACGACTCACAGCCGCAGCAATGCGTTCATCAGTGGCGGTCAGGGCAATACGAACGTGTCGCTTCGAGGCCTCTCCGTAGAAGTCGCCCGGGGCAGCCAAAATACCCCTCGCGGCGAGCCAGTCGATGCTGTCCCTGCACGGTTCGTCCCGTGTGGCCCAGAGATAGAGAGCTCCCTGTGAGTGGTCAATCCGGAAACCGGCCACCGTCAGGGCGGACCACAGCGCCTCTCTTCGGGCCAGATAGCGTGTCCGCTGCTCCTCCACATGGTCCTGATCTCCCAAAAGCGCAGCCATGGCCGCCTGAATGGGCGAGGGCAACATCATGCCCAGGTGCTTCCGGGCACCGATGAGTTCCGCCACAACGGTGGGATCCCCAGCGACGAAGCCTCCGCGGTAGCCAGCGGCGTTCGAACGCTTGGAGATCGAATGAACGGCCAGCAGTCCGCTGATGTCGCCGTCGTTGACCCGTGGATCGAGGACGCTGATGGCTTCAGCGTCCCAGGCAAACTCCCCGTAGCATTCGTCGCTGGCCAGCAGTGCTCCGTGTTTCCGGGCGGCAGCCACCCATGCGCGGAGATGCTCAAGCGACAACATCGCTCCGGACGGGTTTGCGGGAGAATTGATCCAGATCAGCCGCGTGCCGGCGGGCACCCCTGTTGGATCATCCAGCGGCACGAGTCGGGCGCCTGCCACCTGGGCGCTCACTGCGTAGGTGGGATAAGCACATGTGGGGAAGACCACGGCATCTGCTTCGCCAAGTGCCAGAAGCTCCGGCAACCACCCCACCAGTTCCTTGGTTCCGATCACTGGCATCACGCACTCATCCGTGAGCCCGAGGGATTTCCACCGACCCACCATGTAGTCGATGATGGCCCGGCGGGTCTCCGGCGCCCCCCAGACTGTGGGATAGCCAGGCGCCTGCGCGGAATCCACCAGAGCCTGCCGCGCGAGCGCGGGAGTGGGGTCCACCGGGGTCCCAACGGACAGGTCAACAACGCCGTCGGGATGGGAAAAAGCGAGCTGGCGGGCGCCTGCCAGAGTGTCCCAAGGGAAGTCTGGCAGGCGGTGCGCCAGCGACATCAGTGTTCCTGTGGTGGAAATGCAGCGACGATGGGGTGATCGCCCTTGATGGGGCCGAGCTTGGCGGCGCCGCCGGGGGAACCGATCTCGTCGAAGAACTGGACGTTCGCATCGTAGAACTGGGCCTCTTCCGCTGGCACGTCGTCCTCGTAGTAGATGGCTTCCACAGGGCACACGGGCTCGCAGGCTCCGCAGTCCACACACTCTTCGGGGTGGATGTAGAGCATCCGGTCGCCCTCGTAGATGCAGTCCACGGGACATTCCTCCACACACGCACGATCCTTGAGATCAATGCACGGCAGGCTGATGATGTAGGTCACGGCACAACTCCTTCTCCTGGTCGACAGCTTAGCGGTGCTGGCTACTCACAGACGATACGGTCACCTGCGGAGTACTTCCAGGACCAGTCCTCGGACTTCGCCACAGCCCCATCCTTGTAGAACAGCCGCTGCCAGTTCACGGTGAACCCCTGAATGGGCGCCTGCGGCTCGCAGTCCTCGCTCTCGACCGTACGGGTGGTCCCGGTGTAGAAACCAGACTTCACGAGTTCCGTGGACTCCACCTTGTCCCAGGTCTTCTGCGAGAAGATCTTGAACGTGATCGAGCCCTGCTCACCGGGGGCGGACCGGTTGACGAAGCCCTGGATGTAGGCCGGGAATTCTGTGTTGTTGCGGAACCTCATGTCGAGGTTTCCATAGTAGATCGTTGCCTCACGGCCTGCCGGGTACCTCGAGAAGTACAGCGAGTGGGGCTTGTGCTCCACGTCCTCATAGCCAGCGAAGAACGCGGCATTGAACAGCGTGGTGGAGCTCTGGGAGATCCCGCCGCCGGATTCCTTCACCAGTACGCCACCGTTGATCACGTACCCGTCGACGTAACCGTTGGCCACGGTGCGCTCTCCCAAGGTGTCGTTGAGGCTGAAGACCTCTCCCGGAAGGAGAACCGTGCCGTTGACCGACGACGCAGCCTGACCGAGGTTGGTGTTGCGGTAGGGGGCGTGCGGGAAACTTGTGGAGAACTCACCGATCACTTCGGTGGGCCGAAGAGCCGTTGCCTCAGCGGTGGTGAACTCGGCTGCCTTCTTCACCACTTCAATGGCAGCCGTGCGCTCCTCGCCAGTCTTGACAGCCGCGCTCTGCATGGCAGCGGCCAGCATTTCGGGATCAATGCTGGAGCCATCCACCGACGGCACGACGGTGATTGTGCCGGAGTTCAGGGTGTAGGAGGCATTGGTGGTGACAGCCAGATTCAGACCGCTCTGGGCTTCTGCAGTCAACTCCATGAGAGCTTCCGCATCCGTCTCAGGCGCCAGAGCACCGCCCTCCGGAACGAATGTGGTGACGGCGGCGAGCTGCCCCGGGGCAATGTCGAAACTGCCGTTCGGGCCGGTAATGGTGATGGGGGCGGAGATGGCCGGCTCCGCGTAATTCTTGACCGCCTCATCCACCATGGCCGTCGTCACTGCGGGAGGGGTCTCTGACAGAACCGCTTCCGCCTCCGTGGCGCCGTCATCAAAGGCTGCGACGACGCCAGCGAGAGTCTCCTCGATGTCGAGTGCAGCGGCGGAGACCCCCTCAGTGCGGGCGATGCTTCCCTCATCAAAGGCGAGAGAAGCATCCACGGCTTCCTTCGCGAAGGCATCGGCCACCTCCTGAAGTGCGGCCTCGACCTGCTCCTCCTCCACGGATCGGGGCAGCTCTGTGTCGTCGCCACCGGTGAAGGTCGCGATGATCTCCAAGGGATTCCAGCTGGATCCGCCACCGGCAGAACGGACGGCCTTGGCGATGTCCAACGACAAACCAGATGCCAGCGGTTCCAGGGTTGCACTGCTCCCATCGGGCGCGGCCACCGTCACAAGCGCCGCGTACTTGGGTTGGAGTTCTTCACTGAGCTTGACCTCCGCCTCATCGACGCTGAGCCCACCGATGGGCACGCCCTCCACAGAAGCATTCGTGGGAACCTGATCGCCCGCGGCGAAGTGGGCACCGACCCACGTGCCACCGAGAATGACCACCACACCGATGATGCTTGCCAGTAGCCACGTGCGGCGGCGCCCTGTCATCTTCTTCGCGCTCAAGTGAAACCCTCCATAGAAAATGGCAGACCCCAAAGGTCGCCACGGATCAATCGTACTTAAAGAGTCTGAGCCATCCCAATGGAGTAATTCTGGACGCGGCTAGGATCAACGATGGCCCCCTGACCCCACTCATTGGAGGACGCCCGCCGTGTCGCTGAAGAACCGCCTCAATGCGAGCGGGCTACCCCGCACCACGTGGGTGTTGTCGGTCACCGCTCTGCTTGTGGCGATCGGTTTTGGTGTGGTCATTCCCGTCCTCACACCTTTCGCCAGAACTTTCGATGCCAGCAACTTCCAGCTCGGTCTGGTGGTAAGCCTGTTCGCTGCGATGCGACTGATCACCAGCCCCTTTGCGCCCCGCATCGGTGGACACCTCGGTGAACGCAACGCCATCACCCTCGGCGTGCTGATCGTGGCCGTCTCCACCGTCGCGACAGCGCTCGCCCCCACTCTGGAGTTCATGCTCATCGCCCGAGGGCTGGGCGGCATCGGTTCTGCCACCTTCACGATCTCGGCAATCAACCTGCTTCTGTCCACCGCGCCCGAACACCTTCGGGGCCGCGCCTCCGGCCTGTACCAGGGCGGATTTCTGCTGGGAAACATGACCGGGCCGGCGCTGGGTGGACTGTTGAGCGGTATCTCCCTGGAAGCTCCGTTCTACTTCTACGCCGCGATGCTGGTGGTCTGCGCCGGATTCACCATGGCGATGCTGCCCGAGCGCGCAGTTCCCTCGACCAACCGGAACGAGCGCACGCCACGGCGCTTCAGGGAAGTGATCAAGGATGTTCGCTACCAGGCTGCCTGCATGGTGGCACTCGGCCAGGGGTGGCAGTCGTTCGGTGTCCGCAACGCCTTCATTCCCCTTCTGGTCACCGAGGCTCTGCTCCTGGAGACCTACTGGACCGGCATCGCATTCGCCATTGCGGCGGTGGCACAGACCTTCATGCTGATTCCTGCCGGGAACGCGACGGACACGATTGGCCGCAAACCCGTGATGATCGCTTCCGGCATCGTGTGTGGCCTGGCTGCGATCGCCATGCCGTTCTCGTCCAACATCTGGATTCTGATCGGGGTGTTGTGCATCTACGGTGTGGGCGCGGCAATGCAGGGAACAGCCCCCACTGCGGCCGTGGCCGATGCTACGCAGGGCCGGGGCGGCTCACCCGTCGCAGCTTTCTCCATGGTCATGGACCTGGGATCCATCTTCGGCCCCCTCGTTGCGGGTGCTGTCCTGGACATCTGGTCCTTCGAGGTTGCGTTCGCCATCGGTGGCATCATCCTGCTGGCTGGCTCGCTCTACGCAGCGTTCATCCCCCGCGACATGGATCGGGAGTTCCTCAAGACCCCCAGACCTTAGGGAACCACTGATCAACCATGTCCTGACTGCGGCGCACCGGATCGGGCGATCCGGTGCGCCTGCATCTGGATATGGACATCCAGCCTCAGCCGAGGTTGATGCGCACCGGGAGACTCAACGCACCATGGATGGGCAATCCCAGCAGATTTGCCGCGCGCGAGAGCAGCGCATCCGTCGGATCGAGGGAGAAGGCAACGGAGGAGCCTGATCGCGACTCACTCGATGCGGCGGGCAACAGCCGCTCCAGTGCCCCCAGATGCGATGTGCGCGATGCCTGGGTGGTTGCGGGGTCCAGGTCTGCCAGGACGCAGGCCCGCTCGAAGGCCAGGCGCCAGCCGCCGACGTGATCCACCAAACCGCAGGCAACCGCGTCCGAACCGGTCCATACCCTTCCTTTGGCCAAGGACTCCAGTTCCGCCACTTCCATGCCGCGATCCTCCGCCGCCAACGTGGTGAACGTTGCATAGATCCGATCCAGACTCTCATCGAGTTTGATCCAGTCCTCCTGCGTGAACTCGGTGGCCGAGGACAGCATTCCGGCCCTGGCTCCGATGCGAATGGATTCGCGTTTGAGACCCAGCTTTTCGTAGAGACCCTGCGTCACGAACTTGCCGGCCAGCACCCCGATGGAGCCCGTCAGCGTCGCTGCCTGCGCAACGATCTCGTCGGCGCCCATCGCGGCGTAGTAGCCGCCTGACGCTGCAACGGAACCCATTCTGGCCACCACGGGCCGCCCGGAGTCCCGGACGCGGAGGACTGATCGGCGCATGAAGTCAGACGCCACCGCCGAGCCACCGGGGCTGTCGATGTCGAGGATGACGGCGCGCACATCGTCGTCGCGCAGCACGGCGCGCAACTGCTCGTCGACGACGTCGGAGCCGGCGCTCTCTCCGCCCGTCGCGCTCGGCGCGCCGCGACCGGTGACGATGGCACCCCGGACGGCCACCACAGCAACTTTCCCGCCTGTTGTGGACTGGATCATCCGACGCAGGCTGGTCTTCCTGGCATACCGGTGGACGAAACGCAGATCCTCCAGGTCTGCTCCCCATTCGTCAAGCACTGCCGAATACACCTCGTCGCGGTATCCGATGCAGTCCACGAGCCCGAGCTCCACGGCCTTCTCCGGCGTCAAGGGGGATGCGTTGACCCCTTCCCACACGCGGGCCACGTCAATCCCGCGTCTGCGCGCAATGGTGGAGACGGCGTCCTCCACCAACGATTGCCCGAGCCGGGTCATCATCTCGCGGTTGGCGTCGGTGACCTCTTCGGCAGCGAACTGGTCAGCGGCGCTCTTGTACTCCCAACGCTTCCCGAACTGGGGTGTGACTCCCACCTTTTCCAGCATGCCCTTCGCGAGCACGATGCTGACCTCTGTCCCTCCGATCCCCACATCGCCGGAGGGTTGCACCCAGACACGGTGAGCCGCTGTTGCCAGTTGGAACGCTGCCAGGCTGTTGGCGAGTTCCCCGTAGGACTCCGCCCAGGCAACCGTTGGCCGATGACGACCAAACTCCTCAACGAGGCTGCCCACCTCTTCCATGATGGACATCGGCTGGGAGCATTCGACGGCATGGACAACAAGCCCCGCAACCCGCTGGTCGGCGGCAGCTTCGCGCAGATTCTCGCGAAGCACGGTCATGCTGGTGGCATTGAGGAGTTGCAGAGCGGCCAATGGATTCCGCGGACGCACCTCCAGGATCCCCTTGGCCAGGTCAAGCTCCAAGACAACACAGCCATCCCGCGACGTCACACGATCCAGAACTTCTCGAAAACCCATGCACCCACGGTACCTGTAGCGGGGGCGGTACCACGGAACACGGCGTCACGGCACACATGAGGGGCCCGCCAGAGCAGGCCCCTCATGAGTCACGCAATCATTCTCAGAGAACGGACTTTGCCACCTCCGCGATGTGCTCAGCAGTGAAACCGAACTCTTCCATGCACTTGTCTCCGGATGCCGACGCACCGAAATGCTCGATCGAAACACTCGCTCCGGATGAGCCAACGTACTTGCCCCATCCCATCTCTATGCCTGCCTCAATGCTGACACGAGCGGTGACGGAGGCCGGCAGCACAGATTCCTTGTACTGCGCATCCATGGCGTCAAACCATTCCTGGCAGGGCATGGAGACCACACGGGTGGGCACTCCTTCGGCCTCGAGCTTGTCAGCCGCCTGGAGCGTGACTCCCACTTCCGAGCCCGTGGCGATCAGGATCACGGACACCTCACCGGAGGCCTCGCGCAGAACATAGGCACCGTTGGCGACACCATCGGCGGAAGCAAACTTCTCGCCGCGCTCCACATTGCGGAGGTCCTGGCGCGACAGGATGAGCCCGGCTGGATTCTCGTTGCGCCGAAGGATCTCACCCCAGGCGACGGAGGTCTCGTTGGCATCAGCAGGCCGCACGATGTCCAGATTCGGAATGGCCCGCAGAGCTGCAAGGTGTTCGATGGGCTGATGTGTGGGGCCGTCCTCGCCGACTCCGACGGAGTCGTGTGTCCACACAAAGGTGCTGGGAGCACCCATGATGGCGGCGAGTCGGACAGCGCCTCGCATGTAGTCCGAGAAGACGAGGAAGGTACCGCCGTAGGGGCGGGTCAGGCCGGAGACGGCGATGCCGTTCATGATGCCGCCCATAGCATGTTCGCGAATCCCGAAGTGCAGGGTCCGGCCGTATTCGTTGCCTCGCCATGCCTTGCTCTGGCGGGCTTCCGGCAGGAAGCTCGGCTCACCCTTCATGGTGGTGTTGTTGGATCCGGCCAGGTCGGCTGATCCGCCCCAAAGCTCGGGCAGCTGGGACGCCAACGCACTCAGTACCTCCCCGGAGGCCTTGCGTGTGGACATCTTCGCATCGGAGAAGACCGGCAGGCTGAGGTCCTCAGGGAGTTTGTGGGCACGAACACGCTCCAGCAGGTCATTGCCTTCTGGGTTGTTCTGCTGCCACGCAGCGAATTTCTGGTCCCACTCCTGTCGGGCAGCGCGGCCACGTTCCGCGGCGGCTGCGCGGGTCTTGTCCACGATCTCCTGGTCAAAGGTGAAGGCTTCGGCTGGCATTCCCAGTTCTGCCTTCAGCGCTGCGATTTCTTCTCCACCAATCTTGGAACCGTGAACGGATTCGTCGCCTGCCTTGTTGGGCAGCGGCCACCCGATCACCGTGGTCACCTTGATGAATGAAGGACGGTCAGTAACGCTCTTGGCCTCGTCGATGGCGCTCTGGAGAGCGTCCATGTCCTCGCGGTATTCCGTGCCGCCATGTGTGAAGTCCACATGCTGCACGTGCCATCCGTAGGCCGCGTAGCGCGCCGAAGCGTCCTCGGTGAAGGAGATGTTGGTGTCGCCTTCGATGGAAATGCGGTTGTCGTCGTAGAACAGGACAAGGTTGCCGAGGTCCTGGGTTGCCGCCAGGGACGACGCTTCGCTGGAGATTCCCTCCTGGAGGCAGCCGTCGCCCGCGATGCAGTAGACCATCCGGTCGAAGGGGGACTCGCCTGCGGGGGCCTCGGGGTCGAAAAGACCGCGTTCCTTGCGGGCCGCCATGGCCATTCCCACAGCATTGGAGATTCCGGCCCCCAGCGGCCCGGTGGTGCACTCGATGAATTTCGTGTGGTGGAACTCAGGGTGTCCGGGAGTCTTGGAACCCCAGGTGCGCAATGCCTTGATGTCATCGAGTTCCATGTCGCAGCCCGCAAGGTAGAGCTGGCAGTACTGGAGCAGCGATGCATGTCCGGCTGAGAGCACGAAACGGTCACGGCCCAACCACATGTCGTCCTCTGGATCCAGCTTCATCACCTTCTGATAGAGCAGGTGGGCCAGGGGTGCGAGGGAGACAGGCGTGCCGGGGTGTCCGTTGCCCACCTTTTCCACCGCATCCACTGCAAGGACGCGAGCAACGTCAACGGCGCGGGAATCCAGGTCAGTCCAGTCAAGAGTCATGCCCGCCATCGTAGCGGCACGTCCTTTGGCAGTGTCAGCGGCTCCTAG
>JBQCZU010000044.1:0-19997 GCA_052089385.1 Arachnia sp.
GTCAAAGCAAACCTTGAAGCGCGCAAGGCCGGAGCGGGGAGCGCCTCAGAGGTGGCGAAAGTCATAGAGGAGATCATCGTGGAGGACGCCTCCACCGTGATCCTTCGACTCTCCGAACCCAGCCCGGGGCTTCTGTCCGGTCTCGCCACGTATCTGGGTTTCATGGTCAGCCCGGAATCGCTGACCCAGGGCGATCTGGAAACCAATCCCGTGGGTTCAGGGCCTTACGTGCTGGCTTCGTCGGACTCCGGCGTGGAGTACAGCTTCACCAGCCGCGAGGACTACTGGAACCGCGAGGCCTTTCCCTTCGACAGCGTCGTGATCCGACCCTATGAGGAGTTCACCGCTCGCTACAACGCTCTGGCGACAGGTCAGATCCAGTTCATGTACGGCACCTCCGACATGGTGCCCCAGGCGGAGGAAGAGGGACTCACAGTCCAAAGTGTTGCGGGTGAGTGGCAGGGGATCATCCTTCAGGACCGCGGAGGCGAGGTGCTCGAGGCACTCGGGGATGTGCGCGTGCGCCAGGCCATCAACCACGCCCTGGATCGCGAAGCCATCCTGGAAACGTATTACAGCGGTCGTGGCCAGATCACCACCCAGACCTTCAATCCCGCCTCCGAGGCGTGGGTGGAAGAACTCAATGAGCGTTATCCGTTTGATCCTGATCGGGCCAGGGAGCTGCTGTCGGAGGCGGGCTTCCCAGATGGTTTCACCTTGACGACGTCTTACAGCGAGGGCTTCATGTCCGCTCTGGTGCCGATTGTGCAGCAGTACCTCTCGGACGTGGGCATCACGATGGAACTCGTGCCGGTCAACGGATTCGCGGCAGGCGGACTGGAAACCCTGAAGAGTCAGCCCTCATTCATGCTGTCGTTCTCCACCAACATTCCTGCGTGGACCGACGTCCTGAACAAGCTCACCACCGACGCTTTGTGGAATCACTTCGGCTACACCGACGACACGGTGACCAGGCTCATGGAGGAGATACCTCTGACAGCCGGCGACGAGCAGGTGGCGCTCTACCAGGAACTGAACACCCACCTGGTGGAGGATGCATGGTTTGCCCCCGTCGTACTGCAGGAGAACATCTACCTGTCCAGCCCTGAGATTGAGGTGAGCATGCAGGAGGCGCAGCTCGTCCCCAGTCTGCGGTTCTTCTCACCAGCGCCCTGATCGCGAAAAAACTGCCCCGTTGGTCGCAAACACTCCAGAAGCAGACCCACCCCTGATCGGGGGAGGAAGGACAGCCTGTGTTGGGATTCATTGCACGCCGGCTCTTGCTGGGCATCCTGCTGGCGTTCAGCGTTGTGACCGGCATGTTCTACTTCCTCCTGGGCACCGGCATGGACCCAGCCCGTGGGGCGCTGGGTCTCTACGCCAGCGAGGCCCAGGTGGAGACCAAGCGCGAGCAACTGGGCTTGGACCGATCCATCACCCAGCAGTACCTCGAGTGGCTGGGCCACGCGGTCCGAGGGGATCTGGGCCAGTCCACCGCCAGCAATGCGACCGTGCTGGATCTGATGATCACACGGCTGCCGGTGACGGTGTCACTGGCTCTCGGAGCGGTGCTTGTGGCGGCAGTGTTTGGCATTGCGCTCGGCCTCCTGGCTGCCATCAGACCCGGTGTTTTTGACCGAATCCTGCAATTCGTGATGGTGCTCGGCTTCAGCCTCCCGAACTTCTGGGTGGCAATCCTTTTGGCACTCGTCTTCGCTCTGCAGCTGCGCTGGTTCCCCGCCACCGGCTACACGCCGTTCTCGGATTCCCCCGGTGGCTGGTTGCTGTCCATCACCCTCCCCGTCGTGGCGCTGGCGATCGGGTCCGTCGCCGCCATCGCGCAACAGCTGCGCAACTCCGTCATCAGCGTCTACAGCCAGGACTATGTGCGGACGCTGCGGAGCCGGGGCCTGCCTGCTCGCACCATCCTTTTGTCCCACGTTCTGCGCAACGCATCACCCCCTGCCCTGACGATGCTGTCGCTGCAGTTCATTGCTGCGATGAGCGGCGCCGCCATCGTCGAGCGCGTGTTCGGTCTCCAGGGACTGGGTGCCGTCGCCATCAACGCGTCCGGGGACAGCGACATTCAAGTCCTGATGGGTCTGTTGTTGTTCACGGTGCTGATCGTGGTTCTCGTCAACCTCTTCGTTGACATTTTGTACGCGGCGCTGAACCCGAAGGTGCGCACATGACGTCCCAGAACACCAACGAACATTCGCCGGTCGCCAGACGACGTCTTCGGGCCTTCCTCCGCAACCCCCTGGGGGTCACTGCTGGCGCCATCCTGCTGCTGATCGTCATCGTCAGCGTGTTCTCGCCGTGGATCTCGCCCCATGATCCCGCGCTGGTTGTTCTGGCGGAGTCACTCGAGGGTCCCAGTCTGAACCATCTTCTGGGAACCGATCTGAGTGGACGCGACATTCTCAGCCGGCTGCTCTGGGGAGGACAGGTCAGTCTGCAGGCCGGGACGATCATGGTGACCGCAGCCATCCTGTGTGGGGTACCCGGTGGTCTTCTGGCCGGCTACTACTCCCGCTGGTTTGACGCGGTGGCCAACTGGGTGTCGAACATGTTGATGTCGCTTCCCCAGATCCTCATTGTCATCGTCGTCATCGCATCGCTCGGCAGCGGTCTGGCTCCGACGATGATCACGCTGGGCGTGTTGGCCTCACCGGATCTCTTTCGACTGACCCGCAGCGCTGTGATCGGTGTTCGCAACGAGCTCTTCGTGGATGCAGCCAGGGTGTCGGGCCTCAGCGATTTCAGCATCATCTTTCGCCACATCCTTTCGGTGGTTCTCGGCCCCGTGGTGGTGCGCTCCAGCTTCCTGTTCGGTATGGCGATCATTGCCCAGTCCGGCCTCGAGTTCCTGGGACTCGGTGATCCACTGCGTCCCAGCTGGGGAGGTGAGCTCAGCTCCGCCTTCCAGTCCTTTCAACGCGCGCCGAATCTTGTGATCGCACCGGGTCTGGCCATCGGTGTCACCGTCATGGCGCTGGTCCTGTTCGGCACGGCACTTGCAGACTCCCTGGGGGGTGTCCGTGGCACAAGCAGGCTCAATCCGGCACTCGCACCGCGTCCCGACGTCGGCAATGTTGGTGAGACGTCCCCTTCGCCACTCACTGCCGGCAGCTCCCCCGGACCCACGCCGACTGGCGAGGATCTCCTACTCCTGGTGGAGAACCTGCGCGTGAGCTATCCGGCTGAGGGAGTCGGCACCGCCGCCGTGGTGGACGGCGTGTCGCTCCACGTTCAACGTGGAGAAGTCCTGGGCCTCGTCGGGGAATCCGGGTCGGGGAAGTCGCAGACGTCCTTCGCCATTCTGGGGCTGCTGCCCCCTGATGCCTCCGTCTCGGCGGGTCGGCTGGAACTGGACGGCCAAAATCTTGAACTGTTGAGTGAGCGGTCCATGCAGCGGTTGCGCGGCCGAAAGATCGCCTATGTTCCGCAGGAACCCATGTCCAACCTGGATCCCTCCTTCACTGTTGGATCCCAACTCACCCGACCCATGCGCCACACGCTCAAGATCTCCCGATCCGAGGCCACAGCACGTGCATTGGCGCTGTTGAAGCGAGTGGGCATTCCGGACCCCGAGCGAACGTTCGCCTCGTATCCCCACCAGTTGAGCGGTGGCATGGCACAACGGGTCTTGATTGCCGGAGCCGTTTCCTGCGATCCGGAATTGCTGATCGCCGATGAGCCCACCACAGCCGTCGACGTAACAGTGCAGGTGGAAGTGCTCGCACTCCTTCGGGATCTACAACAGGAGCGCAATATGGGGCTTGTTCTCGTCACCCACAATCTGGGGGTCGTTGCCGACATCTGCGATCGTGTGGCCGTGATGCGCAGGGGCCGGATCGTGGAGGACAAACCGGTGAACGACCTCTTCAGCCACCCAGAACACGAGTACACAAAAATGCTGCTGAACTCCACGCTCGAGGATGTGCCGTCGCGACGGCAGCGCGACGAGGCTGGCGGAGGGATCCAATGAGCACCAACGACTCCCCCGCCCTGGACATGAGCGCAGATGCGGCACTTCTGCAGATCACCGACGTCAACGTCCTCTACCCCACTTCGGGCTGGCGACGTCCCGCCTTTCACGCTCTCCACGACGTATCGCTGGATGTCCGGGCCGGTGAGACCGTCGGCCTGGTGGGGGAATCCGGATCAGGCAAAACCACTCTGGGCCGTGCCGTGCTCGGCCTCACCTCCGTGGACACCGGGACCATCTCCTTCGATGGCACGGACATCACGCACGCATCCCGCCGAGATCGCCGACGCCTCAGCCAGGACATCCAGGTGGTGTTCCAGGACCCGTACTCATCACTGAATCCGGCCATGACCATTGCAGCGATCCTCGCCGAACCGATCACTGCACAGGGTGAAAGCAGGGAGGAGGCAGGAACCCGCATCACGGCTCTGTTGCATCAGATTGGGCTGGATGCCGATGCGGGCCGTCGGTACCCACGCGAATTTTCAGGTGGCCAACGCCAGCGCATAGCTATTGCCCGAGCACTCGCACTCGAGCCACGGCTCATTGTCTGCGACGAGCCCGTCAGCGCCCTTGATCTGTCCACACAGGCGCAAATCCTTGATCTGCTCATCGACATCCAGGTGCGCACGGGCGTCGCGTACCTGTTCATCTCCCATGACCTGTCCGTGGTGCGCTACATCAGCCATCGGGTTGCCGTGATGCTCGGGGGAAGAATCCTCGAGATCGGCGACGGCGACGTGGTCACCTCCACCCCCGAACACGAATACACCCGACGACTCCTGCTCGCCTCCCCCATCCCCGATCCGGTGCGGCAGGCGCGCCGCCGCAAGGAGTACGCCGAGCTCACGTAAGCGGTGTGGGCCTATGGATGAGACCGCGCAGCCGCAACCGAAGATGGCGATCGCCCGGAATTCTCCAAGGAATCCGGGCGATCTGCGCGTGCTTCCTATGGCTCAGGTCAGCGTGGCCAACGCCTCATCCAACGCCGCGATGAGATCATCGACATGCTCAATCCCCACCGACAACCTCACCATTTCCCCGGGCACGCCGGCCGCTTCCAGTTCCGCGTCGGAAAGCTGGGAGTGGGTGGTGGAGGCGTTGTGAATCACCAGGGATTTGGCATCGCCGATATTGGCGAGGTGGCTGAAGAGCTCCAGCGCCCCCACAAAGGTGGTCCCGGCTTCCCGTCCGGCTTTGAGTCCGAAGGACACCAGCCCACCGAACTGTCCTTGCGTCAGCACCCGCTTGGCAATCTCGTGGGAGGGGCTGGATTCGAGGCCGGGGTAGTTCACCCATGCCACGGCTTCATGAGCCTCAAGATGCCGGGCAATGGTGAAGGCGTTGGAGCAGTGCCGCTCCATCCGCAAATGCAGTGTCTCCAGACCCTGCAGCAGCAACCAGGCGTTCATCGGTGAGATGGTGGCGCCGGTGTTGCGCAACAGCACCGTACGTGCGCGGATGATGTAGGCCGCTGCACCAGCAGCCTCGGTCCACACCACACCGTGATAGGCCGCGTCGGGCTGTGTCAGGCCGGGAAAGCGATCCGCATGCGCAGCCCAGTCGAATGTGCCCGAGTCGACGATGACACCGCCCAAAGTGGTGCCGTGTCCACCGATGTACTTGGTGGCTGAATGCACCACGATGTCCACGCCATGATCAAAAGCCCGTGTCAACAGCGGGGTGGCGACGGTGTTGTCGAGAATGAACGGCAATCCGAGTTCATGTGCGGCAGCGGTCCACGCGTCGAGGTCAATGACGTTGAGCGAGGGGTTGCCGATCGTTTCACCGAAGACAAGCTTGGTCCTGTCGTCCACCTGCGCCGCGAGTTCCTCGGGCTTCGCTGGATCCACAAAGCGCACCTCAATGCCGAACTGCGGAAGCGTGTGCGCGAAGAGGGCATAGGTGCCGCCGTACAGCGTGGAGAGAGCGACGATGTTGTCTCCCGTGTAGGTCAGATTGAGAACCGCGTACGTGACGGCGGACGCACCGGAAGCTGAGGCCAGTGCACCCACGCCTCCTTCGAGAGCATTGACGCGTTCCTCAAAAACGTTCTGCGTCGGGTTCATGATGCGCGTGTAAATGTTGCCGGGCCGTCGGAGCGCGAACAAATCAGCAGCGTGCTCGGCATCGTCAAAGGTGTAGGACACCGTCTGGTAGATGGGCACGGCCCGCGCGTTCGTGGTGGGGTCCGACTGTTCCTGACCGGCATGCACAGCAAGGGTTTCGGGGCGATACGTCATGTGAAATGTCTCTCTCTACTCAAGGCATTGTCTGATCCAGCCCGCCATTGGTGGACTACTCGCTCAACCATGAAGGAGCCCTCTCTATTCCCGGGGGCCCATTGTGTCCAACCGGTGGACAGTCGATCTGTCTCCGTCGGCACGATAAGCTGTCACGCGGTGTGTCGGGAAGTCTGGTCGACATTTCTGAACCTCTACCCTCAGGATGCTCATGAACACCGACCCCAACGCCTCCCCCGTTCAACGATTGGCCCGCTTCGTCTCCCGCGACAAGGTGGGTGGAGCGCTGATGATCGGCGCGGCCATCATCGCTCTGATTCTGGCGAACTCGCCAGCAGCCGATTGGTATGCCTCCCTCTCGCAGGTAAGAATCGGCCCAGCTGCAATCCACCTGAATCTCACCCTGTCGACGTGGGCGGCGGACCTCCTACTGGCCGTCTTCTTCCTCATCGTTGGACTGGAACTCAAACACGAACTCCTCGCAGGCAGCCTGCGCTCCCCTTCCAAGGCTGCGGTTCCCGTGGCCGCAGCGATTGGCGGTATGGCCGTTCCGGCCATCATCTACGTCATCATCGTCAACGTCCTGGGTGATTCCGGAGCCTCGAGCGGATGGGCAATCCCCACCGCCACAGACATTGCCTTCGCACTTGCGGTGCTGGCGATCTTCGGCAGCCAACTCCCCGCGGCGCTGAGGACCTTTCTGCTGACGCTGGCGGTGGTCGATGACCTGCTGGCCATCATCATCATCGCCGCCTTCTACAGTTCCGGTCTGAAACTGTGGTTCCTTCTGGCCAGCTTCGTCGCCATCGCCCTGTTCTACTTCTTGGCCAAGATGCCCCGGATGCGCTGGTGGCTCATGGTTCCTCTGGCACTGCTGGCCTGGATTCTGATGCATGAGTCGGGCGTCCACGCCACCATCGCCGGCGTACTGCTCGGGTTTGCGATTCCTGCCCGCCAAGTCCATGGGGAGGCAGATACCCGCGTGCACGTGCTGGAACACCGCATCCGTCCCTTCTCCGCGGGTCTGGCACTTCCGATCTTCGCCTTCTTTTCTGCCGGGGTGGCTTTCTCAGGCGACGGTGCCGGCAACGTCTTTGCCCAGCCCGTCCTGGTCGCCATCAGCGTGGCTCTGGTTGCGGGCAAGCTGATTGGCGTGCTCGGTGTCACCAAACTGGTGACGACATTCACCAAACTGCGGCTCGCTGATGGCTTGGGCGTACGCGACCTGCTGCCCATTGGTCTGCTGACCGGTATTGGATTCACGGTCTCCCTGTTGATCGCCGAGCTCAGCTTCCCGGATTCCGAACACACCGCCGCCGCAAAACTGGGCGTCCTGATTGGAACTGCCGTGGCCACGATGCTCGCCGCAATCACACTGGTGTGGGATTCACGCAAGCCTCGCAGCTCGGACATGAATGAGGACGGCATCCCGGACACCGATACCGACCCGATCGATGACGAGGACAGCGACTGGACGCTGACGCGCGACGACGACGTGCCGCTGCGCTAGATTCCGGAGGTATGACTTCCTCTCCACTCATCACCGCTGCGGAACTCGCGACACAACTCAGCGATCCATTGGCCGCCCCCGTCGTTCTCGACATCCGGTGGGGCGGCCCGGGGTCGGATGGCGGCCGCGAAGCCTTTCAGCAGGGTCATGTTCCGGGTGCCCGGTTCGTCGATGCAATGAAGGTTCTCTCGGAGCCTGACACGGACGGCTCCGGTGGTCGGCATCCGCTGCCAGCACGCGAGCGCCTGGAAGCGGGCATGCGTGCAGCAGGCGTCACATCGGATCGTCCAGTAGTGGTTTATGACAACTGGAAATCGATTGCGGCATCACGTGCATGGT
This sequence comes from Arachnia sp., assembly GCA_052089385.1. Lineage (GTDB taxonomy): Bacteria > Actinomycetota > Actinomycetes > Propionibacteriales > Propionibacteriaceae > Arachnia. Next base: position 8,084 of record JBQCZU010000044.1, read on the forward strand.
GGCTGCTGCGACATTACGGGCATGCTGATGTCACGGTTCTCGACGGTGGTCTCGCGGCCTGGCAGGCTGCAGGGCAGCCGTTGGAGGCCGGGGTGAGTGAGGGCGTGGAAGTAGGACAGTTTCACGCCACCACCCCACAATTGACCTCCCTCGACGCCGAGGGAGCCGCCGAGGTGGCAGCCTCCGGTGTACTCATCGACGGACGCCCGGCAAGTCGCTTCCGTGGTGAGGGTGAGACGGTGGATCCCGTCGCTGGACACATCCCCGGGGCCCGTTCCCTACCGGCACCAGGACTGGTGGACTCCGACGGTGCATTTCTGCCGCCCGCCGAATTGGCTGACCGCTTCGGGGCTGTTGGCGTGAATGCCGGAACACGAGCGGCAACGTACTGTGGCTCCGGATTCCAGGCCTGCCATGTGGCGTTGGCGGCAGCAGTGGCTGGGATCGCGGATGACCTGGGCGTCTACGCGGGCTCGTGGAGTGAGTGGATCACGGATCCCGGACGCCCTGTCGACGTGGGTTGACCCAGGACTGTATTCCGACATAGCGACCCTGGAGTTCCGCAGCGGTTAGTTGTGCACAACTCAATGGTGTACAATTCAACACATGACTTCACTCTTCTCCCCGATCCGTACTGGCAGCATGAACCTTCCACAGCGGTTCGTCATGGCACCCCTCACACGCAACCGTGCGGGAGCCAACATCGCGCCGACAGATCTCAATGCCGAGTACTACGCGCAGCGCGCCGGCGCGGGCCTCATCGTCTCAGAGGGTACCCAGCCCAGCGCGGTGGGCCAGGGCTACCTCAACTCTCCTGGCATCCACACGCCGGAGCAGATCGACGGGTGGCGCAAGGTCGCAGACGCGGTACACGCCGAAGGTGGACACATCTTTGTGCAATTGATGCACGCCGGTCGGATCGCACACCCGGAGAACAAGTCCGGTCTTGAAACTGTTGCTCCGAGCGCGATCGCCGCTGAAGGAAACATCATCACCGCCAATGGTCCGCTGCCCATGGTCATGCCGAGGGCTTTGGAGACCGAGGAAATCCCCGGCGTGATCGAAGAATTCGTGCATGCCGCCAAGTGTGCTGTGGAAGCAGGAATCGACGGCGTGGAGATCCATGGCGCCAACGGTTACCTTGTGCATCAGTTCCTGGCCCCTTCCTCCAACCAGCGCGAGGATGGCTACGGCGGATCCCCCGAGAACCGTGCGCGCTTCGGCGTCGAGGTGATTACAGCCGTGGCGCACGCCATTGGTGCCGAGCGTGTGGGAGTCCGGATTTCTCCGTCCCACAATGTGCAAGGGGCAGATGAAAAAGATCCCGCCGCGACTCGTCGCACCTATGAGGCACTGCTGGATGGCGTTGCCAGCCTTCCTCTCGCCTACCTGAGCATCCTCGCCGATCCCGCAGCGGACCTGACTGTCCACCTGCGCTCACGCTTCGACGGCCCCATCATGACCAACACCGGTTTTGCTGAGGTCACGACAAAACAGGAAGCGTCAGCGATCATCGACAATGGTCAGGGTGACCTCGTTGCCGTGGGCCGCGCGTTCATCGCAAACCCCGACCTCGCCGAGCGGTGGCGCACCGACGCTCCGCTCAATGAGCCGAACCCTGAAACCTTCTACGGTGGCGGATCAGAGGGCTACACCGACTACCCGTCCCTGCAGGCAGCCTGAGCATGGACACCCCGGGCCGACTCGATGACCAGCTGTGTTTCGCTCTCTACGCAGCGTCTCGCGCCATCACCAGCGCCTATCGCGACGGGCTGGCCGGGTTGGGTCTGACATATCCGCAGTTCGTTACCCTTCTGGTGCTGTGGGAGACGGACAACATCACCGTCAAATCCCTGTGCCAACGGCTCCATCTGGACAGCGGAACACTGTCCCCCTTGCTCAAGCGACTCGAAACCCTCGAACTCGTCACGCGACACAGGTCCCCGGATGATGAGCGCAGCGTCCTTGTCCGGCTCACCCCCGCTGGCACCGCGTTGAAGGGGCCCGTTCTCGACGTTCAGAAGGACGTTGCCTCCACCCTCGGACTTGCCCCGGAGGAAGCGGAAATGCTCAAAACACTGTCGCAACGCCTCATCGGTGGTTCTGCAGCGACCGATCACCTCCAGTAATGGCAACTCACCTCACTCTTGCACCGCATTGGGTGCCGCAGAAAAAGGAGTCATCATCATGACAAACATTCCAACATCCACCCGCGAAATCCACCTGGTTTCCAGGCCGACGGGCTGGCCAACCCCTGAAAACTTCCGACTGGCAGAAGTGGACGTGCCAGCATTGCTGGACGGCCAAGTTCTCGTGGAGAACCACCACATGTCGGTTGACCCCTACATGCGTGGCCGGATGAATGAATCCAAGTCCTACGTCCCGGCATTCCAGATCGACCAGGCGCTTGAGGGCGCTGCCGTCGGTGAAGTCATTGCCTCACGCAGCGGCGAGATCACCGTCGGTTCCACTGTGTTGCACGGCCTGGGATGGCGCGAACTTGCCGTGCTGGATGCCTCCAAAGTCACGCTGGTGGACCCTACCCTGGCTGCTGAGTCCGCCTACCTCGGTGCCCTGGGCATGACAGGAATGACCGCCTACATGGGGCTCCTCTACGCCGGACACTTCAAGGCGGGAGACGCGGTCTTCGTCTCAGGTGCCGCAGGAGCCGTTGGCTCCATCGTCGGACAAATCGCCAAGGCTGCTGGCGCCTCGCGGGTCATCGGGAGCGCCGGAACCCCCGAGAAGGTGGCGCGACTCACCGAACTCGGCTTCGATGTCGCATTCAACTACAACGATGCCCCCGTGGCCGAGCAACTCAGCAAGGCCGCACCCGATGGCATCGACGTCTATTTCGACAACGTGGGCGGCGACCATCTAGAGGCTGCCATCACATCGCTGAACATGCACGGACGCGTGGCCATGTGCGGGGCGATCTCGCAGTACAACACCTCCGAGCCCACGTGTGCACCGCGGAACCTGAGTCTGGCCATCGGCAAGCTTCTCAATCTTCGGGGCTTTCTCGTCAACGAATTCTCTGACAGGTCTGAGGAATTCGCCCAGAAGATGGGCGGATGGCTGAGCGACGGTTCCGTCGTCTTCGACGAAACCTTCCGTGAGGGTCTGGAGAGCGCTCCCCAGGCTTTCATCGACCTCATGCGTGGCGCCAACACGGGAAAGATGGTTGTGTCGCTCTGACCCATGTCTCGCAGTAGAACCACAGCGGCGTCGTCTCCTCACCGGAGGCGGCGCCGCTGGCCCTTTCTCCGTGGCACCACATTCACCATGACTTCCTGAGCAGGTTTCACAACTGCAGGCACACTGGTGTCCATGGTGGATGCGACGGTGGTGGGCAGTGGTCCCAATGGGCTGGCGGCCGGTATCGCCCTGGCACGCGAGGGGCTGGAGGTGGTGGTTCTGGAAGGAGCCGAAACCCTCGGCGGGGGCTTGCGGACCCAGGAACTCACGCTGCCGGGATTCCACCACGATGTCTGCTCTGCCATTCATCCTGCGGCCGTGACCTCACCATTCTTCCGCTCCATGGGATTGCTGGAATCGCTGGATTGGATCACTCCGGAGGCATCCTACGCACACCCCCTGGAGGGCCAGGGCTCCGCCATCGCCTGGCATGATTTGGAGCGCACCGTCGGGTCGCTCGGGCCGGACGGCGCAACGTGGCGGCGCTGGATGGGCCCACTCGTGGAGCGCATCGACGGTGTTGTGGATTTCACGGGTCACCAACTTCTCCGAATTCCTCGCGATCTGGTGGCCACGGCGCAGTACGGTGGCCGCACTCTGGCCCTTGGCAGCGGCGCCGCAACGCATCTCTTCTCGGGCGCAGCAGCACCCGCTTTGCTCGCCGGCTGCGCGGCGCACGCTGCGGGACCGATGCCGTCGCTGGCGCCGGCCGGAGCCGGTCTCCTGTTGGCTGCACACGGACATGCGGGAGGGTGGGGATATCCGCGTGGAGGATCGCGTGCCATCGCCGATGCCATGGTGGCTGAGTTGCAGCGCCACGGTGGACGCGTGGAGACCGGACACATGGTGACGGATCTGGATGAGCTGGAGGACAGCCGCGCCATTCTCCTGGACACCTCTCCGGAGTTGCTGCGCACCGCCGGTGCAGTTCCGCAGGGATACCGACGGGCGCTCTCGAGGTACCGCTACGGATCCGCGGTGGCAAAAGTGGATCTGGCGCTCTCGGGCCCCATCCCCTGGAGTGATCCTGAACTGGCGCTGGCCCCGACCCTGCATCTGGGAGGCAGTGCGAGCAGCATCGCGCGATCAGAGAATGCCGTCGCGAAGGGCCGCATGTCTTCACGGCCGTACTTCCTGGCCGCCCAGCCCTCCATCCTCGACGCCAGTCGCGCACCCGCCGGCGGCCACACCCTCTGGGCGTACTGCCACGTACCGCAGGGCTCCACCCTGGATCCCCTGCCACTGCTGCTCAAGGAGTTGGAGAGACATGCTCCCGGCGTGCGTGACCTTGTGCTCGCCACGTCCGTTCGGCGCCCAGCCGACCTTGCCACGTACAACCCCAATCAGGTGGGCGGCGACATCTACACGGGTGAACTATCGCTCCTGCAGCTGCTTCGACGGCCGGTCATCTCCCACGCACCATGGCGCACTCCCATCCCCGGGGTGTACCTGTGCTCCAGCGCCACGCCTCCCGGTCCTGCCGTCCATGGCATGAATGGCTGGTACGCCGCTCAACTGGCGTTGCGTGACATGTTCGGCATCAGGACAGCTCTGCCCGGGGAGTGATGCGGATCGGCCACCGACGATACTGGGAGACCCCCGATGCCCACCCCCGGCAGCACTTGGCATACATGCCAGACCCGCCCATGCGCTTCAGCATCGCCGCACAGCTGGCTGGTCATACCAGCGCCCTGCATGAGATGGCCTGCTGAACCTCCGGCCGCAGCGGTGACTGCGGGTCCCCGCCGAAGAAAGCCTGTAGCGTTGCGTCAATGATGAGGCATGCAGATGATGGCGCGAGCGACGCACAGGTGGCCAGCGACGACAGCACCCCACAGGTGGATACCGACGAGGACACCACTGAAGAGCTTCCCCCGGAGCTGAGTTTTGACGATCACCGCTTCGCTGCACGGCCGGCTCGCCTGCGGCCGAGGGCACGCCGTCGGGATGCCGACGCCAGCCCCATCACCCCACCGTTCGAGCCGACCGGCTCCAACCGCGCCTACGTGGACTGGTTGGAGGAGCAATCCATGCTTCACGACGCCACCAAAGTGTCGCGGCAACTCGCGGGCAGCCACACCATGTGGTCCAACCCGTATGCCCATCCCAATCCCCGTGCAGCCCTGGCCCAGGCATCAGTCTGGTACACCGCATACCCGCTGTCCCACATCACGCCCCCGGGTGAGTCATTCCTCGGGGCGTTGGGATCCGCGGCATTGTGGGAGGCATTCTCCACCATCGGTATCGACGCCCTCCACACCGGACCAGTCAAACTGGCCGGTGGGCTCGACGGATGGGATCCCACCCCGAGCGTGGACGGTCACTTTGACCGCATGAGCATGGCAATCGATCCCCTCTTCGGCACCGAGGAGGAGTTCCGCGCCATGTGCGAAACCGCCTCCCGGTACAACGGCATAGTCATTGACGACGTCGTGCCCGGACACACCGGCAAGGGCGCGGACTTCCGGCTGGCAGAGTTGAACTATCGGGACTACCCCGGCATTTATCACATGATCGACATCCCCCAGTCCGCCTGGCACCTGCTGCCGGAGGTTCCAGAGGGCCGGGACTCGGTGAACCTCAGCACCGAATCCGAGGCTGCGCTGGAAGAAGCCGGCTACATCATCGGTGCGCTCCAGCGCGTGATCTTCCACGAACCGGGTGTCAAGGAGACCAACTGGTCCTGCACACCTGAGATCACAGACATCAAGGGCGTGGTCCGTCGTTGGGTGTACTTGCACTACTTCAAGGAGGGTCAGCCCACGATCAACTGGCTGGATCCCACCTGCGCCGGCATGCGTCTTGTCATGGGTGACGCACTTCACTCCCTGCTGGATCTGGGATCCGGAGGCCTGCGACTGGACGCCAACGGATTCCTGGGTGTGGAGAAGTCATTCGACAAGGAACCGGCCTGGTCTGAGGGACACCCCATGTCACAGGCCGCCAATCAGCTCATCGGGTCGCTGGTTCGTAAAGTGGGAGGGTTCACGTTCCAGGAACTGAACCTTGCCATCGATGACATCCAGCGTACTGGCGCCGTTGGTCCGGATCTCTCCTACGACTTCGTCACCCGGCCCGCGGCCCAAGTGGCGTTGTGCACCAACGACACCGAGTTCCTCCGGCTGGTCCTGCGTGAAGCGCAGGCACTTGGTATTGATCAGGCCTCCCTCGTGCATGCCCTGCAGAACCATGATGAGCTCACCTACGAACTGGTCCATTTCGCTGCCGCCCACCGCGATGACGTGTACACGCTGGGAGGTGTGGACTACACCGGGGCCGAACTTGCCGTCCACATCCGACAGACAATGCGTGACCACCTGACGGGCGAGGCCGCGCCGTACAACTCCGTGTTCACACAAAACGGCATCGCCAGCACCACTGCCTCCATCGTGACCGCTACGTTGGGCATCACTGATCTGGACGCCATCTCCGATGCCGATGTCCGGCGGATCACATCCGCACACCTCCTGATGTGCATGTACAACGCCTGGCAGCCCGGTGTCTTTGCCCTGTCCGGATGGGACCTCGTCGGAGCTCTGCCGCTGGAGCGTGAGCAGGTCAGGGCCCTCATCAGCTCGGGCGATACGCGGTGGATCGAGCGGGGTGCCTACGACGTGCTCGGCTTTGCCCCGGAGTCCAAGAAGTCTGCATCGGGAATGCCGAGGGCGCGCGCGCTCTACGGCCCCATTCCGGAGCAGCTGAAGAAGGAAAGCTCCTTCGCCTCCCGCCTTGCGGCCATCCTCAAGGTGCGCAAGCGCAACGGATTGGCCTCGGCGCGGCTCATCGACATTCCCGAGGTGGGCAACAAGTCCCTGCTGGCACTGATCAACGAACTGGAGAGCGGGGCCATCCAGGTGACTGCACTGAACTTCGGCGCCGAGAAAATGGAGGCACGGATCCAGTCCGAGCATCTCCCCATCGGACGGGCATTCGATCTCAGCACGCGACGCAAAGTGGGCACCGTGGACGACCTCCACGGCTTCTCCGTGGAACTCCCACCCTTCGGTGGTCTGGCCATGATCATCCGCGACTAGGGAACCACTGATCAATCATGTCCTGGCTGCGGCGCACCGGATCGGGCGATCTGGCACCCCTACATCTGGATATGGACATCCAGTACACGCACCAGATGTGGTGACACCATCTCATCCCACCCGGCACGTCCTCGCCGAGAACAGCATTGATCAGCGCTTCCCTAGAGGATCATGGGGATGGGGCTGGCTTCGTCGTCCGGCGTCCCCCGCAAGGTGTACTTTTCTTCAGTGCCCATCGAAGCAACCCACGGACGCCCCCTGGACGGGTCAGATGCACGAAGCAGGACCCGGCGTCGGTTTCTGCGATCGCCCGGGCAGGTGATCGTCGCGGGGTTTGCCGTCATGATCGCACTGGGCACGATCCTGCTGATGCTGCCGACCGCCCGCAGCGGGCCTGGTGGTGCCCCGTTGATCACAGCACTGTTCACGGCCACCAGTGCCACCTGCGTCACAGGGCTCATCACGGTTGACACTCCTGTGTACTGGACGGCCTTCGGGCAGGCGGTCATCCTGCTTCTGATCCAAGTGGGCGGTCTTGGGATCATGGCATTGGCATCCCTGGTGGGGCTGTTGTTGTTTCGTCGCATGGGACTGCGGACGCGGTTGACAGCCGCACACGAAACCAAGAGTGATGGGATCGGCGACGTACGTCGGGTGCTGGTGGGAGTGCTGAAAGTCAGCCTCCTCATGGAGGCCGTGGTGGCGTTGTTCCTCACCGGAAGGTTCATCGTTGGCTACGACGAGCCCCCCGTCAGGGCCGCCTACCTGGGTGTCTTCCACGCTGTGTCAGCCTTCAACAATGCCGGCTTCGCGCTGTTCAGCGACAACCTCATCAGCTACGCCACTGATCCCTGGATCTGTCTTCCCATCGCTGCCGCCATCATCATCGGAGGCTTGGGGTTTCCGGTGCTACTCGAACTTCGACGCGAGTTCCGCCGTCCCCTGAAGTGGAGTATTCACACGCGTCTCACCCTCGCGACATACTTCGGGATCCTGGTCATCGCCGTCGTTTTCGTCACGGTCAACGAATGGAACAACCCCTTGACGCTGGGCGCTCTGGATGAACCGGGCAGGGTGGTGGCGGGGTTCTTCCAAGGCATCGTTCCTCGCACCGCCGGCTTCAACAGCGTCGACTACGGCCTCATGAAGGACAGCACCTTGTTGTCCACGATGGTCTTCATGTTCATCGGCGGTGGCTCGGCAGGCACCGCCGGAGGTATCAAGGTGACGACGTTCATCATCTTGTTGTTCGTGATCACCGCGGAGGTCCGCGGCGGACGCGACGTCAACATTGCTGATCGGCGCATCGGTGCCCGCGTGCAGCGACAGGCACTGACTGTTGCGCTGCTGTCCCTGGGCCTGGTCATGTCCACCACGCTTGTCCTGCTGGAGATCACGTCACTTCCTCTGCGCGACGTGCTTTTCGAGACAGTGTCTGCCTTCGCCACCGTTGGACTCTCCACCGGCATCACTGCCGAGCTCCCGGCTCTGGGACAGTTGGTGCTCATCAGCCTCATGTTCATCGGCCGCCTTGGCCCCATCACACTGGTATCGGCTCTTGCGCTGCGCGAGAAGCAACTCGGCTACACACTCCCGGAAGGACGGCCTCTCATTGGCTAGAAACAGAGTCCCCGCTGATGGTCCCGTCGTGGTCATGGGGTTGGGAAGGTTTGGCAAGTCCCTGGCGCTGGAACTGATCAACGAGGGGGTGGAGGTGCTTGGTGTCGATCTCGATCCCAAGGTTGTCCAGTCACTGGCCGGGCGTCTCACCCACGTGGTGGAGGCTGACACCACCAACCTGGAAGCCATGCGGCAGCTGTCCGTGCACGAGTTCGACAGAGCCGTCATCGGGATTGGTCAGGATCTGGAATCAAGTATCCTCACGGCGTCGGTGGTGCTGGACCTCGGCGTGAGCAACGTCTGGGCCAAGGCGGTCACCGCCTCCCACGGGCGAATCCTCGACAGGCTGGGGGTTCACCACGTTGTGCGGCCTGAGCATGACATGGGCAAGCGAGTGGCGCACCTGGTGCGTGGGCGGATGCTTGACTACATGGAGTTCGACGACGGCTATGCCATCGTCAAAACCCGACCCCCGAAGAGCATGTGCGGCCTGTCGCTGGGAGAATCCACCGTCAGGACGCAGTACGGCGTCACCGTCGTGGGCGTCAAAACCGCCGGCAATGGTTTCACGCATGCCACGGCGGCGACCACGGTTTCAGTGGACGACCTCATCATTGTGGCCGGCACGGCCCGGGACGTGGAGCGTTTCAGCACGCTCCTGTGAAGTGGCTTTCACCGATGCGCGTCTGGGAGCATGTCCACTCATGGAAGAGATGACCCCTGAAGGTATGGTGCGGACCCGGGATGAAGAAATCCGGGCTGGTGTGCAGGCGTCTCTCGCGGCCGGATTGGGGCTTTTTCCCCTAGGGATCGCCTTCGGGTTGTTGGTCGTCAACTCAGGGCTGTCTTGGTGGCTCGCTCCTGCTTTGTCCATCGCCGTGTTTGCAGGCTCCATGGAGCTTCTGCTCGTCGGCCTCCTGGCTGCCGCGACACCGCTGGCGACCATTGCACTGACCACCTTTCTGGTCAACTTTCGCCACGTGTTCTACGCCTTCTCCTTTCCGCTCAGAGTGGTCCACAACCCTGTCGCCAGGGCCTATTCGGTGTATGCGTTGATCGATGAGGCGTGGGCCATCACGAACGCCCGCACAGCGGGGTGGACATCGTGGCGGCTCGTGTCCATGCAGATGGCTCTGCAGCTGTACTGGGTGGCCGGCGGTCTCATTGGTGTGCTGTTGGCCTCTGTGATTGACGCTCCCATCGAGGGGTTGGGGTTCGCGTTGTGTGCACTGTTCATCACCCTTGCCCTGGACGCCTACCGCTCTCGATCACAGCGTCTTCCCGTGCTGATGGCGGCTGCAGGTTTCACTCTTGCGGTCCTCGTGGCACCGGATGCGGCACTACCTGTGGGACTGCTGCTGTTCATGGCATCTCTGGTACTTCGCCACCTCGTCGCGAGGAGGAACATTCCGAATGGGTGACACGGTCTACATCATCTCTGCACTGGCGATTGCGGGCGCCATCACCGTCGCGCTGCGGGTGGTCCCCTTCCTGGTGCTGGAGCCCTTGCGCGAGTCGCGCTTTGTGCGCCACATGGCACTCTGGATGCCAGCAGGGCTCCTGTTGATACTTGCTGCTGCGACGTTTCGTTCCTCGGCCTTCGGAGAGACTGTCCGTCTGTGGGAGGCGGCTGCGGCGGCAAGCGTCACCGTGATCGTGCATCTCATGCTGGGGCGCCGAACGCTGCTCAGCGTCGGTGCCGGGACCATCACCTTCGTGGCGCTCGTCAATCTCCTCTGACAACCCTCGCACCTTGCGCTTCAGACCGTGCGCGGCTCCAAATGTTTGCGTCGACGAAGACCACTGGCGATCAGGCGCCGGACCAACTCCTTCGAGCGCACTGGCGAGGCGCCCAATGCGATGAGAGTGTCGTACAGGTGCATGGGTACGTCGTAGTGGTCGAGGTCAAAGGCCCGCTCCGAGACGCCGGCGGACGCTGCGAAAGCATGCAGTTCTTCATAGGACTCATCAGAAACGAGATGGGAGAACAGCGTGCCGTGGGCCGGCCACGCGGGCGGGTCGATCAGGATGGCCATGCACTCAAGAATGCCCCACGATCTCCGCCACCACATGATTCCTGTCTCGCGGCGCGAGTCGTTAACTGTACTGATCGGACAGGTTGGTTGAACCAGTGTGACGAAACACGCTGAGACGTAACGTGTGGGGAGGGCCTCCCCGTAGTTGAGTGGGTAATGCGAACCAACCACTCCAACAAGAAGGCCCTCCTATGTCCCACGCTAACGCAGCCCTGACCCCTCGCGCCCGTCTCACCGTCGCCCAACTCGTCGTCGACCAAGGCGTACCGGTCAGAGAAGTCGCTGCCCGGTTCCAATGCTCCTGGCCGACAGTGAAACGCTGGGCCGATCGCTACCGCGCCGAAGAAACGATGCAGGACCGATCCTCGCGCCCTACGTCCTCGCCGAAGAAGACACCGCTGACCGTGACGAAGCGGGTGGTGTCGCTGCGTTTGAGGCTGCGAGAGGGGCCGGTGCAACTGGCTGCCAGGGTCGGGGTCGCCCCCTCGACGGTGCATCAGATCCTGAAGCGTTGCCGCATCAACCGCCTAGCCTATGTGGATCGGGCCACCGGTGAGCCGGTGCGCCGATACGAACACACCCACCCGGGATTGATGATTCATGTCGATGTGAAGAAGCTCGGCAACATCCCCGACGGCGGCGGATGGCGCTTCGTCGGCCGCCAACAAGGCAGACGAAACCGGGCAGCCACCTTGGAGAAACCACGCAACAAGCATGGCCGGCCGCACCTGGGGCACGCCCTGATTCATACCGTCATCGACGATCACTCCCGCGTTGCCTACGCCGAAATCCACGACGACGAAACCGCTGTCACCGCGGCTGCAGTATTGGCCAGGGCTGTTGCCTGGTTCGCCGAGCGCGGCATCACCGTCGAGCGAGTGCTCTCGGACAACGGCCCCGCGTACCGGTCGAAGCTGTGGCGCACAGTCTGCACCGACCTGAACGTGACACCGAAATGGACCCGCCCGTACCGGCCCCAGACCAACGGCAAGATCGAACGCTTCCACCGCACCCTGGCAGACGGGT
>JBQCZU010000045.1:0-16366 GCA_052089385.1 Arachnia sp.
CGGCCCCAGACCAACGGCAAGATCGAACGCTTCCACCGCACCCTGGCAGACGGGTGGGGATACGCCCGCTGCTACACCTCAGAAACGCAGCGACGCCAAGCACTGCCCGGATGGCTTCATCACTACAATCACCACAGACCCCACACAGCCTGCGGGGGCCTTCCACCGTTCACCCGATTAACCAACGTCCCCGGTCAGTACAGTTAACCTTCGGTTGGCTACTGTGTTCATGGCAGAACCAGGAGGGAACTGCACCCGAGAGAAAGGCGCTTCCATGTGGTTTGATTCGGGGGCTGATCTCCTCAGGATTCTCCTCGTTGGCTCAGCCGCCTATGCTGCGCTGATGGTTGTCCTGCGGGTCTCAGGCAAGCGCACTCTCAGCCAACTCAATGCTTTTGACTTCGTCATCACCGTCTCCCTCGGATCCACGCTGGCCACCGTTCTTCTCAGCTCAGATACGTCTTGGACAGAGGGGATCGTGGCGCTCGCTCTTCTCGCGGCACTGCAATTCCTCATGGCATGGATTTCCACCCACCTCCCATGGTTGCGTCCTGTCTTCACGTCACGCCCCGCCGTGTTGCTCCAAAGCGGTGTGTTGTGTGAGGACGAGATGCGGCGAAACCGGCTGTCCGAGGCCGAGGTTCGCCAAGTCGTGCGGATGCAGGGCATCGGCGATCTCTCGAAGGTGGGGGCCGTCGTCCTGGAGACCAATGGCACCCTCAGCGTCATCCCCATGACCGAGTACGGCGATGGCTCAGCCATGGAAGAGGTACGTGGGGTGGCAACGCCTTGATCCTGAAAGAGCAGGCTCCCATCGCATCTGCGGAACAAGGCGCCGGCAACGCATCCGAGTGGCGCCTGTCCGTTGCCGAGGAACTGGCGCTCCGTCTGGACCGACCCATGGGGTATTTGGGACTGATTTTCCTTTTCGTGGTGCTTGGCCAATTGTTGGTCAGTGATTCCCAGTGGTCACTGGCTCTCAGCATCGCCGGCTGGGTTTTCTGGGCGGTATTCGTCGTGGAATTTCTCCTGCGCGCCTACATTGCCCGGTTCCAGAAAGCGTTCTGGAAGCGCAACTGGTGGCAGGTTGTGTTCCTGCTCGTCCCGTTCCTGCGCTTCTTCCGGGTGTTGCAGAGCTTGCGCCTTCTCCGCATCACCAGCCTGACACGCTTTGGTGGAATCCTCTCCGCTGGCGTCCGGGGCTCGCGCTCCGCGGGAAGGCTGCTGTCCAATCGGATTGGATCCCTGGCCGCCGTGACCCTGGTGGTGATCCTCGCGGCCAGCCAGTTCCTGTATGCCCTGACACCTGAGGAGTCCTACACCACGGCGTTGTATGAGACAGCGCTGGCCACAATCACCGGGAGTGGCTTCACACAGCAGACGGGTCTGGCCAAAATCCTTCATGTCAGCCTGGCCGTGTACTCCGTCGCGGTGTTCGCAACTTTGGCCGGAACCCTGGGCGCGTTCTTCCTCAGAGGGGAAACAGCCGCCGGCCATGCCGGTCTGCCCCCACACGCAACTTCCGCAACCGACGCTTCCCCGCCCCCAGACGTGCCGATGTCCTAGACGTCGGGCGATCTGGCAGGCCCCACCCCCTACTCTGAACCCATGCGGATACAGGACTGGTGGCAGCGCACCCGTGAATCTTTCTGGTTCGTCCCCTCGATTTATCTGGTGAGCGCATTCGTCCTGGCCCAGGGCATGATTGCGCTCGACACGAGGTTGCCGACGGACTTCAGCTCGGCGTGGACCGCCTGGGTGTACCGGGTGGGCATCGATGGGTCACGCTCCATGCTCAGCGCCATCGGCACTTCGATGCTCGCCGTCGCCGCCACCGCCTTCTCCATCACCATCTCCGTGGTTGTCACGGCCAGTTCCACCTACGGGCCGCGGCTCGTGGGCAACTTCATGTCGGACCGCGGCAATCAGAACGTTCTCGGGGTGTTCGTCTCCACCTTCTTGTACTCACTCCTGGTGCTGCGGACGATCCGTTCCGCAGACGATGAAGCTGGCATCAGCGCCTTCATCCCGCACCTTGCCGTGAATCTCGCAGTGCTGCTGGCGGTGGTCAATGCTGTCGTACTCGTCTGGTTCATTCATCACATCGCGACGTCCGTGCGGGTCGAGACGCTGGCACACGGGGTTCGGGAGAACTTTCAGGCCGTCGTGGATCGGATGCATCCGAAGGAGCCCGGCGAAGACGTCGTCCACACCGAGTCCCTGAAAGTGGGGGGAGGTCTCGTGGAGAGTGGCTCTGTGGGGTTCATCTCCAGCATGAATTTCTCGGGCCTGTGCTCCGTTGCAGAATCCCATGATGTCGTGATGGAGGTCATTCCACGTGTGGGAGATCATCTTCTCCCCCATGAGTCACTCGTGCGCGTCTGGCCCGAATCCAAAGTGGAGGATGTGACCAGCGCCGTCCGTCGACACATTCGCATCGGGGATTCCCGGTCTGCGTGGCAGGACATTCGCTACGCCGAGCAGCAGGTGCTGGAGTTGGCGGTACGGGCACTATCCCCAGGCACAAACGACCCCTACACAGCGGTGAACTCCATCGAGGAGGTGGCTTCGGGCATCGCGATCGCTGTCTCACGCCCTGTCCCCGGAAACACAGTGTTGAAGGGGCACAGGGCACGCCTCCACTACGGCATCGTCGAGATCAACGAAATCGTGGACATGCCGTTTGACCAAATCCGTCCCTACGCACTGGAGCACGTCCTCGTGATGACTGCACTCATTGATTTGGCCGCCCGGATCAAAGCAGCATCCATTCACGACAGCGTTGACGATCGGGTCCGACACAACATCGACGTATTGATGGAAGATCTTCGCGCCAGCAACCCCAACCCCTACGACCTGCGACAGGTGGAAAACCATCTGGAACAACGCCGGGCTGATCTCGCTCACGTCAAGGAAGCTGACTGAGCGGCGGTCTGCGCACCACAGAGTCGGCAGTACCCGACGCTGCGGCTGTGCGATCACAGTGTCCATTGGCGACTGACTTTTTTCAGTGCCCCAAGGCGATCCTGTAACGTCCGTCGTGGCCTTGTTTGCTTCTGGGCCCGTCCTTTGTCCACTCTCACGGGTGGATTGTGCGCCCCGAGCGCCCCACCCGGTTCACCCCGGACAAGCACAGGAGATACCCCTTGACAGCAGTTCGCCATGCCTCGAGCAACAAATCGCGCTACGCCCCCGATCCGTCGGTGCTCACAGCGTTGCGCACCCCACGCATTCTGCTGCGCGAGGTGCTCGCCGGACTCGTGGTGGCGATGGCGTTGATTCCGGAGGCGATTTCCTTCTCGATCATCGCTGGTGTGGATCCCCGCTATGGTCTCTTCTCCTCTTTCGTGATGGCCGTCTCGATTGCCTTCCTGGGTGGCCGTCCAGCCATGATCACCGCGGCCACCGGTGCTGTCGCGCTGGTCATCGCGCCGGTTGCCCGCGACTATGGCGTCGAGTATTTTGTTGCCACCGTCATCCTGGCTGGCATCTTCCAAGTGGTCCTGGCCCTGTTGGGCGTCGCCAAGCTGATGCGGTTCATTCCCCGCAGCGTCATGGTGGGCTTCGTCAATGCCCTGGCCATCCTCATCTTCTCCGCACAACTCCCGCATCTCATCGGCGTACCCTGGCTGGTCTACCCACTCGTCGCCGTGGGGATTGTGATCATGTGGGTGATGCCGATTTTGACCCGGGTGGTGCCTGCCCCGCTGGTGTCCATCATCCTGACCACTGTCGCCGTGATTGTGCTCGCCATCAACGTTCCCACCGTGGGCGATGAGGGCGAGTTGCCAACGAGCCTGCCCGAACTGCTCATCCCAAATGTCCCCTTCACCTGGGAGACACTGCAAATCATCGCACCGTACGCGCTGGGGATGGCCCTGGTGGGGCTGCTCGAATCACTCATGACAGCCAAACTCGTCGATGACATCACCGACACCCACTCACGCAAGACCCGCGAAGCCTGGGGCCAGGGTGTGGCCAATGTCTTGTCCGGCCTTTTCGGAGGCATGGGCGGCTGCGCCATGATCGGGCAGACAATGATCAATGTGAAGGCCTCGGGCGCCCGCACCCGGATCTCGACTTTCCTTGCCGGTATCTTCCTCCTCATCCTCGTCGTTGGCCTGGGTGACCTCGTTGGGCTCATTCCCATGGCGGCCCTGGTCGCCGTGATGGTGATGGTGTCGGTGGCAACCTTCGACTGGCACAGCATCAACATCAAGACGTTGAAACGGATGCCGCGCAGCGAGACCGCAGTGATGGTTGTCACGGTCATTGCCGTCGTCCTCACTGACAACCTCGCCATCGGCGTCGTCGTGGGGGTGCTTGCAGCATCCGTCCTCTTCGTGCGACGGGTCGCCCACTTCGTGACGGTGAACCGCACGCTGCTCGGCGACGACAGTGTCCGCTACGACGTCGTCGGCGAGCTGTTCTTCGCCTCCAGCAACGATCTGACCACGCAGTTCGAGTACTCCGAAGATCCACACCGTGTGGTCATCGACATGTCCCGATCACACATCTGGGATGCCTCCACCGTCGCCGCGCTCGATGCAATCACCACGAAGTACGAGCGCCTCGGCAAAGATGTGTCGATCGACGGGCTCAACACTCGGGCCAGCACTTTCCACTCAAACCTGACGGGCAATCTGGGCGGGGAGGGGTGATCGCTGTCAGCTCATAACGGACGCGGGTGCAGTGGATCGCGGCGCTTACCCACACGTCGTCGTTTTTGGGTGCGTCAAAGCCGCGGACTGAACTCCCGGACTCAACCATTTGGTTGACACCGAGATCAACCTGTTTGGCGATGTCTGAACGCCGTCGACTTGGTGGGATGGGTTACATGGCACTCCTCCGCGTTCCAACGCGTCTTCCTGATCATCTGACATCCCGTCGGGGGGCATGGACCTCCCTCACCATCGCTCTCATCGTTTTCATCGCTTTGTTCGGTGTATTCGGTAGGGCTACTGCGCCCTCCGGCAACGATGCGGCTCCACCCAGTTCCGAATCCGCGCAGGTCTCCACGTTGCTCGCTGATTTCCCTGACGCCGACGAACAATCCGTGCTGGTGGTTGGTTCACGCACCGACGACGGCGACCTCTCCCCCCAAAACCTTGCGTCGATGAACGCACTGAAACCCCTCATTGACCTCCAGACCGGTCACCAGGCCTCGCGTGCCATGCCCAGCGAGGATGGCATGGCGGCCGTGATGATCACACCGGTCACGGTGGGTTCCGACAACGCAGAGACAGCACAGGTGATCAAGGATTTGCGGGCCAGTTTGGACAAGGCTCCGATTGCTGGTGTGAACCTCCAGGTGACCGGAGGTCCTGCTTTCGGAGCAGACGTCACATCATCATTCGATGGAGCAAACCTCACATTGCTGCTGGTCACTATTCTCATCGTTGCGGTTCTGTTGATCGCCACCTACCGCTCCCCTGTCCTCTGGCTGCTGCCGTTGCTGGTGGTGGCCTTCGCAGACCAACTCGCCAACAAGGTGACTGCTTTCGTGGGCACAGCGTTGGAGCTGCAGTTCGACGCCGGCATCATCAGCGTGCTCGTCTTCGGTGCGGGTACCAACTACGCGCTACTGCTGATCTCGCGCTACCGAGAAGAGCTGCTGATTTCGCACGATCACCGTGCCGCCCTGGCATCTGCATGGCGCAAGACACTCCCTGCAATTCTCGCGTCCAACGTCACCGTCGTGCTGTCTCTCCTCACGCTGGCCTTCGCCGTGATTCCAGGCACCCGTGGGCTGGGTATATCCTCGGCAGTGGGTCTGTTGATCGCTCTCCTTGCAGTCCTGCTTGCGCTACCACCCGTATTGGCAGTGTGCGGACGCAAGGTGTTCTGGCCGTTCGTTCCGAAGCCGGGCACAGGGATGGAGCAGGGCAAGAACTGGCGAGCCGTCGCCGCCTTCGTGGTCCGTCGTCCACTGGTGGGGCTCGGGGCCGGTCTTCTCCTGTTGTCAGTCATGGCCACTGGTCTCTTCGGTACGCAGGTGGGTCTGAGTCAGGTGGAGAAGTTCCGCGTGGCCTCGGAGTCGGCAGTCGGTCTCGAAGTGCTGTCCCAGCATTTTCCTGCCGGTGAATCGCAACCGCACTTCGTCGTCGCCGCGACCCCACAGGTGCAAGCAGTGGTGGAGGCAGCAAGCGGAGTCGACGGCGTCCTGCGTGCCGCGGTCACCGGTGAAACGGCCGACGGCCAGTTGTCCCGGATCATGGTGACCGGCGAAGATGCTCCGAGCAGCCCTGAGAGTCTCGAGCTCGTGACAGAGTTGCGCGACGTTGTCCACGCCATTCCGGATGCTGAGGCCCTGGTGGGCGGGGCAACGGCCACAGACCTTGATGCACGCGCTGGCAACTCCAGAGATCTACTGGTCATCGCGCCGCTGGTACTCGCCGTCAGTTTCATCGTGTTGCTGCTGTTGCTGCGCTCCGTGGTGGCTCCCCTGCTGCTCATGCTCGTCAACCTCGTCAGCGCCGGCGCCGCTATCGGGGCTGGATCATTCCTCAGCGGCATCCTCTTCGGTCAGGAAGCCCTCGACCTACAGGTTCCTCTGTTGGCCTTCATGTTTCTGGTGGCGTTGGGGATTGACTACACGATCTTCCTGGTTCATCGCGCTCGAGCAGAAGCGCACGTGGTGGGTACACGCAGCGGAATGATCAACGCGGTCACCCACACTGGCAGTGTCATCACCAGTGCCGGCATCGTCCTGGCCGCAGTGTTTGCTGCTCTGGGTGTGCTGCCGCTCGTGACACTGGGTCAGCTGGGACTGATCGTAGGTCTTGGTGTGGTGGTGGATACGCTCGTGGTGCGCACCATCATCGTTCCTGCACTGTTTGGACTGCTTGGGGACAGGATGTGGTGGCCACAATCCATCGAAGATGACACCAACCGGCTGGAGGAACCTCACCGTGAGCAGGCAGGAGTTCTCGTCGGCTGAACCGGGGCGCCCCCGGAACGCCACCCCTACCCTGCGCACCATGCAGGTGGGGCAACACGTCATCACTGTGGCGCTTGCAGTTATTGGCGCTGCCCGCGCGGTCACAGAGGGGACAGGTGCCCCCGTTGCTGTTGCAGCGGCCCTTGCGCTGCTCCTCTGGTACGGGGTGGGCGTCGCCATCGCGGGGCGCACCGTCCATGATGGGCACTCCAGTGGCTGGCTCGTCGGATTGACGGCCATCTGGGTGGCTTCAGTCACCATTTCCGCCGAGTTTGTGTGGTTCGCCTTCGTCCTGTGGCTGCTGGCTGGGCATCTTCTGCAACGCAGGGCCGGTATTGCGTTCTCCCTGCTCGTTTTTGGGGCGGTCGCCTACGCTCCTGTACTCCACAGCGGAAGCACCACCTACGCCAATATCTTCGGGCCCCTCATTGGCGGGATTTTCGCCCTGGGCATTTCACGCGGCTATCTGGAACTCAATCAGGATGCACGGGAAAGGGAGCTCCTCGTCGAATCCCTGCAGCAAGCCCAGCAGCAGATGTCCGACCTGCAGGAGGAGTTGGCTCTCACACAGCGCCACTCAGGAGCTCTCGCTGAACGCACTCGCATCTCCCGAGACATCCACGACACCATTGCACAGGGGCTCTCATCCATAACGCTGCTGGTGCGCGCCGAACTCGAACCACGGACACGACCCCATGCGGAACAGACATTGCGCCAGGTGGAGGCGTTGGCCGCCGACAGCCTGGTGGACGTCCGGCGCATCGTGGCTGAACTGACTCCGTCCGAGCTCCTGAACAATGCTCTGGCGGCAGCCCTGGGACGGATGTTGCACCGCTTCGAAGAGGAGACCGGCGTCGCTGCATCCCTCCATGTGGATGACTCGCTGCCGATCCTTCCCACGGCCCTGGAGGTGGCGTTGCTGCGCACCGCCCAGTCAGCACTGGCCAATGTCCGGCTCCATGCGGATGCCTCGCGAGTGGTGGTCAGCCTCGTGGACGCTGATGCCGCTGTGAGACTTGATGTTGTTGACGATGGGCGGGGCTTTGATCCGGCTGACATCGGCACATCAATGTCTACCGGCGGCTCTGGTTTCGGTATGGCGTTCATGCGCGATCGCCTTCGTGAACAAGGTGGCGGCCTCGATATCGAAAGTTCCCCCGGTGAGGGCACTGCACTCTCAGCCCATCTGCCCATCACCAACACACAGGAGGTCTGAATCATCGTCTCGGTACTGCTTGTTGATGACCATCCTGTGGTGCGCTCCGGTCTGCGCGCTGTCCTGGGATCCAACCCGGGCATTACCATTCTTGGCGAGGCCGCCACCGGAGAGGAAGCCATGGTGCTGGCCGAACACCTGCACCCTGACGTCGTCCTGTGCGATCTGCGGCTTGGTGAGGGGATGGACGGCGCCTCCACCACAGCAGCGCTTCGTAGAATGAGCCCTGCGCCAGCCGTGCTGATACTCACAACCTTCGACCGCGACGCAGATATCCTGCGGGCCATCGAGGCGGGCGCCGCGGGCTATCTACTCAAGGACGTCGCACCGGAAGCGATAGTCCGGGCCATCCAGACGGCGGCGGACGGCAAAATGGTATTGGCGCCGGAACTGACGACCCGCATCATGCGCGGCATGGGGAAACCTGCACCGCGGCTGACCCAGCGGGAGTTGGAGGTCCTCAACCAGTTGGCACTCGGATCGTCCAACAAGACGATCGCCAAAACGTTGTTTGTCAGTGAAGCCACCGTCAAGAGTCATCTGGTCCACATCTTCACGAAGCTGGGTGTTGAGAGCCGTGCCCGTGCGATTCACGTCGCCAGCGAGTCCGGCCTTCTTCGTCCCCTCCGGTGACGTCACCCAACCCACAACCATGGGCTGCAGACGCGTACACGAAGGTGCTGGCGCTGACGCTGGCCGTATGCACCACGCGGAGCTGGTTCACGGCTCCTGCCACTTGGCTCGCTCCAGGGTACGAATGTCCTTGCCGAAGGAGATGATGAGCAGAACCAACGCTGTTGCCGTCGCGACGGCCGCAGCAGGAACGGGCATGATCGGCAGCACTGCAGCGGCAAGGACGACGCCCTGGGTGCCGGCGACAACCCGCCTGAACTGACTGAACGCCAACCCTTGACGCCATGCCGGCCGCAGCCAAGAACCGGCGACGAACGCATAGCGCATGGCACCGATCGCAAGGGTCCATGGGCCCACGCTGATGGCCAGAGGTACACACAGGACCAGCAGCAGGATGGCGTCGGTCTCCATGTCCAGACGTCCACCGTCGGCGGATGCGTTGTTCGATCGCCGGGCCACCCAACCATCCACGGCATCCAGAACCACGGCTGGCAGTGCCAGCACAAACAACGGCCACGAGCGTGGGTTGAGCTCCCCCGCCACCGAAAGCACGACGACAGTGGCGCATGCTCCGGTCAGGACTCCACGCAACAGTGTGACCCTGTCCGCTCCGGTGGTATTGGGGGGTGTGCGTCGCAAAACGCTGAGGGCCGCCACCGACGGAACCATCAGGCCCAGTGCAAACCCGGCGACCTGCACAAACCAGTTTCCCCCCAACAGCGCCCCAAGCATCAGGCCGGTCAACACCGAGCCAACAATTGTGGCCGCGGCGTCCGAGAATGCCCGGGAAGTTGCCGCAGTGCTGCGTGACTGCATCAGTGTTGCCCCATCCGTCCAGTTCCCAGGTGTGGGGCGAGAATACCCAGACCTCAACACATTGAGGAGCCCTCATGGCTGCAGGCTGGCTTGGTGGCGGGCACAATCGAGACATGGTCAGTGACTCCCCTGCACAGACAACCTCCCGGGCTGCACGTGCCCTGTGGACGCTGGGTCCGCACCTGTGCGACATTCGCCCTGCTCAACTGCCGGAGGTCGGCAGGAATGAAGCTGAAGTGCGCTCAGTGTTTTCCGGCGTCAGCCGGGGAACGGAGCTGCTCGTGTTGCGTGACATGGTGCCGCCTGTGGTGGCCGGGCTCATGCGGGCGCCCTTTCAGGAAGGTGACTTTCCGTATCCCGTGAAGTACGGGTACCTCTCCGTTGGGGTCGTCGAGAACGGCCCACCTTCATGGATCGGCAAGCGAGTCTTTTGCCTCCATCCACACCAGGACCGCTACGTCGTACCAGTTGCTGCCCTGACACCCATTCCCGCGGAAGTTCCCGATGGACGGGCCGTGCTTGCCGGGGCCGTCGAGACCGGGATCAATGCACTGTGGGACTGCCCTCCCCACTATGGGGATCGCATCGCTGTGGTGGGAGCAGGAATCGTCGGTTCCGCCATCGCAGCCCTGCTGCGTCAGTATCCGCTCCAGCGCCTGCAGTTGGTGGATCCTGACCCGGCCAAAGAGGCCCTTGCGGTGGGGCTTGGTGTGGAATGGGCGCATCCGGGCGACGCCATGGGCAACTGCGACATCGTGTATCACGCGTCGGCCTCACCCGAAGGTCTGGCCAACGGCTTGGCCCAGCTCGGCAAGGAGGGCTCCCTCGTCGAGCTGTCCTGGTACGGCACGGACTCCCCCGAGGTCCCCCTGGGGCTGGCATTTCATGCAAAGCGGCTCAACATTCTGGGGAGTCAGGTGGGCACCATTGCTGCATCGAGGCGGGCGCGACGTACCCACCAGGACAGAATGGACCTCGCGATGCGCGCTCTTGCTGATCCTCTGTTCGACCAACTGCTGGGCGGCACGTCACCCTTCGAGGAACTTCCGTCCGTGCTCCAGCGAATGGACCAGGACGTACTGCCGGGAATGCTCCGGCTGATCAGCTACCCGCCAGTCTCCTAGTATCGGGACGACACCACAAGACTGCCAACCACTGGAGTTTCCACTGCGATGTTCTCACTGACCGTTTGCGACCACATCATGATCGCCCACAGCCTGCCCGATCCCTTCTTCGGACCGGCACAGCAACTGCATGGCGCCACCCTTGCTGTGGAGGTGACGTGGCGACGTCGTGCGCTGGACCCCCACGCCGTCGTACTGGACATCGGGGAGGCCAACTCTGCGCTGGCTGCGGTACTGGAGCCGCTTCGCTATGACAATCTCGACAACAATCCCGCCTTCGAAGGCCGACTCAGCACCACCGAGATGATCGCCCGACACATCTCGGATGCACTGCGCCAACACTTCGACGAGACGCTCTTCGCCGGACTGACTGTCTTGCTGCGTGAGCATCCCGGAGCCTGGGCCACCTACGACGTCGCCTTCGACAACGACTGAGGCAATGCGCATGGAAGTCGCCTATGTGGTGCCCGGAGAGCTGCCCGGACCAAGCGGCGGCACTCACTACAACGAGGCCGTGATCACGGCCCTGCGCGGTCTTGGTCACCTAGTCGACGTCCGCCCAATCCCGGGACGCTGGCCCCGTCCCCGCGCTGCAGACAGAGAAGCCCTGTCCCGCGCCATGCACGCATCCGGAACACTTCTGGTGGACGGCATCATCGCACTGGCCGCACCGGAATGCGTGGAGGAAGCCGTCGCTCGGGGTACATCTGTCCACTTGTTGGTCCACTCGCTGCTCACCGCCGACCCCTCCCTGGGTGTTGATGAGAAGAAAGCGTTCGTCGTTTCGGAGCGAGCCGCTCTCCACGCGGCCTCGAGCGTCAGCTGCGCCAGCCGATGGTCTGCACACGACGTTCTGTCCCGCCATACCGGCGTCGTCGCGAAAGTCGCTGAACCCGGGTGCGACATGGCCGAACCGGCGAATGGCAGCACGCCACCGCAATTCCTTGTACTTGCTGCTCTCACTCCGCTCAAGAACCAGTCCGCAATCCTGCGTGTGCTGCGAGATCTTCTGGATTTGCCGTGGACACTGCAACTCGTCGGGTCGGACACCGTCGATCCCGTCTACGCGGCTGAGCTTCATCGGTTGGCCGGGAGCCTTCCTGCCGATCGCCTCGCATTCCGCGGGGCTCTCACCGGCGCGGAGCTGGATGCCGTCTGGCAGGCAACGGACCTATTGCTGCTCGCCTCCACCAGCGAGACCTATGCCATGGTGGTCACCGAGGCGCTGGCGCGGGGGATTCCTGCGGTGGTCCCGAGTGGGACCGGGGCCACTGAGGCTCTGCGGGGCGCTTCCCCTGCGGCATCCAGTCACCCACCCGGCGCCATCGTTGATGCCTGCGATGATTCCGCGTTGCGCCATGCGGTGCGCTCCTGGTTGATCTCGGCAGATGTGCGGCACGCATGGAAAGCTGCGGCGATGGAACGCAGAACTACGCTGACATCATGGACAGAGACAGCTCGTTGCCTTCTGGGGATCATTCACGGGTGAAGCAGATTCTCCAGCGGGCTGCCAGCGACTGGCTGGTTCTGCGTCGTCCTGCCGACGAGGCGGCGAGGGAGAGCACTTTCATCGCGTTGGAGGCCATCAGCGCTCATTTGGCGCGCCAACTCACAGAGGGCCACGCCGCACACATCATTGATCTCGGCGCAGGAACCGGCGCGAACCTTGCTTTTCTTGCGCCGCGGCTGGGTGTCCTGCAGCGCTGGACACTGATCGAGCGGGATGAGGATCTGTTGGGTGAGGTGCCATCCACGGCGTCATCGCAGGTAGTCGACATCAGACGGCTTGCCCGAGATCTTGAAAGACTCGAGGACATCATGGGTGACGATGACGCGACGCTCGTCACCTGCACCGCCGTGCTGGATGTTCTCACCGAGGATCAGGTCCGGTCCCTGGCCACCCTCCTTGTCCAGCGGGGGGTGGCCGTCCTCTTCAGTCTGAGCGTGACGGGCGAGGTCCATCTGCAGCCCTGTCTGGAACTGGATGCCCGCATCGCGAGCGCGTTCAACGCGCATCAACGCCGACGCGGTTTGGCGGGACCACGTGCGACCGCCATCGCCGGTGAAATATTCGCCGCCCACGGCTTGGAATTCACTGTTCTTGAGACGCCATGGGTGCTGGGCCCCGGCAGCGAGGAACTGCTCGGCAGATATCTGACTGACCGGGTCAATGCCTCAGTGGCGCACGACCCCACGCTCGCCTCCCCTGCACAGTCGTGGTTGAGGACGAGACTGTCCCAGCTGAGCAGCGGCTGCCTGCGCGTTCAGGTGCACCATCAGGACTTCATGGCGCTTCCCCGTATTTGAAGGAGGAGCCGGTCACACTGTTTCAGCGCGGTGCCTCGCTCCGGGTGGCTGCAAAGTTGAACTCAGAACACACGTCGGTTCCGAATGTGAACCGCCGAACGGGGGCGGACAGCGCATCGGAGAGGGTGTCAGAGCCTGTGAAACGAATTCCCGGAATGCCGTCACCCACGAGGATTGGGGCAGTCGTGAGGAAGAGCCGATCGACGCACCCCGCTGCGAGGAAACCGGACACGGTCACACCGCCACCCTCCACGAGTACTCGTCCCAGTTGACGTTGCCGCAGGTATGCCAGCACTTGCTGTGGTGCAAAGGCATCCGGGAGCGTCATCCGGTGAATTTCGACGTGTGGTGCGACATGGGCGGGAGTCACCGCCCCGGCACCCACCAGCCACAATGTGGGCGCGTGATCGTCTGTCAGGAGCCGTGAATCGAGGGGAATCCTGGCGTGGGGATCCAGCACCACCCTGACGGGATTGGTACCGCGGACGGCGCGCACGGTCAGCTGTGGGTTGTCGGCTGTGGCAGTGTTGGCGCCCACCACGACGGCGTCCACGAGTGCCCGCAGACGGTGAAGGTGTTCCCGGTCCTGTTCTCCTGTGACGAAGCAGGCGTCACCTGTGCGGGAAGCGATGAAGCCATCCATGCTCTGGCCGAGTTGTGCCAGAACCATGGTGTCGCCGGCCTCCAGCAGTGGGCGGTAGCGATCCACAAGATCTGCCGCCTCGCCGCTCATCTGCCCGACAGGAATGATGGCCCTGCTCAATTGGTCCCACACCGTCTCGGATGGTTCTGGATCATGCTCCATGCGGCTGCGTTTCACCGCCAGATAGGACAAGCTCTCGGCCCGCTCTGGTACATGCAAGTGCTGCCGTCCGACCACCGTGATCCCGAAAGATTCCAGCGCTACTTGCTTGGCGGGGTTGGAGGTGAGCAATCGTAGCCTGCGAATGCCAAGGTCCTTCAGGATGGCCGCCCCCTCGCCGTAGTCGCGAGAATCGATGGGAAGCCCCAGATCGGTGTTGGCATCCACCGTGTCGCGGCCCTCATCCTGAAGCGCATACGCCCGCAGTTTGTTCAGGAGACCGATGCCGCGTCCTTCGTGTCCCCGCATGTAGATGAGTGCACCACAGGACGCGCGGCTGATGGTCTGCAGTGCTGCCTGTAGTTGCTCACCGCAGTCGCAGCGATGAGAGCCCAGGGCGTCGCCCGTGAGGCACTCCGAGTGGACACGCACCAGCGGAGGCTCCACGGAAGCAGCTCCACTGCGTCCCCAGACAAGTGCCACGTGTTCGGCGGCGTCTGCACCCTCGTAGCCAATCATCTCGAAGGTTCCGTGTTTGGTCGGCAGTTTTGTTGTCGCGACGCGTCGAACCACGGTGCCAGCTTCACTTCGAGACTTTTCAAGCGACATGTTCGAAGGATATTGCGTGACCGAAATACAGTGTCAGGTTGCTATGCGTTGAACAGTGACAAGCACCTCGTTGCGACGGAGGAATCCAGGCTTCCACGGCGGATCGAATCGGGCAAAGCGTGGTGAGCCGACAATGGCGAGTTCCGGATGTTCCTGCAAACGGCTCAGCAACCCGGAGAGTTGTTCGGCAAACTTCTCTCCTGAGGCACGTCCGCTGAACTGCCGAACAGCAGCAAGCGAACCGGCTATCTCGCGTATCCGGATGCTGCCATCCTTGGGCCGCGGCAGCGTCTCCATCGTGAACTCTCCCGGCATCACGAAAGCCACCACGTGCTGGTCACCGTCCGATTCCTGCACCACGGGAGTTGTCATCGAAATCTTCTCGGAGACCGGTTCCTGCATCACTGGCGTGGTCATGGCCACCTTGTGATTGCCCACGTTCTCACCAAAGATGAACGCTGCAAGAGATCTGAAGCCGCGATTGACGGCTTCGTCAAACGGCCCACGAACGTCCACTTCCGCCACGAGATGCGGTGGGTAGTGCCGCACCTCCCACCCTTCGTAGACAGTTTCAACGTCGTACTTCTGGTGCTCGGTCATGGTCAAGCATGACACGGCGCCGGAACGCATCACTGGTAGGAAGCTCCTCTCCGCTCAGGCTCGTGTCTTTGAACTCAGAAGAATCCCCTTGGAATCGTGCCACGGATATCCCTCTCATGGTTGCCGCAATCGCCTTTCTCGCGGCCTATGCGGTCCCAATCATCTGGCCGGGCGTGCCGCATTCCCTGGAAGTCGTTTGTGAGGTCACGACATGGTCGGTCTGGGTTTGCTTCGTCATCGACTACGGGGTTCGACCTGCTCTCGCCGAGGATCGGACCGCTTGGTTTCGTTCACATCTTCTGGATGTGGCAGTAATTGCTTTACCGCTTCTTCGACCGCTCCGGCTTTTGAGGCTTGTGACCATGCTGCGGTTCCTTGACAGCCGAGCAACCATGAAGCTGCGGGGACGGATGATGTCGTACGTTCTTGGCGGCTCACCACTACTTGGGTTTGTCGGCGCGTTGGCGGTCCTGGAAGCTGAGCGTCACGATCCACATGCCAATATCACGGCTTTTGGTGATGCCATGTGGTGGGCCGTGACCACGATGACGACCGTTGGTTACGGGGATTACTTCCCTGTCACTGGCACCGGTCGGCTGGCTGCAGTCGGCCTCATGATTGGAGGGATCGCCATCCTCGGGACTGTGACCGCCACACTGGCGTCCTGGATGGTGGAGCGAATTCGAGAAGAGCAACATATCGAGTTCTGATGCTCGCTCAAGGGGTTACTGATCAGGCTTCAAGGCTGCCTGAGGATTGACAATCAATTCCACTTGCTCGGCCTGTGTGATCCTCTTGATACCGATACCGATACCGATACTTGGAAAGATCATGCCGGCCCCGGTGAGGGATTACCCCTGGCGCGTTGTGAATTGACCGACTCCAATGTGGAGGCCACGTGGGCGCCAACTGTCGTCCAACAGATGAGCGTCTCAGTGACACTGGCTGAATTTTTCGGTGTCCGAGTCAGCACTATGAGATGAAGCCCCCGTTTGCTGTAGGCCTCACGAAGCATTCACCCGACATAGCGATGGAGACCTGGGAGTTGGAGTCTCCGCGCGACTATGTCGACGTCCGCAGGGCTACACATCAGGGTCCGCTTGAAACGCCCGGGTTCACGACATGTGTGGATTCACCCTTCGCCCATGTATTCACTCGGTCATCGCTATCCGGCTCGTGGCCGAACGTCTGTGGAGGGGGACCCATTTGATTGATGGTGCTCCCATGGTTGACGGTCCGTGAATCTGTCTGTTCGGCCGGGTGCGGTGATGACGGGTTGGCCGGTGTCATGGTCGATGTGGATGACCCATCGGTCTGCT
>JBQCZU010000046.1:0-16223 GCA_052089385.1 Arachnia sp.
TCTTTGGACTCACATCATTCAGTGTCGTTGACATCACGGCACCTTCCCCGCTGACTCGTCAGCGCGTTGGGCCGGAAACACCGTTTAATCCACAGTCCCTGTGTCTGCCCTAATTGGCGTCTTGGTGACGCGGCTACTCTGAACACTTCCTTGAGATCACCCTCCTTGTTCAAAGTGCTGAGCGTGGAAGTGTTCAATCTGCGCTGCGTCTCGACACTGCTGCTGTCGAGGTGCAGCCTGGATTAGACAAACGCCTCTCTATCTCAAATACCGTCTAATGTGCGGTTTTGATCCCAGGACGCGATCGTCACCACTGTCCCAAAGAGGCCAACGGGGCGCTCTCCATGTGTCTCGTAACCAACGTTGAGTACCTCGATGTGGCCAAACGGTTGTCAGCCGGGACGGCGGTGAGCTGCAGAAGGATCTGTGCAGCCCGTCAGCCCGAACGGAATAGTCGAGACCACACGGGCGTTGCCCCAAGTGAGAAGCGTTCATTCGCTGAAGCAGTTTTGTCGAAAGAAGGAGTCACCATGTCACGTATCGCCATCGTCGGAGGGCACGGAAAGATCGCACTGCAGGCCGCGGAAATTCTCGTCTCGGACGGACACGAGGTCACCTCGCTCATCCGGAAGCCGGGGCAACGCGCCGACATCGAGACCACCGGCGCTACTCCCAGCATCATCGACCTGGAGTCCGCGTCCCAGGATGAACTCGCGGACGTCTTCCGGGGCCACGGCGCGGTTGTTTTCTCGGCCGGCGCAGGCGGTGGAAGTCCCGAGCGGACGTATGCGGTCGACCGTGACGCCGCGATCAGGACCATGGACGCCGCGAAGGCAGCGGGTGTGCGGCGCTACGTCATGGTGTCCTACCTTGGCGCGGGACCAGATCATGGTGTCCCGGAGGACGACGGGTTTTACGCATATGCCGAGTCGAAGGCCGAGGCCGACACCCATCTCAAAGAGACCGATCTTGCCTGGACAATCCTCGGGCCGAGCATGCTGAGCGACGACCCCAGGACGGGCAGCATTGAGGTCGATCCCTCGAAGACAGGTTCCGTGTCCCGCGGAAATGTTGCGCAGGTCATCGCTGCGGTCCTTGCGGATGACTCCACGATCCGACGCACCATCGATTTCATCGACGGCGCCACCCCCATCCGTGACGCCGTCGCCACTAAGTAGGAGGCGGAACCCAGGTGTGAGGATTCGACAGGAGTCCCGACCCATGCCAAACGGCGCGGAACTGAAGCCAACTGCTTCAGTCCCGCGCCGGGTCAGTTGTTGAACTATGTCCCGGGGGCAGGGGTGGGATCAGTCCTGCGAGACGGTGACAGTGACGTCGATGTTGCCGCGGGTGGCGTTGGAGTACGGGCAGGCCTGGTGGGCGGCATCGGCAAGAGCTTGCGCCTGTTCGTGGGCGAGTTCAGGAATCACGACCTCGAGATTGACCGCCAGGGTGAATCCGCCTGCCTCGTTGGTCAGGACGTGCACCTCGCTACCGACGGAGGTGTCAGAGATCGCGACCTTGGCCTGACGGGCAACCATCTGCAGGGCAGAGTGGAAGCACGCGGCATATCCGGCGGCGAAAAGCTCCTCCGGGTTGGCGCCATCGCCGGATCCACCCATTGCTTTCGGGATGGCCAGATCGAGGTCCACCGTGCCGGATGTCGTCCTCACGTGACCGTTGCGACCAGCACCAGTCGAGAGGGCTTCCGCAGTGTAAAGAGGTTCCATTGTGTGTGCCTTTCATTGTCGAAGACCTCCGCGAGCAGGAGGGCTCGGGAGAGAGTGCTTCTTTCGTACGAAGATCAATTGTACACAACTAAATTGAGTACAACCTACTTTTATGTGTAATCGCACATTCCGGAACGTTTTGCATGTTCGGTGGGAGAGTGACTTGCCTGTGCGTTGGCAATTGCCGCATCACCTCCACCGTTGACGACAACATTCTTGTCGTGGCAGTCATCACACCTGGCCACCGCAGAGACGTCTACGACCGTTGAGCGTGGAGATGAACAGATGCCCGTGAGGAGGTCCTCCGGCTGTAGGGCCGTTTCGCGCATGCCCACCGTGCACTGCCGCCTGCTTCCGGGCGGTGCGTCAACGATTGATGAACTGGTGTGAGGCGATCTGGGTCAGGGAGTCGGTTTGGAACACGTTGATGCCCGCGGGAGCGACCACGTACAGGTCGTCATCGATGGTCACCGCCCTGGCGCTCGAGACCTGGTTCGGGGTCGACTGCTGAACGGGGAGCTCGCCGAGCAAGGTGAAGCCCGTCGACTCGTTGTAGCCGTAGAGCAGGTAGTCCGTGTCCACCTCCCCTGTTCCGTCAGGGGTTCCGACGGCGAACCCGATGAGGCCCTGCTCGGGATCGACGAAGACGGCCTTGTGGTCGCGCAGCGCTTCGGCATCGGTGTACGGCACCTTGATTGTCGTGGCCTCCGTGACATCGAAGGGATCTGAGGTGTCATACATGCTGATCTTGACTCCGAGGATCTGGCCATCGTTGGAACCATCCATTCCGAGTCCGAGCAGACGACCGTCGGCCCAGGGGTGAAGGTAGGTGCTGAAGCCGGGGATCTTCAGTTCGCTCATCACTTTGGGCTCTGCCGGGATGCTGAGGTCCAGCGCGAAGAGCGGGTCAATCTGGCGGTAGCTGACGACGTAGGCGCGGGGTCCCTGGAAGCGCACCGACTTGATCTGTTCGTTGTCGGCCAGTTGTTGCAGCGAGGCGACGACGCCCAGTGCGTCATCGAGCACGAACAGGGTGGGATACGTCGCCCAGCCCCCTTCGGCGGTGGTGCCGTCCATGGTGACCGCAACCCTGAGGTGGCCGTCGAAGTGGTCGAGGGCGAACTGGTTGAGCGGCACCCCCGGGATGCTGGCACTGGCCGCGACGGTGACCTCGCCATCGTCAAGTCCGATCCGGACCAAATCGGTTGTCTGGGTGACCTCGCTCAGCCCGGTGTCCTGGTCAAGGGCGAACTCAGAGATGGCGGTGGGTTGGTAGGTGGTGGACGCGAGGAAGAGACTGTCGTCGCTCATGTACGTGACGTCCGCGCGTCCCATCACCGATTCCGTATCAACGCGCTGCCCACTGGATAGGTCGATGCTGCTGACCACTTGGAACGACGGTGCCGTCGGAATCACCGGGATCATCAGATCGGCAGCAGCCACGGGGGAGATCTCCTGCGCGTCAGCGACCCATGGAACGAACGTCACCGGGTCTTCCGGATCGACGGCTTCACGGTCAGCCACGGAATAGTCCGTCACGAGGTAGAACAGATCACCGGACAGTCGCGAGGTGGCGTAGGCGCCGCTCTGTCCGAGACCGGTCACGAAACGTGGCGACGAGGGGTCGGTCACGTCGTAGATGAGGACTCTGGTCTGGGATGCGTCGTAGGGCACATACGTCATGGGTTCGCTCGAGGGCAGCTCGGAGAGCCTCGGGGTGTATTCGGTGACGAGAGCCACGAGTGAATTGCCGTGGAGCATCAGGTCGATGACGGGGCCCTGGACGGTGCCGGCCGTGGGGGCGGTCTCGTCGGCGGTCGTGTCGATTCGTGCCTCCTCGGTGGTGTCCGAGCCGTCCGCCGACACGAGGACCACCTCGTGCTCCGAGGCGGTGAAGATGGTGCGGCCGTCGCTCTTGACGATGTCGCCCTCGTCAATGCCGGCGACCTGGGTGTTGGTGGACCAGTTCCCTCCCTCCTCCGTCGCAGTAGCTTCTCCCGACTGAAGGCTGACTCCCCAGGTGCCGTCGGCGGCGGCGAAGTCACCCTCGATCATGTTCTGGTCCTGGGGGAGAGACGTGAACGCTTTCTGCACCGCAGCGTAGGCCTGGGCGTAATCGCTGGGATCGATGGCTGCGCGGGAGTTCGAGGACGGCAGGGTGAGGGGATCGGAAAGGTTGTCGCCGGTCGGCAACAGCGTCGGCAGGACAGCGAGCCCCACGATCACCACAGCCGCAGCCGCAGCCACGGCGACCCGGGCCAGCCAGCGACGAGGCCGAGGCTTGGGCGATGATGCCGTGGGTTCGGCGTCGAGCGCCTCGATCAGCTGCGCCCGGACCTGCGGATCGGGTCGCAGTTGGTCTGCGATCTCGGAGAAGATTTCGTCATTCATCCCACAGCCCTCCCAGGAGCTTGTCTCGCATCTGGGCGCGGCCTCGGGAGAGGCGCACCCTCACTGTTCCGGGCTCCACGTGGAGCAGATCCGCGATCCGCGCGACGGGAAGGTCCTCGAAATAGAACAGGTACAGCACGCTGCGCTGGCTTTCGGGGAGTGAGCGCAGCGCACGAAAGAGCACGTTCTGCTCATCGGTGGCCAGCGTGAAGTCGTCGACGGCGCCGGCGGCTGTGTCGACGTGGTGGAGGGCAAGGGGTACGACCCTCGTCCGCCACGAACTGGAGCGCACCCGCCTTGCGCAATGCAGCGTGGTGGTGATCAACCACGCCTTGCGGTGCTCCTCGTCGTTGAACGACGGCCCGCGACGATGGTAGGTGAGGAACACCTCTTGGTACACGTCGTCGGCGTCACCCCGGCAGGCCGTATGGGTCACCGCGATGCCGTAGACCATGGACTCGTACCGCTCGACCACCGCATGCGTGTCGCCGGGGAGCGGACGGGAGGTCGACGGCTCATCGATCGCTTCAGCGTCCACCGTTTCCCTCCCTCGAGTGTCAGCGGCCCCAGGGGCGCCCTTACCCCGTAACTACGCTGAGATGGCCGAAAGGTTACCGTCGGGTTCTACATGCGGTCGTGTCATGTGTGTGGAAGTGGCAAGGAAGCGATCGCGAAACCCATCTCGGCCCGACGGCCGTTGGGCACGGGCTTGTAGCAATCGGGTAGCAAACCGAAAGTTGCGACACGGCACTTTTGGATGTCGCCAGTGGGGCCCATTTCTGTTCGATCGGGCCTCATCAATCGAACTGCAAAGAAAGATGAGCCGTCTGCCTCCTCGTTGGTGGCTGTGATCCTCGGATCCACCCTAAGTGCAGCCTTTCTCGAGATGGTTCCGCCGACGACGGGCTAACCTGATCGGAATGAGTGATGACAGGTTCTTGTCGCGGCGCCGTCCGCGCGCCTTGGTGTGGGCACTCTTGGCCCTGCTGCTGCTCGCCGCGACCTACGGGCTTGTGGTCTTCGGCTGGGCCAGCGATTGGGGGCACGCCGCTCCTGAAATGGGCATGTGGTGGACCGTCGCCTTCTTCGCGTGGGGGATGCTTCCCTTTGTCCTGATGGGGATTGTCGTCCTCAGCTTCGACCGCAGGTTGCGCGGCGAGATGCCCGTGGTGGTGGCCGGTGTGTTGGCGATCGTGGGGATCACAGTGTGGGGAATGACATCCACCGTGACCAGCCAGTCATCGACGACCGGTCTGATCTTCGTGTTCGGTCCCCCTGTTCTGCTGCTTGTCGTTGGTCTGGCCACCGGCGTCGCTGCTGGCCTACATGCTCTCCGGTCGCGCCGCCAACGCCCTCGGTCAATCTTCCCGGCTTCGTAGACCTGCATCTCTGGAACTGACCCGCTCGCCATGTGGAAACCACTCGTTGGCAACTTCGAAGTGGTCGGTGTCCTCGTCGAAGGTGGCCCACCACACCAAGCTGACATGGGGTGATGAAAATTCCTGGCATCCATATTCGCCCATGCCACGATGCTGCCAGAGGGTAGTGGGCATCAAGATTCGTTCGAGCAAGGAGTAGCAGTGGGAGGTCTCTCCACTTTTGCTACTGTCACGACATCTAGCCGATTGGGGGACGGTGGATGGATCATGTTCAAGGTCGAAACGTGCAAGTCCATCGACGCTGGCCGTGGTTCGCCGCTGGTGTCCTGCTGTTCGCTGCGGCAGTGCTGACGGCTGTTTCGGTTCATCTTCACTGGATCCCCTGCAGGGGGAGCATGCTGAATGGAACGCTATTTGCCTCCTCGAGGACCGCGGAACTCACCGACGCCTGCCTGATGCGAATGGATACGGGTCTCCCATTCCCATATCCGCCAAAGATCACCGAGCAGGCACCTTGGGCGTCTGAGGTCGCCGGCATCGCGATGCTCCTGGCAATCGCATCGTGGGTTGTTCTGATTCTCGGTCTCCGTTTGAGTAGAGGGACCACGGGAATCGCGCTCATCGCAGCCGTGACTCCGGCTGTAGTTGCGGTTATGGGATTGCTGGCGGCCCAGGACCGCGGGCGCGACCCCCAGGCCTACATCTCGGGATGGCTCTGGATCTCAGTCGAAGCCGTAGCCGTCGCGGTGATGGTGGTGCTGTGGCTGCGACACACCGATATTCAGAGTGCTCGCTTGCCCGGTCTGGCAATAGTCCTGTGGGGAGCGACAGCCTTCGGCATGGCGCATGGAATCAGTGAATACATGGCGATGCTGATGTTCAATCAGAACAACTGGGACACTCCTGCTGGAACCGGATGGATCACAGTCGCCGTACTGATGATTGCTGGTGCCGCTTCTCTGTGGTTCGGCAGCACGGCTGATTCGACGGGTAGGCAGGTTGAGGTGCTTGGAGTTTGAGTTCGTTGGCGAGAGTTGTCGCCCAGTTTGCCGGGCTCAGCTTCTGCTTTGTATGAGGTCTTGCCCAGGCTCTGGTTCGGTGCGTTGCGACTCTGAGAGCACTTCGTCTTCCAAGTTCTCGCATTGTGATCCGGGGGGGACGGTGGCGATCCAGAAGTCGATGTCCACTTGCTCAGAACGCATTGATGAACCATCGCCATAGAAGACGCGTGTCCCCTTCATGGAGCCATTCTGGGTGACATCATCCGTGCGAATCAATGCGCTGATGCTCCCTCGCTCACCGGGTCCCAACGGCACCCACGCCTGTGCGGTTGGCGTGCGTTCGTAGTCCGTGCCACGGCGTGAGTCGTTGTCCAGGGGCTCCAGTTCGGCACCCACCAAGGTCAAATTGTTCGCGTCGATGAACTCGATCTTCTGAATCACAATGGGAGAGTCCGTGGTGTTTTCAATGGAGCCAATGCCGAAGCCAGCGAAACCGTCGGCGTCGGTAGGGGTACAAACTTCCGTGCGGCCAGGTGCCGTGCCCAACCCCATCGTCCCGCATCCGGCCAGACAGACGGCAAGCGAGAAGATCGAGATTGCATACCTCAGACGACTCACTGATTCGCCCCCAGCAGGGCAGGGCTGATGAGTAAAGCTGTGACCCCCCGTTGCATGCCCACAGCGTGAGAGTACGTTCATGCACCGTCCAACTGAGGAGAAACCGGGCGATTCACCTGTAGCGCTCAGCAGGAGCTCACCCCACTTCCATCCCCAATGGCACGGCGGAATCCAATTGCCCTAGGAAGGCATTTCGCTCGCTCTGACGTGCGTACCCGACGGTGTCTCGAACGCACTCGGGGCACCAGTGCCCTGCTGTCAGGATGAGCCGCGGGCTTCCCCGGAACTCGTGACCGTCCGCGCAACGCCACTGCAGCGGCGAGGCGATGTCCCCGGCCACAGCATCGCGACTCACCATCTCGCCGCCGCGGAAGCGAGCGGCGTCGTGAAAATCCGCTGTCGTCCACTCGCGGGGATCAGTGGATTCGTCGTACCCATGGTCCAGGAACGACGGTGTGTCGCCGGGACGGGGCGGCTGAAAAGTGGACCAGTCTCCGATCGCCTCAAATCCGGTGCGTGACCCGTAGAACGCGGCGATCGCGTCCTCATCCCCGTCACGGATGTAGGCCATCAAACCCCGGGGTTTGCGCGTGATTGGCTTCATCACCAGATGTTTGACGATCCAGGCAGGAACCTTGCCCGCTTTGCGCAACGACGGTGAAGCCGCGTCAAGTGCCCGGGAGAGGGTCGCCTCCACGGTGTCCCGCCGAAAGGGCACCAACTCCTCAAGAAGATCTGAATCGGTGTACCACTGACCGTGAAAATTGCGAGTCGCGAACCAGTTGAGGGCAAACCACTTCCGCACATCTGCAACCCCCAGGGCTCCGCCGATCAACATCTGGAACTGCCAGTTCGTGAGTCGCCATTCCTCGCCGCCGCCGATGTTGAAGATGCCACCCCACACCTCTGGAGTGACATCCTCAGCACAGACGCCGACCGCGAGACGTGCCGCATCTTCTGCGCTGACCCATTCCATGACGCCATTGAGAACGACGTGCGTCATGATCGGGTCGCGGATCTCAAGCATTCCCGGATGGAAAATGCCGGTCTGTCGCAACGAGACCCACTTCGGCAGGCCCGAATCGATCAGTTCACGCTCGGCGATCACCTTGCTCTGCCCGTACTCGTCGTACTGCGAGACGCGGATCGGGTCACCGACACGACCCCAATGATGCGGGGGCGTGCGGTCGCCGGTTTGGGCGACAGTCCCAATGCCGACGACACCGATCGCTGCCGGGTCCGGTTGTGCCTTGACCGCGCGAATGATGTTGCGGATGCTCCCGACGTTCACCCTGTGTGCGAGCTCGGGGTTCTCGTCGGCGAAAGGCGAGACGATCGCCCCGACATGGAGGACGATGTCCGCGCCCCGTGTGCAACGCTCCACGGCGTCGTAGTCAGTGAGGTCACCGAAGACCACTTCGAGGTTGTCCATGTCCTCGAACTCTCGCAGCACGGCCTTATCCTGCGTACTCGGAATGACCAGGGCAACCACCTGGAATCGGTCGCCGTGTTCGCGGAACTCTCGGAGAATCGCGCGGCCCCAGTTACCGGTGGCTCCGGTCAGGAAGACACGCCGTCGAGCAGTGGCCCGATCGGCTGATGCTGTCTCGCAGGCGGGGCGCGTACTCACGGATGTTTTTCCTTCGGTGGAGGCGTCG
Source organism: Arachnia sp. (assembly GCA_052089385.1). Classification (GTDB taxonomy): domain Bacteria; phylum Actinomycetota; class Actinomycetes; order Propionibacteriales; family Propionibacteriaceae; genus Arachnia. The sequence continues at coordinate 8,778 of JBQCZU010000046.1, forward strand.
GCTGTGCTGCGCGTGAGCGTACCGCGTGCAGACATGGCCGTAGGGAAAGGGCAGTCCCTCAGCCGCGGTCAACTGCATGTGCTGCTGGCCCATGAACCGCCCGGCAATGCTCCAGCGCCCAGCTCCACTCGCGTCGTGAACACAGGCACGGGCCGGGAGCAGGTTCTTGCTGAGGGCCGCCGATAGCATCGAGGCATGCTCTGGCCGGGAATCGCACTTGATACGCGAGTCGCTGACCTTGCCGGACGCCACGTGGCGGTGAAGGGAATGGGCCCCGACGGGAAACTGACGGTTGTGCTGGCCACCTTCGGTCGGCTGCGCGGGGGCGAGCTGTCCGCTCGGGTGTGCGACACCGCGACGCGCGAACCGATGCCCACGTCGCAGCGGGTCAGTTGTCCCGGCTCCGTCAGTCTCAGCGACTTTGTGCTCGCCCACACGGCCGTGCGGTCTGACTCCGCCGCGGAGGCGCCGCGTATCAGGTGGCAGATCAGCGGTTCCAAAGCGGCTGAGCCGGTGATGATTCTCCTTCTTGTCGCTGTGGCCGTCGTGGCGCTGCTCCGAGGTGATCCGGGGTTCCTTGTCTTTGCCGTTCCGGTGGCAGCCAGTGCCTGGTGGCAGCGCGACGGCCGCCACCTCATGCTGCAACCCGCGGTGATTGCGGATTCGTGGCAACTGGTCCCGTCGCAGGTCATGGCGCGGATGCCGCATGACGCCATCCCCGCCGGGCCGACACCGCGTGACCGCGTCGATGTGGTCAAGGCAGCGTACGGCCAACTTCTCTCAGACATCGTGTACCGGATAGAAAATTCGGCGTTGTTCGACAATGCCCATTCCCCGACGAATCGTTTCCAGGTGGCGCTCCTCACCTGGGATCCCGAATCTCCTCATGCAGCGCAGATGGCAGAGGAGATTGAGGTCTCGTTTGCGGATGCCCGTCGCGACGCCGAACAATTGGGCCTGGGCCACCTGCCGTTGACGGCCCGAACCTCAGCGCAGCGAGCTGCGAAGGCTGCGAGGACCGCCCTCAGCGATGCCCCGGCCACGGAGAAGGCTGCGGCGCTCGGGAGAACAGATGAAATCCTCACGTCCTTGGCGCTGTACTACCTGCCGAGTGTGGACCGCACCTCACCTTCCCTCATTGGAAGCCGACGCGAGATTGAATTCGGCAGATGAGAGGTCGACCCAAGGAAAACGCGGCGCCGCGCAGGGCGTTGGTGGAGCCGATCCCGCCGTCGGAGCCACAATTGCTGGAATCGGCATGGAAGCCATTGCTGCTCGACACGCCCGTGGAGCTTTTGAGGTGGGCCAATCTCATTGCCATGCAAGGTGATGAGTATGTGGTGGCCTACATCCACCCGGTGGTCCACGGGACACTGCGCCTCAACCTCGCACCCGTTCACACGTGGCGCAATGGCGGGGAATGGCCCCGGCACCGTGACCGCGACGTGCCGGGGTTCACCACGGTGGAGTCGGTGGCGCTGGCGCACGGATTGGCGCCGACGAGGGCCTTTCACCTGCCTGAGCTGTCGTGGAGAAAGGTCCGCCCTCCGCGTGTCATTGTCGGCAATACGACGATCAGACTCGAAGACGCGCTGGTCCGATTGCCACGCGATGTCGGTCCCCGCGCAGCCGCTGAAGACCGCGTCGCCGAGATTCGGACGTTGTACGGGCGGATGCTGACCGACATCGCCTACCGCATTGAGAACTCCGCGCTCTTTGACTCCAGCGTCCCCACCACTCGCCAGTTCGAAACGGCGCTTGCCCTGTTCTCGGATGTGACACCCGGGACCAGCAACGAGGAGATCGCGCGCCGTTCTGCCGTTGTTGCCGTGGCATTTCGGACTGCACGGGCGCATGCCGAAACCGTCGGATTGGGGCACCTGCCAGTCACCGCGCTCGACAGTGCCCGACGGGCGGCCGGAGCCGCGAGACTGGCACGCACGTCGACCTCTGAATCCGAGCGTGCCGCAGCGCAACTGCGTGTCGCCACAATTCTCCGAACCCTTGCGCTCGAGTGCCTGCCCGACCCGGCCACCCTGCCCCGCGCGATTGCCAGCGGGCCTGCGGCGGACCCGTTGGCAAGACCTTGACCTCTTCCACCGTAGGGACAATCCTGCGATAATTGCCGGAACAAGGGAGTGGTGCCATGTGGCTTCAACGACCCAATGAACCGGCTGTCCTCGTCGCTGAAAAGGACAGGCTGACAGAAGAAGTCGCGCACGCCTGGAAGCAGAAGCGCTCCCGCGGGACCGATCCTGATCCCATCCTCCAGTCACCGGAAATCCTCCATCCATTGCTGCAGATGACCAGCGGCACCTGCGCCTACTGCGAGCGTGCGTTGGAGGAACATCCAGCGCAAGGGATGGCGGACTGCGCCGCCTTTACGACGCACCATCGTCCCACCTGGGGTGCTGTTGGGGTGGCCGGAGACGTTCAACTGCAGTCCTACTCGTGGCTCACTTACGACTGGGAGAACCTCTTTCCGGCCTGCGCCGATTGCATCCGCGCCCGCGGCACCCGATTCCCGGTGATTGGGATGAGGGGAACCCTCGTCGACGGTCTCTCGGCAGAACAGCCCCTGCTGCTCGACCCCATCCTCGACGATCCCGATGAGCATCTTCGCTACCAGAGCGACGGAACCATCACGGACTTCACGGACCGGGGTCGGATCACCCGCGACATTCTGGCGCTCAATCGGGACTATCTGGTGAAGGCCCGGTTGGCGGTCCTTGCAGGCGGGGGCGATGACGCCTCCTTCCCCACACTGCGCAGGCAACTGATCGGTGAAGTGCCCGCGAACGTGCTGATCCCAACCTTCGATCTGCCGAGGCGGCCCTCTGGACCCGATCTACCACCGGTGTCCGGCTACGGGAGTAGCCCTGTGGCCTACGACCTCGTTGGCATGGTGGACGCGGGACGGGGCGACTTCCCCCGGAACATGGCAATTTCCGGTCCAGGTTCAGAATCCTTGCTTCCACGCGGAGTCACACCGGTGGATGATGCCGAGCGGGACCAGTACTTCCAGGCCACCCAATGGATAGAGCGGGTGGTGATCGAGAACTTCCGGCCCATCCGGGACCTCGAAATTGATCTTGCCCGCTCCACGAGCGAGCGCGGCCCCTGGACTGTGCTCCTGGGAGAGAATGGCTGCGGCAAGAGCTCAGTCCTGCACGCTATTGCACTGACGATGATGGGCGGGGAACAACGTCGGATGCTCGGGATCGACGCCCGCACGTACCTCCGCGACGGGGCTCGCAAAGGGCTCGTTCAGATATTCCTCTCCGGGCGGCCGGACCCGCTGGAGATGGAGTGGGCCAAAGGTGACCGGGACTTCACAGGTCCGGAGCCGGTGGCAGCATTGTTGCTCGGCTACGGTGCCACGCGGCTGCTGCCGCGGACGCCGTCGCCCGACAGCGATGATCGCGTGGTGCGCGTGGACAACTTGTTCGATCCCGTGGCGCCGCTCACCGACCCCACGTCATGGCTGCTCTCACTGGACGAGGACACGTTTGAGGACGTCGCGAACGGCATCCACGAGATGCTCGCGTTGGACACTGAGGCGGAACTCGTCTGCCTCCGCGGCAAGGTGGTGCTGCAACAGGGGCGATCACGCTCTGATATTGCCACGCTGAGTGATGGCTACCAGTCCATGGTGGTGATGGCCTGCGACATCCTGCGCAGCACAATGAGGCTGTGGAGTCAGTCGGCGCTCGCCGAGGGAATCGTGCTGATTGATGAGATCGGGGCGCACCTGCACCCGCGCTGGAGGTTGCGGATCGTCACCGCCATGCGCAATCTGATGCCCCGCATCCAGTTCGTCGTCACCACTCACGACCCCCTCTGCTTGCGGGGAATCGTCGACGGTGAAGTGGTGGTCATGCGACGCAACAGCGACGCTGAGATCGTGACGCTGTCGGATCTGCCGCCGGTGACAGGGATGCGCATTGACCAACTGCTGACCTCCGAGCACTTCGGGCTGGGCAGCACCGATGATCCAGAGGTTGCGGAGCTGTGGGAGAACTATTACCGCCTGATGGGTCTTGCGCGCCCGAACAAGGAGCAGAAGACACGTCTGGAGAAGGTTCGTCAGCGACTCGATGAGCTGGAGCAGTTCGGCACCACGGAGCGTGAGCGGCTGTTGTTGACATCGGCAGCTGACTACATTGCGCAACGCAGGCAGACCGGCGACGCGGTGGCGCCGAGTGGCGCAGAGATCACCGCCACGCTGTCGGACCTCTGGGGCAAGTACTTGCCAGGGGGAAAATGATGCGAAAGGTCTCCCGGCCAAAGGTGCCCCCCAGTCTGTCCGGGGAGAGGACACTGAAGGAGCGGCAGGCGGCGCTGGATTTCTATTCAGCCTGGGACGGAGCGTCCACGTACGACGGTTACAAGGCGTACAAGGCCCCCGATGTCCGTGCAGCGCTTGAGGAGGCCTTTGGGGGCAAGTGCGCGTACTGCGAGACCAAGTACTCCGCGACCCAACCCGTGGCGATCGAGCACTACCGACCCAAGGGCGGCGTGACCATTGACGGCAAGCGTGTGCCGCCCGGGTACTACTGGCTCGCCAGCGAGTGGACCAACCTTCTGCCGTCCTGTACGGACTGCAACAGTCCCCGTGGACAGGATCTGCCCGGCGAGACAGAGGTGCGAACTGCGGGCAAGGCCAATGCGTTCCCGCTGGCTTCTGAGGCGTCACGGGGCACCGAACCGGGAAAGGAGAAGGGTGAAGCCAGATTGCTACTGCATCCGTACCTTGACTTCCCCGAGAAGCATCTGGACTTCGTCTGGGGCACGGCCACCGTCGACGATGGGTGGGTCCGGCCTCAGCGTCGCAGCGCCAAGGGAGCCGCCACCATCGCCGTGTGCGCGCTCCAACGACGCGGACTGCGTGCGGCTCGGCGGGACCGACTGCTGGATCTGATTGCCCATCTGGAATCGGTCGTGGATGCGCAGAGCAATGTTGTACGACACCCGGCTGATCCCGTCCTCCTCGAGCAACTGGAGCGACGCCTGGCCGAGGTCAGCAGGTTCGTCGCTGATCATGCTCCCTACAGCGTCATGTGCCGCCAGGTGGTGGCGAGCTACCGCGAGACCCTTTTCGGACCCTAGGAGTTCCCATGCCCACCGCACCGATCAGTCCATACGCCGCACCCTCGTTGCAGTGCGACATCGTCATGAAGGGTGGCATCACCAGCGGAGTGATCTACCCACGGGCCGTGGCCGAACTGGCCAAGACCTACCGGCTGAGCCACGTCGGCGGCGCCTCCGCCGGTGCCATCGCCGCCGCAGCCGCGGCCGCAGCGGAACTTGGACGTGACTCGGGCGGATTCGAACAACTGGACAGGATGCCCGACGAATTGGCGGCAATCGGGGGCGACGGGATGTCGACCCTTGCATCCTTCTTCCAGCCGACACGCACGGCCGCGCCCCTGTTTCGTTTGTTGTTCTCCGTGACGGCGAAGCAGCACGGAAAGGCCGTCGTCCTTGTGGGCGGCCTGTTGAAGAGCTTCTGGATCCACGCACTCGTCGGAGCCCTGCCCGGGCTGGCCATCATCATCCTCAGCGCGATGGGCGACGGGATCGCGTCCGTGGCCGGCGTCCTTGGGGGCGTTGTGCTGATGGTGATCGGCAGTACGGTGGCCGTCGTGGCGGGAGCGGTGCTGTCTTTCGGCCGAATCGCGCAGGACGGCTTTGGCATGTGTACTGGCATGGAGGGTGACGGAGGGGGTGGCGCGCAGCCTTTGACCCCGTGGCTCTATGAGAAGACCCAATCGCTGGCCGGGCGGGATTCTGGTGCGCCACCGCTGACGTTTGGAGATCTCCACGCAGCCGGCATCACGCTGCGTGTCATGACGACGAATCTCAGCCGCCATCAGCCCATGGCGATGCCGTGGAGCACCAAGGAGTTCTACTTCGACGTCGACGAGATGCGTCGGTTATTTCCTAAAGTCGTAGTGGATTGGATGGTCAATCCGGGACTCGACAGCAGCGTCACCCCGCAGCCACGCCTGGACCAGGGCCGGACGCTCTACCCCTGGCCGGCGGCCAACGATCTCCCGGTGGTCGTCGCCACGCGGATGTCGCTCAGTTTCCCGGCGCTGATCTCCGCGGTACGCCTGTACGCAGTCGACTACACGCAGCCCGAAAATCATGTGAAAGGAATTGCAGGTGAGGACGCATCGGCGGACAACGCCGTGACGTTTTCCAGCGTGTGGTTCACCGACGGCGGGCTCTGCGCCAATCTGCCAGTGCACTTCTTTGACACACCCCTGCCCAAGCACCCGACGTTCGCCCTCAACCTGGGTCCTTTCCCTCCGGGGAGGGAAAAATCGGAGAATCAGGCGGAGAACAGCTATCTACCCGCCCGCAACCAGGGTGGCCTCCACCGGCCATGGTTCTCCCTGCCGACGCGAGGACTCGGCGCATGGGGGGCCTTCGCTCTGACGATGGTGCACACCGCTCGCGAGTGGGTGGATGGTGCACAGATGGTGATGCCGGGATACCGGGACCGGATTGTGACAGTGCACCACGACCATTCGGAGGGGGGCATGAACCTCTCCATGCCGCCGAAAACTGTGACGGATCTGGCGGAGAGGGGGAGGCTCGGTGCGGTCAACCTGGTGCGGACCTTTGCCGGGGACAAACCGGGCCTCGAACCCACGCGAGCCTGGGACAACCACCGCTGGATCCGTCTGCGCACCGCGACCTCGGGGCTCGCGCAGTGGCTGCGTCACCTGGAGAGCAACTACCGCGGTACGACATCGTGCGGCACCGCGTACAGCCAACTCGCGGGGCTGGACGCACAAGCCCCACTCCCGTCCTATCAACTCAGCGAGGAGGAACGGCAGCGCCTGAACGCGCGAACGGCCGCGTTGATGGAACTGGCTGCAGAGTGGGGGAGTGACGCGCGGCCCTTGGCTGGGCCCAAGCCTGCGCCGCGGCTCCGGTTGGTGCCCGACGATGGCACAGCGGCGGGCATCGATGTGTCGGGGGAGGGTGAGACTGCTTCGGACGTGAAGTGAGGCAGCGGCTGCGCTCTGTCTTTTGGGCCCGGTGGCGGTCGTTTTGGGAAAGGGAACCCAGCCTTCAAAGCTGGCATTTCTCCTGATCTATGCTTATCGCGTGGACATCAGCCAAAGTACAGGGCCCTTCGGGGCCAACGCATGTTGTTCCTTCCATAGGTCAGGGGAGGCGTTCGGGTGCTGACCGAATGGCTGCTGTTACTGCTTGTGGTACTTCTGATCGCAGCCAATGCGGCCTTCGTGGCTGCAGAATTTGCGCTGGTCACGGTGGATCGCCCGACGGTAGCGCGTCTGGCTGAAGAGGATCCCAAGGCTGCTTCCCTGAGAGCCGGACTGCGAACCCTGTCCACCCAACTATCCGGCGCCCAACTTGGACCGTTCCCGGTTTGGTGGACACGTGGGATAGCTGCCCGAGAAATTGGAG
>JBQCZU010000047.1:0-15611 GCA_052089385.1 Arachnia sp.
ATCTGGCACAGTTCTCCAGCGGATCAGTCATCGTGGACGTGTCCTGCGACGACGCAATGGGGTTTGAGTTCGCTCACCCAACGTCCTTCGATGCTCCCACCTTCATGGTGGGTGACGGGGTGACGTACTACGCGGTGGATCACAGCCCCACATACCTCTGGAACAGCGCCACCTGGGACATCAGTGAGGCACTCACACCCCACCTGCGGACCGTGATGAGCGGAAACTGGGAGGAAAATCAGATCATCGCACGCGCGATCGAGATTCGCGACGGTGTGGTGCAGAACCCAAAGATCCTCTCCTTCCAGGGGCGTCAGAAGGAGTATCCCCACATCGACCTCTGAGAGACAGCGCAACTGGACGGCCTCCCGGTATCCGTGTTGTCCGCGGGCATGGAAGGGTGCTCACTGCAGTCCCGTAGGTGTTCAGCGCTTCCTGTACAGATTCTTCGTCGAGTACAGGGGTTCACTCGTCACGAGCATACCGAGGTTACGGAGGATGCCTCGATCCACGGGGCCGAGAATCACGGACGAGTGGGCATCGCATCCGCGAAGGTGCTGCAGTTCGGCCAGCGCCCTTTTCGCCAGGGGATCGGCATTGGCGCTGACTGCCAGGGCGATCAGGACCTCATCTGTGTGGAGGCGGGGATTCTTGCTCCCCAAATGGCGGGTTTTGAGTTCCTGGATGGGTTCGATCGTTTCAGAGGACAGCAGTTTCGCGGAAGCATCGATCCCCGCCAACGACTTGAGCGCATCAAGAAGCATCGCCGAACAAGCGCCGAGTAGAGGGGAGGTCTTTCCCGTAACGATGAGCCCACTGGGCAATTCGATTGCAGCTGCCGGTGCCTGGGTGGCGCGAGCCACTTTCAATGCGGGAGCCACCACTGGCCGATCGTTGCCACTGATTCCCAGCGAACTCATCAGCAGCGCGATCCGGTCAGACTCCGCGGGCTCGAGTTGGTCCTGTTTCTCGTTGACCAGCGCTGCATACCAGCGGCGAATGACCTCCTGTTGGGAGGCCTCCCGGCAGGATGCATCGTCAGATATGCAATGGCCCGCCATGTTCACACCCATGTCTGTGGGTGATTTGTAGGGGGATTCGCCCAGAATTCGCTGGAACAGAAGATTCAGAACCGGAAAGATCTCGACGTCACGGTTGTAGCTGACCACTTGCTCGCCGTGCGCGGCGAGATGGAAAGGGTCGATCATGTTGACGTCGTCCAGATCCGCTGTGGCGGCTTCGTAGGCGACGTTGACAGGATGATCAAGCGGCAGGTTCCAGATGGGGAAAGTCTCGAACTTCGCGTAGCCGGATGGATTGCCGCGAGCGTGGTCGTGGTACATCTGCGACAAGCAGGTTGCCATTTTGCCGCTGCCGGGTCCCGGCCCCGTGACGACGACGACGTCGCGCGAGGTTTCCACATAGTCGTTCTTCCCGTAGCCCTGCTCGCTGACAATGCGGGCAATGTCGTTCGGATAGCCCCTGATGGGGTAGTGCCGGTAAACCTTCAGCCCCAGCTTTTCAAGCTTGCGTTTGAACGCGCGGGCGTTGCCATTGTCCTCGGCCATTCGGGAGATGACCACGCTGCCCACGTAGAGCCCCCGGGATCGGAAGCCATCCACGAGACGCAGTACATCCTCATCGTAGGAAATTCCATGGTCTGCACGCATCTTGTTGCGCGCAAGGTCGCGGGCACTGACCACGACGATGATCTCGAGATCATCTTTCAGCTCCGCCAACATCTCCACCTTGTTGTCCGGCGTGAAACCGGGCAGCACCCGCGAGGCGTGTAGATCGTCGAACAGCTTTCCACCCAGTTCCAGGTACAGCTTGCCGCCGAACTGCCTTCGGCGATCTTCAATCCAATGGGATTGCAGCCTCAAGTACTTCTCGCGATCGAACCCGACTGTGTGCATGACTGTCCTCCAACTCCCAGCGGAGCATACCGAGAGGAACCCAGGCGGTGCGGGGCGCCTGGGTCAAAAGCGGGTGCCAACCGTGTTTGACAACCCTTGGGAACACGTCAGCGACACGCGGCGCATTGTGGATCGGCATTGTGGCCAGAAGGTAGATTGACGCCGTCAAGTTGTGTCGATCCCGAGGTGAAGCCGTGAAGATGCCGTTGCTACGAGCAACCCTCGCCGTGGTCCTGCTGTGGACAATCACAGCATGTGCTCCGGCGCCGACTGAAACCACCGTCGACGGTGCACCGACCATCGATGCTTCTGAGACGGCTCCGGCTGTCCCATCGGCAACCCCCGACGCACCAAGTGCATCCGCCGATCCGAGCCTGCCTCAAGAAACTGCAACGCCGCAGGGAACCAAGGTGGCCTCGGAGTCCGATGCCACTCCGGCAGAGCCGGTCACCACGAGCACTCCGTCGGAAACGCTGCTGCCAGCGGCTCTCATCAAGCCGGGAGATGCAGGCGACAAGGTGCGGGAACTGCAGCATCGGCTGCTGCAGTTGGACTGGTTCGAAGGACAGATCACGGAACTCTTTGGCGATCAGACGCAGTTGGCCGTCGAAGGATTCCAGACCAAGCGCGGACTGCCTGCCCTGGGCTTTGTGGACGAAGCCACATGGAACAGTCTCCTGACAATGTCGCGAGCGCCCACTCACGATGAGATGTACAACATCCTCACACCCGGACCAGCGCTCCTGGCATCCGGAAGCGAGGGCAAAGGCGTCAAGGACCTACAGGCCCGGTTGAAGCAGATCGCCTGGTTCGAGGCATCCGTCACAGGCAACTACGGGCCCGTGACGGTGGCGGCTGTGGAGGGATTCCAGGAGAAGCGGGAAATCCCTGTCACCGGTGAAGTGGATCAGCGCACGATGGATCGTCTCACGGCGATGACACGGACGCCGACAACTGACGAGTTGAACAACGTGGCGCCGACGCCGAAGTCCAACGCCATGACGCTGGATGACAGGTGCCTCACCGGACGTGTGGTCTGCATCTCCAAGTCGCAGAGCAAACTCGCATGGGTGGTTGACGGCGAGATCCGTCTCACAATGGACGTGCGTTTTGGCTCGGAATTGACGCCGACGCGCAACGGTGCGTTCGCCGTCAACTGGAAGTCGAAGAACCACGTCTCAAGCCTGTATGACACCTCGATGCCCTACGCCCTGTTTTTCTCTGGAGGACAAGCCGTGCATTTCTCGGCCGATTTCCAGGCTCGCGGGTACAACGGGTCTTCGCACGGATGCGTCAACGTTCGCGACAAGGGTGCAGTGTCGGCCCTGTTTGACGCCACCACGGTGGGGGACAAGGTCATCGTCTATCAGGGGTGATTCTCATCAGTGCAGCCGATAACGGCACCCCCGTCTGATGGGACACGGTGCCACCTCGGATATCGTCGTACCCGTGCGCACGCCCCACCGGAAGGCACCCTTGTGAACATCGCCATTGCGATTGGACTGCAGGTCATCGGCTCGTTCCTCTTTGCCAGCGGGGCCACCCTGCAGCATCTGGGTGTGAAGAGTACTTTTGATCCCTCCGGCAAGACGTCGTCCAACCGGCTCACTCTGGGGGGAATGCTTGGACTTTTCCGTATCCGGAAATGGCTCTTGGGTCTTCTGTTCGTCTTCACGGGTGCAGCGTTTCACCTGATCGCCCTCAGTATGGCGCCGGTAGCGGTCGTTCAGCCCGTCGGGATTCTGGCTGTTCCATGGTCTGTCCTCCTCGCCGCAAAAATCCATGGACACGATATTCCACGCCGAATCTGGTCCGCCGTATCTGTGACGGTACTGGGGGTAGTGGGGTTCACGATCTTCTCCTCGCTCTTCGCAACGGGGGAGAAGGCCTTTGAATTCAGTCCCATTCTGGTGGCGTTCATCGTGGTGTGCGCTCTCTGTGCCTTCTTGTCCTTCGTCGCCACACGGGCCCCCTCATGGGCCAAGGCCATGCTGTGGTCCTCAGTTGGCGCGATCTTCTACGGGCTTGCCTCGGGCATGATGAAGGCGGCCATCAATCTCGTTCAGAGCGACGGATTCTCCCTTCTCGACTGGCGTGTACTGACCGTCGTCGCTTTCATGCTCGCGTGCTACGGCCTGGGTGTGTGGATGATTCAGCAGGGGTACGCCTCAGGTCCGGCAGAGATCACCGTCGGAACCATGACGACGGTGGATCCCTTCGTGGCCGTCGTCTTTGGGCTCGTGGTGTTGGGTGAGGGGGCCGGGATGGGGTTTGGTCCAACGCTCGGCATGGTGATCTCAGGAGCCGTGGCGGTTTACGGTGTTGTCCTGCTCTCGCGCGACCACCCTGATGCGGTGGAGGAGCGTCGCCAGGCGGCTGAGGAGGCCTCGGAAGCCCTGGCCGCCGCTCATAGCCTGCACATCGTGCAGGGGGACACATCCGATGAGATTTCGGGATCAGCCAGTGATGGGCAGCGCAGCCAGCGGGGTACTGAAGCTTGACAGGACCAGGGTGCCCTTGCCCTGTTCGACGGCGAATTGCACGGTGCCGGTGAAGGGACTACCGGAAGTCACCGTGGCCAACTCGTAGTTGAGCGGATCGGCCACCTCGAGCGTCGAATTGGTGAACATGTACAGCGAGAAGCTGCGTTCACCCTCGCCTTCATCCAGACTGATGCTGTACTGGATCGTCAGTCCTTCAGCGTTCCAGTCCTGGGACAGAATCTCGAAGAGGCCGGTTCCGTTGCCCTCGAAGGGGATGGCGGTGCCACCGGCGATCGCGGGGGACAGCGACGGTTGGGGAGATGCGCCAGTGCTCGGCTCGGGACTCGTGGCGGTCTCGGAGGGCGCGAACCCGCCGGTGAACTGCAGGACGAGGACGAGTGCGACGATGGCGGCGAGGATGGACAGACTCAGCCACAACGTCTTTCTGTTGGTCGGTCGTGGAGGTTCGAACTGTCGCATGTCTGGAGCCTGAGTCGGTCCAGCCTCCTGTCCGAAGGGCAAACGCGGATCCCGTCCCGGCGAGTCCCTGTAGTTCTGGGGAGACCACCGGGTATCCGGTTGCGACCACGGCGACTCACTACCGCCGCCAGGTCTGGATCCGTTGCCGTCCGGCGGAGGCCACTGCTGATTGCTCATGATGGGCCCCACGATACCCACGAGACATCATGACCACTCACCAAAGGGTTTTCCACGGGGCAGCAATGAGTGTGGAGGATGGCGCCTGCAACCGACAAGACAAGACTGTATGAGCACTGAAATATCACGTCTGAGGGGCGCCACGAGCGCCGACCTGTTGGCCATCCCCGTCATCATGCTGGGATTCCATCCACGCGAGTCCTGTGTGGTGTTGGGGGTGCGGGAATCGCGGGTGGAGTTCTGCGCACGAATGGACCTGGACTGGTTCACCAGCGGATTCGGGTTCGGTGACGTGGCTGAACAACTGGAGAATGCAATCACCAGTTGTGACGGCTGCACCGTCGCCGTCCTTGCCTACAGTGCGGATCCGGACGCAGCTGCCATCGCGGTGGGAGAACTTGTTGATGTGATCGGTGAGGCCAACGTGAGCGAGGCTCTGGTGACCGACGGTGACCGGTACTGGTATGCCCATCCCGGCATGCTGCTTCCCTCGGAAGGCATTGCCTATTCCTATGCTTCCAGCAACTTCGCGGCTCAAGCCGTGTACTCAGGGGTCAACGTCACCGCCTGCAGGGAGGATGCCGTGCTCGAGGTGCAACCACCCAATGACGACGACCGCACCCACATTGAGGAAGCCGTTGGGGAAGCAGTGCTCAGGGTTGGGTTGTTGACAGGTGATCAGCGTTGGGCGCTGCTGATGCGGCACATGGACAGCGATGCACCTCTTGGTGACGAAGCAGTGGAACTGGCTGTTCTCCTGCAGGAAGAGGAGCACTACGCTGAAGTGCTGGTACGGCTCAACACCACCACAGCCGCGCGGCTTCGGCTGCGATTGGCAGAAGCGCGCCGATCAAGTTCTGCCCCCATCGCTGCAAACGTGGTCTCGCTCCTGACACTGGCGTGCTGGCTCGACGGAGAAGGTGCACAGCAGAGTGAATGCCTCGCCCAATTGGAAGCACTGGAACCACGGCACCCATTGATGGGGGTTTTGCGAAGGATGCACACACAGGCCGTATCGCCCAGGAAGTGGGGTGCCTGAGTCGGGGCCAAGACATTGCGTCTCGTGCGAGCCGTAGAGTGTGCGCATGAGATTTGTGGTGTGCGGTGAAGCGTTGATTGACATGCTGCCTGCTGAGGAGGTTTCACCTGCGGAGACCCACTGGGCGGCGCTGGCTGGCGGTGGACCCATGAACACAGCCGTTGCACTGCAGCGCCTCGATGAAGATGTCCAGTTCCTCGGAAGGCTGGGAGGCGATGCCTTTGCCGGACAGATCGAGGGCTATCTGGACGCCAACGACGTGGGGTTGGATCTCGTGGTGCGGACACAGGATCCCACATCGCTGGCCATCGTCTCGCTTGATGACGAAGGCAAGGCGAACTACACATTTCATTTTGAGGGCACCTCCAACTTCGGATGGATGCCCCAAGAGTTTCCGGTGCTGAATGACGACGACTGGCTGCATTTCGGATCCATTGGCGCCGTTGTTGGAAAGGGTGTCAAGCCACTTCTGGACTTTGTCAGCTCCACCAATGCTGCCATCAGCTACGACATCAACATCCGGCCCACAGTCCAGCCGGATCGCTCCACATACTTCGAGACAGTCATGGACCTGATTGCTGCTGTTGGCGCCGGCGGCGGGATCGTGAAGGCCAGCGACGACGACATCAATTGGCTCGTGGATGATGACGATCCCCTGGCATACGCCGAGACGTGGGTTGTTGAGCACGGACTCAGCATGTTCATCGTGACCCTTGGGTCCAGGGGTGTCGTCGCAGTCAAGCCTGATGGGCGGCGCATCAGCGTTCCGGGACACCGCGTGGAACTGGTGGACACCGTCGGAGCCGGCGACACCTTCATGGCCGGTTTTCTCTCCGCCTATGCCGTGGATCCCATGGACCTGGAGGAAGCCCTGCGACGGGGTGCAGCTGCCGCCGCGCTGGTGTGTGGACGCAAGGGCGCCAATCCGCCCACCGCCACGGAGTTGGAGAGCTTCCTTGCCGGGTGAGGTTGCAACAAACGCTGCGGGTCGACAAGGGCCCTCGACGCTATATTGAGTGTTTGTGCGGTGCGGCTGATGCATGCATCCGGCCATCGCAGACCTATGAACAAGAGAACTCAGAGGAGCAGGTAGTGAGCCAGGACGCGGATCCGACGTCGAGAACCTTTGACAGGGTGCAGGCCCAGGAGAAGTGGCAGGCGTTCTGGGAGGAGGACGAGACATTCCGGCCTCGGGACGATGGAAGCCGTGAACGCCGCTACGTCCTGGACATGTTCCCCTACCCCTCCGGAGACCTGCACATGGGTCATGCCGAGGCCTATGCAATGGGCGATGTCCTGTCCAGGTTCTGGCGGATGCAAGGTTTTGACGTCATGCATCCCATCGGCTGGGACTCGTTCGGTCTGCCTGCTGAGAATGCCGCCATCAAGGCCAACACTCACCCAGCCACATGGACCTACAACAATATCGAAACCCAGGTGCGCTCCTTCAAGCGCTATGGACTCTCGCTTGACTGGTCGCGCAGACTGCACACCTCGGACGAGGGCTACTACCGCTGGACGCAGTGGCTCTTTCTGCAGTTCAAGAAGCGGGGACTGGCCTACCGCAAGGACTCACCCGTCAACTGGTGCCCCTCCGATCAGACCGTGCTGGCCAATGAGCAGGTGGTGGATGGCCGTTGCGAACGCTGTGGCGCGGAAGTAACCAAGCGCAAGCTGAACCAGTGGTATTTCAAGATCACCGACTACGCCGATCAGCTGCTGGACGACATGCAGCAGTTGCAGGGTGGGTGGCCGGACCACGTCCTGGCCATGCAACGCAACTGGATTGGCCGATCAGAGGGTGCGCACGTCCATTTCACGGTGGAGGGACGCGACGAGCCCATCACCGTCTTCACCACCCGGCCTGACACCCTGTACGGCGCCACCTACATGGCTGTTGCGCCGGATGCCGCGCTGGCTGATGAACTGGTGAGCCAAGAGCAACGCCCAGCCTTTGAGGCGTATGCGGAGAAGACACGGAAGCAGACGGAGATCCAGCGCCAGTCCACCGATGGTGACAAGACCGGTGTGTTCCTGGGTGTCCATGCAATCAATCCCGTCAATGGGGAAAAGATGCCCATCTGGGCCGCCGATTACGTTTTGGCTGACTACGGCACCGGCGCCATCATGGCTGTGCCTGCACACGACCAGCGAGACCTCGATTTCGCTGTGAAGTACGATCTGCCCGTCCGCACGGTCATCGATGTGGATGGTACGGATCCGGCGCTGACGGGCGTTGCCACCAGCGGCGACGGTGCTTACCTGAACTCGGGCGAGCTGAATGGCTTGACGGACAAAACCGCTGGTGTGTCGAAGATCATCGCGCTCCTGGAAGGCGATGGCGTGGGAACGGGCACCATCACGTACCGTTTGCGGGACTGGTTGCTGTCCCGCCAGCGTTTCTGGGGGTGCCCCATCCCGATCATTCACTGCAAGACCTGCGGCGAGGTTCCCGTTCCCGAGGATCAACTGCCCGTTCGGTTGCCGGACATGCGTGGGGCGGCCTTGTCCCCGAAGGGCACCTCCCCGTTGGCCTCGGCCACCGACTGGGTCAACGTCTCGTGTCCTTCCTGCGACGGCCCTGCAACGCGCGACACCGACACCATGGACACTTTCGTCGATTCGTCCTGGTACTTCTTCCGCTACTGCTCGCCGCACTACACCGACGGTCCGTTCGATCCGCAGGCCGTGGCCAACTGGATGCCAGTGGCACAGTACGTGGGCGGCGTCGAACATGCGATCCTCCACCTGCTCTACATGCGGTTCTTCACCAAGGTGCTCCGCGATCTGGGGCTGGTTCCGTTCGACGAGCCGATGCTGCGGTTGTTGAACCAGGGCCAGGTCATCAATGAGGGCCGTGCAATGAGCAAGTCCTTGGGCAATGGCGTCGATCTTGGCAAAGTCATCGACGAGTTCGGCGTTGATGCCGTGCGGCTGACGGTCGTGTTTGCGGGGCCACCGGAGGACGACATCGACTGGGCAACCATGTCCCCGGCGTCCTCACTGAAGTTCTTGCAGCGTGCCTATCGGATCGCAGCAGATGTGACGAGCTCACCCGGAGCCGATTTCTCCACGGGTGATCCGGTCCTGAGGCGTGCCACGCACAAGGCGATTGCCGAGATCAGCCAACTGGTGGAATCCGGACGCTTCAACGTGGCCGTGGCCCGCACCATGGAGTTGGTCAACGCCTCCCGCAAAGCCATCGACGGCGACCTCGGTGGGGGAGATGCCGCGGTGAGGGAGGCAGCCGCGTTCGTGGCGCAATCACTGAGCCTCGTTGCACCCTACGTTGCCGAGGAGATGTGGGAGACGCTTGGCCTGCCGCCCTCGATCGCCAACAGCCAGTGGCCCACCTCGGACCCATCCTTGTTGGTGGAGGACTCGGTGACCATGGTGGTGCAGATTCAGGGCAAGATTCGCGGGAAGATTGAGGTTCCCTCGGACATCAACGAAGGCAGTGCCCTCAAGTTGGCGCTGGCGGACCCGAGCGTTCAACGCTCGCTGGATGGACGTGAGGTCATCAAGGTGATCGCCCGCCTGCCCAAGATGCTTAGCCTGGTCCCCGGCAAGTAGGACTGTGGATGTCAATGTGACGAGTCGCCGCCGGAAACCCGGCGGCGACTTCTCCACACCTCCCGTGCAATCTGGTGATGTCGGGGTCTGCCTGCCCACAGTGTGAGGCATGAGCCCCGCCCCAAAAGCCTCCTTCGACGACGAGTTGGCGAGAGCACGCCTTGCCTTCATCAGTGCTGGTCAGCCCGCTTTGGGTGCCCCACGTCGTGCGGTCGTGGAATCCCGGAGGGGGGAGCAAGCAGGGGATGGCGATGCTCCAAGGCAATCGGAGCCAACGCCGCCCATGGAGAAACCCCGCGATGTTCGAGTCTTTGATCGGTTCTCATTGACCACCCGGCAAGTGCTCGCCGTTCTCGTGGTGCTGCTGTGCGGGGTGGTGGTGACTCTGACGGCGTTGGGGCGGAGCTCCGCATCGCAGTTGCCCATCGAATCAACCCCGCCTGTGGTGGTGTCACCGGCAACGGATGTCCCGTCAGCGAGTCCTTCCCCCAGCGTGGTGCGCGTGCACGTGCTGGGCGCCGTCGTCACCCCTGGCGTGGTGACTGTGGAGGAGGGGGCCATCGTGCAGGACGCTGTTCTGGCGGCTGGAGGGCTGTTGGTGGATGCGGACCCAGCGGAGTTGAACCTGGCCGCAAAAGTGGGGGACGGGCAGCAAGTCATCGTCGGTACAACCTCCGAGCCGCGCGGCGACGTCGTCCAGCAACCGGGCACCACAACCTCTGCGGCTGAGGGGGCACCCATGAACCTCAACACCGCCACTGTCTCCCAGCTGGAGGAACTTCCTGGTGTGGGCCCCGTGACGGCTGCCGCCATCGTGGCGTGGCGGGATGGCAATGGCGGTTTCAGCTCCGTCGCGGACCTTCAGGAAGTTACTGGAATTGGCCCGAAAGGGTTCGCGAAACTGGAGCCACTGGTGACCGTGTGAAGCCCCATGACTGGCGCCTCGTCCCACTGGCAGTGGCAGCGTGGTTGGGGTCCTGGCTTGGATCGGCGGGCATGTCGCCCGCATTGCCGTTGATGATCGTGATGGGCGCTGCACTTCTGGTTGTGGTGCTGTGGGCGGCGGCAGGACGACATCTTTGGATTGTGCTGGTGGTCGTGGTTCTCGTGTTCACGACGTCGTCCACCTCCCTGCGCGCCAGCACGGTGAAAACGGCAGCTCCTGCCCAGTTGGCGAAGGAGGGTGCGGCAGCCACCGCACGGGTCACACTGGTGGGGGAGCCCCACATCCGATTGGGCCGCAGCCCACCACTGGCCGTGGCCCGGGCCGAACTTCGCGAACTCCAGGCACGCGGTTCCCTCATCGTCACACGACAGCCAGTGGTGATCTTCGCGAGCGGTCCCCTGTCTGAGCAGTTCGCTGCAGCCGACTCCGGAGGCGTCTACGAGGTCCACGGCCTCCTCGCGCCAGCCGAGGATGCCTCGCCGGAGTCGCTGGTCATCCGAGCCCGGTCACTGTCAGAGCAACAGTCACCTCCCGGGCCCGTCGACGAACTGGTGAACTCCTTGCGGGCTGGGTTGCGCGACAGCACGGTGTTGTCGCGGCCGCTCCAGGCGGCTTTGGTGCCCTCCCTTGTGGTGGGAGACACCGCTGGCATCACCGAGGAAATGGACGAGCAGTTCAAGGCGACCTCTTTGTCCCACCTCATGGCAGTGAGCGGCTCCAATCTGTCGCTCATGCTGGTGGTGCTTCTCGCACTCACCCGCGCCGTCGGAATCCGGGGATGGTGGGTGCGGATCGTGGGACTGTGTGGGGTGGCCTTGTTCGTCCTGGTGTGTCGAGGTGAGCCCTCGGTTGTCCGGGCGGCCGCCATGGGGCTTGTAGCCGTCTCCGCGGTGGGGGTTGGTAAGGGACGACGCAGTGTGCGCAACCTGGCGCTGGCTGTGATGATCCTGATGCTCATTGATCCATGGCTCTCGCGATCGTGGGGATTCTCGTTGTCAGTGGCTGCATGCTCAGGCATTGCCCTGTGGTCGCCGGCCTGGGTGGAAGCCATCTCAGCCTGGGCACCGAGATGGTTGGCCGAGGCGCTCGCCATACCGTTGGCGGCGCAGATGGCCACTCAGCCATTGATCACCGCTTTGTCCGGCAGGGTCTCGGTCATCGGCGTCGTGGCGAATGCTTTTGCCGGTCCCTTCGTGGGGCCTGCGACGGTGCTCGGGCTCGCGGCCATGTGTACCGCCTTCCTTCCCGTGCTTCCGTTGCTCCTCGGGTGGGTGGCCGGGTGGTGCGTCCAACCCATCCTCTGGATCGCCCAAGTGGGATCGGCACTCCCCTCTGCCACGCTGGAATGGCCCGCCACTGCTCTGGGTATTGGGCTGTCCGCACTGTGCGTCGTTGTGCTGGGCTCCCTGCTGATCCACGCGCTTCGTCGTCGAATCACAACCCTCCTGCTCGTTCTCTGTCTGATGGCAGGATCCTTGTTCCGGCCGGTGGTGTGGGGCTGGCCCGGGGACTGGCAGGCAGTCTTTTGTGATGTGGGGCAGGGCGATGCCACGGTGCTCAATGCAGGCGGTGGCAGGGCCGTCCTTGTCGACACCGGGCCCGACGAGGACGGCATTGTGGAGTGTCTGTCCTCACTGCGAATTCAGGCAGTTCCTGTGGTGGTACTGACACATTTTCACGCCGACCACACGGCTGGACTGGCGAGTGTGCTGGAGAGGTACTCGCCGGAGATGATCGTGGTGAGCTCCTTTGCGTCACCTGCCGAGGGCGCTGCACTCGTGAGGCGACGAGCCGAAGCATCCTCCGTTGCGTTGGTCACTGCTCAGCCGGGCGATGTGTGGGAGGTGGGCAACGTGTCCTGGAACACCATCTCGGTGCTCGCCCCGGACGTGGTTGTCGACAATGGTGTGGGGGAGAGCTCGGTGGAGAATGACTCGTCGGTGGTGGGAGTCGCCGAAGTGGACGGGCTGCGCCTCATGTTGCCCGGCGATACGGAGCCGTGGGGGCAGCGGCGTGCCCTGGCTGAGGCGGATCATCGGGATCTCAATCTGAAGGCGCACATCCTGAAACTCCCGCATCACGGGTCTGCCCGGCAGGAATCAGCCTTCTTCACGGCTACGGAAGCAAAGCTCGCAGTGGCAAGTGTTGGCCTGGACAACGACTACGGGCATCCCGCGCAGACTGCCCTCGATCTCGCAGCCCGGAGCGGCATGACCGTCGCGCGGACGGACCTTGACGGATCCATTGCTGTCGGCCTCGTCAAAGGACAGCTCACTGTCCGGCGCACAAAATGATGCCCATGTGGTGACCCGGACGGGTCGCAAGAATCAAATCAACGACGTTGGTCGTGGTGACAGGCCTGCTGCCCGGTACATGGCGTCGATGACCTCCATGTTCGCCACGGAATCGGCTGGCCCGGTGATGACGCCGACGCCGTCGCGCACGGCTGCCACAAAAGCGGCCAACTGTGCGGCATAGCTGGTGGGTTGTCGGGGCACTTCCTGGGTGACGACACCACTTTCCACGCTCAGTACGATCTGGTTTCCGTCCTGCGGATGCACAAAGTTCTTCACCTCGATGGCTCCGAGGGTGCCGGTGATACGCGCGGACTGGTCCTCGCGCTCTTCCAGCAAAGAGCTGCGGATGGTGCAGGTCACTCCGCCGTGGAACTGCAGCGTGGCCGCCAGTGCCTCGTCCACTTCGCCGCCATCCACGAGGCGGGCCGACGCGGAGATGACCTCGGGTTCGGAGCCCATCAGAGTTCTTGCAAGATGGATGGGATAGCACCCCAGATCCATCGTTGCACCACCGCCCAGCGGTAGTTGGTACCGAATGTCACTGCGATCCGGCATGGTGATGTCAAAGGTCGCCTCGATGTCGGTGATCTCGCCGATGAGACCCATGGCCAGCATTTCCTGCAACCTCAGCACCAAGGCGTGGTAGCGATAGTGAAAGGCCTCCATGAGGACCCGCCCACTGTGTGAGGCCACCTGCGCAACCTGGCTCGCCTCGGAAGCGTTCGCGGCGAAAGGCTTCTCCACGAGCACATGCTTACCGGCCTCGAGGGCACGGATGCTCCATCGGGCGTGGTGGGATGCGGGCAGCGGAATGTAGACCGCATCCACACCTGGGGAGTCGATGACGTCGTCGTAGCTGTCCATCACTTCAGGGATTCCGTGTTCCTGCGCAAATTGCTCCGCGCGACCCCGATCGCGCGCAGCCACTGCAACGAGCTGTACATCATCTCGCTCCTGGACGGGTTCGATGAGCGCGCGATGCGTGATGTTCGCTGCGCCGAGGATTCCGATTCTGAGGGGCTGAGGCGTCGTCGCCCCTTGGTCTGCAGTGGTCATGAGGCAACACTAGGACAGTCGCGCAGCGCACATGTCACAGACAGGTGGCAAGCTGGTCCTCGTGAATGCCTTCGGATCTGCACTGCTGGTCACAGGTGGTGAGCAACTCCTCGCCTCCCGTGCTGTTGAAAGTCGCCGGGAGGCGGCCACCAGAGAACAGCCGGCCGCTGAGGTGAACCGCATCAACGCCCTGGAATTGGGTACATCCATGCTGTCCGAAGTCGTGGGCGGTTCACTGTTCTCCAGCCATATTGTGGCCATCATCGACGACGTGGGCGCAACACCGCCGGAGGTGGTGGACCAGCTGGTGGCCGTCGCCAAGGACCCAGGCGACGAACTGTGCCTGATCCTTGTCCACGAGGGTGGCAACAAGGGCAAAGGACTCATCGACAAGTTGAAAAAGGCCAGGATCGAGACAGAGTCCGTCGTCGCACCGAAGGCCTGGGAATTGCCAAAATTCTGTGCTCGCGAGGCCAAACGACTGAAAATCAACCTTGGTCAAGAGGCCGCCGATGCTCTCGTGGCGGCGGTGGGAACAGATCTTCGAGCACTGACAGCTGCAATGTCGCAACTGGCTGATGATGCGGGTGGCGCCCAGATCGATGCCAAGTTCGTCAGCCGCTACTTCGCCGGTCGGGTGGAAGTGACGTCGTTCGCCGTGGCGGATGCTGTCCTGGCCGGCAATACAGCCCTGGCCATGGAGAGGCTTCGCTGGGCGCTGAATTCCGGTGCCGCCCCCGTACTGGTCACCAGTGCCATGGCCGGGGCCTTCCGTGGAATGGGCAAGTATCTGGATGCCCAGGGGAGTCGTATGAATGAGTACGATCTCGCCCGCCAGATTGGGGTGCCATCCTTCAAAATGAAGAATTACTCATCGGTGTCGCGCAACTGGCAACAGGCAGGTATCTCCGCGGCCATCAAACTTATCGCTCTCGCCGACGCCGACGTCAAGGGTGCCGCGACGAACGCCGACTACGCTCTGGAAAAGATGGTTCTGGGAGTCCTTGCGAACCGGCGTCACTGACTTCTCATTGAATCATGCAGAGGCAGAAGGGTGCCCTCGGAGCACCCACAGATCGTCGTTCTTGATGCCAACACCCTCTTTCGGATCGTGGCAGGCGAGGGTGGTCCGGGCACGACAAACAGCGCCCTGACCACCGAGTGTGTCAGGGCGCTGGCAGCGCTCAATCCGCGTTCAGGCGCAGCGCTGGATCAGCCGATAGGGGCTGATCAGACGAGCGCGGCGGCGGTCGACGAGATCGCCGACTTGCGGTTCGCAGCCTGATTGCTGTGAATGACGCCCTTGCTCACGGCGCGATCGAGGCTGCGGTTGGCAACCTGTGCCAGCTCGACGGCCTTCTCGTTGTTGCCATCGGCAACTGCGGTGCGGAACGCACGCACGTGGGTACGCAGCTCAGCCTTGACGGCCTTGTTGCGCTGACGCGCGATCTCGTTGGTCTTGTTCCGCTTCTTCTGGGACTTGATATTCGCCACTTGGCAAGCCTCGCTCGGTGCTGTTGTGAAAGATTAAAAGCGCACATTTGTGCGACGCTCAAGACTACCTGAGCGTGGTTGTTCCGGCCAAATTCACGACGACACTCACATATAGTCCCCGCGAGCGAGAGGGCCGTACCTCACACATTT
>JBQCZU010000048.1:0-15322 GCA_052089385.1 Arachnia sp.
CCTGGCCCATCCCCCGGGAGGAAGCCGACCTCTCCCGGACCGACGTGCACCTTCCCCCGCTCAGCAGCGTTTCCCCCATGCAACCGCGGCGCATCCTCGTCGCCGGTACGGACACTCCACTCGGCCGGTCCCTCCTCGCGGCCTTGCCGGGAGCCGACGGCATCAGCGCGGCAGCCATGTCGCCCGAAGCCCGTGTCAATACCCCCGTGGATCTCTCGGCCTACGACACCCTCATCAATGCTCAAGGTGAGATCGGGCCCGGGTCCACACGGCAGGAACGCAGCCGGAAGCCCTGGACCGACACTGCCGCACATGCACGCGACCTGACGGACATCGCTCGCCGACACCGGATGCGCTACGTCCACGTCTCCTCCGATTGCGTCTTCGAGCGCAGCCAGCCCAGCCACTCCGAAGCGTCGGTGCTCAGTCTTCTCCATCCCCACAGCCAGGGGCTCGCAATGGCGGAGGCTGTGGCGGCGACGGTGCCGCGACACCTCATTGTTCGCACAAGTTGGGTGGTGGGCAATGATGACCACATCATCGACGAGTTGGTGGCCGCCGCCCGGCACGGACGCACGCTTGAGTTGGACGCCACTCAGCCCGGGCGCCTGACCTTTGCCCCCGTCCTGGCAGCGGGCATCCTCCACTTGCTGGATTCCGGGGCCGCATCCGGCACCTACAACCTGACCGGCGAGGGCCCGGTGACGACGTGGTCCGGAATCGGACGACGCATCTTTGAGCTCTGCTCCCGCAACCCCGACGACATCGTCGCCAAGGCTCCCTCCGATGATGGGACCGTCTCCGGTAAAGGATCCCTGGACCTCAACCGCCTCCGCGCCACCGGCTTCCGTCCCGGAAACTCCTGGCTCCAGCTGGAGGACCATGTGCCGGGGACTGGTGCCCCTCGGGTGCCGGCCAGCACTCCCGAGCGGCCACGCCCCGTTGGGCCCGTCGAAGCCACGGATGCTGCGGCGGCGCAGACCCGCACGCCCTACCGCATTCTGTTCGTCTGCAGTGCCAACATCTGCCGCTCTGCCTACGCCGACGTCATCGCCCGCGGAACCGGTATGAGGGGCGTGCAGTTCAGTTCTGCCGGCACCCATGCACTCGTGGGCGATGGCATCGACCCGCCAATGGCAGCCCACGTGGGGGATCGCGGCGACGCGACGCAGCATGTGGCACGACAGCTCACGCGAGCACTCCTCGATGAGGCGGATCTGGTGTTGACCATGGGGGTTGACCACCGTCGCTATATCCTCGACGAGTGGCCGACCTCCGGCCGCAAGGCATTCCTTCTGGGGCACGTGGCCCGCGAGATGTCACAACTCCCACCAACTGTGACGCTGGAGAATCTGGCCTCTCATCTGTGGAAGCATCGCAGCGCCGATCCCTCAGATGAAGTGGCAGACCCCTACCGTCGCGGCCCTGACGTGGCAGCGAACTGTGCTGCCACCATTGACGAGCACTTGAATGCCATCCTGGATGGCTGCGAAACACTGTTGAACGAGACGGAGACCCAATGACCGACGACAGCTTCTTCCGGGGCGTGGATGAAGACGCCCCCAAGGAACAGCGCCGCAAGAAGCGCATGCGCGACCGTTGGGTGTTGCTGTCCATCATTGGCATCCTCGTCGTGGCACTGGTGGCAGTGGGTGTCGTACTCGGGTACTACGGCAAGGCGACCAAGGATGCGCTGGACTCCGTCACACGCGAACCGACGCTGATGCCCACCAACACTGAGAATCGCCCCTCCCCCGTCCCCACCAAGACCGGTGCCAGCAATCCCCCGCTGAACCTCGTGCTGATGGGCACCGATGCACGGGATACCAGTGAGCGTGGCCGCTCCGATGTGCTGATCGTGATGCACATCCCCGGCGACCGTCAGGATGCCTACCTCATCTCGCTCCCCCGGGACTACTGGGTGGACATTCCGGGCCGTGGCAACGCCAAGATCAACGCTGCCTACTCCTTTGGCGGCCCCGCGCTGACTGTGGAGACCGTCGAGCAACTCCTCGACATCCCCATCGATCACACCGCCATCATCAACTTCGACGGCTTCATCAACGTCATCGACGCCCTCGGCGGAGTGACGGTCACCAACCGGCAGGCATCCTCCAGCGGAGGCTTCACCTTCCCCGAGGGGCAGGTGAGCCTCACCGGAGAGAGTGCACTGCAGTTCGTGCGGGAACGCAAGAACCTGAGCGACGGCGACTTTGGCCGCGCCGAGCGCCAGCGCGATGTCCTCAAGGCGATCGTCACCAAACTCACCTCCCGCGGTGTGCTGACGAACCCCGGACAGTTCCGCGACGCCGTCACCACCTTGGCCCCCAACTTCACCGTCGACAGCGGGCTGGACAACAGCAGGATCGTCGACATCGGGTTGGGGATGCGCATTTCCGGCGGCGACGACATCAAGTCGCTGCTGGCGCCGATCGATGGTTTCGGTACGAGCTCTGACGGACAGTCGATCGTGAACGTGGATGGCAAGAGGCTCGATGAGATGGCTGCTGCGCTGCGCAACGACACGATGAACGAGTACTACGAGGCAAACAAGGACGAGTAAAAGGGGATTGCTTTTTTATCACAGCGCGGCCACGCATTTCGATACGCCGCAGGCTCGTCCCTCGCCGGCAGCTACTCAAGGAACCCGATGGGTTGGCAACTCGTTCCTCACCCGAGGGGGATCACTCCTCATTGCACTCCCGGACTATTGCCTGCAGTTGGGTGACAAAATCAGGCAGATCATCGACCGCGGTCGCGTGAAGAATGTTCAGGTCGATAGACCAGTACCCATGCACAATCCGGTTCCGCAGTTGACTGGGTCTGGACCAGTTCAGTTCCGGGAACTCCTTCTTGAACGGCTCAGAAATTTGGGAAGCAGCTTCACCGAGGACAGTGAAATTCCATAGAAGAGCATCCCTGCGCTGTCGGTCCTCCGCGATGGATTCGACCAGCAAGCCTTGCACCAACCGGTGCGCCTGTTCGGCAGCATCGATCATCTCAGCTAGAAGGAGCAATTCACGCGGCTGCATAGATCGCCTCTGCCTCTCGGAGAACCTGGTCACGAAGGCGTGCATGAATAGCACTGCGGGCAAGCAGGTCGACTTTGCGCCCGAAGATCTCTGATAGTTCGTCCGACAAATCCTCGATCTCCCATCCAAGGCGGGCCCCAGCCTCAAGGGTGTACAGCAGGTCAATGTCGCTGTCGTCGTTTTCCACTCCTCGGGCGACCGACCCGAAGATTTCCAACTTCGCAATCCCATAGCGAACGCAAATCGCTCGCAGCCGCTCCCGATTGTAGAACTCGATTGTCATGGGAAAAACCTCCTGCCGATTAGACCCCCTCAGTCTAGTTCCACAGGTCGAACTGGACAGGCGGGAGTTCTTCATGAACGGGCATCGCCCAAACCGGCGTGGGCGATGGATGCTCCAGAACAGCGATTCCGCGTACCGCCGGTCAGCTCTTGATCGGCGCGATGAGTCGTTCTTTCAGGTCCTCGACGTCTTCGGTGCCGAGCATGCGCGCGACCTCTGCCACCACCGACGTCACCGTCGTCTTGCCCTCCAGGGTGTATTCCTCATCCCGGTTGCCGAAGTAGAGAGACTCCGCAATGTCCAGGGAGATCTGCGGCTCCGGCGCTGAAATGGCGAGCGGCGACGAACGGTTGTACGGCTCGAGCACCCGATCCCATGTGACCGCCCGCTCAGACCAGCAGGCATCGGGCTCGTGGCCCACCATGATGTCGCTTGAGAACGCGAGCGGATAGTCCTCCATGCCCCGCAGATTGGCGAACGCATCCTCCAGCCGCACATGCTCCGTGCCGAACAGGACGTAGGTCCACCGGCGCTCGGGGTCATACCGGTCGTCCATGAACTGCGCACGACACCGCAGATCAATCTTGATCGGCAGTGGCAGCGCCGTCATCTTGTGCATGAGGTTGTGCCCGACGTCGAGGAACTCCGCCGCCCTGTAGAGAAGGCCCCTCTGGTTGGTGTGACTGAGAACCATGTCCGATTCGCTGATCTGTCCATGCGACCACTTGTGGTACACCGCATCACGATCCTCCGGCGAGGCGAGAAGATCGACGGAGATGTTTGCCACAGCGCGCACCACCTCAACACGCCACAATGGCCACCCGAACCTCTCCAGCGCACGACTGATCGACGTGAGGCTGGTGTTCGCAGGGAGGCGAAAACCTCGGGGCTGGCTGTAGGTCATGGGCGGTGGTGCTCCTTCATATGGGTCATTCGTCCCACATCGTGGGGTGTCCAGAGACTGCTTGCTGGGCCAGCAGCATCCATGTGGTAGCAGCGACGGCAGGGTGGTTCGACATATCCATGTCGTCGTCGACGCGGCTTGCTTCCGGAAAGGCACCACTCGGCAACTGACCAGCAGCCAACCCGGCGAGCGTCGCGGCGGCCGCTGAGTCCTCACCCACTCGATGCTGCGCAAGGGCTACACCGGCCGTGCCCTCAAACCACACGGTGGTGCGGGAGGATCCGGGCGTCCGGGGGGAATACCCCGACACCGCGGAGTCCGTGGCGGCAAAGTCCTGCACACGCTGGAGGGAGTCCGCGGCGAGCGCGGGCTGTCCCGCCTTCTGCAGGAAGATCGCGCCCCAGCTGTTGAGGTCCAGCATGGGAGTTGGGTCTGCGCCGTCAGGTTGCCAACCCTGGTGGAAGCGGCTGGTGACCGGGTCCCACAGGCGTCCGAGGATGGCAGCTTCCAGCCGTGCGACGCCGCTGGCTGCAGCGTCGTGACCGAGGACCGAGGCGGCGAGTCGCAGCGTGTGCCAGGCATCCAGGTTGTGCTCGGTGGAGGCCCACGCGATGACGACGGACGGGTCAAAGGAACCATCCGGCAGCGTCGCGCCACGTCCTCCGGTGACAAGGCCGTCCATCATCCCTCCGGTCTGCTGTTGGGCCAGCAGCCAGTCGACACCGCGGGTGGCGGCAGACACCAGCGTGGGGTGATGGGGATCAGAGGGAGCCATGTCTCTGAGCCGACGCAGGAGCGCGTAGGTGGCGATGCTGTGATTGCCGGTCCGGTACTCGCGCTGCGCGGCCTCGGGATTCAACGCGGCCGCGGAGGTCACGAAGGCCCCGTCGTCGGATCCGCCGAGGGTCTGTAGGCGCAACAACCCGCTGGTCAGCGGCCGCGCAAGGGCGTCATCCCCGATGGCGTCGGCGGTGATCAGGGCAAGAGCCTGGTCATAGGTGTAGGTGCGGCCGTGCGCCGGTGTTCCGACGGGGGCATCGAAGGACCGCACCAAGCCGGTGACGGGCGCATGCTCCGCGAGCACAGCGCCGGTGGTGGTGTCGATCAATTGAAAGACCTTTGCCCCTGGCTGGCTTGAATCAAAGGAGAAGGTGTTGTCAGCGTGAGCCGGGGCGCTGCCGATGACGTAGGCGATGTCGGTGACCACCACGGCCCGGACCTCAAGACCGTCGAGGGTGTCTCGTTGCGGCCACGTTGGGCCCTCCTGGGCGTAGCCTCCTGCACTGTCGAGGACCTGGAACCCCCAACTGCCGGGTGTTGGCGCATGTGCCTGGCTCAGATCGACGGTGAAGTTCCCGTCGGCGTCCACGACGGTCTGTAGCTGCGCCTGCGCAGTGCCCGCATCTGTGAAGCGCAGAACGTTGATGATCCAGCGTCCTGGCTCCGTCGGCAATTCCACTCGCCCCGACACCGGTCCCCGATACGAGCCCGTCAGCGGCTGGGGCTTCTCGATGAGGATGGGCGAGCCATTAATCGTGGAGGGCCGGGATACGTCGCGCAGGACGAAGCTGCCGGAGACCGGGCCGGTCCAGTCCGAGGGGTAGTCAGAACTGGCGGTGATGGTGGAGGTGGTGGTGACAGGAGTTCCGGTGCCGAGCTGGGACCCAATCCACTGCCACGCCGCAGACGACGCCGGGTCTGGAACGGCATCCTCCAAGGCCTGGGATGACGGCACCGTCAGGGCGAGCAGAACACCACTCAGTGCGATTGCGGCCATAGTCCTCATTGTGGTGGACACCGTCGTCGCACGCGGAATCCTCAGCAGGCTGGGCCGGCTCACAGCCACCACCTCATCCGCATGTAGGCGAGCACCACGACGACTGCAAAGGAGAACAGTCCCTTCCACACCAGCCGACGCTCCACCGCCTCATCCTCGCGCAGGGCCGACGACGCTGCGTCGAGTCTCTCCGGGGTCGCACTCACGACACACCCACCCGTCCGGTCTTCTCGGTCTTGTCCCAGGTGGTGGCCGCTCCCCGGAGCTGGGCGATGTAGGCGGCGAACGTGATGGTGCAGAGGAAGGGACCAAAACCGACGACAAACATCAGGAAGCCCAGCACCGGACGCATCCAGGTGAGGCGATCCAGCCGGAAGATCAGCCAGGAGAAGATCATGCACGTCGAGGTCCAGAGGTAGGCGAACAGCGCCAGGAGGCTTTTGGTGCGGTCCGTCCAGCCAAACCCGAGGCCTTCGACAATCATCCGGATCAGGTCGCTCATGGGACCCGGTGCGATGACGAACGCCATGATGCTGAGGTTGATGAGCCCGGGGAAGAAGAATGCCTGCCGCCAACTGCGGGCAGCCACCCGTCGATCAAGCGTCAGGGTGAAGACGGTGGTGAAGACGAACGCGAAAGCGCTGATGCTCCAGAACACCCGGAAGAGGAGGTTCGCATCGCCCGCGTCGAAGATCCACATGGCCACGAGCGCTATCGACACCAGCACCATGAATGCCGGCAGCAAAAGGGTGGAGTACCACTGCAGCCCCAGCCACGCATTGCCCAGGTGGTGGGTTTTGCTGGGCCGGAAGAAGACGGAGTGGAAACGACGGGACACCTGCAGGTTCCCCCGCGACCATCGCAGTCTCTGCTTCCACAGGCCCGTGACGCTGGCGGGTTCCTCGGCGAAGCACTGCGCGTTGGGATCGAAGATCACCTTGCGCCCACCCATCTGGGTGAGGAAGGTGGTGACGGTGTCCTCCGCCAGGGTGGTGGTGTCGATCCGGCTGCCGAGCTCCACGAGGTTGTCGCGGCTGAGAAGTTGGGCGCCACCGGCCAGGCAGGCCTGCGCGCCGATGACGTTCTGGGCGCGACGCGCCGCGAGCTGCGCGGTGGCGTACTCGTAGCCGATGTAGCGGCTCAGCCAGTGCGGCGGCGAGCTCGCTTCCCGGATGAACCCCATGACGGCGCCCACTTCGGGGTCCGCGAGGTGTCGCGAGAGCTTGGCGATGGCGTCCGGGGCGAAGACGACATCGGCGTCGGTGATGAGCACTGCCTCGGCCCAGTCATCGTCGAGGATGACGTTGATCCCATGGTTGAGGGTGTGCGCTTTCCCCTGTCCCCCCTGCTGCCTGCGCAGCACGACGATCCGTCCGGGGTAGCGCTCCTGCTTGGCCGCAAGCAATGCCGGGGTGTCGTCGGTGCTGGCGTCGTCGACGATCACGAGCCGGAGCTTGTCCTGCGGGTAGTCCAGCGCCATCATGCGCTCCACGGAGAAGTCGAGCACGAGCGCTTCATTCCAGGCCGGCACGAGGACGGCGACGTGGGGCGTGTACGCCGGATCTGCCTTGCCGTAGTGCGAGAACCACCGATGCAACGCCACCAGGATGAACTGGAAGACGGAACACAGCATGGGCAGCGCGCCGATGAGAATCAGCGCGCTGAGAACCCAGCCGAAGGTGGTGCTCGGAGTGGTGATGGTCATCGCCTCCGTGTCACAGGCTGGCCATCGCTTCGTGCAGATACGTGTAGCGCCCCACATCAGCACAGCGGTGGGCATCGCTGCCGGCCACCAACCGCACACCGCGTTGATGGAGTCCGCCGATGACCCGTGGCGACGGACAGCGCCACTTTTCATTGACCTCCACCGCGCCGTCGACTTGCATGCATGCCGCAGCCAGGACGTCCAGAAGCTCCTCGGTCACGAGGGTTTCATCCAGTCCGCACTTGGGCAGCAGGCTGAATGGATGGACGACTGTGGCGGGCAGCGGGCACACGCGCAGGGCGGCGGCGGTTGCCCCCACCAGCTGTTCCACCGCTGCCGACGGCGTGATCTGGCCGGCCGCAATCCTGTCGCGGACCGCAGAGGGATGCTCGGGTCCCTCAAGACCGGGAAACTGGTGATCGGCGATCAGCAGATAATCCAGGCCCAGCAGGTGAACGGGAAGATCCAGGCGGCCGGTGACGTCCATGATCTTGGTTTCCACGCCGCAGCTGATCTGGAGGCCATCTCGCCGCAGAGCACGGACCGCACGTGTGTAGTCCGGCAACCATGCCGAATCGTGGCGGACGTGATCGCTGAGCCCCCAGCTGTGAAGGCCAGCGGCGACGGCCGCATCGGCCATCGCCTCAATCGTGTCCGCGCCGTCGGTCCAGTCCGAGTGGGTGTGCCAGTCGACACCAGTGTCAATCACGTCGGGGCGCCCGCCGGCGAAAACGACGCAGGCGCGTACTCCGAGACCGGAACCACCACTTCGTCCCAGTGCCGCACGACGGCGACCTCGACGAAGTCGAGTGCGTCGGGAAGCACGGCGCCGAACAGCGCGTCCACCGCAAGGTTGGGCATGTCGATTCCCGCGGCCATCGTCAGTGCCATCGTCCCCGGGAACCGGGGATTGACCTCGAGCAGGGCCGGGCTGCCGTCCCTGGCCCGTCTCACCTGCACGTTGACGACGCCGACCACGCCGATCGCCTCCGCCACGAGCCGGCCAAAGGTGATGAGAGCCTCGTCGTGGACGGTCCGTCCTGCCACGGCAATACCGGAATCAACCTTGTCGCGAAGCCGGGGCACCGCAGCGACGATGTGTCCGTCGGGCCGGCCCAGGACATCAATGGAGAACTCATCGCCGGGCAGGAACTCCTGCAAAATGTGGGATCCGTCCCGAGGGTGTCCCTCGAGCATCTTCTCGTTCTCGATGATGGCGAAACCGCGCCCACCCGCGCCACGGCGCGGTTTGATGATGAAGGGCATTCCGAGGGTCTCGAGCGTTGCGCTGGTGACGTCTCGATCCAGGACGACGGTGACGGGGACGCGCACCGTGGGCGCGCAGGCCTGCACCAGAGTCCATTTGTCCAGGCAGCAATCCAGGGTGTCCGTGCTCTCCACCAGGAGCTGGATTCCGGTCTCGGCGAACTCATCGGCGGCGGCGGAGACTCCGGGGAGTTCCACATCGACCGTCGGAATCACCAGATGGGCACCACGTTCTCGCGCCTCACGCAGCAGCACTGGGACGAAGGTTGCGTCGTCCCCCCTCGGGAGCAGGACACGTTGATCCGCAGGCACCAGGTACAAACCGACGGCGTAGGGATCCATGTCGGCTGCGATGATCGTGTGATGCTCACGCAGGGCGCGGATCAGGGTGACCGCCGCGGCACCTCCCGCGCCGGTGATCAGGATGGTGCGCCCGTTGATCGATCCACTCATGACTCCACCGCCATTCGCGAGCGGATGTTGCTCACTGATGCGGATGGCTTCGTACCGACGCTCTGCCGTGCGGGCGTCGAGGACGCCGGTCTCGTCCGGCTCAGGCTGCGCAGCGATTCGAAGGCCTCCGCGTACCAGGCCCTCGGAGCCAGACTGCGCGCCCAGTAACGGGCTGAGGCGATCACCATCTCCGGGTCAAGATAGGGCCGATCCTTCTGGGACTCGAACATGTTCAACACCTCCACCTTCCGAACAATGACTTCATCTATCGCGACGAACTTGGTGGGCGCGAAGTCGTTGGTTGCCGACGGTGACTGGTAGGCAAACAACTGGGGCACCCCGCGCGTGGCACTCATGGAAGCAATGTGCACCGCACGATGGTCCTGGTGGTTGTCGTTCTTGGAGTGCACGTACACGATGGTCGGGTCCACCAACTTGACCACCTGCTCAATCATTCGAATGGTCTCAATCCCTGGGTCCACACAGGTGTCGGGCAGGTCAGCCATGAACAGTTGCGCACCGATGCTGACTGCAGTCGCGCTGGATTCCAGGATTCGCACATCCTGATCTCCACCCACGGCACCCCTGCTCAGGGTCAAAACCGTGACCGCGTCGCCGCGGCGCCGGTGATCCAGAAGGGTTCCACCGCAGCCAATCTCGATGTCGTCCGGGTGCGCTCCAATGGCAAGCACCCGCTCGGCCCTATCGGTGGCGGTGTTGAGCACCTTGCTGATGCTGGTGCTGAGGGCGATGGCGTCATGACAGGCAGCGACGTCACTGACACCGGATTGCATGGCTTTGACCAGGAGCGAGGGCGTCATGACCTCTATGGGGCAGATGAGGATCACCTTGGCGTTGGGATTGATGGCGATCAGTTCACGAATCGTGTGGATTCCCTCGTCGTCGGTGATCCGTTCCGCGCCGATGAACACGATTTCAAAGTTGGCGAGTGCATGTGCCCCACTCAGCAGATCGGCTTCCGGCTGCTCAAAATAGCCACACCCCAAACGATCCAGGGTGGGCAGGAGCACGCTGCGGTTGAACGAGTCCAACAAGAGAGCCATGGGCGCAGGGGCGGTGATTCGATGCTCCACACCGGTCAGGGTCGCAACCGGATGTTGGCCGGCAGCCCATCGACGGGGTTCATCAGGTACCTGACCGCGGCCGCTACTGTCCGCCATGTCACCAAGTGTCACGAGAGGTCCCCCGTTGGTTCGCAGTTTTCACTGCGGAAAGGGCCCCCCCTTTGAGTCGACGACTCTCCCACCCGGATAGTACTGGTGAATCGTGATCTGTGAAAGCGATGGGGATGCCGATATTCTTTTCGCCGCATGGGTCCAAAATGACATTGATTCACGAAGACCCACGGACGCATTTGCGCTTCCTATTGACCACCCACGGTTGACAGAAGGGGCCATGTTTCGTGCGGGAGGTGACAGATTGCAGCGCTGAGTCATCTTGTAGGGACGATCAATTGAGCGATGTCCCTCGGGTCGGCGCGTAAGGTGGCCCCCGATGATCTCCAGACGAGGTTCCAACCGGCCCGGGGCTCGACGGCCCGGAGGCTTCTACGGATGGCACGTCACCGGATTCGCCGCCGTCATTTTGATGGCGACGGCGCCCGGTCAGACCGCCGGTGTGTCCGCATTCATCGACCCCATGATTGCCGACCTCGGCGTTGATCGCACTTCCCTCTCCACCGCCTACCTGATCGGGACGCTCACCGGCGCGCTCGTCGTACCCCGGATCGGCGGATTGATCGACAAGTGGGGCGTACGACGCTGCACGCTCGTCATCGGAGCCGCCTTCGGTGCGGTGCTGCTGTTGATGGGAACGATCGGTGGATTCGTCGGGTTGCTGTTCGGTTTCATGGGAATCCGATCGCTGGGACAGGGCGCGTTGGGATTGGCGGCCACCACTGCCGCAGCGCGGTGGTTCGAACGACGACGCGGCCGCGCACTGGGGATCGTCTCGGCCGCGGGCTCTGCGGGCATCTCGTTGGCACCGGTGCTCAGTGAGTGGATCATCGCCCAGCAGGGGTGGCGCACTGCCTGGTTTGTCCTCGGCGTCATCGTCTTGGCGTTGGTCCTGCCCATAGCTGCATTCGGCCTTCGCGACGACCCCTCAGACCTGGGTCAGATGCCTGACGGGATCCCGGTCACCCAGGACACCGTCCACGGCCCACGCTGGGGACTGACCCGACGGCAGGCCTTTTCAGAGCCATACTTCTGGGTGCTGATCAGCGGTCTGGCGGTGTCGGGGATGTTGTGCACGGCCGTCGCGTTTCATCAGATCAGCCTGCTGGGGGCCAAGGGGCTTTCCAGCGCCGAGGCCGCTGCCAATTTCATCCCCCAGACCGTCGCAGGACTCGTGGCCACGCTGTTGGTGGGCAACATGATCGACCGCCTCAGCATTTCCTGGGTGGTCCTGGCTTCGATGTCTCTCCACGTGGTGGCGCTCGGGTGGGTGACGGTGGTGTCTCCCGGGTGGTCCGCCATAGGGTTCGGCCTGGCCATCGGGGCTGCAGGTTCCTCCATCCGGATTGCCGAGGCTGCAGCCATCCCGGCTTACTTCGGCGTGCTCCATCTGGGGAGCATCCGTGGTTTCGTCGCTTCCATCAGCGTGGGCTCCACCGCGTTGGGACCACTGCTGTTCTCCGTGGGTCAGGAACTCACCGGCTCCTTCGACGACGTCATCCGCCTGACCCTTGTGCTGCCTGCGGCGGTGGCCGTCGCAGGCCTCATTTTCCGTATCCCTGCTCGCCCAGATCTGGATCAGGCGCGCCCGACCGCCTGATCACATGGCACGTTGCCAACACTGGCCCAGGGTATGGATGGAGCTGTGTGCGCTACGAGCACTCGCCCGCCAGAAACGGCTCCCCCTTCGGGTTGTAGCTGGCAAAGACGTAGTCCTGCTGCGTGGTGGAGGAGACAAACCTGTAGGTGTTCTCAGTTCCTCGTACCCGGTAGCGCGTGCCCTCGATGAGGGTCAGCTCGGCATTTTGTCCCTTCAGGGTCTTGCCAACAGTGGCGGGGCAGACGTAGTCGGCGAGATCCACTTCGGCCTCCCACGGCACCAGGAACTCCGACGAGGAAGTCACTTTGATCCTGAACGCCACGTAATACGCATGCGATCCAGGGGCGATTGAGATGACCGGTTTGTCGAAGGATGACGTGCTGACCTCAGGGACCTCTGGCCTCGCGCAGTACCCCACAGTGTGTGACTGGTTGGAGGGGATGAGCTTGTTCCAGTCCACACCACCCACCGTCCACAACCCGTTGTCCGGCTGGAAATCGACGGTTCTGAAGTTCCACAGGCTCTGCAGTGTCCCCACTCCGTTGGGATCGAGTACCTCAGGATTCAGGCCCCACATCGGGGGTTTGGTGGTGTCGAAGGTCACCTGCCACTCGACAGGTGTTGCGGTCTTGTTCGTGACCGTGAACTCCCAGCAGTACCGCAACGAGGTCTGATCCTGCGTCTGGGTGTATTTGCCCGAGTACGCAAGGCGATCATCCAGGCCCACCGCTTCAACTGCTGACCCCACTTCGACGGTGCCGCCGCCCGTGCTCTCCACTTCGGCTCCTGCCGAGACGATCGCATGCGTGTTGGAGGCCGTCTGGCCGGCTCCGAGCAGTTGGGGCTGCAGAAGCACGATCTGGAACTCTGCGATGTCGGCTGTCGTGGGCGATTCTCCGCCGATGAGTGTGCCGAGTTCCGCTGTGACGGTGGGGACGGAGGTTCCGGAATCGGTGTCCGCCCAGATGCCCTGGTTGCTGGTTCTCGTGCCGACGTTGCCCACGTACGACGTGGTTTGGCCGCTGGTATTCCACAAAATGAGGACGGCTCGTCGGCCCACGAGTTGTTGCACGGAGGCGTCACTCACCCCGAGAGTTGCCGTGGCAACGCGCTCGCTCTGTCCCGCACCCACGGTGGTGTAGCCGGGAGACAGTGACGCCTCGGTGTCCACGACGGCGCCGTCGAAGGACGACAATCCAGTGCGAAGCTCCCCAAGATTCCCTTCGAGGGTGGTGGCGCCCCGGGTGCCGGAAATACTCACGGCCACGCTGCTCAGATCCCAGAGCAACGCAGAACAGGAGGTAAAAGTGAGGTCCACCGTCGAGGTGTCGCTCAGCACGGCGGCGGTGGCGGAGCATGTGGTGGGTCCCGCGCCGACAGTCGTGACGTCCACGGTGTCGCTCGCAGCGAAAGTCTCGCCCGCGGCGGTGGACAGGCGAAGTGTTCTGAGCTGTGCAGGGGCGATGCTCTCGCTGCGGTTCCACTCAAGTTGGACGGCCGAGATGTGCTGGGTGTCACCTCCAGTGCCACCCAGGACGCCGGGGCTCACCCCGCCAAGCGTGGCGGCTGAGCTGAAGAAGACGGAGAATGCCAAAGCGATGGCGATGAGGGCACCAATGACGCGCAGTCGCGGAAACTGTCGATGCGTCATGCGCCCTCCCCTTTCTCTTCCGACGTCAAGTGCTCAGGTCTGGATCGACCTCTGGTTTCCCATTCTCTGCTGTGGGTTTGGATGGCCACAACACCACGAGAACCGCGAAGCCTGCCACGGCTCCCACCAAGAGCCCGTTGGAGCCGCTGAACGCCGCCCCTATCCGGGGTACACGCAGCATGGCCTCGCCCACCACGTCGTCCGCGGTGAAGACCCAGGGATCCACCGAGGGATTGTTGTCCCCCTGCGTGGTGAAGCTGGGCTCAGCTGTGTTGCTGTCCTTGTTGATAATGCGGTGGATGACACGCCCCCCGGCGCCATCTTGTCCTTCTGGGACCTTGTAGGAGATCACGTCTCCCACGTCATAGGAGAACTGTCGCATCGTGATGACGACGTCGTCCGTCTCGTAAGCCGGTTGCATGGAGAAGCCGCTGACGATGGTGACGCCGAACAGGCCTCCCCACGTAGCCGGCCAGAGCAATGCAATCAGCCCCACAAGAAGCGCCCACCCGAAGACTCGCCGGACTCCCCCCAGAGTCCTTTGGGTCTTCGGGTGAGCACGTGCTGGGATGCTCACCTCGGTTGGTTCAGCGTCACTCTGAGACGTGTCTCTGGTGTCGAGCTGAGCCCGTGCAGGTGTCATGAGAATCGACGTCAGTTGGTTTCGGAGACGATCTTTTGCACGGCACCGCCGTTGATGACCACGGACACGCCTTCGACGTCGTGCGCGGGAATCGGCGCCGTCGGAACGGAAAAGCCCTTGGCGCCAGTCGTGCTGGTGTACTCACCGAGGACTGTGTCTTTGACACCTGTGATGGTGACCTTCACTTCGGCGGTTGCGGGAATGGACTCGTTCGCGTCCAAGGCGGTCAGCTCGATGCCGTCCACGACATATGCCGCTTCCTTGGCATCGTAGGCCGTGTCCCAGGAGAGTGAAACTCCCTTGGTCACCGGTGCGGCGACTTCGTTGCTGTTGGCACCGACAGAATCTGTCTGGACTCCACCGAGGGTGGCGGCCGAGACGGTCACGGCGGCAAACACGGCTGCTGCTGCTGCAACGGCTGCAATCTTGCGCTTGCTGATCTGGAATGTGTTGTTGCTCATAGCTATTCCCCCCGGAATATGTATGTGTTGGATCTTCTTTTGTGAGCTTCCATCCGAAGTACTTCACAATGTTGATCCGGTGACTGAGTGCCGCTGCTTGCGGCCTCAACAGGAGAATAGGCTTCTGCAATCAACCCACGCAAGCCGAAACGGCCTTTTTTGTCCCCAGAAGTTGATTTGCGATCAACTGTGAGGAACCTGCAATGTTGAGGGCTAAAAGTAAGGATTCTGTAATGTTTGCAGCTGATGAAATCCTTCTTTCACGTATCTCTGCGACACCCGGCCGATACGCCAGGCCGGATTGGCCCTCCTTCGGGGCGGCACCCTCGCATGTACACATCTCGAGACCTG
>JBQCZU010000049.1:0-14394 GCA_052089385.1 Arachnia sp.
TTTTCTTGTTTATCGGCTCATACCTCTTGATTTTCTCTTTG
Source organism: Arachnia sp. (assembly GCA_052089385.1). Classification (GTDB taxonomy): domain Bacteria; phylum Actinomycetota; class Actinomycetes; order Propionibacteriales; family Propionibacteriaceae; genus Arachnia. The sequence goes on from JBQCZU010000049.1 coordinate 42, forward strand.
CCTTATCTAGTTTCACTGGCAATCCTTTTCGTTGCCCCGAGCCCGGACACGCGCGAGATGGTGCCGATGTCGGTCAGACCGAGAACGAGCGGATCGACAACGGAGTGATCGTCGCGGATGCCCACGCTGACAACCAGGTCCGACGCTGCCACCCGCGCGTTGAGCCGCACCTCGTGACCATCAACTTCACCGACGGGGGTGAGGTCATCACTTGTCACGTCGTGGCTGGTGATGAGGCCCTCCGAGAGGAAGGAGGTGGCCACCCGATCGCCCAGAATTGCACTGATGTCGCTGGCCGACCAGCGACGGCTCAACCCGGTGGCGATGACAACAGCCACGTCGTCCACCTTGCAGCGGGCTGCCAGTTGAAGGACGCGCTCCACCATCGTGCGGCGGACGTCGAAGCGCATTCTGGGTTGGGGCGATCCGTTGTCGGTGACCACGATGGTCAGCCGTGTGTCAGGTCCGAGCCGGTCAGCGAGACCCTCGCCCCCCACGGGGTTGAGCAGGGCGGCATCCACCAGTCCGACGGGATCCGTCGAGGGTGAGGCGTCGGCCGGGTAGGCAACGTGAGTCCCCAGACCCAGTTTCTGAAGGCGCAGGGATGCACCTGCCATCGTGAGCAGCGGCGGGGTCTTGTCGTCGACCTCGAGAACGAATCCGGGGCGTGGCATTGACGTTGTTCTCCTTCACTCCTCAGGCCTGCGGCTTCATCATGCGGCGATCGTTGTCAGGACGGCAGCTTCCAGCGGGGCTGGGGTGAGCTGACCGGCCAGTCGATGATCGACCATCCGCTGGTGCGGGCGGCCCGCATCAGACCAATGTCCGGGCTGACGGCAACCGGGTTGCCAACGGCTCTCAACATGGGCAGGTCCACGTGACTGTCCGCGTAGGCAAAGGATTTGCTGAGATCGATGCCATGCAGCGCTGCGTAGTGGTCCAACCATGCTGAGCGCGACTCCCCCACCATGGGCGGACCCGTCAGGTAGCCAGTGCAGTTGCCCTCGGCATCCACGCCGAGATCCGCAGCCACGATGTGGTCGAAGAGGTCGTCGAATGGCCTGGTCAGAGGGCGTATGACACCGGTGATGAGGATGGTGGTGTGACCCGCCTCCCGGTGAGCACGAATACGACGCAACGCGTCGGCGGAGGTGCGATCCAGGATGTGGGCGGACAGTTTCTCGTCCACGTATCGTTCCATGTCGGCGAGGTTGGCGCCCTCATATCGGCGGTAGACCTGCCGCAGGAAGACGCCGCGGTCCTTGCGTTCCGCAGCCAGATAGTGGGGCATCTGCGCCATGACGCGCGACACCTCGGCTGCCCGTTCCACGACGGATAGTTCAGGCAGGCGCAGCCACAGGTAGGTCTCGATGACATTGGTGACCATGACTGTGCCGTCAAGGTCGAAGGCGGCCAGTACGGTGCCGGGTTCTGCCGGCTTCAGATCCTTGAACGTGGCCGATCTTGCGCGCCGACGGGTGCGGGCGGCCTCCAGACGACGGACCGGATCCGTGATGGCGGGGCAATGCACTTCTTCGATGTAGTGCGTCCAGCTGAAAGCGGCTGAGTCGAAGCTGAAGACATCGACGTCGTCTGCATGGAGCGAGCGGTGCAGGGCAAGCGTGCAGTCATCGACGAAGTGCAGTTCCGATTGGAGGTACTCACCGTAGAGGCTCAGGTATTTGTTGAGGAACTCCAGTTGTTTGCTGGTCTTGTCCAGAGCTGTCGCCGCAGCCCTCACCCGCTGGCCGCGGGGGGCGAAGCTGAGCAACCGGTTGCCAATGGCTGTGCCCTTGGCCGCGAACCACAGTTTGCGCTCCACTGGTTCGGAGCCCGGGAAGGTCCACGTGGACAGTGGCACCGAGCCCTGGCCGGACACGTAGGGATGATCCGAGAAGTAGCTGCGGATATGGAGGTAGATGCCCTGGAAGGTCAAAGGATTGCGGGCGCCGGAACTGCAGTGGTAGAACTCAGGTTTGCCCACGTTCGGCTGGGTGGCGCAGACGGCAAGGATGGCATTGACAACGAGGTCACACGGAATGATGTCGATGACGGCATCGGGGGACGCCGGGAACTCGGGAAGCTGTCCGCGACCGTAGGCCAGGATGAGCGGATCGGCCATCTTGAACCCTTCGATCCAACCCTGGTGGGGGAACCGGAGCGAGGATTCAACGATGGCTGGCCGGACGATGGAGACCTGCATGTCGTGGCCCAGTTCGGCGACGACACGCTCACCCATCGCCTTGGCGAAGGTGTAGGCGTCGGTCCAGCCCAGTGAGCGGGCCCTCTCTGTGCCAGCGTCGACCAGCTCCTGCTTCACCCATTCACGACGGCGGCGCTCTGTGTCCTCCGACGTGGTGAGGTAGCCGGCCTTGCGGTGGAGGTGTTCGGCTTCCTTGCGGAGGATGGCGAGCTGTTCGGAGCTGCGCGAACGCGCCTCGACGTGCTCCTTCATGGCCAACGCTGCTGTGGCCTCCACCTCGTAGTCCACGTTGTGCACATGCGCCGCTTCAGGGATCGGCCCCCTCCGGCGACCAGCGGTGTAGGCCGTCGAAATGTGGACGTAGTGGGGAACCCTGACAAGGTTGCCATCGGCATCGCTGCAGGCTTCCCGGAGCTTGGTCAGGAGAGCCTTGGTGCCCACCACATTCGTCATGAATGCCTGATCTATGGGCGGGTCAAAGGACACGTCCCCGGCGCAGTGCACGAGGATGTCCAGATCGCGAGGCAGATCCGGCACCTGCGGCAGGTCGCCTTCCACCACCTGCACACGGGACTCCATGAGTCTCTCCACCGATCCGGCGCCCGCGACGACGTCGGCAAAAATTTTCTTCTTCAAAAGGCTGACGACACGCTCGCGAGCAGTGACCGATCCCTTGGGTCGCACCAGGACTGCAGTCGTGGCGTCCGGACACTCGGTGAGGACCTTCCACAGCATCTGTTCGCCAATGAATCCCGTCACGCCGGTCATTGCGATTTTCTGGCCGGCGAGAAGGTCCTTGATGCGTCCGGTCAACAAGGGCGGGGTGTGCACGCCTGCGTGATCCGATGCACCGAAACTGCTGCGGGGAGCCTTAGCCATGGGACGCACCTCCAGCCACTTCGAGTGCTTCCGGCAGCGTGAAAGCTCCGGTGTAGAGCGCGGTTCCGATGATGGCCCCTTCGACTCCAGCGGGAACCAGCGCCCGCAGATCCCTGAGATTCTGGAGAGTGGCAATGCCGCCGGAGGCGATGACCGGGGCATCCGTCAGCGCGCAGACCGCCTCAAGAAGCTTGGTGTTGGGGCCCGTCAGCATGCCGTCGGAGTTCACGTCCGTGACCACGAATCGAGCGCAGCCGGCTTCCGAAAGAAACGTGAGGGTTTCCGGCCATGGCCCGCCCTCCTGCGTCCATCCCCGGGCTGCGAGATTCTCGCCCCTCACATCCAGGCCGATGGCGATTCTGTCGCCATGGGCCGCGATGATCTGCGCGCACCATTCCGGCTGCTCCAGGGCGGCCGTTCCGATGTTGACGCGCCGACACCCGGTGGCCAGTGCGCGTTCCAGCGACGCATCATCGCGGATGCCACCTGAGAGCTCCACCTTGACGTCAAGCTGGCCAATGATCTCTCGCAGCAACGGCGCATTCGATCCCCTGCCAAAGGCAGCATCGAGATCCACGAGATGAATCCACTCCGCGCCCTGCTCCTGCCAGCGCAGGGCAGCGGCGAGGGGCTCACCAAATTCCTTCTGGGTCCCGGCGACTCCCTGGACAAGCTGGACGGCTCGTCCGTCGGTCACGTCAACGGCTGGCAACAACTGCAATGCATCCACGTTCACGAACACTAGCGGAGAAGCACCCGATTCGGCTGTTCGCTTTTACAGTGGCTCCCCTGCCCTTTCAAACCAACGACAGCATCACCGGCGTGCTGCGTGAAGAGGCACTGGGTGCGCGCTTCGTCCGACTCCCAACTCACAGGGGCTGCACCAAGAAAGGTCTGCATCAGGTCGGCGCCGCCCCGAAATGGCGACCTCGCGGTGCGGCGACCCTCGCACGTGCATGTTCCATCTGGAGCTACAAGACTCCATCCCGACGATTCGGAAGCCGGTGGGTCAGCCTTCCAGCCAGTTCCGCAACAATTGGACGCCCGCTGCCCCGGACTTCTCAGGGTGGAACTGCGTGGTGCTGAGGCTGCCGATCTCCACCGCCGCAACAAAGGTGATGTCCTCATGCTGCGACGTCGTGACCTCGGCGCCTTCTGGCGACTGCAGGGCGGCGTAGGAGTGCACGAAGTAGAACCGCTCGTCCTTGAGGCCCCGGAACAGGCGGGACCCTTCGGGAGGGTCCACTTCGTTCCACCCCATGTGTGGCAGTCGCCGCGCCGGGAGAGCCTCGATGGTTCCCGAAAGCACACCCAGGCCCGTGGTCGGCACATCATGCTCGGTGCCACGGTCAAACATGATCTGGTGACCCACGCAGATTCCGAGCAGCGGACGCTGCGCAGCCAGCCAGTCAGCGATGAGCGTGCCTCCACCCACGGATTCGATGCCCGCCATGCACGCCGAGAACGCCCCGACACCGGGAACCACGAGGCGGTCAAGCCGCTCCAGCTCTTCGGCCTTCGAACTCACCATCACGTCAGCTCCGGCCAGGGCCAGAGCGCGCGCGGCAGAGTGCAGATTGCCAGACCCGTAGTCCAGGAGCCCCACCCGGGGCGCTGACATCAGAGAGCACCCTTGGTGCTGGGGATCCCCTGCTGGCGCGGATCGAGCGCGACGGCGTCGCGAAGAGCACGCGCCAACGCCTTGAACTGTGCCTCGACGATGTGGTGGGGATCGCGGCCGGCAAGCAACCGCAGGTGGACGCACAGGCCCGCGTTGAGCGCCAGGGATTCCACCACGTGGTACGTCATCGAACCGGCGTAGGGAACCCCCGAGCCGCCGATGAGGGCATAGACCTGGCCATCCGGCTCTCCGGTGCACACGGCGTAGGGCCGTCCCGCGACGTCGACGACGCAGTGCGCCAGAGCCTCATCCAAGGGAACGGTTGCATCCGCGTAGCGTCGAATGCCCGCCTTGTCCCCCAGCGCCTCGGCCAGTGCCTGACCGAGAACAATGGCTGTGTCCTCCACCACGTGGTGGCCGTCGATGTGGACGTCACCTTCCGCGGAGATGTCCATGTCAATCAGGGAGTGCTTGGACAAAGCGGTGAGCATGTGGTCGTAGAAGCCGACGCCCGTGGAGATGGTGGAGGTGCCGGTGCCGTCGAGATTGACGGAAACCGTGATGGTCGATTCGCTCGTCGAGCGCTGGGCGGTGGCAGTGCGACTCATGCCGTCTCTCCTTGCAGGGTGGGTGAGATGTCATCCAGGGCGTCCCTGAGGGCCGCCATTTCCTCGGGCGTCCCCGCGGAGGCACGCAGGAAGCCATCGGGCCCAGTCTCCCGGATCAGGACACCCCGGTCCAACAACTGCTGCCACACGTCGTGTCGATCCACGAAGGGGCCAAACAGCGTGAAGTTCGCCTCCGAGTCCACGACGACGTAGCCGCGGTCCCGGAGCCAGCCCTCGAACGTGCGCGATTCGGCAGCCAACTGACGCACCCGCGACAGCAACTCGTCGCTGTGTCGCAGTGCCACACGGGCGATCCCCTGGGTCTGGGCGCTCAGGTGGTAGGGCAACCGCACGATCCTGCAGGCGTCCACCACGGCGGGCTGCGCCGCGAGGTATCCGACGCGGCCCCCGGCCAGCGCAAACGCCTTGCTCATGGTGCGGCTCACCACCAACCGGGGATGCTTCGCCATCAGTTCCAGTGAAGACGGTGTGCGAGCAAACTCCTGATAGGCCTCATCCACCACCACGATGGCATCGGTGCGGCTGCAGACCTCATCGATGACCTCGGTGGACGTGACGGTGCCGGTCGGGTTGTTCGGCGTCGCGATCAGGACAACGGTGGGCTCATGCTCCTCGATGGCCTTGCAGATCAGCTCCGCATCGAGGGTGAAATCCGGATTCCTGGGCACGGTGACATAGCCGGTGCAGGTGTTGCGCGCGTACTCCGGATACATGGAATACGTCGGGGTGAAGGCCAGCACCCGTCGTCCCGGACCACCAAAGGCCGTCAGCAGGTGCGCCATGATCTCATTGGAGCCGTTGGCCACCCAGATGGATTCGTGGGTCAGCCCATGTCCGAGGTAGGCCGCCAAGTCCCGTCGAAGTTCCAGCGCCTCCCGCTCGGGGTAGCGATTCAACCCTCCAGCCACGTCAACGACAGCCTCCGCCATCTCCCGACGCACGGTCTCGCTGGGCGGATAGGGATTCTCGTTCACATTGAGCACCACGGGCACCACCAACTGCGGCGCCCCGTAGGGTTCGGCGCCCACAAGATCGGCCCGCAGCGGGAGATCGCCCAGCGAGATCATGCGGGACGCCTGACGGTGATGGCGTTGGCGTGTCCGGGCAGGTCCTCGGCCAGAGCGAAGCGCTCCACACCATCGGCGATCTTCAGGAGTGCGTCGCGCGTGTAATTGATGACGTGGACGCTTCGCATGAAGCTGCGCACATTCAATCCACTGGAGTGGCAGGCGCACCCGGCTGTGGGGAGGACGTGGGTGGAGCCGGCGGAGTAGTCGCCGAGACTCACGGGCGAGTTGTCGCCGACGAAGATGGCTCCGGCGTTGCTGATTCGGGCCGCCACCGCCGGGGCCCCAGCGGTCTGGATCTCCAGGTGCTCGGCGCCGTAGGCATCGGCAACCGCGACGCACTGGTCCAGATCCCGCACCAATACGATGGCGCTCTGGCGGCCGGTCAGGGAGGCACGGATGCGCTCGTGGTGCTTGGTGGTGGCCAACTGCTTCTCCACCTCGAGAACGACCTCCTCGGCGAGCGAGGGCGAGTCCGTGATCAGCACGGAGGCTGCCAGCGGATCGTGCTCTGCCTGGGAGATAATGTCGGCAGCCACGTACACCGGATTTGCCGTTCCATCAGCGATGATCGCGATTTCGGTGGGGCCAGCTTCGGAATCGATGCCCACCACACCGCGCAGTTGACGCTTGGCGGCCACCACCCAGATGTTGCCGGGACCGGTGACCAGCGAGACGGGCTCGCAGAGATCGGCAACGCCGTACGCGAACATGGCGATCGCCTGAGCCCCACCCACTGCGTAGACCTCCTCGACGCCGAGCATGTGGCACAGGGCCAGGATGTTGGGGTGCGGCCACCCGCCGAATTCCTTCTGCGGGGGTGACGCGACGGCGATCTGGCGCACACCGGCCACCTGGGCCGGCACGGTGTTCATGATGACGCTGGAGCTCAGCGGCGCCAACCCACCGGGCACGTAGAGACCCACCCGGTCCACGGGGATGTTGCGGAGCCCCACCTGGGCGCCGTCGGCAAGAATGGCGGGCTCGGGGTCCCCGTCGAGTTCCAGGGTCTCCGCCACGTGACGACGACGACGAATGCTTTCGATGAACGCCTCGGCAAGCAGCGGATCCAGCTCGTCGGCACACGTCTTCAGGACTACAACGGGTACGCGGAAGGATTTAGGCACGACGCCGTCGAACTGTTGCGAGTACTCGGTGAGCGCCTCAGCGCCGCGGGCATGGACGTCGGCGCACATGGGCCGGACCACTTGCAGTGCAGCCTCGACGTCGAATTCAGCACGCGGCAGCCAGCTTCGGTAGTCCGACGTGATTTCCCTCAGATCCACAGTTCTCAACACAGTGATGCAGTCTAGTTGTTCGCGCGACGGGTCACGGAACAGCCGGTTGTTGCTGATACATGTTAGGTTCACGCCTGTCCCGGAATCTCCGCACCGGGCAGGAGAAGGCGGCCAGAATGAATCGACGTTTCGCAGAACTCGACGCTGCCGAGACCGCCATGGGACTGCTGACGCTCCGACGTCGCTTTGATCTGACGCTTCAGAGCGAGATCTACGAGGTCAAACTCGGCGAAGAATTTCTCATGTCCAGCGCGTTCACGGTGGCGGAGCGCGAACTGGCCCGTCTGGGCCTTGCCGTGACCCCCGGTGACAACCTTGATGTCCTGGTGGGCGGGCTCGGGCTCGGCTACACCGCAGTGGAGGCTCTCGGGGACGAGCGCGTTCGGACCCTCACGGTGGTGGACAGGCTCGGGGAGGTCATCGATTGGCACCAGCGGGGTCTGCTCCCTGAAACCGCACTGACCTCGGATCCACGCACTGCCCTGGTGGAGGAGGACTTCTTCGCCCTCATGCGCGGCGAGACGACGCTCGGCCCGGACGTCCCGACGCTCTTCCACGCAATCCTGCTGGACATCGACCACACACCACGCTTCCTACTGCACCCCAGCCACGCGCCCTTCTACACCGTCAAGGGTCTGTGGCAGATGCAGCAACACCTCCACCCCGACGGCGTCTTCGCCCTGTGGTCCGATGAACCACCAGACGATGAATTCATCGCCGCGCTGGAGGCCATTTTCGCCACCGCAAGAGCACGGGTCATCACGTTTGCCAATGCCCTGACCCGCGGGGAATCGACTGCCACCATCTACGTGGCCACCGACTGAGGACGGCTCGCACCCCTATCCAGCGAGAGTCTCGGCGTCGTCGCCCAATCTCCTGTGGATGGCCTCGATGAGCAGATCCACGTCCTCGTCGCTGGCCACCAGCGGCGGGGCGAGGCGAATAGTGGAGCCGTGGGTCTCCTTCGCCAGCACGCCCTCGGACATGAGAGACAGGCAGAGCTGGCGCCCCGTCATCAGCTGCGGATCGATGTCCAGTCCAACCCAGGCACCACGCACCCGCAGCGCCGAAACGCCGTTGCCCACCAGGGGCGAAAAACCAGCCCTGAGTCGCTCGCCCATGGCTGCCGAGCGTTCCTGGAACGATCCCTCCGAGAGCATGTGCACCACTTCGGTCCCAATGGCCGATGCCAGTGGATTGCCGCCGAAGGTGGAGCCATGTGAGCCGGGAGTGATGACATCGAGGATGTAGCGGTTCGCTGCAATGGCAGAGGCGGGGTACAACCCGCCGCCCAATGCCTTGCCCAGCACATAAATGTCAGGCACCACGGACTCGTGGTCGCAGGCAAACGTGGTGCCGGTGCGTGCCAGCCCTGATTGGATCTCATCCGCCACCATGAGGACGTTGTGTCTCGTGCACAGCTCCCGCAGCCCTCGCAGGAATCCCTCGGGCGGCAGCACAACACCCCCCTCTCCCTGAACCGGTTCGAACAGGACAGCCACGACGGAGTCGTCGATGGCTGCTTGTACGGCGTCGAGGTCTCCGTAGGGGACCGTGCGAAAACCCGGGGTGAAAGGGGCATAGCCGGCAGAGGCGGTCTCGTCGTCGGAGAAACTGACGATGGTAGTGGTGCGGCCGTGGAAATTCCCGGTCATGGTGATGATCGTGGCCCGCCCGGGCGCGACTCCCTTGACTTCGTAGCCCCACTTCCGGCTCACCTTGAGGGCAGTTTCCACGGCCTCAGCGCCCGAGTTCATCGGCAGCATCATGTCCTTGCCGGTCAACCCGGTCAATGCCTCTGCAAAGCCGCCGAGTTGGTCGTTGTGAAAGGCACGACTGGTCAACGTGAGCCGCTGCAACTGCTCGGTGGCCCGAGCAACCAACCGTGGATGGGCGTGCCCAAAGTTCAGAGCGGAGTACCCGGCAAGGCAGTCGAGATAGCGACGACCTTCCACATCCACCACCCATGCCCCCTTCCCTGAGGACAGGACCACGGGCAGCGGGTCATAGTTGTGCGCGGCGAACCGCCGGGTCTTCTCGATATGGAGGGAGGTGGCGGATGAATCAGCGGTCTGCAGTGACAGTGAACCCATGGCTCCATCAGACGGGGTCGGGCACGATCCGTCAACCCCCTCAGGGGTTGATGTCGGGGTGTGTCTCCAATTCCGCTGCGGGGGCGGCTTCGCGCCCTTCAGGCGCGAATGCTGCAAGGAGCATGACTGGAGTGATGGCGGCAAACGGTGCCACGAGCAGTGCCACGAGTGCATGCAGCGTCAGATCGAGAGGCACCAGTTCACCCCCCACCGCCCGCGCAAGTCGTTCCTCGAAATCTCGTGGCGAGACCAGCAGGCCCACCTGCCACGCGGAGATGCTGGTGATACCGGCCCCGAGGACCGCGAGCAGGCACACCCACCATCCGTCGCGATGGAACAACATCCAGCACGCGATACCAATGAGCAGCCCGACTCCGGCCAACAGGATGCTGAAGAACGCGTCAGCTGCAAAGATCTCTGCCAACTGCCTTTCCCCCATCGACGCCTCGAGATTGTCGGTGAGTGAGTAGACGGGCCTTGTTGCACCGTTGGCCCAGATGATGCCGGACGACACCCCGGCGCCCACACAGAACAGTAGGAAGACTGCAGCCCGCCAGCGAATGCTGGAGATCCCCTGTCTCCATAACAAAGAAGTGGGGTCAGACATGGGCACCAGACTTTCCGACGCCCACAGCAGAGGGACCCAGGACTGCCTTGAGATCAGCGAACAGTGGCGACGTGGGTGACACTTTGAAGCCGTCACCCAGTTTGAAGGTGGTGATCCGCTGCCCGTTGCGCAGTTGGAGGTGAACTTCGGCGGAGCCGGGGTAGCCCGTGAGGATGGCCTTGATGTTTGCGACGATCCCCGGCGTGCACCGAACGGCCGGCAGTGTGAGCACCACCGGCGGCGCTTCGCCATCGAGATTGACGTGGGGCGCGACGAGGTCCACGGCCCGCATCCGAGCCCGGTCATCGCCGCCCTCCACCACACCGCGCACGGCCACGATGGTGTCCGGCGCCAGGTGCATCGCCACCGCGTCGTAGACACGGGGGAAGATTGTCACTTCGATGGAGGCCGCGAGATCTTCCAGCACGATGTTGGCGTAGAAGGCGCCCTTCTTGTTGACGCGCCGGTTGACGGAGGTGATGAGGCCACACACGGTGGTCTCCCCGCGGTACCCGTCCAGGGCAGCGACGGCCGACACCGAGTGGTTGCCGTTGGCCGCCAAAACGTGTTCCAGGCCGTTGAGGGGGTGGTCCGAGACGTAGAGTCCCAACATCTCGCGCTCGAAAGCCAGCTTGGTTCGCCTGTCCCACTCGTCCACCGCAGGCACAACGGCACGCTCCATGCCCTCGTCCGCACCATCACCACCGAAGCCGGCCCCGAACAGGTCGTCCTGACCGTTCTCCGCATTCTTCTTGACGTCGATGATGCCGTCGACGGCTCCCTCATGGATGGTCAACAGACCGCGACGGGTGTGACCCATCTCGTCGAAGGCGCCTGCTTTGACCAGCGATTCGATCACGCGCTTGTTGCAGATCAACAACGGTGCCTTGTCCAGGAAGTCGTGGAAATCGGTGGCCCTCGACTGGGTGGCGCGCTCACTCGTCCACGCGGTGACCACCTTGTCCCCCACATTGCGCACCGCCCCCAGGCCGAAGCGAATGTTGGATCCCACCGGGGTGAACGCCAACTCTGAGGAGTTGATGTCGGGGGGAAGAACCTGGATACCCATGTGACGGCACTCCGCCAAATAGCCGGCGGACTTCTCCTTGTCGTCACGCACGGATTGCAGAAGCGCAGCCATGTACTCGGTCGGGAAGTTGGCCTTCAGGTAGGCCGTCCAGTACGACACGAGCCCGTAGGCGGCCGAATGTGCCTTGTTGAAGGCGTAATCAGCAAACGGGATGAGCACGTCCCACAACGTCTTGACCGAGGCGGCGCTGAAGCCCCGCTCGGCCATCCCGGCCGCGAAGACGGCGAACTGCTGATTCAGCACCTCGACCTTCTTCTTTCCCATCGCCCGTCGCAGTTCGTCGGCGGCGCCCAGGGTGTAGCCGGCGAGCTGCTGCGCGATGGCCATCACCTGCTCCTGGTAGACGATCAGGCCGTAGGTCTCTCCGAGGATGGGCTCGAGTGCTTCGGCGAGGTCTGGATGGATCGGCTCCACCACCTCGCGTCCCGTCTTGCGTCGCGCATATTTGTTGTGGGAGTCGGCGCCCATGGGCCCCGGGCGGTACAGGGCACCAACGGCGGAGATGTCCTCGAAGCAGTCGGGCTGCATGGAGCGCAGCAGTGCCCGCATGGGGCCACCGTCGAGCTGGAACACGCCGAGGGTGTCGCCTCGCGCCAACAGATCGTAGGTGGGCTGGTCATCCAGGGGCAGGTTGTCGAGATCCACCTCGATGTCCCGGTTGCTCTTGATGCTCTTGACCGCATCGTCGATGACCGTCAGGTTGCGCAAACCCAGAAAGTCCATCTTGATGAGACCGAGCGCTTCACAGCCGGGGTAGTCGAACTGGGTGATGATGGCGCCGTCGGACTCACGCTTCATGATGGGAATGATGTCCAGCAGCGGGGTGGAACTCATGATGACACCAGCGGCGTGGACGCCCCACTGCCGCTTCAACCCCTCGATGCCCATCGCGGTGTCCACCACCGTGCGAACGTCAGCTTCCGCGTTGTACATCTCGCGGACCTCGGCGCCTTCGGAGTAGCGCTTGTTTGTCTCGTCGAAGAGCTGCGGCAAAGTGATGCCCTTGCCCATGACGTCGGCGGGCATTGCCTTGGTGATCTTTTCGCCGACGGCGAAGGGCATGTCCAGCACGCGTGAGGCGTCCTTGACCGCCGCTTTGGCCTTGATGCTGCCGTAGGTGATGATCTGGGCAACCTTGTCGTTGCCGTACTTGTCCGAGACGTAGGCGATCACTTCGGCACGTCGACGATCGTCGAAGTCGATGTCGAAGTCCGGCATGGAGACACGCTCGGGGTTCAGGAACCGCTCGAAGAGCAGGCCGTGGGCAAGCGGATCCAGGTCTGTGATCCGCAGGGCGTAGGCGCACATCGATCCGGCGCCCGATCCGCGGCCGGGACCCACGCGGATACCGTTTTCCTTGGCCCAGGTGATGAAGTCCGCCACCACGAGGAAGTAGCCCGTGAAACCCATGGAGGCGATGATTCCGGTCTCGAACTCGGCGCGCTCTCTCACCTCGCGCGAGATCCCGCCGGGGTAGCGACGCTCCAGGCCACGCTCCACTTCCTTGTGGAACCAGGTGTCCTCGTTCTCCCCCTCCGGGCAGTCGAAGACGGGCATGAAGGTGCCCATGCCCTCATCGAAGCTCGTCTCGCAGCGCTCGGCGATCTCCAGCGTGTTGTCACACGCCTCCGGAAGTTCCGAGAACAGCGCCCGCATCTCCGCGGGTGATTTGAGGTGGTATCCGCTGCCGCTGAACTTGAACCGGTCCACCTGCGCCTTGCGCGAACCGGAGGAGACGCAGAGCAGCGTGTCGTGCGCGTCCGCATCCTCAGCGTGCACGTAATGCAGGTCATTGGTGGCCACCAGCGGCAGGCTGAGGTCCTTCGCGAGCCGCAGAAGGTCTCCCCTGATGCGCTGCTCCAGTCCGAGGTTGTGGTCCATGAGCTCGACGTAGTAGTTGCCGACGCCGAAGATGTCGCGGAACTCTGCCGCGGCCGCCACCGCGTTGTCGTACTGTCCCAGCCTCAAGAACGTCTGCACCTCGCCGGAGGGGCAGCCCGTGAACCCAATGAGGCCCTTGGCGTACTGGTTCAGGATCTCCCGGTCTGCGCGCGGCTTGTAGAAGAAGCCCTCCAGGGAGCTGCGGGAACTCAGCCTGAACAGGTTGTGCATGCCACCGGGATTGGACGCCAGCAGGGTCATGTGTGTGTAGGCGCCGCGTGCCGAGACGTCGTCGCCCGTGCCGTCACCGAACTGCACCCGCTTGCGCTCTGAGCGGTGTGTACGGGGCGTCAGGTACGCCTCGAGCCCGATGATGGGCTTGACGTTGTAGTTCTTCGACGCCTTGTAGAACTCGTAGGCACCGAAGAGATTGCCATGGTCAGTCATGGCGATTGCCGGCATTCCCATGCGCTCAGCGCCCTCAAAAAGGTCCTTGACCCGGGCGGCACCGTCCAGCATCGAAAACTCGGTATGGCAGTGCAAATGGGCGAACGTATCCGACACTCAGGGCTTCCCTTCACAACAAGCGACAAGAGGCCCCACCCTACCGCGAGGCCCAGACGAAGCCGGCACCGAGGACCCGCACACCGGGAGGGTTGTGCGTCAGACATTCAGCCACCAGGAAGGAAACAGGACCCTGTCGCCGTCGATGTCGAGACGCAACCTACTTTGAACAAACGCACGCTTATTCAGAATACCGTTCAAACTAGCGTTCCTGAGGAGTAGTAGCGGCGCCCCTCCACAGCAGGCTGGCAGTCGACTTCGATCGCAGACAGCGGTCAAAGAGAGGAGGCTTTTAGCCACAGTTTGAGATCAGGCCGCGTCCCAACGGTGCCGTGGGAGGTGACACGCGTCTTGCAACCCATGGGTGGCGGATTCAGGTGGTGTCTGCAACACCGGTTTGATTTGTTGGGTCCGAGAATAG
>JBQCZU010000050.1:0-2707 GCA_052089385.1 Arachnia sp.
GTCTATACGAGTGTGACCTCGTCGAATGTCGTGGTGGTCATGCGGCACGTGACGGGGATCTCCTGGCCCACTTCCACCGCTGGCCTGCTGCCGGCGATCCACAGCATGGAGCTGTGCATGTGGGGAGGTTCAGCGAACGGACGCTTCCTGCCGTCGATGCTGAACGGTGACAGCGTCTTGCCCGTCGCTTCCAGCACGCCCTCTGCAATTGTGACTCCCCGCTGCCGCAGTGTGCGCTGCGGCACGGGGGCGGCCAGTGCTATGCCGTGAGCCGTTCCGCCACTGGCAATGACGATGAAGCCGTCCCTGGGGGCACTGGACTGGTGATATCCGAGGCGCTCACCCCGTCGAATCTGGTGAATGTCCAGGATGCTGGCGGTCGTCGCGAGAGCGGAGGGTTCCCCCAGCCACAGACGGGTACCGATGCGCATGCGGGTCTGGACACCCACGTTCGTGCGAAACTTCCGGTAGTCGGCCACGGACAGGTGGGATATCCAGATGGAACCCCTCTTGCAGCCCAAGGCTCTGCCCGCCAGTTCCGTTGCCTCCTGGAGTGAACCGGGGGAGGGCAGATGGATGGACCAGCCCTCGAATTGCAGGCTGCCCAGATCCAGAGGGAGATCCTCGGCCACGACTCCGTGACGGCGCATCGATGTGCGCATTTCGAGCTGAACGCGGGCTCTGGGGTGGGATTGCTTGATGCGCTCCAGGTCCTGGGCACGGGAGACCATTGTGATGACGCGGGGGTCTGCCAAGAGGTCCATGGCTGCGAGGTCTCCGGGACGCCACGGGTTCAGCACAACGACGTCGCGCAGCCAGCCAGCGGCGCGGACGGTTGGCACCTCCTGGGCAATACCAACGGCGATTGCGTCAGTTCTCAAATTGGACGCCTCCTTGCTCAGGAGGTCCAGTCCGAATCCGTAGCCATTGCCCTTGACGACCGGGACGGCGCCGGGCACGTCCGCGAGCAGAGCGCGCTGGTGGGAGCGCCATTGGTTGAGGGAGACAGTAAGCCGGAGAGTCATGTCAGCGTCGCTTCATATAGGTCAGGAAGGCCAGATGCAGAACCTTGTTGATGGCTTTGTCCCACTCGCCGAGGTGTGCCACGGCTTCTCCACCGGTGCCCACCTTGAACTGGATCAGCCCGATCTCAGGGTCATCCTTGCCGACGCCTTCGGTGATACCGCGAAGGTCATAGACGAAACACCCGGCCGCGATGGCGTCGCGGATCATCCGCCACTGGATGGCGTTTGAACCGCGCACCTCGCGCTTGGCGGTGGTGGAGGCGCCGTAGGAGTACCAGGCGTGCGTGCCCACGCGAATCATCGTCGTCGCCGCCACGAGGTCGCCGTCATGCTCGGCGAGGTAGACCTGCATCCGGCCGTCCTCCTCGGCGTTGAGGGCGTCCCACATTGATTCGAAGTAGGTGCACGCCCGCCCGGTGAAGCCGTCGCGCTGGGCCGTCTCCAGATAGATTTCGTGGAACCGGGCCAGATCCGAACGGTCACCGGTGCGCACGTGAACGCCAGCCTTGTCCGCCTTCTTGATGTTGCGTCGCCACAGTTGATTCATGCCGGCGAGGACTTCTGCCTCGGATTTGGCCGAGCCGTCATCGTGGAGCAGGGGCAACTGGAAGTTGAACATGGGCTGGCCGGCCGCGAAGCCCTCGCCGTCATCGTTGGTCTGCCACCCGAGGTGCTGCAGTTGCCGCAGAACGCGGGTGGACGTCAGCGATGTCGCGTCCGGGGGACTTTGCGAAAGCCGTGTGATGGCATCATCTGCAACGGCGGCCTTGATGGTGTCGGCGGACCAGCGACGATGCACGATCGCGGGGCCGATGCGGACGGCAAATGCTCTGGCCTTTTTCGCATACGTCACCAATGCTTCAAGTTGTTCGGCCACGTCCGGGCGTTCCCAGTCCAGAACAGGGCCCTCGGGTAGGTATGCCAGGTAGCGCTTCAACTTGGGGAGTTTGCGATAAAGCACGAGACCGACGCCAATCAGTGTGTCGTCGTCGAAGAATCCCAGGGACTCCCCGCGCCACTCCTTCTTGACCGTTGCCCACGCCGGGATTTGTAGGAAACTCGCTGAACCGCGCATCGCGATGAAGGCGAGATGGTCCTGCGCTGCGATGGGTTTGACGGTGATGCTCACGCACTCCAACCTATCGTGCTCGTCGTGGACGGCTCCGGCCTGAATCGGGACCAACGTCACAGAGGCGCCCATCCGTGGGTGGATGGGCGCCCCTGTGAGGATGCCGTTGCGTGAAGTATCACTGACGGGGTAGGCGCTCGTGAACGTCTTCTGAAAGGCGGATCACGGCGTAGTAGAGCTCCAGCGACATGCGGATAATCGCGAGATAGATGATCCCGATGACGGGCAGAAGGATCAGAGCGAAGATGATGATCAAAGCCTCGCCGGTGACCAGAGCGCTGATGAGACCGAACACGATGCTCAAACCAATGAAGGCCGTCACGATGACGTAGACAATCTTGATGATCTTGGGCGTCACGAAGGACGTGAAGCTGAAATCAAAGAGAGAGCTGATGAAGCTCTTGCCGTCGTTTGCCAGGATTCCCGGACCTTGGGGCTGTGCGCTCCATTGTTGCTGAGCGTACTGGCCGGCGTAGGGGTCTGCCTGCTGACCTGCGTACTGGCCGGCGTTGGGGTCTGCCTGCTGACCTGCGTACTGGCCGGCGTTGGGGTC
>JBQCZU010000050.1:2807-14077 GCA_052089385.1 Arachnia sp.
ACTGGCCGGCGTTGGGGTCTGCCTGCTGACCTGCGTACTGGCCGGCGTTGGGGTCTGCCTGCTGACCTGCGTACTGGCCGGCGTTGGGGTCCGCCTGCTGACCTGCGTACTGACCGGCGTAGGGATCCGCCTGCTGTCCGCCCCACTGCTGTGCGGCTTGGGGGTCAGCGGATTGTCCCCAGGTCTGCGCGTCGGGCTGGCTGGCGGAGGGCTGTCCCCAGGGCTGTCCCTCGGGTTGGCTGGTGGATTGTTGTTCCCAAGGCTGGTTGGGCGACTGCTGATTGCCGGAATCGCCTGGATTGTGTGGAGTGCTCATGAAGGAAGAACCTTTCATCCGAGGTGTGGTTGCATGGGTCACGCTACCTTTCAGCGCGCGGGAGCATGAGGAGTCGTATCACCCGCAGGGCTGCGAGAGGCATGTCAGCCCCCAAAGTGGCGAAAAACTACCGCCAGATGGGTAAGGGATGTCCATGGCGGCCCCATCCTGAATCTGACGGCAGTTTTTCGTCGATGCGTGCTCTGGAGAAGAGAGCACGTCCTCACTCACCGCTCAGGTGTACCCACTTCCACCCCACGATCGATCACGATGTCCTCGATCTCTTCGTTGATCCGCATTCCGTAGAACGAACGGTGGACGAAGTATGCCGAGACCAGGAAGAACACCACGGCGAGCCCGCCCGTGAGGCCTCGTCCACTCTGTTCCGTCAGCTCAACAGCAAGTGCAACGGCCAGCAGACCAAAAAGTGTCGTGAACTTGATGACGGGGTTCAGCGCGACGCTGGAGGTGTCCTTGTAAGGGTCTCCGACGGTGTCTCCAACGATGGTGGCCTCGTGCAGGGCGGTGCCCTTGGCGTTGAGGTCCACCTCCACGAGCTTCTTCGCGTTGTCCCACGCGCCACCCGCGTTCGCCATGAAAATGGCCTGGTAAAGGCCGAACAGGGCCATGGAAATCAGGTAGCCGATGAACAGGAACGGCTCGATGAAGGCGAAGGCCAACGTCGCGAAGAAGATGCCCAGGAAGATGTTGAGCATGCCCTTTTGTGCGTACTGGGTGCAGATCTCCACCACTTTGTTGGAGTCCTCGTCGCTGGCGCGAGAGTTGCCATCGAGTTTGATGTTTGCTCCGATGTACTCCACCGCCCGGTACGCGCCAGTGGTGACAGCCTGGATGGAAGCTCCCGTGAACCAGTAGATGACGGCGCCACCGAGTAGCAGCCCCAGGAGGAAGGGAGCGTGCAGCAGCGACAGGTTCTCGACGTTCTCGGTCAGCCTGTTC
This sequence comes from Arachnia sp., assembly GCA_052089385.1. GTDB lineage: Bacteria > Actinomycetota > Actinomycetes > Propionibacteriales > Propionibacteriaceae > Arachnia. The sequence goes on from JBQCZU010000050.1 coordinate 4,084, forward strand.
GTCAGACTGATCATGATCGAGAAAATCATCGTTGTGGCACCCACTACTGCGGTACCGATGAGGACGGGCTTTGCCGTTGCCTTGAAAGTGTTTCCGGCGCCGTCGTTGGCTTCCAGCAGGTACTTCGCCCGGGGAAAATCGGGACGGATGCCGAACTCGCGCTCCAGCTCCTCGTCGATGCCCGGAATGTCCTCAATGGTGGAGAGTTCGAAGACGGACTGCGCATTGTCAGTCACCGGACCGTAGGAGTCGACGGCAATGGTCACGGGTCCCATACCGAGGAACCCGAACGCCACAAGACCAAACGCAAACACGGCGGGTGCGATCATAATCTCGCCCAGCCCCATTGTTGAGATCCAGTACGCGATGGACATGAGGCCGGTGATCGCCATACCGATCCAGTAGGCGGAGAAGTTGCCGCTCACGAGCCCGGAGAGAATGCCCAGAGAAGCGCCGCCCTTGTTGGAGGACACCACCACTTCACGGGTGTGCTTGGAATTGGTCGACGTGAAGACCTTCACCAGTTCCGGAATCAGGGCGCCGGCGAGCGTCCCGCAACTGACGATGAGTGACAGCTTCCACCACAAGCCGTCCCCAAGATCACCGATCAGCAGGATCGAGGTCAGGAAGGTCGTGATGATGCAGACCACTGACGTGATCCACACCAGGGAGGTCAGCGGATCCTCGAAATCCATCTCCGCAGCGTCGGCATATTTTGCCTTGGCAATCGCACTGTTGATGTAGTAGGAGATGCCGGAGGCCACCAGCATGACGGCGCGGATGACGAACAGCCACACCAGCAGCTGCACCTGAACGGTGATGTCCTCGACGCCCAGCAGAATGAAGGTGATGAGCGCGACGCCGGTGACGCCGTAGGTCTCGAAACCGTCTGCGGAGGGGCCAACGGAGTCGCCTGCGTTGTCACCGGTGCAGTCGGCGATGACGCCGGGGTTGCGTGCGTCGTCCTCCTTGATGCCGAACGTGATCTTCATGAGGTCGGCACCGATGTCTGCGATCTTGGTGAAGATGCCACCTGCGATGCGCAATGCGGATGCGCCAAGCGACTCACCAATGGCGAATCCGATGAAGCAGGCTCCGGCGATTTCACCGGGTAGAAACACCATGATGATGAGCATCAGGGCGAGCTCCACGGAGATCAGGACCATGCCGATGCTCATACCTGCGCGCAGCGGAATGTCGTGGCAGGCGTACGGTTTGCCCGCCATGGCGGCATGCGAAAGGCGGGAGTTCGCGAATGTGTTGATACGGATGCCGTACCAGGCGACGATGAATGATCCACCCATTCCGACGAGGGAGAAGAGGACCACGATGGCGGTGCGGCCGATGCCGACCTGTTCGAGGAACAGGTAGTAGAGCACGATGATGGCCGCAATGAACGCCCACAGCACAAGCAGGAACTTGCCCTGCTGCTTGAGGTAGGTCTTGCACGTGGCGTAGATCAGCTCGGAGATCTCACGCATCGACTGGTGCACGGGCATGCTGTTGAGCTGGCGGTAGGTCATGATTCCGAACGCCATGCCCAGCGCACACACTATAAGGCCGAGGCCGAGGAGCACGTCGCCGGGGAGGCCGAAGAATTCGACGGAGCCGAGGTCGGGAAGCTGGAGGTTGGCCTCGCCGTGGACCTCGTTGCCGGGGGACTGGGTCGTCGTGGCACAGGAGGTCAGCGCGATTGCACCCCCCAGCGCTACCGCCACCATGGGCCAACGCGGCCGCCGAGCACCTGTCATTCGCTGATTTGTCCGCGAAGTCACACCCATCGTGCACCACTCCTATGTGATCCACCGACGGCGTCGTTGCCGCCCGTTGGCCATGATGTTACGCCCGGTGCTGTGAGGCAGATGCGGCGGGGTGGAAGATCGCGGTCGTCAATTGACAGCCGGAGCGCCTGAGACTGATTCTTGGAGCAACACACATCGAAAAGAGATGCGATGCGCGGCGAACAAGGGACGGGTGCCTGATGTTTTCACTCCACACTGGCTCCCAGACACCTCCGTTTGAACAGCTACGGGAGCAGATCGCCGCGCGGGTTGCCGCTCGGGAACTCATAGCCGGGGATCGACTGCCTCCGGTCAGAAGTCTCGCGGAAAGCCTGGGAATTGCGCCCAACACGGTTGCCCGTGCCTATCGGGAACTGGAAGGCGAAGGAATTCTGGAGGGTCGGGGACGAGCAGGCACGTTCGTTGCCGACGATGACGCCAACAATGCAGCCAAGGCAGCCGCGCGAACCTACGCCGACACTGTGCGCGCGCTGGGCCTGGACGAGGCCGAAGCAGTTGCGCTCGTTCAGAGGGCCCTCAAGAGCTGACGGCCGGGACAAGGCCTTTCATCTCGTCGAGCAGCGGCGGCGGATGGTGGGAACGCCGGGGCCAATGAGGTCATCACAAAAGGCCGCCCGGCCGGCCATGGCCATCGTCAGGGCGAGCGGCGTGCCGCGCACCAGCAGCCCGTCCCCGACGGAGAATGATCCGTCGATGGCCTCCAACCGCAGACCGTCGATGGCTTTCTGGCTTGGCACAGCGAAGTCCCGGCTGGCATAGAACCTCGCCACCTCCACCACGGCCTTCTTCGCAGGGGTGCTGGCGATGCCCAGAGGGCGACGGATATCGGCCGAGTGGACGATGACCTCACCCAGCCATGCTGCTGGAAGTCCGAGTGGGGCAGTAGTGCTGAAAGTGACGCGGACGAACTCCGCCAGAGTATCCGCGGGGTTGGCACCCAGATGTTCGGCGAGGCGTCGCTGGTTGTGCGTCGCGAAGTTGAAGCGGGCACCCAACACGCTGCCGAACCACCGCAATGGCCCCACGCTGGCGGCTGCGCTGAGATGCGCGACGACGTCCCGAACCGTCCATGCACCGCACAGGGACTGGGCGTTCCATTGCGCCTCGTCGAGGGACTTGAGATCCCTGGCCAGTTTTGCGCGCTCGGCATGGATCAATGTCCAGACTTCGGTTGATGTCTGCTTCATTCCCATAGTCTCCATGAGTCCGTGGTTCTGGGCCCCATCGGGCTCAGTGGGAGCTCGTCATTCACAGGCCACACCGTCGTCATCGCCGTCCATGCCACTGCGGTAGCCGGGCTCGCCGCGCAACAGAGGTGCTGCGCCGGCCTCCCGTGCTGCGGTGCAGTTCTCGTAATGGACGTCGTGTGTGGGCTCCGTCTCCGCGACGGGGGTGGAGGGCTCCACCGAAGAAGCGGGGGGAGTACCCGGTGGAGAGACCGTGTCGGATGTGACCGGGATCTTCTTGCCGGGACACTCAGAGAGCACCCGCAGGATGCCGTCATGTTCGGCTTGTGTCACCCACAGCGAGTAGCGGGCCTTCACAGCCACCTGTCGGGCCACGTAGTCGCAGCGGAAGGCCTTGTTCGAGGGGAGCCAGGTGGCGGCGTCACCGTCGCTCTTCTGCAAATTGGCGCTGCCCTGAACGGCCAGAAGGTTGAGCGGGTCGTTTGCAAAGAGGGTTCGGGTGTCGATGTCGAGTTGCTGCGCGCCTTTCTGCCAGGCGTCCGAGAGTGCCACGACGTGGTCGATCTGGACCTCTGTGGAGGTGTCCTGACCGCGGACGAAATCGATGGCGGTGCCGGTGTAGGGGTCAATGAGGGCTCCGGTGAGGACGACACAGTCGCGGGTACTGGGTTGGGTGGTTCTCCCGCTGAGGTCGCGGGCGAGGATGTCGTTGCGGGTGTCGCACCCGTTGCGGTCGACGTCGGCCCATGTCTGGCCGAAGAGTGCCCGGTCGTAGCCGGTTTTCGGCGCCCGTCCCTTGATGGGCAGGGTCTCCAGGACCGAGAGTGCGAGATCGGGATCCGGGGTTGCGGGGAGGGTGGTTGACGGGGGAGCCGCGGTGGGCGTTGGGGTTGGGTTGGGAGCAACTGTTGTCGGGCTGGGTGCTGGTGGTGTCGTCGGCGCTGCAGGTGCGTCAGAAGATGGTGAGGGACGCGCGGGGATCGGCGGCTGCGCATCAGGGGAGGCAGCGGCCGCAACGAAGAGCACCACGAGACCACCGAGGAGCAGAACTGCCCCACCTCGTCGTCCTCTGGGGAGGAATGGGTTGGCCCAGGAACGTCCCAGCACCACGTGATAGATCCCGGTGAGGATCGTCAACAGCGCGGCGAAGCCCAGCCCGGCCCACGGTCCCGCGCTTCCGGCACCGATGATCGCAACCGCGATGAGGGCACCGAGACCCCACGTCGTTCCGCGTGACCACCGTGTACCAGCGCTGCGCATGTGAGTCCTCGTCCTGATGGTCCGCACCGGTCGCGATGTTCCCGGTGCCGAGAGTCTTCTACCGCCACAGCGCGCGGGGCAAATAGTTGGCCCTTGCCACAGGGTCTGTTGTGGACGACAAACGGATCGCTCCAGTGGATGCCTTCGAGATCCCGGAACATCTGAGGAAGGCGGTGCGCAGGGCATCCGCCTACGAGATGTTCCCCCACACCTCCACCACCTCTGAACCCCTCGATCTTGACCACATCGTGGCCGACAAGCTCGGTCGTCTCTGGGAACCCGGACAAACAAACGTGCACGGGTTGGCTCCGCTCGGCCGTCTGATCAACCGAGCCAAGACTCTCGGCGTCTATAAGGTTCGATCCGAAGGGCTGAGTGAACTGGTCTGGACCTCGCCGCTCGGCAGGAGGTGGGTCGTCGGCGCCCGCGGCACCAGGCCTTCTGCCACCATGATCCGTGGGCGGGCACCACCATGTCTCTCCAGTCCCAGGACGCGCCGCCACCCCTGAGCTTTCCTGTCAGTGACGCCGGATACCTTGAATGCATGCGGCTTCTTCACACCTCAGACTGGCATCTGGGCCGCACCCTGCACGGAATCGATCTCATCGAGCACCAAGCGGCGTTCCTCGACCACCTCGTGGACGTGGTCCGCACCCAACAGGTGGACGCCGTGATGGTCGCGGGCGATGTCTATGACCGGGCCATCTCGCCTGTTGCCGCCGTCGAACTTCTGAACGACACGCTCGTGCGCCTCACCGAACACACCCGGGTCATCATCACTCCCGGAAACCATGATTCCGCCACGCGGCTCGGCTTTGCGGCACCGCTGCTGCGCGACCGACTTGTGGTGCGCGCCCGGGTGGAGAACGTCGCCACACCGGTGGAACTCCCCAGTCTCGACGGCGAGAGTTCAGCGTTGGTCTACGCCCTGCCCTACCTGGACCCGGACATGGTCCGGCACCGCCTTGCTGGCCCCGGGCTGGGCCCCGACGGTGAACCCCTCATCCCGGCCAGGTCGCACGAGGCCGTCGCCAACGCGGCGATGATTCGCATCCACGGGGACCTCAACGCCCGTCGCGCCACTGGCCCACGGCTTCCGGCGGTCCTCATGGCCCATGCCTTCGTCGTGGGCGGCGAGGCCTCGGAATCCGAGCGCGACATCCGGGTGGGTGGTGTCGATTCCGTGCCGCTCGGAGTTCTCGGCGGTCTCGATTACCTGGCGCTGGGCCATCTGCACGGACCACAGCGCATTGGCCCTGCCCTGGATCCGGACTCACGTGGGCCGGTGGCCCGGTACGCGGGATCTCCGCTCGCCTTCTCCTTCTCCGAAATGCACCACAGCAAGTCCAGCGCACTCGTCAGCCTCGACGGCGAGGGCGTCAGGGATGTTCAACTCGTCGCCACGCCGCAACCGCGCCGCCTGTCGGAGGCCACGGGAAGCATGGAGGAGTTGCTGTCCCGTGAGTTCGATGAGCAATCGCAGGACTGGGTGCGGGTTTTTGTGACCGACACCGTCCGGCCCATTCAGCTCCACTCGCGAGTCAAGCGACGCTTCCCGCATGCGTTGATCGTCCAGCACCGCCCCATCGAGAGGAACGGCTCCGGCCACCTGCGCCCCATCACCGCCTCCCAGGACCCGCTGGAGGTGAGCGTTGAGTTCATTGCTGATGTCAGCGGTGGCGCACCCTCCGACGTGGAGGTCAACGTCCTGCGCCGCGCCTATGAGGCGGCACTTGCGGGGGAGCGCAGCACCTGATGCGCATTCACAACCTCCACATCGAAGCCATCGGCCCGTTCCCCGGGCGCCACGACGTCAATTTCGAGGAACTGTCCGCGGGGGGATTGTTCCTCCTGGAAGGACCCACGGGCGCCGGGAAGTCCACGCTCATCGACGCCATCACCTACGGTCTGTACGGCACCCTCGGGAAGGCCCTCGACAGTCGGCTCCCCTCCGCACACGCACCATTGATCGATCCAGTTATTGAAGTGGTCTTCTCCACGAACGCCGGGATTTACAGGACCAGGCGCACTCCACCCTGGGATCGCCCGAAGAAACGCGGCGAGGGCTTCACGTCGCAGAACGCCACGGCCAAGCTGTGGCGCCTGTCCAGCGTCGACGACTCCGTCGGGGAAGCCGTGGCAGGCAGCGCCCAGGAGGTGGGCGCCGAGATGCAACAGATCCTGGGTCTGACCCGGGACCAGTTCATGCAGACGGTGGTCCTGCCCCAGGGCAGGTTCTCCACGTTCCTGCGTGCCAAGCCGGATGAGCGCGCCGCGGTGCTGCGGGACGTCTTCGGCACCGCCATCTACCAGCAAGTGCAGGATCAACTGGCGGAGATGTCCCGGGATGCGAAGCGTTCCATCACCGCCGTCCAGGGGGAGATGAGCTCGGCCGTCAGAACCTTCACCTCCCTCCTGTCCGACGGCGATCCGGCAGCACCTGAGCTCCATCAGGCCGGCGCGGAACTGGACACCATCCAGATGCTTCGCATTTCCGATCTGGTTCTGAAGAGTCAGCAGGAGCACTGTGTGGAGGCAGAAGAAGCGACGCAGGCGGCGCGCACCCGCGAGGCCACCGCAAGGACATTCCTCGAGTCCCAGAAAGATCTGCAGCGAACGCTCGAGCGAAGGGCGTCGCTGATCGCAGAGAACTCGGCGTTGCTGGAGCAGGTCGACGACGTTGCCCGTGACCGCGACAGGGTGGCGGCTGCCCAGCGGGCCGCCACCGTCGCCGGAGTACTGCGGGCCCACGATGCCGCGACCATCGTCTTGAGCCGCTCACAGACGTCTCTGTCCCAGGCCCTGTCAGATGTCTCTGGCACCGCAGACCAGGACCTTGCCGAAGTCACCACGCTTCCTGCCCTGCGCGAAATCATTGACGACGTCGCCGGTGAGCGTGGAGGGCTCGCGGAACTGGTGCGGCTGGAGGCGGCACTGCCAGAACGGGTGCAGCGGCTCACCCGCGATGAGAGGGAGTTGTTGGAGGCGGGAACCGCGCTGCAGGTTGAGCGAAGCCGGCTCGTGAAACGTCCGGAGATGCGGAATCAGCTCACCACTGCCCGGGATGATCTGCGCCTCAGCGCGACCCCTGTGGCGGCAGCGCGGCTGGCCGCGGACCAGCGACGCATGATCCGTGACGCTGCCTGCCGTGCGGACCGGCTTGTGACGCACCTCGACGAGGCGGCGGTTGCTTTGAAGGGCGCCATGGGCGACGCCAGGGAAGCCACCGAAGCAGAAAACGCCATCCGTCTTCGCTGGATCAACAGCACGGCGGGAATCCTTGCCGGGGACCTGACAGACGGTGTGCCGTGCCCGGTCTGCGGTGGCATCGAGCACCCGGCCCCCGCCCCCGAACTTCCCGAGCATGCCAGCCTCGCCGACGTCGATGCAGCCACCGTGCGGTGCCAGCAGGCCGTCGCGACACTGCAGGAAGCCGACAGAAAATACATCCGCCTCACCGGAGAAGTCGCGGCCCAACGGGAGGCGGCCCACGAAACGAGCGCGGGGGATGCCGAGGCCGCACTTGTTGCAGCGGAGGCGGCTGTCGTGGAGGCGGAGGCGGCCGTCGTCGAGCTTGAGAAGCAGGGGGAGGTCATCGCGGAGTTTGACGCGGGAAGCGACATTCTCAGGCTCCGGATCGCGGAGGCTGAGAAGGAAATGGCAACCACAGCCGAGCGGTTGCGCGGGGACCGCCGACAGCTGCAATTCGATGGAGAACGCTGCCGCTTGGGCGCGGATGAGTGTGAAGACGTCGCGGCACGATCCCAATGCCTTGGAGTTCGCCTGCATCACGCCCGGAGACTGGCCGACAGACGTCAGGAACACCTGGACGCCGTGCACAGGCTCAGCGATGCCACGGTCGCTCTGGATGACGCGCTCCGGGAGGCGGCCTTTGCCGACGCCCGCTCAGTCAGGGCCGCGGAGCTGACGGCAGTCGTGGCGGAGGGCCTTCAACAGATGATCCGGCAGCACGACGCTGCCCTGGCCCGCGTCGCTGTTGGTCTGGCAGAGGAATCCGTGACCGCTCTGACAGGCGACGAGGTGGTCGACGTCCCGGCGGCGAAGCTGGCGCATGACGCCTGTCATGCTGAACTGATGGCGGCCACCACCGCCGAAGCCACAGCCATAGCCGCCCTTGGCCAGTTGGAGCGGTCTGGAAAGACCTTGACCAAGGTGCTTGATCGCCACGGGCGAGTGGTTGACGAAGCGGCTCCGGTGCTGCGGATGGCGGATTTGGCCAACGCGGGGGAGGGCAATGCCAGGTCCACGACGCTGTCCACGTTCGTACTGCTCCGACGCTTCGAGGACGTCGTTGCCGCCGCGAACGACAGGCTCACTGTCTTCTCCGATGGCCGCTTCTCCCTGCTGCGGATCGACGAGCGTGAAGGGCGAGCGCGCCGAGCGGGGTTGGGGCTGAGTGTTCGTGACCATCACACCGAGACCAATCGAGACCCCCACACGCTCTCGGGCGGGGAGACGTTCTACGTATCGTTGTGCCTGGCGCTGGGACTGGCCGACGTGGTCACCAGTGAGGCCGGGGGCATCTCGCTGGACACCCTGTTCATCGACGAGGGCTTCGGATCATTGGATTCCGAGACACTGGATGGTGTGCTTGGCGAACTCGCACACCTGCAGGCGGGGGGCCGTGCCGTCGGGATCGTGAGCCACGTTGCGGAGTTGAAAGCCCGCATCCCGGAGCGGGTCGAGATCACGCGACGCGCCAGCGGGGGTTCGTCTCTGGTCGTGCGAGCCTGAACCCCACCCAGGATCAGATCAGACCGGCTTCCCCCTCAACAACCACCTGTGCGTCGTCTGCCTGAACACGGAGGCTCCTCAACGCCAGCGGGCGCAGCTGTTCTTTGAGGTCGAGGGGCTTCTTGAGCTCGTGGGTGATCCGACGGCGAAACACACGCAGAGCCAGCGCGAGGAGCGGATTGGAGCTGGTGAGCTTTACGCGTCGAAGACGCACGACGAATCGATTGTCCATCTGTAGTTCGGTGCGGAACCGCATCGTCGGCCGTAGGAACTTCCAGCGCACGCGAGCGCTGAGTGCAATCGTGAAGCGACGGGCTCCCCGCTGTGTGAAAACGAATTTCTCGCGGTCGATGTGGAAGCCCTCGACGTCGGTGAGGTCGGCGCGCAGGACCCGCATGATCGCCTGAAAGACATCATCAGGGTTGACCGCGACTCTGAGGTTGAGCCGCACAGCCCGTCGCGACCTCGTGGTCATTTCCGCGGGGCTGCTCAGCGCCAGGCCACCATCGTCGAGTTCCAGCCACTCGAACGGCACGTTGACGGCAGTGGCCTCGGTGTCCAGTGGGACGCCCTGGAAGTGCAGGGGACGGGCAACGAAGGCGACCCGTCGTGCGACTGCAGACTCGCGGTGCATCACCTCCGCAATGTCTGTGCCGTCCTCCACTACCCCCTCCGGAAGGTGAGCGATGGTGGTGTCGAGGGCCACGTCGATCATCACCCCGCTGGCGTCCATGTGGAGCGTGTCCACGTTGACGCCCTCCAACATCGCATCCACTTGTAGATTTTCGGCTTCGCGCACGGTTGTGCCGGGGGTGGTGATGAGTTCAGTGAGGACGCTGTCGCGGATCCGACGTCCAAGATCTTGTGACGTGGAGGGCCGCGGAGCGTTGCCGATGCGGCTGAAATTGTTCATGAGCCCCTGATGGTTTGGATGCAGCACGTTTCCAATGTCCGACAGAGTAGGCCCTGGTCGAGGCCAGGGCCATGTCT
>JBQCZU010000051.1:0-13895 GCA_052089385.1 Arachnia sp.
CCGCTGTCCTGGTGATCTGATCCATGAAACAACTCTAATAAGCACCACTGACATTCTTTGAAGAGGGCGATGGGAACCGGCAATCAGTTGACACTCCACCGAGTGGCGGGGTCCTCAATGACGGCCAGTGTGCGTAGGGTGAGGGTTCATCGCAAGCCACCTCGGGAGTCTTCATGTCCGTTCGGCCATCATGGCGTTTTGAAATTCGATTCGTTGCCCTACTGGCCGCGACATCGCTGGCTCTGACGGCATGTACCTCCGGCGAGTCACCACCGGATTCCGATGGCGACCCCACCAGCAGCAGCAGCGCCAGTGAAGGAACGGCCACATCAGATGCCTTCGTCGCGACCTCAGCCGCTTTGACGGAGACAGTTGTGCTTGCGGAGGATTCCCCCGCAGCCCTGGCAGTGGAGGCCTCTCAGACATTCTTTGACAGCGCCCCTGTCGTTGTCATCGCATCCGCCGATCAAGCCTTGCAGGGGGCCTCAGCTGCAGCCGCGCTCGGAGTGCCTGTGCTGCTCGACGACGACCAGGTGACAGTCGAACTTGAACGTCTGGGAAGCGAGGTTGCCCTCGCATTCGGAGCCATCAACGATCCCGGCATCGACGTCGTTGTCCCCGAAGACGACGCGGATCTGGCAGAAATTCTGGGCGCCGGGGCTCCCACCGGCTCCCCCATCGCTGAGGGCGAGCATGTCTCTGCCCTTCTCTCGCTCACACCGGAGAGTCCGCAGATCTTCGCCGCCGCTACCCCTGCGAAACCCGCGCCACTGGACCCGACGACGCCTACGGGATCCACAAGCCCCAGCATCGAGCCGGCGCCCGCGGAGAGCAACAGCTCCCCCGCGTCCCAGAGCACGCCTGACCCCCTGGAATCCGATCGCGATGCTCTGCCCGCCATAGCGCGTCCTGAACCGCTCAGTGGAATCACGGTCATGACCACTGGCGATGATCGCGACGCCGTCGCCGTCGGTACCGCTCTCGCGAGCGGCGCTCAAGTGATGGTCGTCACGGATGGCGACCCCCGTGGGACATCGGAATCTGTTCAATCCCTCGGGCAGACCAAGCCCGAGGTCGCAGTGGGTATCGGCCCCGAGTTCGGCGATGCGGAGACCCTGACATGGCGCTTGGCTTCAGCAGCCACAGGAGCGGAGCTGCCCGGCGGAGGTCAGCTTGTCCTGCCAAGGAAGACATACGTCGCGGTGTACGGAACCCCGGGGGCACCAGTTCTCGGCGTTCTCGGTGAGCAGGACGGCGCAGCCACCATTGAGCGAGCCGCAGGGCTTGCTGCAGAGTATGAGTCGCTGACCGAGAACACGGTTGTGCCCGCTCTGGAGATCATCACGACGGTCGCCGCAGCAGAGGCCGGCGGCGACGGCAATTACTCCAACGAAATTTCCATGGAGACCCTGCGGCCGCTGATTGATCTGGCGGGAGAGAACGGCCAGTACGTCGTCCTGGATCTGCAGCCCGGTCGGACCGATTTTCTCACTCAGGCCAAGCTCTACGAGGAGTTGCTGAAACTCCCCCACGTGGGTCTCGCGCTCGATCCCGAGTGGCGCATTCTCCCCAACCAGGTACATCTGCGCCAGATCGGTCATGTGGAGGTGGCCGAGGTCAATTCCGTCATTGCGTGGCTCGCGGATCTGACGCGCGAATACAACCTTCCGCAGAAAATGCTGATTCTGCACCAGTTCAAGGTGCAGATGCTTCGCGACATCAACGACGTGGATCAGACACGCTCCGAGATCGCCGTGCTCATCCACGTGGATGGGCAGGGCCCTCAGCCCACCAAACAGGCCACCTGGCGCACGTTGGTCAACAATGCTCCCGCCATCGACTTCTGGGGATGGAAGAATTTCTACGACGAGGACGTCCCGGGTCCGCTGAGCCCTGCTGACACCATGACCACTGTTGACCCGGTGCCCGACTTCATCAGCTACCAGTAGCCGGCGCAGCCCCACCCTCGCCCTTTTGCGGTGGCAGCGTTGCGCAACGCGGGCCAGCACCCATCCAACTACAGGAGTCGCCCGTAATGAGGTGCCCGGTGCAGTGAGACCTCACTCGAAGCTGGATGAGTGCTGGTGGTTCTGTTCAGGCGAGAAACTCTGCAATCTCACCGTCGATGCTCATGCGTCCCAGTCCTTCTCCAGGAAGGTCACCAGGGTGTCGAGGGCCTCCTCCGCGCCCGGACCATCTGCGGTGAGGGTCACAACTTCTCCATGTTTTGCACCCAGCGCCATGACTGCCAACATGCTGCGTGCATTGACGGCTGGTTTTCCCTCCTTCTGAATGGTCACGGGCACAGCGAGACGGGTTGCTTCCTTGACAAAGAGGCTGGCAGGACGGGCATGAAGCCCGACCGCTGAGGCGATACTGACGTTGCGACTGGACATGATGGCTCCTTGATTCCTATTTCCAGAGGTGGCTGAAGACGTCTTCGACGAGTTCGTCGAAGATGCCGAGCTCCCATGCCACATCGAGTGCCGTGTAGCGGGAGCGGTAGTACATGGCGCGAGGGAAGGTGGCTCGCACCTGATTGACGCTCAGCCCGATGTCTTCAGGTCTCGACGAGGAACCCGCCGCCTCCAACATCTCCGCGAGCTTGGCTGCGGTCACCAACTGGTCACGCAGCCGTATTGACACGTCAGCCCAGTTTTCGACGATGGGGCTCAGCCGTTCAACAAGCGCCTTCCCATGGACGTACTTGGCCTTCGTCTCACGGACGGCATTCTCCGCCAGTGCGCCGTCGAAGGTGGCGCGAATGTCTTGTTCGATTTCCTCCCAGGGGGTGCGACGACTGGCCGCTTCCTCCAGATTGATCGCTCCCAGATCCCGAGACAGGAGAGCCTCATAGAAGGCGGTCATGGCGAGGGATCCGATGGCGACCTTGGCCCCATGGGAGAGCGGCGGGTTGAGGTCTGCACCGAGATGTTCCAGTTCCCACAGGTGGCTGAAATAGTGCTCGGCCCCCGAAGCGGGACGTGTCCCGTTGTAAGCCTGCATCGCCAGCCCTGACAGCACCAACCCTTCCACGAGACCTTCGAACGCATCGGGATCGCCGGCAGCGAGCCTTGACGGCTGCGAAAGAGCTGTGGACACCCCGCTCTGGACCATGTCCCAGACGTCCTCGTCGATCTTCTCAACTCCGGCAACATCTGCCAGAATCCAGTCGGCACCACCGGGAATCTTGGCGGCGAGATCGCCGTACCCGGAGGCCGTCATGGAAGCAGGAGCGCCCGCGACCACGTCCAGGTCCAGGATGGCGACCTGGGGCGCCGGACACGGACGCGTGATCTTGACGCCGTTCTCGGTCATGGGTGCACCGGCGCCGGTGTAGCCGTCCATGGATGCGGCGGTTCCCACCACCGCATACCCACGGTCCTTCTCTTTGGAAGCCAGTTTGACCAGGTCGTTCAGTGTCCCAGAACCCAACGCGATGGCGCTGGCATTGCCCATGCGTTCCTGGATGATCAGGCAGTTCTCGTAGGACGCATACACCGCGGGCTGGCCCGGGAACACGAGTGGCTCCAGAACCTCGCAGCCGGCCTCCTCGAGGGAGGACAGGAGCACCTCCCCGGCGACACGCCACGTGTTCTGATCGGCCACGAGGAGGAAAGGGCCCTGCCCCAGCTGGGCGGCTATCCGCCGCCCAGCCTCGGCCAGGACTCCGCGCCCGACTGCGGCATCCTTGGTGTCGGTTGCCCGGACAAGTGATTGCTGCAGGTTCACGCTGGTCACGTCGCAAACACCAACCGTGTGCCCACCGCAAGCTCCGGCGCAGCATCGACGCCGCCCAGGTGGACGGCCCCATCCATGCGTGGTTCGGATTCGCCGTCGAAGACCAACGTCACATGGCCAAGAGCAACCAGGTTCTTCTCCGCAACGCTGCCGAGCGCGGTGATGTTCCAGCTCTGTTCGCCAATCTGGACAATCTGACCGACCGCGAGATGGCCGTCCAACTCTGCATCCTCGATGAGGAAGCAGTAGTCACGAAGTTCTTCAGGGGCGTTGCCAGCAAAGGTGAGAGCCAACTTCTCCTCAAGAAAACTTGCAGCCTCCGGACCAACGGAGAGGATTCGGGTGATGTAGGACATAGCGTTCTTCCTTTCTTGTTATGACGCCGAGTACAGACCGACGCTCGCCATCCATGCAATCGCAACCCGCGGCACGCCGTTGAGGAATCGCGAGTAGAGCACTGACGGCACGCCGACGGAGATGGTCTCCGGCTCGGCTTCGGCCAGTCCCAGCCCCACGGGGATGAAGTCGCAGGCATTCTGGGTGTTGATGGCGAACAGGGCGGGCAGAGCCAGATGCGGCGGGACGTTGCCCTTGCCAATCTCCACCCCGATGAGTGTGCCAATGATCTGTCCGATGACAGCACCGGGGCCGAGTAGCGGCGACAGGAACGGCAACGAGCAGATGAAGCCCAACAGGAGCAGACCAGGACCAGATCCTGCCAGGGGTGTCAGCAGCTGCGAGAACCACGTGCCGAGCCCGGAGGCCTGGATGATGCCGATGATCATGGCGACGAACGCCATGAACGGGATGATGGTCGTCAGAACTGTCTGCACCGCTTCGCGAGCGGCCTGGTAGAAGATCGAAATCACTCGTCCAGCGCCCAGTCCGATTTTCTCCAGCAGGCTCTTCTTCTGCTTTGCCGCCATCTGTTCCGTCAGCTTGAGGGGAGGCTGCTTTGCGGCGGCGGCTCCGGCACCCTCGGTGCCCACAGAGTTTGCCGCTTCGCTCTCGCTGGCGAGAGAGACCTGGTTGGGCCCCACTGCTGAGACGTAGATCCCTTCATGGATGTACTGCGCGAGCGGTCCGGTCTTACCGGTGGGCATGATGTTGATCGTCGGCAGGTTCTTCTTCGGGTAGAGGCCACACCGCAGTGAGCCACCACAGTCGATGACGACGCAGAAGATCTCGTCCTCCGGAACCGAGGACGTGAAACCGTTGAACGGCTCCGCGCCCGTGAGTTCAGCGATCTTGTCGACGACGTCGGGTTTCATGCCGCCGCCCACAATGTAGACAATTTTGTTGCGAGTGGCCGTTGGCGCGATGGTCAGCGGCCCACCGTAGCCACCACTGCCCTTGCGAATGGTGATGGTGCGTTGCAGCGTGGATGTTGGGTTCTCAGACATGACTCAAGCCACCACCTTGTCGGACAGGACGACGCCCTGTTGCTTGCTGACGTAGCGGGTGGTCAGGTCCGTGACCCAACCGCCCAGGAAGTTCAGGACCGCTCCCACGAGCAGATAGCGGATGGCCAGCTCTCCAGTGTTGAGCCCCAGTGCGGTGATGCCCTGCGCGATACCGAGCCAGACGAACAGCTCCGCCGGGTTGATGTGCGGGAAAAGGCCGTTGTTGGTGTGCACCATCTGCGCGACGCTGGCGTAGTAACCCGGCTTGTGGCGCTCCGGAAGAAACCGGCCAAGGGTGAAAGCCATGGGGTTGGTCAGGAAGAATGATCCGAAGAACGGCAGGATGAGGTACCTGCTGAGCACGTTGCCGCCGGCTTTGGCAGCGAAACGGTTGATGCGCTCTTCACCAATCAGCTGGATGAGCGAGTTCATCGCCACCAGGAGTACAAGGACCAGCGGAATGATGCCGGTCATCCACGACATGAAGGTATCTGCACCTTCACGGAAGAGACCGATGAACCACTCCGCCGCAATAACCAGATAGTCGAGAACAATCATCTCGACTCCTTTCTTGAGGGGGTTTTCGGAAGCAAAATGCCACCGTGGGTTCCACGCACCCGTCGGTGGGTGCGTGGTGGGAGAAAGATGTGTGTTGGTTGGTCAGTCTGCGATGACTGCTGGCTTACGCCGCCACTTGGATGAGACGGTGTCGAGTGTGCGTCCAAGAGCCGTCTGGGGTTGAGGGGCCTCTCCGCCGCCGACCACTATTTGGTAGTTGGAACGGGCGTTGTCAACGGCCTTGCCGAGTGACTTTCCTCGATCACGCACCAATGCTGGATCAACGGCGCCCATGTAGTGGCCGTTGTACGTCTCGAATGGCTTGAATCGCGCGACGACGCTGACGCCATGGAGACGTTGCCCCTCCGTGATGCGGCCGTCGTCGTCCAGGAGAAACAAGACGATGGCGCCCTGAACGATTCCCCCGCTGAACTTGCCCATGCAGACCTTGCCGCGCTTGCGCATCTCAACGAAAAGCGTCGAGAATTTCTGCATCTGGCGTAGTGAAAGCACCGATTGCAGTGCCCACGCCACGCCAAGACTGATGATCAGGATCCAGAACATCATCGTTCCCCTTCCGAGTACGGATTGTTTTCCATGAAGTAGTAGAAGTCTTCGAAAGAGGTGAGTTGGCAGACCTGGGCGAGCAGGTCACGCCGCGCTCCCAGCCTCAGGACTTCGTCGTAGACCTGCACCAGAATCCCCTCACTCCAGCCGGGGTTGGAGGGAACTCCGAGAAGGACCACCAGACGCACGCCGTCCTCGGTGTTGTCGCGATTCACGACACCAACGGCCAGCATGACGCTGCTCTGGTTCTGCAGGGTCGCATGGGGAAACGCCACCCAGGGATCGAGTTGCATCTGAGCCTGGGCTTCCCGCTCACGGATGCGTTCCCCAAAGTCTGCCTCCACAAGTCCGCGGGCCTCCAGATGACCCGTCATGAAGTCGACGACTTCCGGATAGTCGGTGCCGGAGGGGAATGCGAAGAAGTGAGCCTTGTCCATGGCGCCAGCGAGAACCGAGCCGCCCTGCCCCGAGACGCGCGGGAGGTAAAGATGCAGCCGGAGGCGCTCAAGTTGACGCTCAAGAGCCGCACGATCCAGCACTTGGGACACATGCAGTACGGGTGCATCACATTCGATGCTGTCCTCGCCGGTCACAACCACCAGGCGGGCATCCGCCAGTCCGTCGATGGTTGCCTCCATGAGCGGCACCACGCGGATCTGTGTGGAGAGGGGAAGGACCTTTGCGAGCTGCAACCGAAGGAGTTCAGCAGCGACCCGACCGTTGTTGGCGACAACCACCACTCTCAAGAGCTCAGGGTTCTGGTCCGGGTGGGACTCGAGGAAGACCTGGAAGTAGGCGGTCAGCAGACCCACTTCAGGGCCGTCCACCGGAAGGCCAATCTGTCGCTCAATCACCTGCGAGGCAAGGATCGCCATCCGGTGCGCAAGTGGGAACTCGTCACCGATTTTGGCCAGACCGGAATCGTCCACCCAGATGCCGTATCGCATGCGATTGACCATGTAGCTGACGTGTCGGGCGAATTCTTCGAGGAATTCCCGCCCCGCCAGATTGATCTCCATTTCGGAGCGAATGGCTGTCAGCACATCGTCGACGAGGGACTCGGCTTCGCCGACCTGATTGAAGGCTTCAGCCGAGCGTGCGTCATCCGGGGCCCGCATGCCAGTCACGGGAAGTGCAAGGAATACGATCTCGTCACCGTCGATGTCCAGATCGAATTCCTGCGACAACATCGAGGCGAGTGACGTCGCAAAAGTGTAGGAGGGGGTCTCACGCACGCCGGCATAGCGAGACGGCAAGCACGCGATGGAGCGTCCCTGCCGCACTCGCTCGAGAGCGACGACGGCCCATCGCGTGATTTCGGCGGCTCCACCGTGGTGGAGCCCCACCTCGGCCATTGCCTGCTCCACCACCTGCTGCACCCGTAGGTGCTGGCCCCCAACTGGGTAGGCGACGTCGAAGTACCGGCGCAACACCAGCAGGCGCTGCTGCAACTCCGGCCCCTGCAACGTCAATCCCACGTTGGGGCGTCCTTCCACGACCAGGTCGGCTTCGGCTGCCACTTCCCGAACGCGGACAAGGTCAGCCACCACAGTTGTGCGGCCCACAGCCATCTGTATTGCCAACTCCTCCATCCGGACTGGGACGAGGGCCCGAAAGAGGGCACCAATGATGTGGCTGACCCGCGTCGCGGGGTCGTTGAACGAGCTGTCATCACCGTGGAGAGCCTGCTTTGCGAGGCGATACCGGGTGGGGTCTGCAATGAGTAGCCGGTATCGGCCGTGTGTAAATTCCAGCGATGCGACGGCTCCCAGATTCTCCTGCAAAGCCGCAACCTCGTTGGAGATCGTCCGCCTTCCCACGTTCAGCGTCGCCGCGAGATCTTCCACGGACATACTGCGCGCCGCTTCCAGCGCGGCCAAGATTTTACCGGGCCTGTTCATGTGATCACCTCGCTCAACTCTTGTCGATGGACTGAGAAATCTGGGACCGGGGGCAATGGTGCCCCCGGATCATTCGATCAGGCGATTCCTCCGGAGCCATCGCTGCCAAAGAAACTGTCCCATGGGATGTTGACTGGCTGATCCAGACCAACAACCTCGTAAAGGTGTCGCAACAAAGGGAAGCGTTTTGCGTCGACCATGCCACGCTCGGTGAGCCGGACCATGGCGGCGCCGATCACCTTGATTGCAGCTGCTCCTTCCAGCGTGACTCCGGGCATCATGTCCCGTGCCTCACTGAATGTCATCCCGGAGCCCACGAGCCGTCCGCACTTGACATTGCGTCCGCCCATGGACGTGACGAAGCAGTCACCGATGCCGGGCAGACCCAGAGGGGTTCTTGGGTTGCCACCCACCAGTTCCATGAAATCGATCATCTCGATGGATGCCTGCCCGAAGAGGGCGGCGCCGTAGTTGAAGTTGACGTATCTGTCTCCCGCCTCGGGACCCATGGAGTCGAGAACTCCCGACATGAATCCGGCTCCGAAGGCGTAGCAGTTCTTCGTCGCGGCACAGACCTCGACGCCGACGAAGTCGGTGTTGTTCCACACGTGATAGAAGTCCGTGGCAAACATCTTGTTCCACGTGTTGAGTACTTCTGCGTCGTCACCCGTCATCACCACTGCGGTGTGTCGTCGAACTGCGACTTCCCCCGCAATGGAGGGACCGGCGATGGCGGTGAAGGTCAACTGGCCACGCAGTTCCTCGGGGATCTCGTCGGCAAGCACATGAGGGAGGATGGCAAGGTTCCCATCGCCGTCGGCTTCCATTCCCTTGGCAAGGGCTATGACGTGCATCCCGGGTCGCAACAACTCTGCGAGTTGCTTCCCCGCCCAATGAACGCCGAAGGAGTTAACCCCGCTCATCACGAATTCGACACCATCAAAAGCTTCCGCGGCATCCTCCAGTTGGAAGGCCGTGGTCCCCTCGGGAACTTTGAGCCCGAGCGTGGGATGGATACCGGTGCTCTGGATGGATTCGATGATGTCGCGATCCAGATGAGTTCCGACGAGTCGAACCTGGTGACCGTTGTCAGACAGTGGAATCGCCAGCGCGGTGGCCATGATTCCCGATCCGAGTACGACGACTGATGCCATGCTTGTGGTCCTTTCGCTGGCCACGCATCCGTTGCGTGGATTCCCTACGTTGGGTAGTAACCCTGACGCTACAGATGGCTGTCATTGCGTGATGGCGCAAATGGACCGGGCTGTTTCCATTGCCCTGTCAGCATCCGACCTATCAGCAAAACTCACCGCTGAACCAACGGCGGCACAGTCAGCCCTGCCGCTTTCAGCGCGCCATCCCCATTCAAAGCACCTCTGATCGCTTCTGATCCTTCCCAGGAGGCGGAGTGAACCCTACGCGGTGCACCAATCCCAGCAGCGATCAAGACCCCGTGCCGGTGCCCAGTGCGACATGGACTTGTCAGCCGGAGATGGCGGTGGTGCCCCTGGGTGGGCTAGCGTCATGGCCGTGCTGGGGAGAACAATTCACGCGACGACTACCCGCTGGGCCATGGTGGCGACACTCGCGCTGGCCGGTGCAATTGCGATTCTGACCCTGATGCCGCCCACCCAGGTGGACATGCCCTCGGGCTCCGACAAACCCGCGCATTTCATCGCCTTCCTTGCCCTGGCCCTCCCTCTTGCCGTCGTCAGGCCCCGTTGGTCCGGTGTCCTGCTTCTGGTTTTCACCGCCTTCGGGGCTGCCATCGAGATGCTTCAGCCGTACGTGGGCCGCTCTCGGGAATCGGCGGATCTCATCGCGGACGTGGCCGGGATCGCTTGCGGCATGCTGCTTGGGCTGATGGCAGGCCGCATGTTTCCGGCCCTTCGCTCTGCGGACACCCTTCGTCGGTGACCGAAATCCCCAACCGACTCTGAGTAGCTCTTTACCGGATCTATTGACGACCCTGGACGCCACCTCCAGCACTGTCTGGGCCCAATTGAGCCCCGTGAATCTTGTCAAACCCATGGACATTGACTCGGTGCTCAACGTATCGTTAAACCACCCCCCATCGATGTGGAGCAACCATGTCCGTTCTGACCAAATTCCTGTGATTCGGCCTCGCCCTCTTTCTCTCTCTGGCCATCGTTTTCACGATGTCGCCCGCTCAAGGAGCCAGTCCGCCGCTGATGCCCGGTGAGTCCGTCGGGGATGATCCCGACGAAGAGTGGTGGGAAGGAATCACTTTCCCGACCACCGGTGTCCTGCCCACGGCTGAAGTGCGTCCGAGCCTCTACTTCACGGCCGATGAGATCCCTGAAATACGCGCACGGGCCCTCGGAGACAGGCCCGACCCCAACGGCTACTACGCTGGCAACTGGGAACGAATCATCACCGACGCTGACGCGTGGCTGGCGGAGCCCGTCAGTACGGTTGACGACATCAAGACAAAAGCGTCCAAGGCGCTGGCCTTCGCATGGATCGTCACTGGCGACGTCCGCTACCGCGACAAGGCCGTCGGCAACCTCATGCGGGCATACGAGGAGCTGCAGGCCACTGACCAGTACGTCGCGCTGCAGATGACCAACTACGCGACCGCCTACGACTGGGTGATGGCGGAAGGCGTCGGCGACGTCGCCCCGGTGTCCACAGAGGATGACCAGGCGATGCGTGACGCCATCAAGATCGGTGCGGACTGGATGGACGAGTACCTGGACAGACCCGGTGTTCGCTCGCACAACCACCGTTCGAAGGTCGGTGCAGCCCAGGGTTCATGGGCCATGGCCTTCTCCTCTGATCCGGACGCCCAGGCCTACCTCGACAAGGGCATGGAGAACATGAACCGCGTCTGGCGCTACATGTTCACGAAGGATGGCATCTACCGTGACGGCGGCGGCTACTACTGGATCTTCACGGTCCTGAACTCCACGCCGTTCCTGTGGCACTACAAGAACGCCGCCGGTCAGGACCTGTTCCCGGCCCTGCAGCCCGCCTTTGAATGGCAGTTGAAGACGTCCAACCCGCGCGGCTGGACCCCGAACAATGGCGACGGCTCCTACAAGCACACATGGCTGGCCACCGTGGCCGCGGCGTACGACGACACCGCCACCGAACTGCATCCGACAGCAAGCCTCGGTGAGTTGTTCCAGTGGCGCTTCTTCGCCACCGATGACGCGCCCGTGCGCTATCCGGATGACTGGAGCGGAGCGCGCGATCAGTACTATGCCTGGCCCGATGAGATCGTGCTCTACGACTCCGCCATCGCGGAAATCCAGCCGGACAACAACACCGGTACCGTCGACTTCGACGCCGGACCCCGCGG
This sequence comes from Arachnia sp., assembly GCA_052089385.1. GTDB lineage: Bacteria > Actinomycetota > Actinomycetes > Propionibacteriales > Propionibacteriaceae > Arachnia. Next base: position 11,496 of record JBQCZU010000051.1, read on the forward strand.
CGGGGCTACGGTGTTCCGTAGCGATTGGGACTACGACGAGTCTCACACTCGGTGGGCCTACTTCGAGGGCACTGCCATGAGCAACAACCACGATCACGCGGACAAGTTGCAGTTCATCATTGACGCCGAGAACGCGATCCTCGCCAACGACAACGGTTATGGCCCGCAGAAGTTCGGTGGGCGAAACCTGTGGAAAGGTCCGGAGAACCACAACGTGATTACGGCCAACGGGGCCGCCCTGGGCGACCCCCTGCCGACCGAGCACTTCATGGACTCCGAGTTCTTCGACTTCGCCGAGAAGAGCGCTGCCTATTGGGACGACCCTGAGGCCACCCACACCCGCGCCCTTGCTTTCCCCGGGCAGGAGTACTTCGTCGTCGTCGACTCCCTCGAGGCGACAACCGAAAAGACCTGGGTGTCCCGCTACCACAACAGGGGCAAGATCGATGGCGCCGCCAACCGCTGGCAGTGGACCACCGAGGACGGACCCTGGGGTGACGCCGCCAGGATGCACGCCATGGTGCTGCCCGCTTCGGCGACCGTCTCGACAGCCCAGGGAGAATTCAACCCCTACGGCACCGGCGAGTACGACGCCGGGCCGCAGTACCCCGATCCGGCCACCGACGTCGAGGAAATCACCAAGCTCGAGACGACCCAGACGGGCACCGACGCGCAGTACATGCAGGTGCTGGTGCCCGGGACTGTGGACGGAAACGCCCCGCGCTTCGACGACCTCTCCGTCGGCGACGTACTCGCCGCACGCGTCCACACCGAGTCGGGCACGGATCTGTTCGCGTCGCGCCCTTCCCCTGGAACCGTGACCGCAGGTGAACTGGAAGCAAACGCCACCTTTGCGTGGCTCCGCCTCGACGGCAACACACCCGTCCAGGTGGCGGGCCGCGACGCCACAAGCCTCGCGTTCGACGGTGACGTGCTCGTCGCGGCCGACCAGGCCGTATCCATGGCGCTCGACGTTTCCGACCCCAGCACGTGGAGCGGGCACGTCGCCCGCGACACCGAGGGCACGACAGGTCTCACGCTCACCCTGCCGGCTGGCCGTACGGTCGCGTCGGCCACACTGGACGGGGCCGCCGTGACCGTCACGCCCGGCGCAGGCACGGCGACCCTGGCGATCTCGGGCGGAGGTGACCTCACCGTCAACTTCACCGAGGCCACTGAGGCTCCCGACGCTCCGTCGCGCCTTGAGGGCAGCTACATCGAAGGCGCCGTCCAGCTGATCTGGGATGCCGTCCCCGGGGCCGTGAGCTATGAGGTCGAACGTGACGGTGCGGTCATCGCAACCGTGACCGCATCCCGTATGACCGACGCCGAAGTTGACGCCGACGCCACCTACACCTACCGGGTGAGGGCGCTCAATGAAGCGGGTGTGAGCGACTTCAGTGAATCCGTTGACGTACAGGCCACTGCTGGCGTGCCGACGGCCCCGACTGGTCTCCAGGCGGTGGCCTCCGACGCGACAGCCGCCCTGACATGGAACCCGGTGCCGGGTGCCAACCGCTATGTCGTCCTGCGGGACGGCGAGGAGATCGCCGACACCTCGGCGACCAACTTCGTCGATACGGGCCTCACCAACGGGGCCACGTACGCCTACACGGTGGTCGCAGTGAACGAGGCGGGCAGCTCTCCGCCGTCGGCGCCTGTGAGCGCCACACCATTCGCCGAAGTGCCCGCCGCCCCCACCGGGCTGCGCATCGACCGGGATGGTTTTGACGTGGTCCTCTCATGGGATGAGGCGCCGCGGAGCACGAGCTACACCGTCGGTCGCTCCACGACGGCGGGCGGACCGTACACAACCGTCGCTGAGGGCCTGACGACATCCACCTGGACCGACACGGAGGCGAGCGACGGGCTGACCTACTACTACGTGGTGACCGCATCCAACGATGCCGGGGTGTCGGAGAACTCTCGTGAGGGCTCGGTCGTGGCCGGTTGCACGCCGACCCTCCAGGTCTCGGAACCGACGTACTTCGAGGCAGAGGACCACAGCGCCCTCGTTGGGGAATGGGCGGTACTGGAGGACGATGACCGCTCCGGATCCGCCTACGTGCAGTCGCTCCAGGAGAGTGGTGCGGGCTCTGCCCTGACCGGCAACGACTACGTCCGCTTCGACCTGGACGTGCAGGAGGCCGGGACCTACAGAATGTGGCTGCTCGCGCAGGGCGACGATTCCAGCTCGGACAGCGTCTGGATCCAGTTGGACGCCCAACTGCCGTTCCAGGCCGTCTTGGACAACTCGCGCGAGTGGCGCTGGAAGACAGCAGCAAGCGCTGTGACGCTTGCCGAAGGATTCCAGACACTCACGCTGCACCATCGAGAAACCGGAACGCGGATCGACAAGATTCTGCTGGTGCAGGACACCGCCTACAGGCCCGAAGGGCT
>JBQCZU010000052.1:0-13602 GCA_052089385.1 Arachnia sp.
TCGTCGTCCACCAGGACTCCCCCCAGCGGATCGCTGTGGTCAGGTGTCCTCAGCGGGTCTCGCCCGGGCCGTGCCATGTCGCGGTAGAACAGGAGCATCAGCCACACATCAACAATGATGCGGAAGGCGATCGCCAGGAAATACAGGTTGGTCGGTCCGTTCTTGGCGGCCGTGAGGTGTCCGGCCAGGTATCCCCAGATGGCGAACCAGTACGCCACCTGCACGGCGGTGAAGGTGAGGTACTCGAGACGGAACGGTCTCGCCAGCACCAGCGCAAAGAGCAGCCACAACGCCGTCTGCGGCGAAAATGCTGCCCCCAGAAGAGCTGTCGAAAAAATGAAGACCGCCACCAGAGTTCCCACCCGGGGCCGGATCTTCTTGCCGTGGAGCCATGCCACAGTGGTCACCAGGACCACCAGGAGGATCATGAAGCCCAGATAGCCCGCGGCACGCAGATCCAACCCTGTGACTTCGAGCAGGAACCATGGCGAACCGTAGGACGACTCACCACCGATCTGGCCCCGGTAGAAGGCGCTGACCGAGCGCCAGTCCCGCAGCAGCAACGGGAGATGAATCAACAACCACGTGAGAACGGCGGGCACGACGAACTTCGCGACGACTGTCACGCGCCCGCGCAGTCCAATGCAGACGGTCACGGCAAGGACGATGACCATCGGCATGGTGCCGGCAGCAGCGGCCAGCCCCAACACGATGCCACTTTCGATCAGTCGACGCCGCGACAGCTGGTAGAGACCCATCGCACTCAACGCGATGGGCAACAGATCCCAGTGGATCAACCCACTGGCCAGCACCACCGGGGAGGCAGCGATCAGCAGGCCGTCCCAACTCCGGAATCGACCCCGAGAATCCCTGCCCATCAACACCATGGAGATCACCCAGGCGAGGAAGCACACGAACAACATCACGGCATTGACGGCGAAAAAAATCTGGGCACCGTCCAGCTGTACCTGGACATCGACGCCGGGCTCAATCACCGCACCCAGCCAGCCAGCTATTTCGACAGCCACGAGCATGAAGACGCCCAGGACAGGCGAGAACAGCATGTCATCGCCGCCAAAGGGTGGATTGCCGAGCCCGAAGCCCTGGCCCGTCCACATCAATGGGATGTCTGAGTAACAGAGCCGGATGAAACCGTCGATGCTGTTGGTGGCATCGGTCTGAATACAGGGCACCTGTCGCAGGGCGAGTGCGGTGAAGAGCACGCTCGCCACCAGGATGGCCCACGGCAAGGGATTGAACCACACGCCCGCCGGCTTGGCATGACGGCCCATGGGTCCGCCAAGGCCTGGCAGGAGAGCGTTCTTCACCGGCCCAACCCTATGCCACGACCTTCGGCTCAGTCCTCTTCTTCGACAGCGTCATTGTCCTGCGCACCGTCATTTCCCGCCGGAGGCGCAGCCGACTCCACCCTTGTGGGTTGCGGTTGGGTGGGCTGCTGCGTGGGCACGGCGGTGGGCTGGGGCGTCGTCCTCGTGGGAGTCGGCGCCGGGGCTGGCGAAGTGGGTTCCGGTTCAGGCTCCGGTTCCTCGGTCTCGCTCGGCTGAACCGTGGGGGTCGGTTCTTCGCTGGGAGTTTCCACTTCGCTCGGTGACGGCGAAGGGGTGGGGGTCTCAGTCTCCTCGGGGGTCGGGCTCGGAGCTTCGGAACGCTCGGCCGGGCGCGAGGATTGACTCTCCGTCGCACGCGTTTCGGCTCTGCCTTCCAAAGGCCTGGGCTCGTCGAAGTCCAACACCTCCATGCCCTCTGTGGCTTCGGTCATGAAATCCACCCAGGTCATCAGTGGGTAGGAGGAGCCGAAGAAGGTGCCATCCTGGGGTCTCTTGAATTCATCGAGGTCACCAATGCCGTCATCGCCCACCACAAACATCACGGCTGTGGAGATCTGCCGGGTGTATCCGACGAACCACGCCGACTGGATTTCATCCTCGACGCCGTGGGTACCGGTCTTGCCCGCCACGGGACGCCCCAGTTCAGATGCCCCACGACCGGTTCCCTCTGACACCACACTGGTCAGCGCATCGGTCATGTTGGCGGCAATATTGGGGTCGATGTTCTGCTGAGCCGCAGTATCCGCCTCGTAGACAACAACGCCCTGCGCATCCTCCACTGTGGCGACGATGTGGGCGGGCTTGTACTTCCCGGAGTCCGCGAACGTTGCGTAGGCATTGGCCATGTTGACGGGAGAGACCTCTGCGGCTCCCAGTGCAATGCGGTTGTTCGGGCTCCAGCCCGCCTCCCCTGACACTCCCGGGGCGCCCGCGTCGTTGGCGGCCTGGATGACTTCGTCCGGGCCGCCGTCGATCTGCTCGGTCATGTCCACGAACGCGGTGTTAATGGATTCAGCAACGGCCCGACGAAGAGTCACGGGTCCGTACTGGTAGGAGAACTCGTTGCGGATGGTCTTGCTGTCGCCGCGTGGCGTGAAGGTGTCACCCTTCAGGACGCTCTCCAGAGAGAAACCGTTCCGCATCCCCGCCACGGCGGCGAAGACCTTGAACGTCGAGGCAGCGGGCCTTTTCGTTGTGGCCCAGTTGCGATTGTTCTCCACATAGTCCGGGCCGCCGTACAGCGCCAGAATTCCACCCGTGGTGGTGTCCACAGAGGAGAGGGCAACATGCAACTCGTCAGGATCCTGAGGCTCCTGCGCATCCTCGGCCGCCTGCTGTGTGTACTCGGCGGCGATCGTATTGGCCGAGGTCTGAAGCCCCTTGTCCAGCGTGGTGGTGATCTTGAGCCCACCCCCGGCAATCATGCTCTCGTCGAACCCCTCCCGAGCGAGCTCTTCCTCCACCATCTTGATGAGAAAGCCCTTGGGTCCGCCGTAGCGGTCGTTCACAGGTACGGCGGGAAACTCGGGAAGGGAGGTGGCGGCCTCGTCATGCTCGGCTTGGGAGATCTTCTCCATCTCCAGCAGCCCCCCGAGCACATATTGGTAGCGCCCCTCGAGCGCATCCACCTTCTCCTGTTCCCCGGACGGGTTGAACCCCGCGGGGTTGTTCAGGATTGCTGCCAATGCGGCTGCCTCGGGCATGGTGAGTTCGGCGGCATCCTTGAGGAAGTAGGACCTTGCCGCGGCCTGAATGCCATAGGCACCACGACCAAAGTAGATCGTGTTGAGGTAGCCCTCAAGGATTTCCTCCTTGGGTAACTCGCGGCCCATCTTGATGGCCAGCATCAGCTCGCTGACCTTGCGAGTCAACGTCCGCTCGGAATCCAGGTAGTAGATCTTGATGTACTGCTGCGTAATGGTGGAGCCGCCCTGGACTTCGCCACCCGTGGCGATGCTGAATGCTCCCCGGGCGATGCCCGAGAGGGAGAAACCCGGGTCCTCCCAGAATGTGCGGTTCTCGGCGGCGACGACGGCATCCTTGATCACCTGGGGCATCGCGGAGTATTCCAGCGTCTGGCGATTCTGGACGGCAAGGGACCCCAGTTCATTGCGGCCGTCGTTGTAGTAGATGAACGTGGTGTTCGTGGTGAAATCCCCATTGGGGTCCGGCAGGTCGGTGGAGGAGTAGAGATAGAAGAACGTACCCATCCCCGTAAGCCCCACCACGAGGAACAAAACGAGTGCACTGAGCCCGATTCGACCCCAGATCCTGCGGGCCCTGCTTTTGCCCGGTTTGCTTCGCTTACCAGCCTTTTTCCGCTTCGCCTCAGCCATACATGTCCTCCACCATTTTTCGCCGACGCGGCGGCCTGCGTTTCTGACCATCCCCCAGGAGATAGGTCCTGATCATGTGGTTCCAGCCGCACTCGGCGCACACCTGCGCGACGCGCACTGTGAACTCACCGAATTCGTTCTGCATCGCCTCCAGATCAACCGAAGACGTGATACGTCCTGAATACTGCCCCAGTTGTTCGCCGAAACCATAGTTCGGGTGTCTCATCGGTGAACTTTCACAGACTCTGCAGCGCAGAGTCGATGACTTCTCTACGGGACCACATCGTCATCAAGCCTAGGCGTCCATCCAACTGACCGCTGGGGCTTGACTGTTACTGGGGCGCGGAGGGGTACAGGAGAGGCTTGCGGATTCCTGCGGCGGTACAGGCCTCCTGCGCACGACGACGCACCTCACGCACGGCGGCCCAGTGCTGGTTGGCATGAGCCTGCACGGCAAGCTTGATGATCATGGTCCCGCCGGACATCGAGTCCACTCCCAGCACTTCCGGCTGATTCATCAGGACATCGACGAAGGCTTCCTCCCCACTCATGCCCTGCAGGGCATCACGCAGGACGGCAATCACCTTGTCCGGATCCTCATCGATGGCCACGGGAATTTCGATCCACTCCACGGAGAAACCCTGCGAAATGTTGCCAAGGGTGAGGATTTCGCCATTGCGCACGTACCAGACCACACCGGTGAAGTCCCGCACCTTGGTGACACGGAGCGTGACTTCCAGCACGGTGCCCTTGATCTCCCCCACGGCGACGATGTCACCCACGCCGAACTGGTCCTCGGCCAGCATGAAGATGCCTGAGAGATAGTCCTTCACCAAGGACTGCGCACCAAAACCAATTGCCACGCCACCAACACCCGCAGACGCCAGCAGGGGGGCCATGGGAATCCCCACGATCGCCAACATTGTCAACAGGGTGATGATGCCGATGGCCACGTCCACCACGTTGCGCATCAAGGAGCCGAGCGTGGTCACCCGTTGGCGTTGCCGCTCACGCGAAACACCGCTCGCACGGCTGAGGATGGCACTTGTTCTGTCGGGCGCCGTTGCACTGCCCGGCTCGGGAGCCCGGGCCGCCAGTGCTGCGACGGAGCGATTGATGATGATTGCCAGGACGAAACGCAGCACGATCGCGCCGACCAGCACGATGGCCAGGTGGATCAGACGTTGCGTGATGTCAGTCATGCACCCATGATGCCGCTGTCACGCCTCGGGCGTCGATTCCTGTTCACTGGCCGAAGGCTGCCCCGCCGTCGGCGGCTCCTCTGCGCTGGCAGTGGCGCTCGCTGTCGAAGGTGGGGGACTCGCCGTGGCGGGCTTCTCACTCGCCCCGGTGGGCGTGGGCCCCGGGGTGGTGGGCGTTGGAGTCGGCGTCGGGACGACAGGGGTGCCCGGAGCCGGCGGGCTCGAGGAGTTCTCAGGAATCTCGGGGATCTCCCCCGGAGTCTCGGGAGGAGGTGTTGGAGTGCCCGAATTCTCGGGTGATGGGGTTGGGCTCGGTGTGACAGAAGTGCACGGCATCGGGTCCTCCACAGAGGTCCCGTCCGCATTCACTGACGGCGTCACGCATGGAGTGGGGCTCCCCGCTGCGCCGGGAGTCTTCGAGGGCGTGGGTGTGACAGACGGCGTCGGAGAAACGGAGGCGCTCGGGGTTGGCGAAGGTGTGGGAGATGCCGACGCGCTGGGGGTTCCCGAAGGTGTGGGGCGTGGAGAGGGAGTCGGCGCTGCGGAGGGGGTGGGGGAAGCCGCGGGGCCGCTGGGAGGGGGAAGCGAGGGTCGGGCTGGGCTGGCCTCACCCGGGCGCCCAGCACCCATGCCGACTGTGTCCACAACGACGGTGCTCCCGTTGAGCCACGGCTCCGGGTTGGTGAACACCCCGTCGACGATGACTTCAAAATGCAGGTGGCACCCGGTGGAGAAGCCAGTGTTACCGACACGGCCAACACCCTGGTGCGGTACCACCTTCTGGCCCACGCTCACACCGATGGCGGACAAGTGGTTGTACGTGGTGACGACCTGATGGCCAGCGATCGTGCCGTGGTCCACCTTGACCTGGACCCCGTTTCCGCCCGCCCATCCAGCCTTGACGACGGTGCCGGCCGCCGCTGCCCCGATGGGGGTACCGCAGGGGGCGGCCAGATCCAGACCGGTGTGCAGTTTCCAGACATGCCTGACGGGGTGGAAACGCATCCCGAAGCGGGAGGTCTTCCGTCCAACCAATGGCATGGAGAGCAGGGTCCCTGAACTGGGATTGACAGTGGCAGGAGCGATGGACGGGACGGACGCCGTCGGTACGACAGTGGGAACGGTGAGGACTGTCGTGTCCTCACCCGGCGCCTCTTCAGGGATGAGGGAACCGTCCGTCGCGATGAGACCCACACTGGCTTTTGTCATCCCTGACAGTGCATCTGGGCCGCTGGGGAGGGAGGGAGCGGCAGTACTGACGAAGTCTGACTGCGCAGGCTGTCCCACCGAAGCCATGGGAACAGCCGAATGCTCCACAGGTTGCGTGCCGAGCGAGATGACCAGAGCGATGCCAAGGACGCAGGACACGGACGCGATGAGCGACCTGATTCCCTGCGCCTTCATCTATCCCCCTGCATCGCCGTGGGGTGCCCCATTGATCCCACGCTGCCCCAATGGAACCATACTCAGACAAGGCGCGCCAGAGGCCAACAGATATCGCCTTCGCACCCGTCTTTCGCGCAGAATCCAAGGTGAGGACAGATCGCCAGGTAGGGGTGGGCGTAAGGTAGGCGTCCATGCCCAGCCTCACCCAAGCCCAGACGAACGCCGTGGAACAATTGCTCCGCATTTCGGCGGTCATCGACCAACTCGGGGCGCTCTTCGAGGAAGCCGGCCATTCCCTCTACCTGGTGGGTGGTTCGGTGCGTGATGCGCTGCTGGGGCACCTGGGGCACGACCTGGATTTCACCACATCAGCGCACCCGGACATCACCCACGCACTGCTGAAGCGCTTCACCAGTTCCACGTGGGACATCGGCCGCGATTTCGGCACCATCGGCGCCCTGAAACACGACGGCGACACCGAGTGGCAGATTGAAATCACCACTTTCCGTGCGGACGTCTACCGCAACGAGTCCCGTAAACCGGTGGTTGCCTTCGGGGACACGCTGGATGGTGACCTCGTCCGTCGCGATTTCACCGTCAACGCCATGGCCGTTGATGTGCTCACCCGCGCCTTCGTCGATCCGTACAACGGACTCCAGGACCTCGCCGAGGGCGTCCTGCGGACTCCAGCCGCTCCCGAGGTCTCCTTCTCCGACGACCCGCTGCGCATGATGCGCGCCGCCCGCTTCGCGTCCCGGTTGGGGTTTCGTGTGGCACCCGAGGTGGTGGCAGCCATGACATCCATGGCAGAGCGGATCACCATCGTTTCATCCGAACGAATCCAGTCGGAGCTGTCCGGCCTCCTGCTCACCGATTCGCCTCGCGCCGGACTCGATCTTCTGGTGCGCACGGGCATCGCCGACTACGTGTTGCCGGAACTGCCCGCGTTGCGACTTGAACTCGACGAGCACCATCGGCACAAGGATGTCTACGAGCACTCACTGACGGTGCTGGAGCAGTCCATAGATCTGGAGAAGGCTCGGGGTCACGCCCCCGATCTCGTTGGACGACTTGCCGCACTCCTGCACGACATCGGAAAACCGAGCACCCGCCGCTTCGAGGGGTCAAAAGTGACGTTCCACCACCACGACGTGGTGGGAGCCAAGCAGGTCAAGCGGAGGTTGCGCGCCCTCGCCTATCCCAATGCCGTCGTGAAATCCGTGGCCAGACTCACGGAACTCCACCTCCGGTTCCACGGCTACGGCGAGGGCCAGTGGAGCGACTCCGCCGTACGGCGCTACGTGCGCGACGCCGGCGACGAACTGGAACGCCTGCACATCCTGACCCGCTCGGACTGCACCACCCGGAACAAGGACAAGGCCACTCGTTTGCGTCGCAACTACGAAGAACTCGAATGGCGGATCGACGAGCTGGCGAAGGCTGAGGAGTTGGGTTCTCTCCGTCCTGACCTGGACGGAACGCAGATCATGTCCATCCTCGACATCCCCGCAGGACGCGAGGTGGGCGAGGCGTACCGCTTCCTGATGGAGCATCGTCTGGAACACGGCCCCGCCGACGCTGAAGCGGCAAAGACATTGCTGCGCGCCTGGTGGGACGCGCGCACCTCACGGTCCTGAATCATCAAGGGGTGCTCCCCGTCTACCATGGAGCAGTGAAAGCACAGCGGTGGATCCTGCGCGCCCTCGTGGCCCTGGTACTGCTGATACCCCTGATGAGTCTCACCCCCGTCATGGCACGCGCTGAGGATCCGGCTCTGATCGATGTCACCATCACGAACAACTCCACCCCGGTGATTGACCTTTCCGACCCTGATCAGGTCATTGAACTCAGCGGCATCATCATCAACACTTCGGCATCCCGCGTGCAGCTGACCGCCGTCAACTTCTGGAGCTCCGAGACCCCCATCACATCGGAGAGCGAGCTTGAGGCCACGCTCGAACTCCCCGCCGCCACTCCCATCGGCGCCCGCACTCCGCCTTTCTCCATTGAGTCCGGCCACACCCAGCTCATCAACGAGGATGGCTGGTTCTCCCCTTCCGAGCGCGCGGAGTTTCGCGTTACCGCCACCGTGGGGGAACTGGGTTTCACCGCAGATGACTCCGCCTACCTCGTGGGTGTGCACGTGCGAGGCGTCGCCGAAAACAGCGGCGCCAACCAAACAATTGGTCGCGGCCGCATTCTCGTTGCGGCCACAGCTGAGTCTCCACGCTCGTCCCAAGTGGTGGAACTCGCAGCAGGCCCACAACGCACCCCCGACGGTGACTTCCTGGGCGATTCCCTGGAAACTGCCCTCAGCTCAGAGCTTGACGAACTCCTCACGATGGCGGAGGAACCAAACACCACCATTTTGCTGGATCCCATGCTGCTGATGGATGCGAGAGCTCTCGCCGAGGACCACACCGTCAATGGTGTCGACGAACCCCAGGTGGAGGCGGCCTCCGAGTGGGTCTCACGCATGGAGGCCCTCATCCGAGCCAGAACGGTCTACCGGCTGCCATGGAGCAACATCGACCTCCCACGAGCGCGCGCCATTGGACATCTGGCGGACGCGGTGGGTTGGGCTGATGATGCCCTCTCCGATCCCGGGCTGCGCGCACTTCCCCTGGCCGCCAATCTCGATGCATCAGCCGACTCAGAGATGGCCCGCGAACTGTCGCAGCTCGGATTCTCGTTGGTGTTGGCCCGCAACACCAGTGGTGGCAGCATCGGCTCCTTCAGCGTGGCCAGAATCAGTGACCTGTATGCAGAAGGTATGGGCCCGGGCGGAAGCAACTCCCCCGCCCAACAGATCGGACGGCTCGCAGCCACAGCAGTGGTCTCTGACACGCCGCCGATCTATCTCGCCAGTTCCACCGAGGACGCACGCCGCATCGCAGCGCTGCGTGATCAGCGCACCCTGGAGCCCATGGGCCGCGATGACGGACCCGCCACGTTCACTCCTGCACAGGAGGCTCCCCACTGGGATGAACTGGCCTCTCGCATCCAGGCACTGCTCGACGACACGGCCTTCCGACGGGATCTGACCGGCAACGACGATCTGCCGCAGCTCGAACGGGTCGCTGCCGTCGCTCTGTCCTCACGTTTCACCACCGAGGCCGCAGCGCTGGAATGGTTGTCCTCCGGCCAGGTGTCCGTGGTGGACCCTGCAAAGGTCACCATCAGCGCGGCCGGCGAATTCGTCATGGCCTCCCGGTCCAACACCTTTCCGGTCACCATCACCAATGGACTCGATGTGCCCGTGACGTTGCGCATGGTCTTCGACAGCGACAGTCCCCAACGCATCCGGGTGCCCGCCACGGAGTTCGTGACCATTGAGGCGGGCGAAAACCGTGTCGTCACGCTGACAGCAGAAGCCTCGTCGAACAGTGTGGTGGACATCGAGGGAAACATGGAGACACGTGCCGGAGAACGGTTCGGGTCTCCCGTCACCATTGAAATCACAGCCACCCAGCTCGGGCGGGTCGGATGGATCATCATCATCGTCTCGGGTGCAGTGGTGTTGGGTGGAACCGTGTGGAGAATCCGCGCGGTGCAGTCTGAGCGTCCCAAGGAGGACACGTGAGCAGCCAGGTCTCATCGACGAAGAAGCTGCTCTCAGCCGGCGCACTGATGGCATCGGGGACACTGATCTCCCGCATCCTCGGCTTCGCACGGGTGGCTCTCATCGTCTTCATCCTGGGCAACGCCACCCGCCAGGTGGACATGCTCAGCATCGCCACATCGGTGCCCAACGCCTTGTACATCCTGTTCGCAGGCGGGGCGCTGAACACGGTGTTGGTCCCGCAAATCGTGCGCGCCATCAAGAATGATGCCGACGGCGGCGAGGCCTACACCAACCGCATCATGACCGCCTTCCTCCTGATCGTCGCGGTGGTGGCCATCATTGTGACGGTAGCCGCGCCTCTGGTGATGTGGATCTATGCGGGGGAGGCATGGCGTGCCGATGACCTGGCGTCGCAGTACGCCTCCATGGTGTCGCTGGCCTACCTGACACTCCCGCAAATCTTTTTCTACGGGGTCTTCTTCCTGCTCGGTCAGGTACTGAATGCCCGCGACAGGTTCGGCCCCATGATGTGGGCGCCCATCGCGAACAATGTCATTTCCATCGCTGTGCTCACCGCCTACCTGATCATCTGGGGCACCGGTGATGACCACTCCGGGGCCTTCACCTCCGGCCAGATCTGGTTGCTCGGTCTGGGCACCACGCTCGGCATCGTCACCCAGTCGGCAGTTCTGGTCCCCTACCTGCGCAAGGTGGGCTTCACGTTTCGTCCGCGATTCGACCTCAAGGGCACGGGTCTCGGCAAGACCTTCTCCCTGACCAAGTGGACCATCGGTTTCGTTCTGGTCAACCAATTGACGTTCGTGGTGGTCACCCGGCTCAGCACGGCTGCCACCGCCCTTGCCGAGGACGGTGGCGCCGGGCTTGCGGTCTACTCCAATGCTCACCTGGTGTGGATCCTGCCCCACTCACTGATCACGGTGTCCTTGGCCACCGCCATGTTGCCCAACGCCTCCCGTCTCGCCGCCGCGGGTGACATGACAGCCGTTGCAGCCGAGGCCACCAAGACCTTGCGGCTCTCGCTGGTGGCCCTGGTGCCCGCCACCATCGGCTTCGTCGCTCTGGCCTCCCCCATTGCGGCGCTCTTGTTCGGCAATGGTCGTGGCTCGCAGGATTCACAGTTCGTGGCAGTTGCTCTCGTCGCCTTCGCGGTGGGACTGATCCCCTTCACTGTGCAGTTCATCTGCTTGCGCACCTACTACGCCATTGAGAACACCCGCACGCCCTTCTTCCTGCAGTGCATCATCGCCGGAGTGAACGTGGGTGGCGCACTGCTCTTCGTCTCGCTGGTGGGAGATCCGACGTTTCGTGCCGCGGCTCTGGCGCTGGCGTACTCCCTGGCCTACGTGGTGGGCGTGATCGTCAGCTGGCGCTTCCTCCGACGATTCGTTCCAGCCCTCGATGGCCAGGCTCTCGTCCTGCACATCATCCGTCTTCTCCTGGGCGCCGGTGTTGGTGGCGCGGTTGCATACTTCGCATCCGAGGCCATCCTGGACGCCTTCCCGGACAGCAAACTCGGACCGCTGTTGGCGGTCGTTGCCGGTCTGGCCATCATCGCCGTCCTGTTTGCACTGGTGGGCAAGCTTCTTCACGTGCGTGAACTCGGTAATCTCACCGATCTTGTCGGCTCGCGCTTCGGGCGCCGCACGAACAGCGTTGTCAGCGCGGAGCCTCGCGAGGCCGACGTCGAAGTACCGGAAGCAGTGACGGTGCTCCAGCAGTCAGTCGTCGCCGATTCAGCCACGCAGGACCTGATGCCAGATGAATCCGAGGGGACCCCCATGTCGTATGATCCGGAATCCGAACTGGAAACGCGCATTCGCCCAGCCATCGTCATCCCTGATGACGATGCAGCATCAGGGGAAGCATCCCCCACCCTCGGGGAGAGCGGTGCCCTGCTCAACACCCGTTATCGGCTTGAGGAGCCGCTCGCGCTGCGTCACGGGATTGAGACGTGGCGGGCACATGACCTCCAACTCTCCCGCGACGTCGTCGCCCACATCATGCCCACCGACGACACCCGAATCCCCCAGGTGCTGGACGCAGCCCGCACAGGGGCAACAGCCACCGATTCCCGCTTCCTGCGTGTTCTGGATGCCGTGGTGCTGGACGACGACGGCCCCATCGGCGGATACGTCATCTGCGAGTACGCCGCCGGAACCTCGCTGACCAAACTGCTCACGATCCATCAGCTCAGTTCGATGGAAGCCACGTGGATCGTCCTGGAACTGGCGGACGCTCTGACCGCTCTCCATGCTCAGGGTCTGTTCCACGAGCAACTCACTCCAGAGAACATCATCATCACCTCGAATGGCGCGGTGCGGGTGGTGGGATTCGGAGTGGAGTCCGTCCTGTCAGCCATGGAGCGCCCCGTCAGCTGGAGCGCCAAAGAGGATGCGGACGTGACCGCCCTGGCCTCGCTGCTCTATGCGATGCTCTCGGAACACTGGCCGGGTGGCGCGGCATGGGGTCTGCCGGCTGCACCCATAGTGGGAGGAAGCCTCGTCGGCCCCGCCCGCCTTCGCGCTGCCGTTCCGGCATCCTTGGATGCCATCTGCGCCGCCGTTCTGATCGACCGCGCGCAAACCGGCGCTGCCCGCATCAGCACCGCGTCCCAACTCGTCGCAGGGCTTTCCGCAGTGATGGGGAACACGGATCCTTCACTACAACTCGAGGAACGGGTGCGGGGCGGCGGCACGACTCCCCGCCCGGATACACCTGCGCCCGTTTCAGCAATGGCCGCCACGTCCATACCGTCGATGCGCCAACAGCGCCCGGAGCCCGCAGGTGGCGGCAATGCCACCCACGTCTTTGCCGCCCACACCAACGCGGCCACGGAGAGCGACGACGCAGAGGTGGGAGTGGAATCCGATGACGAACGCACCACCCGTCGTGGCCCCCTCCTGTGGATCATCGTCGCGCTCGTGCTTGCAGCCATCGTCGTCACCTGGCTGGCCCTCAGCAACAATGGCTCCACGGACGAGCAGGCCGGCGCAGGCGCCACCTCCACATCGTCCACAGCTCCGGAGGGCCCGGCCGGCGTGCTGACCATCGTTTCCGGCACTGATTTCGACCCCGAGGCGGATGGCGGAAACGCCGAGGAGAACGCCTCACAGGTGGGCAACGTCTTCGACGGCGACCCTGCCACAGGTTGGTCCACCGTGCAGTACCACAACCGTCCTGACCTGGGTGGCCTGAAACCCGGCGTGGGCGTCGTGCTGGATCTCGGTGAAGTGCGCAACATTTCGTCGGTGGAGGTGCAATTCACGGAGCCGGGCACCACGGTGGAACTACGGGTCCCCGCGCAGGCAGACACTGGTTCCGCGCCCATGGCAACGCAGACGGATTGGGCGGTCGTCGCCACCCAGGCCCAGGCGGATGCCACGGTCACACTGACGCCCACCGAGGCCTCGAGCGCCCGTTTCGTGCTGGTGTACCTGACGGAACTCCCGGAGGTCACCACCGCCAGGTTCCAGTCCGAGATCACTGAAATCGTCGTCACGGGCTGAGAGATCGGGCCTACACTTTCATTGCATGACACATCAGACATGGGATCTGCAGGTGGCCATCGACTGTCATGACCCGCACGAACTCTCAACATGGTGGGCCGAAGCTCTGGGGTGGGATGTGGAGCCCCAAGACGAAGCGTTCATCCAGGACATGGTGGATCAGGGATTGGCGCAGGAGTCCGAGGTGAGGACCTTCCGGGGCAAACGGGTGTGGGCTTCGGGCGCCGCCATCACCCA
>JBQCZU010000053.1:0-12483 GCA_052089385.1 Arachnia sp.
TCAACACCGGAACGTCCTTAGCGTGAATTGCCGTACCGCTCTTCCCCGGACCCCGTCTCTACCAAGCCACCATAGGCCGGCGGGGAAGGCGCCATCGGTCAGGATGGCCTTGCCAAGCATCTCCATCACGCTCGCGTCACGACCGCTGTAACCAATGACAGCGAGGCCGAATCGGCGGCTTGCGTCGAGCACAGCCTGGCGCATCATTTTGTCCTGCTCCTGCAACTCCGAAGCGAGGTTTTTCAGTCGCTGCTCACGGAAGTCACCGTGGAGTTTGAAGAGGAACGGAAAGTCGTCGTCGCTGAGCGCCAGGTTCGCTTGGCTGGGATTTCCCAGCGCGGCCGTACCGAGTCGGGAACGAGACGGGTCATCGAGCGTGGTGCGGGCCGCCTCCGCCGCCTGCTCGATGAGGTCGTCGAAGTTGGTTGTAATGAGCAGGTCCGCATGCCCGGCGGAGACGAGACTGCCGAGGATTCGCTGGCCGTACGACGGTGACCGTCCTGTGAACAAGGACTTGAGATATTGCCTGCGGGCGCCCTCGTCCGGGAGGGCCAGCTCGAAGGCCACACTGTACGAGGAGGGATAGTCGAGGGTTGGCATGCCGTTCTGGCTGAAAGACTTGTCGCAGGTCAATGGACTGAACATCGAAGCCAGCTTGAATCATTTTTCCCGTGTCATCCCGGATGGTCAATGCCTTGGCCATTTCGCGCAGTTCCTCAACTGTCTGTGGCGGCTGGTCGTATCCGGCTTCGGCCAAGAGATCCATTCGAGCCACTCCATGGACTGCCCCAAGCATGATTGGTATTGCGTAGAGCTTGTCGTTGTAGACCCCTGCGTTCACGACGGTGGGATTCATCGTTGTCGAAAGCTCTTCTGCGGTGATGCCGTTGGCGCTGAGATCAACGAGCACTCCGTTTTCGGCGAACTGCTCGATCCACCCGACACCCATAATCATCACGTCGGGGACCAGGCCGGACGCCACCGAAGTGGTCAGCTTCTCGTTGAGGCGGCTGTAGGAGGTGTAGTCGACGTTTACATCGACGTCCGGGTATTGCTCATAGAACTGGGGGAGGAGGGTTTCTTCGAGAAGGGCCTTGCCGCTGGACCCCTCAAAGATCGGAGTGAGGAGCGAGACGGTACCGCTGACGGCTTCCTCGCCTCCGTTCGAAGCCGCAGTGGATGAGGACTCCGCCGGTGTAGTGACGGAACTGCAGGCGGCCAGTGTGGTGGCGAGAGCCGCCGCGGCGATGCTCGCCGCAATCCGTCGGGCTGTCATCGTGAAAGTCATTGTCTTGTGCCTTCCCTTGCAAAACGTTGGGGGGTAGCGGCGAAGCATGGAGATTCGACTTCGTCGTCGTTCTTCTTGCTGGTGGGAGCACGTCGCGCTCATACCTGCTTGCGGTTGAAGTGTAACGATAAACTTGATGTTCGTCCACAGCTTTCATGAAATGCGTGCGCATCCCTTCAAAATGGAATGGCTCGTCAGCCCCGTGATGTGGCGGAGGCGAGAAGCTGTAGGTCCTCCTTAGCTTCTATCTAGTCGGGTTTAACGTTGAACTCACAGCAGAATTCGCGTATTGTGATCGTGAATCAAGCAAAGGGGCGCCGGTTCATGGGCAGAGTGACCATCCAGCAGGTGGCTGCGGAGGCGGGAGTCTCAGCAATGACCGTGTCAAACTTTCTGAGCGGCAAATCGGCCAGGATGCAGCCCAAGACTCGAGATCGCGTGAGTGCGGCAGTTGACAAACTTGGCTATCGTCCCAATCGGTTGGCGAGGTCGCTCCGCACGGGCCGAGCCCAATCCATCGGTCTCGTCGTTCCATCCGTGGCGAACCCCTTCTGGGGTGCATTCGCCAATGAATTGGAAAAAGCGTCCCTGGCCGCGGGATACAGCGTTTTGCTGGGCAATACCGAGCGCGACCCAGCCCGTGAACTTCGTTATGTGGAAGATCTCTGGGACGCGGGCGTCCGGTCCATTGTGATCGGGACATCCCTCCCAAGCCTCGCGCACCTGCAGCCCCTGTTGGAAAGGGGGCTCCGGTTGGTGACATTCGACAGGCCCGTCCAGCCGGGTGATCCGTCAGCTGTTGTGAGTGTCAGTATCGACAACGAGGTGGGGGGCTACCTTGCCGCACAGCACCTCATCGATCTGGGACATACCCGCATCAGTTTTGTCGCAGGGTCAATCATGTCGCTCAACCGAACGGCTCGCTACCGTGGATTCCGTTCTGCACTGGATCAGGCTGGGTTGGAGCCGGTCCCGATGCCGCAGCAATGTGGTCAGGGCCCAGTGCCTTTCGATGTGGCGGAAGCAGCAGGAGTGGGTAGGACCGTTGTCAGAGCCCTATTTGAAGAAGGACAGCCCCCAACGGGGATTGTGGGCATCAATGACATGACAGCGCTGGGTGTCTGCAGTGGCGCGCGAGAGCTCGGACTCAAGGTGGGCGAGGACCTGTCCGTGGTCGGCTTTGATGACATAGCCCTGGCCGCGCTGTGGGACCCACCTCTGACCACAATCTGCCAGCCGCTTGTGGAGCTCGCGTCACTCGCACTGAGGGAAGCCTTGACCGAGGGTGCTGACTCACCGCCGGGAACCTCGGTATTGCTGAGACCTGAATTGATTGCCCGACGTTCCACCGGAACGCCACCCGACACCACCGGCGGCAGTGGACCAAACTCAAAATCAGCGCTGTCGGGATCAGTGGAGCAAGCAGCATGATGTCGCCCTCATTGACGTCTGAGAGTGCGCACGCCCTGGATGGCGTCACTTTTGGCGAGGTCATGGCCATGTTCGTGGCAGGACAGCCCGGACCACTGGAGCAGGTCAAGGACTACTCACTGGCGCTGGCCGGTGCGGAGACTAACGTCGCCATTGGGCTGGCGCGTCTGGGGCACCGGGCCGGCTGGATCGGGCGAGTTGGCGCAGAACCCTTTGGGCGGTTCGCTGTGGCTGAACTCACGGCCAGTGGCGTGGACACTTCCATGGTCAGTGTCGATGAGGATGCCCTGACTGGCTTTGCGCTCAAGAGCCAGGTCTCAGGCGGAGACCCGGAAGTCGTTTATTACCGGAAGGGATCGGCAGGCTCCCTGCTGACGAGCACGCCGGACACGGATGCCTACATCGCTGGTGCCCGGCACATGCACCTGACGGGGATCCCGCTGGCATTGTCGGCGAGCACTCGCTCGTTTGCCTTCCGCGCCCTTGACGTTGCAAGAGATGCAGGGGCAACAATTTCATTCGATCCCAACCTTCGGCCCAGTCTGTGGGCGGACCACCAGGAGATGATCGACGTCACCAACGAGTGCGCGGCGCGCGCCGACTGGGTTCTGCCCGGGCTGACCGAGGCCACCGTGTTGACGGGTCTCTCGAGCGTTGAGGATGTGGCCGCTCACTACCTTGGCGGAGCTGCTTCAGTTGTCGTGATCAAAGAGGGCAGCCGGGGTGCAAGCCTGCACACGCGGAACGGGTCTTTGAACCAGGACATCTTTGCGGTGAAGGTTGTTGACACTGTGGGCGCAGGCGACGGCTTCGCAACGGGATTCATCAGTGCCATGTTGGACGGAGCCTCCCATGCTGTTGCTCTGGAGCGGGCTGCGGCCGTGGGCGCCTGCGCCGTGACCAGTTCCGGTGACAAGGATGGACTCCCGAACCGCGAAGAGCTGGAATTCTTCCTCGCTGGAGCCACAACCAGGCATTGAGTTGATGGAAGGGATGCGGATTTGCGTGCCTCATGACCCTGCCCGTCGGATGGTTTGGCGACGGCCGAGCCCTCAAAACCTGTCCTGAAAAAACGTCCCCTCCGAATCCCTTGACAATGTTGGGAGAGTCAGCTTAAAGTGAGTGTATCGTTAAACTAAAGATGACTGGGAAGCGCTGAAGCTTCATCACGACACAGGCATCCTCGACGAACGTCAAACAGGCGACTTCGTCCGAAACAGTTCGCTGTTGTACCTCACAGGAGAGCAGATTCACATGAACAAGGCCACCCCCTTTCGGAAAGTTGCAGTGTTGGCTGTTGGTGCACTGTTCGCCGGCACGCTGAGTGCTTGCGGGACCGACGATGCGCCTACCGCCACCGAGGGCGACGGAACGATCAGCGGCACAGTCAGCCTGCTGACACCCATTTTTGAAGGCTCAAGCGGAAAGACGCTGCTGGAGGACGAACTTCTCCCGCAGTTCTACGAGGAGTACCCAGACGTTGAGGTCAACATCGACTACACCGCCTACTCCAGGCTCAATGAAAAAATGACCACATCGATCGCCTCGGGACTGGTTCCCGATGTCATGATCATGGGCGTCGGCTGGGTTGAGGGCTTCGCAGAGAACGGCGTTCTCGCTGATCTCGGTGAGTACGGAATCACTGCGGAAGGGCTCGCCGAAACCACCAACGACAGAGTCGTTGAGGCGGGAATCTACAAGGACAATCTTTACGCTGTCCCGATCATGCTCGATGCCCGAATGGGTGTGGCACGCATGGACATCCTCGAGGAGGCTGGCTACGACGCACCCCCTTCGACCATTGAAGAACTGCGGGAAATGTCCATAGCCCTGACGGAGCGGGATGCCGGCGGTCAAATGACCCGCGCGGGCTTCCGTGCGATGGCGACCACAACCGTCGCCGCGGTGGTTGTCCGCACCCGGACACCGCGAGGGATCCATCGGAATCGCCGTCGTGTCATCTGTGGGCTCCCTTCTCCAAGTATTCAAAACCGGTCTTCCAGTGTGTGGCTCCTGTCCACATCACGCCGCTCCCGACAACATTGTGGCCGCAATCCACCTGTGAAGATGCTGAGCAGGCCCGTGGGAGCGGGTGATGGGGATACATAAGAAAGCTCTCAGCGTCGCTCAGGGGGATCTCAGCGGCCGTTCGGCACAGTGGGTTCCACGTGGGGCAACCAGCTCCAGAACCCAGAAGGAAGTGGCAATCATGAAGACCACCAAGAAGAGTGCGGGCATCGTTGCAGCCGCCGTGACCGGTGTACTACTCGTCGGTGGCGGGGCACTGGCCTTCGCCGACACCCCGGGAGACACTTCCTCGTTCATTGGCACCGTCAAGGCGCCGGCCGAGAACGAGTCCGAGGCTGCCGACGGTAGCCCTGAGGAACTGGCCGAGGAAGCAGCGGAGAGTGATGCGTTGGCGAAGTTGGCATCAGTGAGTGAGCAGGAAGCCTCCCGGGCAGCCACGGATCTCGTCCCCGGAACCATCAGGAGCATCCACCTGGATGAGGAGGATGGATACGTGGTCTGGGAAGTTGAGATCACCCGGACCGACGGCACCGAGGTGGAGGTCAGCGTCGACGCCGGAGATGTCAGCAACACTGCTCAGGAGGTCGAGGACGCGGACGAGGGGACCGATGCGGACGGCTCGGACGATGACAGGATCGTCGGCACGATCAGCGCCCCCGCTGGGGCCGCGAATGACAAGGAGGCTGAAGATGGAAGCCCTGAAGAGGTGGCCCAGGATGAGGCTGAATCCGCCGCGCTGGCCAAGGTTGCCACGGTGACGGAACAGGAAGCCTCCAAGGTCGCAACCGATGCTTCACCGGGAAGGCTGGACACCATCCAGTTGGAGGAGGAAGACGGCTTCGTGGTGTGGGAGGCCGACATCACCCGAGATGACGGCACCGTCGTCGAGGTGCTGATCGATGCCGGAGACGCACGCATCCTCGCGCAGAAAACCGACTGACACCGGAGACGATGTTGATGCTTCGCCCAAGTTCTGACACGCAGCGCCCCGACTTCACACTCCGGTGGCGCTGTGTGAAGTGTCTGAGAGGAAGGGGCGTGGCTCGGCGAACGTGACAAGGTGGGGCAATGACCATTCGTCGTGATCCCTGCACGGTGCAGCTCTCCGCAGACGGTGGCAATGGATGAACAGCATGTCCGGGGCCAGCCGCGTTCTGGTTGTCGAGGACGAAAAGGTTCTGGCCGGGACAGTGGTCAATTACCTGGGCCGCGCTGGATTCGACGCGCGCGCCGTCCACACCGGACCCGACGCCGTGGCCATCGCCCAGGCGTGGCGTCCCGATGTGGTGATCCTCGACCTTGGGTTGCCGGGTCTGGATGGGATCGAAGTGTGTCGGCGACTGCGACTCTTCTCCACCTGCTACATCATCATGCTGACAGCAAGGGTGGAAGTGGAGGACACACTCGAGGGCCTTGCCGCAGGCGCCGATGACTACATGAGCAAGCCCTTCAGCGTTCGCGAACTCGTGGCGCGAGTAGAAGCGCAGCTGAGGCGACCCCGTGCGCCCGGAGCGGTCGCCGATCGAAAGTTTGGGGCCCTGATCATCGATCTGGCAGCCCGGGAGGTGCGGCTCGGGCAGCAAGTGGTGGAGCTGACGGCCACCGAATTTGACCTGCTTCTGGCACTCTCCGCGGAACCAGCATTCGCCCGCTCTCGACGGCAGCTCATCGACGCCGTCTGGGGAAAGAACTGGGTGGGCGATGAAAAGCTGGTGGATGTCCATGTCGGCAATGTGCGCCGAAAGTTGGGGGACTCTGCCGCACACCCGCGATACATCACCACCGTCCGTGGGCACGGCTATCGCATGGGTCAGGGATCATGAGGCCGGGCCGTGGTTCGATTGCGCGCAGGCTTCTGGTGGGGCAGAGCCTCGTGGTGGTTGGCATGACCATGAGCATCGTCGTTGCTGCGGCGCTGGTGGGTCCGGCTGTCTTTGACGATCACATGCGCCGGGCGGGTCATGGTGACCAGCCGGAAGTGCTGCAGCATGCTCAGGAGGCGTTCGTCTCGGCCGGGTTACAGTCCATTGGGGTGGGACTCCTCGTCGCTGCCGTTGGAGCGCTGTTGGTGAGTGTGGTCAGCACTCGGCGCCTCGGACGGTGGCTGGACGCACTGAGCAGCGGTGCGCAGCACGTGTCCGCGGGTCGCTACGACCGGCCTGTGCAACTGAAGGGGTCAAGCCCCGAGCTTGAGCGTGTCGCCGATGCCTTCAACGGGATGGCCGATCAAATTCGAACCACGGAAGCGCGTCGGCGGACCCTGCTCACCGATGTGGCGCACGAACTACGCACCCCCATCGCCGCGATCGACGTCACACTGGAAGCACTCGAGGACCAGGTGGTCCTCCCCGGCCCCGACACCTATGACACGCTCCGGGCGCAATCGTCGCGTCTGGCACGCTTGGCCTCCGACATCAGCGATGTGAGTGCCGCAGAGGAGGGTCGTCTACTCCTCCTAACGGAAACGGTGAGTGTTGCAGCCGTGGTGGAAGCTGCCGCCGTGCAGTGGCGGCCACGGTTCGAGGAAGCAGGCGTGGTGCTGACTTGCAGCGCTGGAACAGAAATGGCGATTCCCCTGGATCGACCGCGTGTTGGGCAAGTACTGGACAACCTGTTGGCCAATGCGCTCCGACACACACCTGCTGGGGGAAACGTCGAAGTCAAATGCTGGGTTGTTGATGGCTTCGTCGTGATCACCGTGACAGACAACGGCGAGGGGATCGAGTCTTCGGCTCTGCCTCACGTCATGGAACGGTTCTACCGGGCCGACCCCGCACGGTCTCGCGCCGATGGTTCCGGGACGGGGGTGGGACTTGCCATCGCCAAAGCGATCGCTCAAGCCCACGGCGGTGATCTCATTGCATCCAGCGATGGGCTTGGTTGTGGTGCCGCTTTCACACTTTCGCTCCCTTCTTCACCAAACCTTCACCGTTCCTGAGCGAAAAACCGCGGACCAGCGGGCAGGCTGAAAGGCATCCGCTTCACCGACGTCAAAGGAACCCTGTGAATTCACCAAATCGTGTCGTTGCACTGGCTGGTGGCCTCGTGCTCGCCTTGAGTCTCGCTGGCTGCGCAGATGTCGCCACCGAAGTCCCCGGAGCCGCCGCAGGTGATCCAGTGTCCTCCGCTCCTGCGACCACGACGGATGCGCCGCGCGCCGAGGATTCGCAGCCCGGCATCTCCGTCGATCACAACGAGGCCGATGTCACGTTTGCCCAGATGATGACGATCCATCACGAGGGCGCACTCGAGATGGCGACATTGGCCACGCATCAGGCAGATGCGGAGGAGGTCAAGGACCTCGCTGCACGGATTGAAGCGGCGCAACTGCCAGAGATTGAGCTCATGGGAAGCTGGCTCACTCAATGGGAAGAACCGTCGGAGCCCATTGGGCATGCGGGTATGGACCATGGCGGCATGGACATGAATGGCATGTCGCAGGCGGAAGTCATGGCTGAACTCGGGCGGGAAAAGGGCCCTGAGTTTGACACTGCGTTCCTCACCTCAATGATTGCTCACCACGAGGGAGCGGTTCTGATGTCGGAAGAACAGCTGCAGGACGGCCTCAACCCCGAAGCACTGGCACTGGCACAGCGCATCATCGACGCCCAGCAGACCGAGATCCAGGAGATGCAGCAGCTCCTGGAAAACCCCTGATCGCACGAAACGACAACCGAAGGACCATTCTCGAATGAACCGCGTAAGCACTGCCATCGTCACCGTCGTGTCCCTGATCAGCCTCGCGGCTGTTGCTGGTTGCACCGCTTCACCGCCACCAACGCCTCCCTCAGCTGCGAGCACCCACGCCGTGTCGGGGGACGCTGAGGCGATTCTGTCCGCGCAGGGTCTCTCCGATCTCAGTCCACGTGAGGTGGTTGAGGCACTGGATCAGGATCCGGCACCGCGTCCTTTGTCGCTGATGGCATCGGTCCGCTACGACGAGGTGACGCTGGATGACGGCACACTGCAGGCGTCGTTGCCGCTTGATGGCGACGACTTCTACATCTCGGTGGCACCGTACGAGAACCAGACCCACGACTGCTATTTCCACAGCCTTGGCACGTGCCAGGGTGAGTTGACGGAGACAGATGTCCACATCTCCGTGGTCTCCGAAGATGGGGAGACGGTTGTGGACAAGGACGCCACCACCTACGCCAACGGATTCGTCGGCTTTTGGGTGCCGAAGGACATCAGGGGAACAATCACGATCACGAGAGGCGACGTGGCCGGTGAAGTGGAGTTCTCCTCCGACGACGAGGGACCCACCTGCATCACCGGGCTCCAACTGGGATGAAGCGGCGACGAAGCCGGGCTTCCGACCGGGTGAGTCGAGAGTTGGGCATGTGCACGGTCCATTGGGCGCTCGGCGCTGGTTGAGTCTCAAGTCACACGCCGTTGGAGCTGAAACTGTCTGCCCGCCCCCGTAGGTTCGGCGAATGAGTCGTCGTAGTCAGGAGAAGCGAGCCGCCCGCGCCAAAGCACGCGCCAAGCAGCGAGCCCGGGACAAGGTGGGGGATGCCCACCAAGCAGGGGGAGATGGGGCGTATACGGACATCTTCGCATGGCCTGAATCGCAGCAGCCTTCAAGCGGCATGACCACTGCAGACGTCCTTGCCTGGGCTCGAGTTGGCACGGTGTACGGGATCTGGCGCGACAAAGCCCAAGAAATCGACCCTGTTGTGTTTCACGCCAACGCCGAACCTGTGCTGTTGTCCTGGGTGCGGGATGCCTACGACAAGGGCGGGTGGCAACCCACGGAGTTGATTCGACATCTGACCAGACACGGGAAGTCGCCGGTGGCGGAGCTGGCTCGCATCGTCGTGACTGCGGAGCGTGACTCGCGAACAGGGCCCACCACCAAGGATCCCGGTTGGCTCCGGCAATGGGAAGCTGCTGGACTGCCCTCCAGATGTCCTGAAACAGGTTGGATGGCAGACTGGGCAACACTGCACCAGGATTGGCTCGTTCTGGTCCATCGGTTCGCAACGATCCTGTCCTGGATGCCAAATCTGGAGCCACTCCTACCGCTGCTGTCCGGGGCTCCTTCTTCTGCCCGGCTCGCCCCAAAACAGACACCAGCTTCTGCGGATCCGATGCTGGGGCGCATACGCGCCCTGCTGGCCAAGGCGGAATCCACCCAGTACGAGTCAGAAGCCATTGCCTTCACCGCAAAGGCCCAGGAATTGATGACCAAGCACGCACTTGATCAGGCGATGCTGGCCGGTGCAGGCTCCGGTCCCGCAACCCCGGGTGTGATCCGAGTTCCCTTGGATCCGCCATACCTGGACGCCAAGGCGCTTCTCCTCCAGGTCATTGCGGGGCACTCCCGCTGTCAGGCTGTCCTTCATCAGAGCGTGGAGATGTCCAGCGTCATCGGCTTCTCGACGGACCTTGAGGCGGTCGAGCTGCTGTTCACCTCGCTGCTCGTCCAGGCACAGCACTCATTGGCCGCCGCCAGTGCCGCCGCACCACCGGGGAGCCGGACCAGGTCCCAGTCATTCAGGGCCGCCTTCCTGCAGGGTTTCATCAGCCGTATCGACGTCCGACTCGATTCCGTGAACAACGTGGCTTTCGAAGCAGCGAAAGCACATGCGGACACATTCCTGCCAGTTCTTCGCTCCCGAGACGAGCAGATAAGCGAGTTCGTGGGGCAGCGCTTCCCAGGGGTGATGTCATCCAAAGTGCGAGGCGGGTTTGATCAGCTGGGCTACCGTCACGGTCAACGTGCCGGCGACGCCGCTGCCCTGCTATCGGGTGCCATCGAGGGCTGAACAGCGACGTTTCAGGGTTCACTGTGCGGTTGGCCTGAAGGGACGAAGTGGGGAAGCTAGCAGCAGTTGGCCCAAGTTTCGGTGACATGAAGGGCATAGGAATCTATGCCGCCTTCGCGGGACGGCGCCCGCTTGCTGCGATTGTCCGGGGCTGTCGACCGACATCTACGGCTACGGGTCTGGCAGGGCTCAAGCCTGCGGCGCGTCCTTCACTGGGCCGCCCGCCTCAACCCAACCGGCAAAACCTTCCTTGAGGTGGGCCGCGTCGAAACCCATGTCCTGCAATGTCGCGACTGAAATCGCCGACCGCCAGCCCGAGGCGCAGTGAAAGATGAAACGCTTGTTGTGCGCGAAGACGTCCTTGAAATAGGGGCTTTCGGGATCGACCCAGAATTCCAGCATGCCGCGCGGACAATGGAACGCGCCGGGGATCCGGCCGGAACGCTCGCGCTCACGTGGGTCACGCAGATCCACGAATTGCACGTCGGGATCGTCCAGCAAGGCGATACCTTCGGCACTGTCGATCTCTTCGATGCGTGCCCGAGCATCTGTGACCATCTGGGCGGCTGTCTTTCTCAATGGCATGGCGTTCGCTTTCTATCCAAGGCCCGACAACAGCGCCGTCTGGGGGCCGGAAGTCACCAGGCAGTCCTTGGGGCGCATGTTCGGCACGCACAGCAATACGGGGACGGATGCTGCATCGTCAATGTCGCTCACATGATCGCACATGTCCTCCAGTGTGGTCGGATCGATCGGACTTACCACTGCGGAGGCCAACAAGACCGCCCTGGCCGCTTGAATCCCCATCGAATTCGGGACGACTTTGACCAGCCCACTCGATCCAGCTGCGTGGCCAATCACACTGCTCCCTATCCGTACCGCAGATCCCTTATTGGACACTGAGAGCGGCCACATCTGCCGCGATCAAAAGTGTCTCTGCTGCAGATTTGCTAACCTCGGCATCGATGAACAGAAGATCTTCCGTGGTGCTTCGCCGTGTCTTGCCGAGCGACGATGCCGCGATTCTCGAGGCTTTCGCAGCTGAAGATATGTCCCGACAGGGTGACGTCCATGATCCAGCCTCAGCCGCCGCATATGCCCGACGTCTCTCAGCGAATGCCTTCGCCTTCGCATTGGATGTCGACGGTCTGCTGATCGGGATCGTGGCCATCGATGTCGACCATGAGAACCGACTGGGGTGGTTCTCGTACTGGACGCGCCAGTCCCACCGTCATAGGGGCCTGACCAAGATCGCAGCAGCCACTGTGGCCAACTGGGCCCTCGTCGAGGGCGGGATCGAACGTCTTGAGCTGGGGCACCGTGCCAACAATCAGGCATCCGCGGCTGTCGCTCGCGCCGCAGGTTTCGTGCAGGAGGGCCTCGAGCGTGACAAGTTTTTGATCGGCGACAAGCGGGTTGATGTGCTGACCTATGGACGCCTGAGGACGGACCCTACGCCGGGCGGGCCAGTATTTCCACTTACGGCCTCATAGGCCTCAGCCGTGCACATTCGGATCTGCCGATGAGCGGCCGTTGCTGCGGCGGCCAGTCTGTCGACGTCCATCGTTACGACTACAGTCTTCGCCTTGCCGGCTCGACTGAGAAGAGCACGGGTAACTGACGTCCGTGTCGGTAGCCCATAACCGTCGTCCCAGCAGGGTGCTGAGGTCCGGCGGACAACAACCCGCTGCCAGCCCTATAGTGACCGCAAGATCGCTCGTATCGAAACAAGGATGACTCATGACCCAAAGCGGGAATACTGTAGAAACGCGCCTCGTTGGGGAACTCGACCCGGAGGTCATCGAGCTCATCGAGGACTTCGCCACCACATGCAAACCGGTCAACTCGCCTCCTCTTCTGGTGATGCGCGACAACGCCACAGGCGCGGTGTATGTCGAAGCCCACGTGACCGGTAGCCGACTTGTACCAGTAGCTACCACAGACGCTCCTCTTGATCCCGATGAG
>JBQCZU010000054.1:0-12449 GCA_052089385.1 Arachnia sp.
ATTTACGAATTAGCAGCTTGATCCGCTGTCCGGAAAAGCGGGAACACTCCACGGTGGAAGCGCCGGTGAGGTAGTAGAGCATGCGGGAGATGTCGTGGATGGGTTCCCAGTGTGCGAGCGCACCGAGGAACTTCATCCGGAGCGGGATGGTCATGAATGGGTCAGCTGGCTCCATGCCCAGGTCCACCTGGAGTTGATCAAGCAGGTAACCGTGCGCCATTTCCTGGTCGTACCAGACGTCCTGGTAAAAGATCTTGTCCACTTCGCTGACGTTCGGCAGGAGTGTCAGGAGTTCCAGGACGTTGCGGTCCACCTCCAACTCGACGCGGGCAAGGTAGTCAATGGTGCCGGCGAAGCGGGTTCTCACCGCCACCGCATTGTTGATGGTCCTATCGGCAGACCCGAGGGCGATCGGCGGATGCTTCTCCCCCAATTTGAGGGTGAAGGCCTTCAGTGAGGCATCGGTGATCTTGGCTGGCACCACTTCAGCTTAAAGGAGGAAACACTTCCCTCATTCCACCGCAAGTGCTTCCGTGGGAGTGGCATTGGCAGCACGACGCCCAGGAAGCACCGAGGCAAGGGCCGCCGCCATCAGGCACACTGCCACCAGAGCAGCCGTCAGACCCACATCAATACTGAAGAACAACTCTGGGCGCGATTGCTCCGGGATCATCATCAGAGCGGAGCTCACGCCCAGCCAGCCGAAGAATGCTCCTGCAAGGATGCCAATCCCCGTACCAGCGAATGCCAGCATCAGCGCCTCCACCAGGAGCATCCAGCGAAGGCTGGCGCGCTGCATGCCCAACGCCCGCAACAAGGCCGATTCCCGCTGACGCTCGATCACGGAGAGTCCGAGTGTGTTTCCCACCCCGACGAGTGCGATCACAACGGCAACGCCGAGGAGTGCGGTGAGAACGATGACCACGACGTCGAGCATCTGTTGCAGCATGCCGGCGACCATGGCGCCCCCGTCCACCAGAATTTCCCCCGGGGCAGCGTTGGCGGCTTCCACCACCTGGTTGAGCGCTGTGACCGACGTGCGATCAGTCAACTTCACCCACATCTCCGCCACGACGGCATCGCCAGCGAGCTGCTCGAACGTCGCCCCCGACACCTCGGCCGCACCCCATGACCTGCCCGGGGAGCCCTCGATCTTCAGCTTGACGGGCCCTGACACACCCGGCAGTTCCAGTTCCCCGGACATCCCGAGGAAGTCGGGAACGGTGATGATCCCGTCTTCTGCGTCCTCATCCTCGGCAAGTCCGAGTGCTTGGCGAGCGGGATTGACGCTGCGGATGGCCCAGCTCTCGCCGTCAATGTCAGCGCGTTTGCTGGGAATCTCCACGACTTGTTGGACGCCCTCGATCGAACCGATCTGTTGTGGCAGACCGGCCTCCAGCGCCTCGTCGGAGGTGAGTGTCAGATCAATGGGAAACTGCTTGTCAATGGCCTCCACCCCGGAGGTGCGCACGGTGGAAACAGCTGCCTGCAACGTCACCACGAGCCCAACGGCCAGCATGAGCGCGACGGCGGTGGCCGCGGCCCGCTGGGGGTTGCGCGCGGCATTCGTGGCGGCCAGCCGGGTGGTCGCCCCCGTGAATCCGAAAACTCGTCCCAGAAGGCGAAGCAGAGGAGGAATGAAGAACGGGGCCGCGCCAAGGATGGCCACGCTCAGCAGAAATCCTGCTCCCATGGCCCACAGCAACGACCATTCGGCGTGGATACGGCTCAGCGCCACAAGCGCGGCACCACCCATGCCTGCCAGAACACAGAGGACGGCACGGGCAACAGAGAGCCGCTTCGCACGGGATGCTGAAGGTACCGCCTGCAGCGCCTCGATGGGCGACACCCGGGTGGCGACCAGGGATGGGCCCACGACGGACAGCAGCGTCGCGAGCACCCCGACGCCGAATGCGGCAGCCAGTTCACCGGGGTTCAGCACCAAGCCCCAGAAGAGCGAGCCGGTGATTTTCGCACCCACCGCCGCCACACCCACACCGACGCCGATACCGAGCAGCGATCCCATGACCCCTACCAGGAGGGCCTCCCAGATCAGCCGACCACGAACCTGCCGCGTGGACGCACCCACTGCGCGCAGCAGTCCAATCTGTCGACGACGCTGCGCAACAAGAATGGTGAAGGTGTTGGAGATGGTGATGATGCCCACCACCAGCGCAACACCGGCGAAGCCCAGGAGCAATGTCTCAAAGACGTCAAACTCTGCCGTCAGGTCGTTCAGTGCGTCCCTGCGGGCGTCGTCTCCCGTGCTGACGTCGGCCACGGTGCCAGGGACGGTTTCGGGCAGCGCGGCTTCGATGTCAGGCAGCAGGGCTGCTGGGTCTCCTTCAGTCCGCAGAACCCAGACTCCACCGGTATCGGAGGATTCCTCGGGCGCGGCCACGTAGCCCGTGACGCCGTTCCACGACCGGGGGTCGGTGGTGCGTCCCACGACCGTGACGTCCTCATCCAGCCCCTCCATCCGGACCGAATCGCCCACTGAGATGCCCAGCGTGTCGATTCCATCCGTGGAGAGGGCTACCTCGGTGGGCGTTGAGGGCCAGCGTCCCTCCGCGATGGAGGCCCACTGGAACTCTTCTCGCGGCACCTCGACAAGCGACGCGAAGATGGTTGATCCGTCGTTCGTGAGCAGTGAGAACGAGGCACTCGTCGTGCCCACGGCACTGACTCCGTCCACCTGTTCCAGCACGTCAACGATGCGTGACGGGTCGCTGAACTCCCCCGAGACCACGACGTCTGCACGCGATGCAGCGAGGTTGTTGAATCGGGCCATGGACTGCTGCTCTGTGCTGACAAGCGTGGAGATGGCGGCAATGAAGGCCACGCTGATGGCGATGGCAACGAGGGTGGCGATGAATCGTCCGGGATGGAGCCGGATCTCGTTGGTGGCGTCGCGAAGCATCAGGCGCCCAACCGTCCAACGGTGGCGAGCATGAGCTCAGCGGTGGGCTCAGCCAGATCGTCGACGATGCGTCCGTCGAGCAGCACCAGCGCCCTGTCCGCGTAGGCGGCCGCCTTGGGATCATGGGTGACCATGATGATGGTCTGTCCCTGCTCGGTGCTGCAACGGCGCAAGTACTCCAGCAACGCGGTACCTGTCCGGGAGTCAAGAGCACCAGTGGGCTCATCAGCGAAGACCACCTGTGGGCGGGTCATCAAGGCCCGGGCAATGGCGACGCGTTGCTGCTGGCCCCCGGAGAGCTGGCTTGGCCGGTGCGACAGGCGATCCCCCAGGCCAAGCGATTCGACGACTGAGTCGAAGTGGCCGCGCTCCACCTTCTTCCCAGCGAGGTCCAGCGGCAGGACAATGTTCTGCCTCGCCGTCAGTGTGGGCAGAAGGTTGAAGGACTGGAAGACAAAACCCACCTTGTCCCTTCGGATTTTGGTGACCTGCTTCTCCGGGAGTTCTGAGAGGTTCTGCTGGCCGAGCCACGCGTTCCCGGAAGTGGCCCTGTCCAGCCCGGCCATGCAGTGCATGAGCGTCGACTTCCCAGACCCCGAGGGACCCATGATCGCGGTGAACGATCCGGGTGCGATGCTCACCGAGACCCCGTCCAGCGCCGCTACCTGGCTGTCGGAACCTGTGCCGTAGAGCTTCCTCAAGTTCTCTGTGGCACACGCATGTGTGGTGGGTGGGGCGCTGGTCTGTGGCGTGGACATGCGAAGGTACTGCCTCTCGTCGATTCATCGACGAGCCTAAAATCCGGCACCCCGTGAGCGGATCAGCCCACGGGTCATCGCCCCTGTGCCGAGGCGTCACACCGTGGTGTCACACCCCCTGAACCCAAGTCAGGGACCACCCTCAGAAAAGATGGTCCGCTGTGCCGCTGTCAGAAGCCGATGCGCCGCAACGTCGCCCTGATGGCATCTGCCGAGTCGTGCATCGCACCCAGCTCCCCATCCAGGAGGGGAATCTCCACATTCATCCCCACTCCGCGCCGATCAACGATCGTGGGGACGGACATGCACACATCAGAGATACCGTGCCAGCCGTCCAACATGCTCGAGACAGGCAGGACACGGTGCTCATCCCGAAACATCGCTTCGATGATGCGGGCCCCGGAGACACCAATCGCATAGTTGGTGGCCCCCTTGCCCTCGATCACTTCGTAGGCAGCGTTGACGACGCTGTCGGCCATTTCGTCGCGCACCGATTCTGAGAGTTTGCCGGTCTGGATCTCCCAGTGCAGGAGCGGGACACCGGCGATGGTGGCGCTGGACCAGATGGGGATCGCCGTGTCACCGTGCTCGCCGCAGATGTAGGCGTGCACGTTCTCAATCGCGACGCCGCAGTGCTGTGCCACCAGCACACGAAGCCGGGAGGAGTCCAGGACTGTTCCGGAGCCGAACAGCTGATTCGGCGGCAGGCCGCTGATCTTCAGCGATGCATACGTCGTGACGTCCACCGGGTTGGTGACCATGAGGAACAGGGCGTCAGGAGAGCGTTCCACAATCGGGGGGATGACCTTCTTCATCAACGACACGGTTGACGCGGCCAGATCCATCCGGGATTCCCCCGGTTTCTGCTTTGCGCCCGCCGTGATGACGACGATGTCGGAGTTCAGCGTGACGTCCGGATCGTCCGAGCCCTCGACGCGCGCCGTGGGCATGAATTGGGTGCCGTGCTCCAAGTCGAGCGCTTCCGCCCGGGCCTTGCTGCCGTTGACGTCATACAGGGACACATGTCGGGCGGAGCCCTTGATCAGCGAGGCGAAGGCAAGGGAGGAGCCGACGGCACCCGCCCCGATGATGGAGAGTTTGTTGCGCCGTCTGGTCTCCATCTCAGGCCTTCCCGCCAAACAGCGATGTGACGGAGCCGT
Source organism: Arachnia sp. (assembly GCA_052089385.1). GTDB lineage: Bacteria > Actinomycetota > Actinomycetes > Propionibacteriales > Propionibacteriaceae > Arachnia. The sequence goes on from JBQCZU010000054.1 coordinate 4,839, forward strand.
CCATGAAGACGGCGTTGATGGCCTTGGCCAGCAGCGGCGCGATGGAGAGGACCGTCAGGTTCGCAATGGGCTCTGGGGTCTTGATCGGCAAAGTGTTGGTGACGATGATCTCCTCGAGATCGGAGTTGTTCAGACGCTCCGACGCGGGTCCGGAGAAGACGGCGTGCGTCGCCGCGGCAATGACACGTTTGGCGCCGCGTTCACGCAGCGCGGTGGCCGCTTGGGCAATGGTGCCCGCGGTATCAATCATGTCGTCCACCAGCACGCATGTTTTTCCCTGTACGTCACCCACCACTTCATGGACGGCGACGGTGTTCGCGAGCTCCGGGTCGCGGCGCTTGTGGACGATGGCCAACGGGCAGTTCAGCTGGTCCGTCCACATGTCCGCCAGCCTCACGCGCCCGGCGTCCGGGGACACGACACACATTTCGTCGTCGCAGTACTTCTCCTTGACGTAGTCGCTCAGGACGGGAAGGCCCCACAGGTGGTCGACGGGGCCGTTGAAGAAGCCCTGGATCTGGGAGGCGTGCAGGTCCACCGACATGATGCGATCGGCGCCAGCGGCCTTGTAGAGATCGGCAATCAGGCGCGCGGAGATCGGTTCGCGTCCCAGGTGCTTCTTGTCCTGGCGCGCATAGGGGTAGAAGGGCGACACCACGGTGATGCGCTTGGCCGACGCACGCTTCAGCGCGTCGACCATGATGAGTTGTTCCATGATCCACTCGTTGACCGGAGCGGTGTGGGACTGGATGACGAACGCGTCGCAGCCGCGGACAGACTCCTCAAAACGGACATAGATCTCGGAGTTGGCGTAGGCAAAGGACTTGGTGGGGACGAGTTCGGTTCCCATGAGCGAAGCCACTTCTTCGGCAAGCTCAGGAAACCCACGGCCCGCGAAGAGCATCAGGTGCTTGTTGTTCGCGGTGCTGTTGGTCATGTATGGGTTCAGCCCTTCTGTCGTGAACGCGATTCCACAATTGCCGGATGGATACTGCCATCGTGCTCGGCAGCAGCCTTGGCAGCCTTCGAATCGGGACGGCGCTTGGTCACCCATCCCTCAGCGGTGTGCTGCCTGCCCCGAGCGATGGCGAGGCCACCGGCGGGGACGTCTTCGGTCACTGCAGAGCCGGCTGCCACAAAGGCACCCGAGGCAATGTCCACCGGCGCCACGAGCACCGAATTCGATCCCACGAAGGCGTCCTTGCCCACATGCGTCGTGGACTTGTTGACGCCGTCGTAGTTGGCGAAGATGGTGCCGGCACCAATGTTGACCCGCTCATCAATGACGGCGTCGCCGCAGTAGGTGAGGTGGGGCACCTTGGAGCCGTCGCCGATCACCGCGTTCTTGGTTTCAACGAAGGCGCCGATCTTTCCATCGCGGCCAAGTTGTGTGCCGGGCCTCAGGTAGGAGAAGGGTCCCACGCTGGCGCCCTCGCCGATGATTGCGAATGAGCCATGGGTGCGCACCACTTCAGCTCCGGCTCCCACCTCAACGTCCATGAGCGAGGTGTCGGGTCCGATGGTGGCCCCCTCACCGATGGTGGTGGCGCCCTGCAGGATTGTTCCCGGCATCAGCAGCACATCGCGGCCAAGGTCCACGTCGACGTCGATGAAGGTGGACTGTGGATCGATGATGGTGACCCCAGCGAGCATGTGTCCGTCCAGGATGCGACGATTCATTTCCGCATTGATGCGTGCCAACTGGATGCGATCGTTGACGCCTTCGGTTTGCCAGATGTCCTCGGTGATGACGGCGCCGACGCGATCGTTGCGGCTGTGCGCAAACCTCAGCACATCCGTCAAGTACTGCTCGCCCTGTGCATTGTCCGTGTCGAGTTGCGCGAGTCCTTCGCGCAGGGTGTCGGCGTCGAAGACATAAATGCCCGAGTTGATCTCGGTGATCTGGCGCTGCTCCTCGGAGGCATCGCGGTGTTCAATGATGCCCACCACCCGGTCGCCGTCGCGCAGGATTCGTCCGTAGCCGGTGGGCTCCTCCACACGTGCGGTGAGAACGGTCATGGCGTTCGTGTGGGCGCGATGAACGGCCACCAGTTGGCGAAGTGTGTCGCCGGTCAGCATGGGGACGTCGCCATAGGTGACGACCACCTCGCCGGTCAGTTCGCCCAGTTCTTTGAGACCGCACAAGACTGCGTGCCCGGTCCCAAGCTGTTCCTCCTGAAGCGCCGTGGTCACGGCGGCAGACATTTGGCCGAGTTCCTCGACGACCTCATCTCGATACTTTCCCACCACAACAACCAGGTGTGAGGGATCCAGGGCTGCGCCCGCCGAGACCGCGTAGTGCAAAAGCGTCTTGCCCGACACCTCATGCAACAATTTCGATTTCGACGATTTCATCCGTGAACCGCCACCGGCTGCAAGTACGATGACCGCCGCCACTGGGGCGAGGTCGTTGTCGAGGTGTGTCGCTGTCATCGTTCTCCTGGGAAGAGTGCGAGTTACGCGACAACGAGCCTATCAGCCAAGGCTTGGGGGCACGCCCGGCCTTCGATGAGACGTTGTCGAGACGCAGCCCAGTCTGAACAAAACGCACTCCTATTCTGAATACAGGCTCAGCAGCCTGTCATGCACTCCAAACCACCCATGTGCGCCGCCCCGTTGGGGTTCTGGATGAGGATCGCTGCCGATGCCATTTCCCGTCGCTTCGCCGTTGGCGTCCTCCTACTCCTGGCAGCACGCTCGGCGTAGTGAGCCTCCCTCGGTCAGACAACCTGCTCGCACGACAGCCTCGGTGTTGTCGGGGTTCGGCATCCTGCTGGCTGGCGCAGGGATACGAGGACGCCTTGGAAGAATCGATGGGTCGATACTCCACAATCATCCGTTCATTGTTCGCGGTCGTCTTCATCGGCGGTCGAGCGTCCCACGCTCTTCGCAGGTTCTAGGCTCAGCGCCCGGTCCGGTCAGTCCTTACCGAATCCGTCGTCTCACCTTTTGCGTTCCTCGACAACCTTGCAGGGTATGGAATGAAGATCTCGTCGTGGACTGAGCACACAGGGCAGACACCGTGAACGTCTACTCGACTGGTTGACGGTTGAGGAACTTCGCTGTGCTGGCGGCCGGTGTCAGGTCGAGGCGACGAAGCATTTGGGCGTTGAGTGCCACGACAATGGTTGATGCGGACATGAGTAGTGCACCAACGCTCATTGGGAGCACGAACCCGACGGGCGCGAGGACGCCGGCGGCCAAAGGCACCGCCAGCAGGTTGTAGCCCGCCGCCCACCACAGGTTCTGTTTCATTTTGCGGTAGGAGGCGCGCGACAGGTCGATGATCGAGAGCACCGAGCGAGGGTCGGAGCTGGCCAGGATCACTCCGGCCGATCCGATTGCGACGTCGGTGCCGGCGCCGATTGCGATGCCCACGTCGGCGCGGGCCAGGGCGGGTGCGTCGTTGACGCCGTCACCAATCATGGCAACTTTGTGGCCCTCGGATTGCATTTCGGCGACTTTCGCGGCCTTGTCCTCGGGGCGTACTCCGGCGTAGACGCGGTCTATGCCCAACTCGGTGGCGACAGTGTTGGCGACTGCTTGGGCGTCACCGGTGATCATGACGACCTGCACGCCGGCCGCGTGGAGGGCGTCAACAGCGTCGTGGGACTCAGGGCGGATCTCATCTGCCAGCCGCAGCGCACCGATCACGGCACCATCTGCCAGGACATGCAAGATGATCGCGCCCTGATGGCGCCAATCATCGGCGACGGGCAACTCATGCAGCTGATGCTGTTCCAGGAGGTAGGGTCCACCAACCTCCACCACGACGTCTTCCACACTGGCTCTGACACCCACGGCCGGGGAGGAGGAGAAGTCTTCGGCTTTCTTTACCGTCAATCCACCAGCCCGCGCCGCACCGACGATGGCCATGGCGAGGGGATGCTCACTATCGCTCTCGGCGGCCGCCGCCAGCGCCAACACCTCGTCGTCGTTGTACCCGTTGTTCGGTTCGATCCCGGTGATGGTGGGCTCGCCCTTGGTCAGGGTGCCGGTCTTGTCGAACAGGACCGCATCAATGCTGCGCATGGATTCCAGCGCGAGGCGGTCCTTGATCAGGACTCCGCCGCGGGCAGCGCGCTCCGTGGCGATGGACACCACCAGTGGGATGGCCAGACCCAAGGCATGGGGGCATGCGATGACCAACACCGTGATGGTTCGCACCACCGCGGCATCCGGAAGGCCGAGAACCGACCAGACGACAGCGGTGATCGCGGCTGAACCCAAGGCGAACCAGAACAGCCACGCCGCGGCGGTATCCGCGATCCGTTGGGCACGGGAGGAAGAAGCCTGGGCATCGGTGACAAGTTTCTGAATGCCAGCGAGTGCGGTGTCATCACCGATCGCTGTCACCTCTACTCGCAGGCCCGAATCGGTGGCAACCGTGCCTGCGACCACTTGCTCACCGCTCTCGCGGTGCACCGTCTTCGACTCCCCGGTCACCATCGATTCGTCCATGCTTGCGGAACCATCGACGATCCTGCCGTCTGCTGGCACCGATGCGCCCGGCCGGACGATCACCACATCACCCAGCACCAGATCGGCTGGGGAAACAGTGACCACGTCATCCCCGTCGACCTTTTCGGCTTCATCGGGAAGCAACGCAGCAAGTGAATCCAGCGCCGAGGTGGTCTGGGCAAGGGAACGCATTTCAATCCAGTGACCCAGCAACATGATCACCACCAGCAGGGCCAGCTCCCACCAAAAGCTGAGCTCTGGATCGAGGAGTTGCAGGCTCGCACCCAGGGAGGCGAGAAACGCGACAGAGATGGCCAGGCCAATGAGCAGCATCATCCCCGGCTTACGGGAACGGACCTCTGAGATCGCCCCTGTCAGGAAGGGCGAGCCACCCCAGAAGTACATCACCGTGCCCAAGACCGGAGGGACCCATTCCACCCAGGCGGCCTCCGGCAGTTGGTAGCCCACCAAGCTGGCGAACATGCCACTGAACCCCACCACCGGGAGCGACAGAGCGAGCATGACCCAAAACAGGCGCCTGAACTGCCCGACGTGATCACCGTGGCCGGCGTTTCCGTTGTGCTCTGGAGCGTCTCCACCGTGCCTGGTCTCATCTGGGCTGGTCTGGTCCGTCGAATGGTCGGCAACATCTGTTTTTGTAGCTTCGTGCTGGTCTTCGTGGCGCATGGTTTCGACTCTTCTATCAGGTACTCCGTATGGACTCTTTTTGAGGAACCAAGGCCCCTCACGGTCTTTAGCTTATACCCCTAGGGGGTATAGGTTCAAGCATTGGAAGTGTGCCGAGCATTTCCCAGCATCTCGACGGGCCGCTGTCGGGGCATGGTCGCTGAGTGCGCCGACACCTCCTTCCACAATCGATGAATGGATGAATGCATCGCCGATCAGGTCGGTTGTCGAGCTGCGCACCCCCATCGCCGCCATCGACCCTGGCCAATGCGCTTCGGCATACCCCTGGAGGCGGAAAGGTGGAGCTCAGGAGCCTTGCCAGCGACGGGGTCGTCGTGATCACGGCGACCGACGACCTGCGGACGCAAATTCGTTGAGGTAGAAGCCCGGCACGTCAGGGGTCACGAGTAATCTCAATCTCCACGGCGTTCCTTCATGAATGGCCCGCACTGGCGTGAAGTGTCCAATCCGCGCTACGTCTCGACGGACGTGTCGACACGCAGTCGACTTTCCACAAACGGCCTCGTGTGAAACATACGGGGAACTGTGCATGTCTCATCCCTTGTCGGCGGTCGGTGGCTGAGATTCGGAATCATGTCGACGCGTACTTTGGTTGCCACCTGTCGAGACGCGCTCGACTTGCGGAAAACGACCCTCTCAAAATCGGTGGTTGAAAACTCGCGTGCCTCCAGGGCTTCTATTCAGAACAGACAGTCAACGACGGCGTGTGGTGCCTGCTTCACGAGGAGTTCTGAGCCACCTCGCGTCAGGCTGACGGACGGGGGTCACCTTTTCACTGCGCTGCATGTGCGTGGGAATCTGCTGTCCGTCTGCCCTACTTGGTGTCGGGGTGACGCGACCACTTGAACTACGTCTCGACAGAGACGAGCCGCAGGGGTTTATCTACAATCGACTGTAGTTATTGTGGGATCATGCCCATAGACATCACCACACCCCTGGGAAACCTTGTCACCGCAGATCCGCGCCGCGCACGGATCCTTGAAGGTTTTGGTCTCGACTACTGCTGCAACGGTCATCGCCCACTCCAGGAAGCTGCCCACCAGTCTGACCTCGACGTCGAGGAGGTCGCTGCTGCTCTGGATCTTCCCGGGCTGGCTCCCGCCACAGAGCCCACGGGCGAGCGGCCCAACTCTGCCTACGCACACGACATAGTCGACTCACACCATGCCTACATGTGGGAGGAGATGCCACGGCTACAGGGACTCGTTGACAAGGTTCTTGCCGCACATGGCGAGCTGCACCCCGAACTGGCGTTGGTCCATTCGGCCTACAGCCAAGCCATCGCAGCCCTGGAGCCGCACATGGCGCAGGAGGAACGTGTCGTGTTCCCCGCCATCAACCGCATGGAGAAGGCGCAGTCGCCACTGAGTGGAGGTTCGCTCGCCGAGCCCATTCAGCAACTCCGCGACGAGCACGAAGTCGTCGGAAGTCTGTTCAAAAGAATCGGCATCCTGACGGACGGTTATGCCGTACCGCCTGGCGCATGCAACTCCTACCGCGCCATGTTGACGGGGCTGCAGGAGATGGAGATCGACCTCCACGAGCACATCCACAAGGAAAACAATGTGCTGTTTCCCCGAGTGCTGCAGCTGGAGGCCGACCTCGCCTGATGGTTCAGGCGCCGTTCTTCTTGTCGGCAGCAATCACCTTGCGCATGGCCTCGATGGCGACGGGGATGAGATTGCCCACCTGGGAGGCGTCCTTCTCCTCATCGGTCATCGGCGAGAAGTCGTGGTGACCCATGACCATCATCACGCCGCCCGTGCGGACACGGCGCGTGGAGCCGACTAGGAACAGCGTGGCGCACTCCATCTCTGAGACGAGGCAACCGCCCTTGACCCAGGCGTCCCAACGATCCCGAAGCAGCGGACCAACAGGCATGGAATCGGGGCTGTGCTGACCGTAGAAGGAATCCTTGGACTGCGAAACGCCCACGTGCGACGTCTTTCCCAGATCATTGGACGCCGCTACCAGCGCGGTGATGAGGTCCTGGTGGGCGACAGCCGGAAACTCCATCGGGAGGTAGTGAAGACCAGTGCCCTCGTCGCGGATGGCCGCGTTGACCACGGCGATGTCGCCGGGCTGCGTCTCCGGCTGCATTGCGCCAGCGGTACCGACCCGCATGAAGGTGTCGGCACCCACATGGATCAGTTCTTCGACGGCGATCGCTGTGCTGGGGCCACCCATACCTGTTGAGGTGACTGCGACGGGCTCACCGTCGAGTTCCCCCACCCAGGTGGTGTGCTCCCTGTGGGAAGCGACGAACCGCGGGTTGTCAAAGTGCTGCGCGATCACCTCACAACGGCCGGGATCGCCGGGCAGGAAGACATAGCGTCCAATGTCGCCCTGGCTGAGGTGGATGTGGTATTCGTAACCATCTGAGTACGTGGCCATGTAGTGCTCCTTCTTCGACGAATCCACCACGCTAGCGCGCCGAGGGCC
>JBQCZU010000055.1:0-12302 GCA_052089385.1 Arachnia sp.
CCTTGGCGTCCTGGGCCTCTTCCACCCGGTGAATGATACGGGCCAGGGTGGTGTCCGCGCCGATGCCGGCAGCCAGCACTTGCAGGAAGCCGCCTTGCGAGACGGTACCGGCGAAAACGTGATCGTTCTTGGATTTTTCAACCGGGATCGATTCGCCGGTGATGGAGGCCTCGTCGATGGCGCCGGTACCGGAGACGACCTGCCCGTCCACGGGGACCTTCGCGCCGTTCTTGACCAGGACGATCTCACCCATCCTCACCTGCCCGGCAGGGATCTCCAGCTGTTCGCCATCGCGCATGACGACGGCGGAATCCGGGGCGACGGCGACAAGCTCGGCCAGTGCCGAGCGCGTCTTGTTCAGGGTCGCAGCTTCTAGAGCGTGGCCGATGGCGAACAGGAATGTGACAGCCGCGGCCTCCCAGAAGTTGCCGATGATTATCGCGCCGATCGCCGCGATCGACACGAGCAGGTCAATCCCTATGACCCTGGCGATAATTGCGCGAACCGCCTTGATCACGATCCCGTAGCCTGCGACTACGGCGGCGGCGACCATGAAAGCGTTGGCGAGGGTGAAGACCGTGGTGGCATGGGTGGAGAGGGTGCCGGCATCGAGCCACCACTGGGGGCTGAGGGTGAGGTTGGCCGCACCCCCTGCGAACCGCTGGACGGCGAAGGAGACGATGATGAGCACGCCGGACACGACGGGGACTGGCCAGTTCCCATAGACCCATTTCTGGAGCCTGTTCATTTTCGGTACGACCTTTCTGCGATGGGTGCCAGCGAACCGGCGAATGGAAAGGGGGAGGGGTGTGCGCGCTAGCAGAGGCCGGCCGGGGGAGCCTCAGAATGCGGCAGGAGTGGCCTTATAGCCGGCCTTGGCCACGGTAGCCATGAGGTCGTCCACAGAGACGCGCTCGGCGTCGTGGTCGATCTCAATGCGGGAGGAGGCGAAATGGACCTTTACCTTCTCGACTCCGTTGAGACGGCCGACCTGCTTCTCGATTTTGGCCACGCAGGACGGGCAGGAGAATCCCTCAGCCCTCAAGATGGTGTGGGTGGCGGTGGAGGTAGTCATTGTGAGAATCCCTTTCACATTGGTGTTCATTTTGTTGATATTTTCACTATAGGTACTCGCTATCGGGAACTCCTTGACCTAGATCAAGTGCGCCCTGCACCGTACGAGGTGGACCTGGCGGCAACTGGTGCCGTAGCGCCAACGCCGGCTCCGGTAGGCTTGAGATATGTCTGACGATGACCTGTGCGTAGCCCGCGTCCCGATCTTCCAAGGGCTAACGCGCCAGGAGCAGTTGCACGTGGCGGAGTTCGTTCGCCCCACATGCGTCGAAAAGGGGGAGACAGTCTATTCCCCCGGGCAGCCAGTATCGCGTCTGCTGGTGATGCACAGTGGACATCTCAAGGTCAGCCGCGCGGCCGCTAATGGTCAGGACCAGATCCTGCGAACGGTAACAGACGGTGACGTCGTGGGCGAACGGGCTTTCCTCACGGGCCACCGCCCGGTCGACCTTGTCGTCGCGCTGGAAGACAGCCGGATGTGCGTCTTCAACCATGCCGACCTCTCAGCCCTGCTCCGCGACTATCCGGATATCAGTCAGCGGATGTTGCGAGCCCTGTCCGACCGGCTCTCTTCCGTCGAGCGACTGCTGGCCGCGATCACCTCCAGCAACGTCAACGCCCGCGTCGCCGCCTACCTGCTGGATCTGCCCGGCAGCATCCGAGACGGCGTTGCGACAGTGCAGCTGCCGATGGCCAAGCAAGAAGTCGCCGCCTACCTCGGGACTACGCCGGAAACTCTGAGCCGGCGCCTCGCCGCACTTTCCGCCTCCGGAATCATCGAACTCCACGGACGCCGTGACGTCACGATTCGCGCCATTGACGCGCTCGAATGCATAGCCATACCTCGGTAGACCGGCGCCTTGAGGGATGGGTGAATTGTTCGGCCAGTCATCTCCGACAGCTCGGATCCCGCCCTTGACTCTTAACGCGACCGATCATCTTCCTCGATGTAGTCGACAGGGCATTCTTAAACGCACGGCTTATCCTTGATGTCCACACAGGGCTGGACGATTACGTAGGTCATCGGTTACTCTCCACAGCTACACTGGATGGACGCCCTATTCTGTTGATGTACGCCTGACGTCCGATAGCGGCGTCCGCCATATGCCAGGGCCGGCCACGGGGAAACGGCGCCCGGTTACGAGATCGGGATGAATGCGTATGAACCTGTTCTTGCCCCCGGCCTGCCACGGAAAAAGCGGAAGGTCTACGGTGTCCATCAGGTCCCCAACCTGGCTGATTGTCTTGGCGCGGCCTTTCACCACGACGCTCCATGCTTTGGAGGTTGTTGGATCGTATCCGTCGGTCTCTAATGCAACCGGGGCATCGGACAGAGCGCCGAAGACTTTCGTTCCCTCCCGGGACCGGAATACGAGGGTTCCGTGATCCACTGCGTAGTTAAGGGGAAATATGTCGGGGTGTTCGTCCACCCACACGGCGAGGCGGCCTACGGTGGTCGTGCGTAGCAGCGCCCAGCATGTGTCGACCGAGAGTTCTTCTACATCCTCTGACATGTCCATCATCGCACCTTCTTTCTGGAAACGTTCTGTCGAGCCTTCTGGTCGGTGAGCTCATCCACGAGCAGTCCCATCGCGCTGCCGAGCATAAAGTCATCGCGGGCAATGCCCCCATCCCTTCCGGAGCCGGGCGAATTCCGTCCTCGGGGTGTCATCCCCGGTGTCTTGAGATACACCGCCATCAGGGCCCCGAAAAGCCAGCCAATCCGGCAGCAGCCACCCAAGTGGGCGCCACGGGTGCGAGCAGAGCCGCACTCACGCCGGAGAGCAGCTTCCCGAAACGCACCGGGTCGCGGAGGTATCAGCTCGGGACGATCATGACCGGGCCCTGTGCATGGTGGAGGACCCCGCGTGACACGGACCCCAGAAGCGCACTGCTGGCGGGTCCTCGACCGCGGGTACCCAGAACAGTCAGCGCAGCAGCTTTCGTCTTCTCGGCGATAACCTCAGTCGGATCTCCGATCGACACCACTGCGCTCACCTTCAGGTCGGGGAACTGCTGAGCCACGGCGGCGGCCTGGACCTCGAGTCCGGCCTCGAGCTCCTTGCTCCTCCGGTCGGTGACCTCGGAACTCAGCTCCAGTTCGGGGTACCAATAGAGCCATTCCTCGCCTCTGGGCAGGACACAGACGATTTCGAGCGCAGTCCCTCGTGAGCTGGCCACTTCGGCAGCAGCGAACATGGCCAGGCTCCCCGAATCCGAGCCGTCGACGGCGGCGACGATCGGGGCATTGGACGTCTCCGGCCGGTGGCCGGGTACCACGATCGTCGGGCAGTGAGCATGTGCAGGCAGAGCAGTTGACACCGAGCCGAGTAGTCGCCCGATGAATCCACCACGGCCCCTCGAACCCACGACGGCTGCGCTTGCGTGGGCGCTCAGGTCCCTCAGTACGCCGGTGGCATCGCCCTGCTCGGCGCGGTAGGAGACCTTTCCAGCGTGATCTGGCAGGAGTTCAGCCGCTTCAGCGAGAAGCTTCTCGACCGCTCGGCGTGACGTGTCCTGCCCGTTCTCCACCGGCATGGACGCAAGGTTGGCATAGAACATCGCGGGGGCAATGTAGGCGCAGACGACGGTGAGGGCTAAGTTGCGACGGGTGGCCTCTTCCGCGCCGTACTCGAGGGCGCGTGCGGCATGTTCGGAGCCGTCATATCCGACGAGGACCCCGAGTCCTATAGTCGTCTGTTCTGTAGAGCTATTCTCTGCGGTCATGACAGCCTTCCAATTCGAGGCCGGCTATACCCTGACGAGGATGATGCCCCCGATCATTGGAACCGCCCTCGCATAGTTCACGTTACCAGGCTGCTTCTCCGGGGTGTAGGGAACCTGGAGAGGAGTTTGGCGCCTCTTACGGCACCTGGCCTTCGTAAAATGCATGTACAGCCATTCGCGCGCTGTTGGCGGGGTGCGGTTCGCCTTCGAGGACGACGCCGGAATTCACCGGAGAGTTCTGGCGCAATTCAGTCTGCAAGCTTGCGGTTTGCAAGCCTTCAGCATGCTGGAAATCTGGCATCCCCGTAACAGCAAGACAGCCTAAGGGTTGAGGTGGGGAAGTCTTCGTTTTGCGCACAGCCAAGTTCTAATAGCGCCCGAGAAGAGCGCAAAAGTCGAGCCGCGCTTCTGTGAGCGCCCGTGCCGTGGTGTTCTTTCCCGGCCGTCTACCGCTTAGAAGCCAACGTTCAGATTCCGCGGCGGCGACGCCGCGACCCCGGGATGGTCACTTACTCCATCTCGAATTCGGCTGGATTGACATGGTGCCACTGTCAGCGTTGCAAGAGGTGGCGCAGGACGTAGGTCAGGATGCCACCGTGAAGGTAGTATGCTTCCTCGGCCGGAGTATCGATGCGCAGCGTCGCGGTGATCTCTCGTGTGCTGCCGTTGGACTCAATCGTCACCGTGACTTCGCTTGGAAGTCGGTCTTTTCCTTCGAGTCCGGTTACTGAGCAGATCTCTTCGCCAGTCAGGCCCAGGGACTCCGCGGTGTCGCCGGCCGGGAATTGCAGGGGCAGCACGCCCATGCCGATGAGGTTCGACCGATGAATCCGTTCAAATGATGAAGCCAGAACGGCCTTGACGCCGAGCAGCGAGGTGCCTTTGGCCGCCCAGTCGCGGGAGGATCCTGAGCCGTAGTCGGAACCGGCGATGATCATCAGCGGCACGCCTTCCAAGGCATACGCTGTGGCGGCGTCGAATATGCTCTGCTGCCCGCCGTCGGGCCAATGCCGGGTGAAACCGCCCTCAACTCCCGGGACGAGCTGGTTGCGCAGCCTCACGTTGGCGAAGGTGCCGCGGATCATCACGTTGTGGTTTCCACGGCGCGAGCCATAGGAGTTGAAATCGGCCGGCTCTACGCCCTGCTCGATGAGGTATTGGCCGGCAGGAGAGTCCTGCCTGATGGCTCCTGCTGGGGAGATGTGGTCGGTGGTCACCGAGTCCCCGAGCAGTGCGAGGACTCTGGCCGCTGCGATATCGCGTACCGGTGACGGTTCGGCGGTCATGCCGTCAAAGTACGGCGGGCGCTGGATGTACGTTGAATCGTCGTCCCACGCGAACCTGTCGCCTTCGGGGATGTGCATGCCGCGCCAATTCTCATCTCCGGCATAGACGTCCGAATAGCCTGCGGTAAACATCTCCGCTTCGAGGTTGTCATCGACTACGGCTTTGATTTCTGCTGTTGTCGGCCAAATGTCACGTAGAAAGACCGGGCTGCCATCGGCGTCGTGTCCCAACGGATCTTTGAGTAGGTCTGCGTGCATGGTTCCGGCCAGGGCGTAGGCGATCACCAGCGGTGGGGAGGCAAGGAAGTTCATCTTCACCTCGGAGTGGATACGCCCTTCGAAGTTCCGGTTGCCGGACAGCACGGAGGCCACAGTCAAGTCGTGATCGGCGACGGCGGTACTCACTGCCGGAATCAGGGGCCCGGAGTTGCCGATGCAGGTGGTGCAGCCGTAGCCGACTAGGTCGAAACCAAGCTGCTCCAAGTAGGGCGTGAGCCCAGACCGATTGTAGTAGTCGGTCACGACGCGCGAGCCTGGCGCGAGTGTGGTCTTCACCCAGGGTTTGCTGCGTAGTCCGCGCTCCACGGCATTCTTCGCCAGCAGTGCGGCGCCGATCATGACCGATGGATTGGAGGTATTGGTGCAGGACGTGATCGCTGCGATGACGACATCGCCATGATCAATGCTCGATATGTTCCCATCGAGGATGACTTCGGCCGGGTCTGACGGCCACTCGAACGCTTTGCCGTCGTCCACATACTTGTGGGGTGGTTCATCGAGGGCAATGCGCTGGCTGATGGCGATAGGGTCGCTGGCCGGGAACGAATCGGCGGACGCATCATCAAGACCGCCTCGGATGGCATCTTCGTGGGTTTGCCCTGCCAGCAAGCCGCGGACAGCGCGTTGGGACACAGCGAGGGGAATACGGTCCTGGGGGCGCTTCGGTCCGGCGATCGAAGGCGTCACGGTGCTCAGATCGAGTTCGAGGACCTGGCTGTAGTCCGGCACCTGGTCCGGGTTATGCCACAGCCCCTGTTCCCGGGCGTAGGTCTCCACCAACCTGATCTGGTGTTCGCTGCGACCCGTCAGGCGAAGGTAACTCAAAGTCTCGTCGTCGATGGGGAAAATAGAGCCGGTGGAGCCGTATTCGGGGCTCATATTGCCCAAGGTCGCCCGGGTTGCGAGCGGGACGTTGGCGACGCCGGGGCCGAAGAAGTCAACGAATTTGCCCACTACTCTGACTCGGCGCAACAGTTCCGCAACGGTGAGGACAAGATCTGTGGCGGTGGTGCCTTCCGGCAGCTCACCGGTGAGCTTGAGGCCGACGACCTCGGGGATCAACATGCTCATCGGCTGGCCGAGCATCGCGGCTTCCGCCTCGATGCCGCCGACGCCCCAGCCGAGGACCCCGAGTCCGTTGACCATTGGGGTGTGTGAGTCGGTGCCGACCAGAGTGTCCGGGTAGGCCTGTTTCCCGTCCGGCCCATCACGGGTGAACACGACGCGGGAGAGGTATTCGAGGTTGACCTGGTGGCAGATGCCGGTGTCTGGTGGCACCACCAGGAAGTCATCGAAGGACTGCTGTGCCCACCGCAGGAGCTGGTAGCGCTCCTGATTGCGTTCGAACTCCAGTTCCGCATTGATTCCGAACGCATCGGGACGGGCGAAGACGTCGGCGATGACCGAGTGGTCGATGACCAGTTCGGCAGGGATCTGCGGATTGATTGCCCGCGGGTCCCCGCCGAGCTCGGTCATGGCATCGCGCATGGCCACCAGATCGACGACACAGGGCACACCGGTGAAATCCTGCATCAGCACCCGGGCGGGTGTGTATTGGATTTCCGGGTTGATCTCGGAGTGTGGATCCCAGTCACCAAGCGCAGTAATCTGCTCAGCGGTGACGAGTCGGCCGTCTTCGTTGCGCAACAGATTCTCCAACAGCACTTTCAGGCTGTATGGGAGTCGGTCAGAACCCTTGATCCGGTCAATTCGGTAGATCTCGTATGTCTGGTCGTCCACGTTTAGATGATTGCGAGCATTGAAACTGTTCGACGTCATGGGTTTCGCTCCTGAAATAGAAGTTTCTAAATCGATTGGCGGTAGCCGAAGAACTCGTGGTCGTTGTTGTAGCCGCCCTCGCCGCCGCCGATCTCCGAGAAATCCTTGACGAATTCGATGCCCTTGATCCATTTGACGAGTTTGAACCCGAGCTGGACTTCATTTCGCAGCCGCAGCGGGGCGCCGTGCCCGTAGGGTAGGGCCTCGCCGTTCATGTCGTAGGCCAGCATGGTCAGGTGGTAACTCATCTGTTCAATGGGTTGGGCGTCGTAGTAGACACCACCGTCGGGTCCTTCGGCAAAGGAATAGAAGATGACCCACTTCGCCTCGGAGCTCGGCTTCACCAGATCGACGATGGTCTGCATGGAGACGCCGCCCCATTTGGCGACGCCGGACCAGCCTTGGATGCAGAAGTGCTGGGTGATCTGCTCATGGCGGGGCAGGTCCCGCAGCTGCTTGAGGTCCAGTTCCAGGGGGTTCTCGACTAGACCGGAGACCTGGAGACGGTAATCGGCGAAGTTGGTTTCGTATAGGCCCTTGTATTCGGGTGTCTCCGGGTACTTGCCGTTGTGCCACATGTAGGGGGAAATGTCTTTTTCGGTGTACTGGCCCGGTTTTGAATCAAGGTGCTCAAACAGTCGTTGTGTTGGGCCGATCAGGGCATAACCGATGCGCTGAACCATGCGTGGATGCCTGTACGTGAAGGGGGTGACGGCAACCCAGAGTACAATCATCACGGCCAGTGAGACGGCAAAGATCCAGAATCCGTTCCAGCTGTGGTCATCATTGGTGTTCGTGTACATCATGTTGAAGTTGTGCAGCGCATCGGTTGCCACCACCAGAGTCACGTGCATCACGATGAACAGCAGGAACCAGATCAGCACCAGAAAATGCAGGGAACGCGCAACCTGAATGCTGAAGATTCTACTGATCCACCTGAATTTGGTGGACAGGGCCGGTGACATGCCCAGCCCTGTGATGAAGGCCAGCGGCGCTGCAATGAACACAGTGACGAAGTAGGCCAGGACCTGCAGACTGTTGTAAGCCACCCAAGCATTGTCGGTGGGCCAATCCAGGGATAGATACTGGATCATGACCGAGATCGCGTTGGGAAAGACATCCCAACTGGTGGGGATCAGGCGCAACCAATGCCCGGTAGTGAAGACGAGGATGTAGAAGATGATTCCGTTGAGCAGCCAGAGCGTGTTGACGCCCAGATGCCACCACCTGGCCAGGCCGATCGAATGACGCCGACCGGGCAGGCCGATGCTGTCGGGCAGGGTGATTGAGTCCTGTTTGGCTGTCCAGAGCGGATCGGTGGGCACAGGTTTCTGCACCCGGAACCAGTCTTTGCCTGGCGTCGAATGTCGCGTCCAGTAGAAACGGGGGTGGTCGGCAATGATCGTGACACCGGAGCGGATGATCGGGATCATCAGCAGCATGTTGAAGAAGTGCTGCCAGCCCACCCAGGTCGGGAAACCGGCATTCTCCTCGGCGCCATTAGGGACTACGGTGCCCGGGTACGTCTCCGTGAACTGGGCGACCGTTGGGATATCGCGTAGGCCTTTAGCCACGGCGATGAAGACGATGAGTAAGACGAAGCCGATCGGCAGCAGCCAGAGGAGATTGAACCATTTGCTGCGGCCGATCCGTACTCGAGGTGCCACCCCGTACTGTGCCGGTACGGAGCCTGCCCAGGAACCGTCAACGGCATCGTATTTTCGCTGGTCCAGTTCATGCCTGAATCCGGCTAGGGCTTTCGGGGTGATGGTTGATGCTGCCGGCGGGGGCAACTCATCGGGTGTAGGTCTGCCGCTGTTCGCCATGCTGTTACTCCTACTGAGTTGATTCAGCCCCGGCGATGGAGTTCATACAACCCAGGAACTGAGTCGACAGGACCCTTGTCTAAGTAGGGACCTTCGATACGATGCGTGGATGGGTGATGACGCAGGTCATCAACGCTTCCTCCCAGTGGGCGTCTTCTCTTTCCGAGTGTAGAAGGTATACGTCTTACTTACTAGAGGTCGACCAGACTCGTAGTCAGTCCCCGCGTAGCCAAGGGTCAGGTCTCACACAAAATTCTCCGGGAATGTCTTCGCCCGGGTCGCAGCCCTGACAACGGATCGCCGGCGGGATGCTGTCGAGACCGCGGCCTGCCGCGGGTCATCCTTGGAGCAAACAATTCTGGTAGCTTGGGAAGATGGCGCGTGTCACTCCTCGTCGTGCATGAATTGTGGCCACCAGCAGCCATTTATAGGCAGAGAACTGATTTGGCGAGACGGCCAGCGACAGTCCATCGAGAATGGAAGAGGGCTACGTGCAGAAAATATCTTTGACGGCGTTGATGCGTCACCAACTGGAGATCGCCAAAGGCGCGTCGAGTGGGCGCAGCGCCCGTACTGTCTACGGCGGCCACGAACATATCCTTCGGCAAACCATGATTGCATTGCGCGCGGGCGCTGAGCTCAACGAGCATGAGAATCCCGGAGAAGCCACCCTGCAAGTGCTCCACGGACGAGTGACCCTCATTGCTGACAAGGCCCGCTGGAACGGTTCGCCCGGCGACCTCATGTTCATACCTGACGCCCCGCACGCGCTGGAAGCAGTCGAAGACTCAGTGGTGGTCCTGACGGTGGCGAAGCGGCCATGAACCGGTCCTCAACGACAAGCCATGACACTGTGACGGAAAGGCAACATGACTGCTGAGGACCACCCCACAGAAGCACCAACCGACGACGAAGACAATTCGGGTTGGGTGAGAATCGACGAGGCACGAACTCTTGACGACGAGTCTGCGATCCACCTCGACATCGGTCGACATGAGATCTGCCTTATTCGTAGTCTGGGCAGAATCCATGCCATTCGCGACGAATGCACTCACGGTCAGGTGCTTCTATCCGAAGGTGACGTTGAGAGCGGCTACGTCGAGTGCTGGCTGCACGGCTCCCGATTCGACCTGGACACCGGAGTCCCCACGGGCCCGCCAGCCACCGAGCCGGTCGCCGTCTATCCCGTTCGCATGACCGACGACGAAATCGAGGTTCGTCTGCCCACCTCGGACGACTGACTCTTTAACGCGCACCCTCGCCTCAGTTGTCCCTCCGGGTGAAAGTCATTCGCGCGGGGCTGATTGCAGCCTGCGAGATCTCCGGGCACTCAGCAAGGGGTCATCTGCCCACAATTCCTTCCCAAGCCCCTGTTTTCAGAGGTGCTAATGTGAAGACTGCGACCCTAGAATTCATGGGTCAGGCTCCTCACCTGCGACGCAGGGAGATTCTAAGTCTCTCTGGCCCACAATCACCCAAGGGTAATTGTCTCGTCAACATGACAGTCCAGCTCCGCAACATATACGCTGAACTCATATGCACACCAGTACTCTCACAGTACTGACTTGGGCTCTCGTCATCTCATCGGGTTCCCACGATCTCAGCTCGGCCAAAGGAGCACGACTATGTCATCAGACGAACAGCTGACCGGAACATGGGTCATCGACCCCGCACATACCCGCCTCGGATTCTCGAGCCGCCACGCGATGGTCTCGCGCATACGTGGTGCTTTCAACACTGTCGAGGGCAAAGTCGTCGTCGACGCTGAGGACCTGTCGAAGACCGAAGTGACCATCACGATTGACGTTGACAGCGTTGACACACGCACCCCTGATCGCGATGCTCACCTGCGAAGCGCAGACTTCTTCGACGTCGAGAACTATCCAACGATCACATTCAAGTCCACCGGCGTCGATGAGGTTGAAGAAGGTAGCTACATCGTCAACGGTGATCTGACGATCCGCGATATCACCCGGCCTGTCTCTGTTCCCCTCGAGCTGCTGGGAATCGACCACGATCAGACCGGTGCACTGAGGGCGGGCTTTGAGGGCAAACGCCGCATCGATCGTAAGGACTGGGGCGTGACATGGAATACGACCTTGGACTCCGGCGGCCTGCTCGTCAGTGACAAGATCACTCTCGAGTTCGAGCTCTCCCTGATCAAGGAGTAATCAGCAGCACGGATCGCAATAAGAGTTGGTCAGAGGGCACTCCGTAGTGCCCTCTGACCGCCTCTTCGTCGTTTGCCACGGCTCGTTTGTGGTGACTGTGGTCTAAGCTGCTGACCTATCTGCTGACCTAGCTGCTGACCGCCATCTCAACCACGCTGTCATCTTCCCACTCGAAGATCCTCAGCAGGTCCGCCTCCGACACCGATACGCAGCCTGCTGTCTTCTGACTGCCGGTGTTGACGTGGAGGAAGATCGCTGAACCCTTGCCCGGCGTGGCGGCAGTGTTGTAGTCAATGACCTGGCCATGGTCGTACGCCGGAGTCTGGTACATGGATTCACCGGAGTATCCGTCGGACTTCTTCTGCATGGTGTTGTAGTTCTTCACTGCGTCTCCATCGACCCAGACATCGTCCTTGGAGACCTTGACGTATTTGGGTCCATGGAACTGCTTCGGTTGCGCTTTCACTCCGAACCCATAGCCCATGCTGTAAACGCCGGAGGGAGTCATGCCGTCACCCTCACGTTTCTCTCCTGCCGCAGCGATGCCGTTGTAGCCGACGTACCCGTCGACACTCATCGCAGAATAGTACTTCCCGTCCCACTTCTCACATGCTCGGACCTCAGCTGTGGCACCGCCGGTGCCCGAGACTGCAATGACCTTCTCCGCCGTCGCGGCCGAAGCGATGGAACATCTGTCGCCAAGGTGATCCGGCTTGTCTGCAGCATTGCCGTCGATCAGCCCCGCGCCGAGTCCTTGGGCGGCCTGAGCCGAGGACCCGAGGAATAAGGCACCAGCGACCAGGACGACCGCGAAGCCCGCCGTCAGCTGGCGGCGCGTTCCGCGCGAGCGTGAATGTGCAGGTTTCATGATTGTCTCCTCATCATCAGATTCTCATCATCGGGGGAAGAACCTCCGTGCCCGTCCAGGTTCTGGTCGGTGCCGCGCCATTTCGCGATGCCGCGCATGACCTGATAGATGATGATCGCCGAGGCTGATCCAAGTGCGATGCCTTCGAACTGAAG
Source organism: Arachnia sp. (assembly GCA_052089385.1). Classification (GTDB taxonomy): domain Bacteria; phylum Actinomycetota; class Actinomycetes; order Propionibacteriales; family Propionibacteriaceae; genus Arachnia. The sequence continues at coordinate 12,166 of JBQCZU010000055.1, forward strand.
GTCACCGGGAGTCCAGGTGAAGTTGGCGATTGCCACGATCAGTGCCACCGCTGCCGTGTTGAGGTTGATGGGATTGGAGAAATCGACCTTGTTCTCCACCCAGATGCGCACTCCCAGCATTCCGATCATTCCGTAGA
>JBQCZU010000056.1:0-11770 GCA_052089385.1 Arachnia sp.
GAAGTCGGTGCCTGTCAGGCGTCGGTAGGCCTCCAGGTAGCGCTCCCGCGTGATGGCAACGACATGATCCGGCAGGGCGGGTGGTGGCTTCTCCGATGCTCTGTCCCAGCCTGACTCGTTTGCAAGCCAGTCGCGGACGTACTGCTTGTCAAAGCTCGGAAGCGACTCCCCGGGCTGCCACAGTGCCGCATCCCAGAAGCGCGACGAATCAGGTGTGAGTACTTCATCGGCCAGCACGATGGTGTCGTCTGGCCGACGGCCGAATTCGAACTTTGTGTCGGCCAGGATGATGCCACGCTCGGCAGCAATGCTCGCGGCGCGCGTGTACAGCGCCAGCGTCAGGGCGCGCAGATCCGACGCCGTCTCCTCGCCATGAATACGCGCGATGGTGTCGAAATCGACGTTCTCGTCGTGTTCGCCCATCGGCGCCTTGATGGCGGGCGTGAAGATGGGCTCCGGCAGCTTGTCCCCGTCCCGCAGTCCCTCAGGCAGCGGCACGCCACACACGGTTCGGCTCTCCTGGTACTCCACCCAGCCGGACCCGGTGAGGTAGCCGCGGGCGACGCATTCGACGTCGATCATGTCCAGCAGTTCAACGATGGTGGCCCTCCCCGCCACGGCTTTCGGGACGAGGGTGGAGACCACGTGGTTCTCCACGATGTCCTCCAGCTGCTCAAACCACCACAGGGACAGCTGCGTGAGCACGGCACCCTTGCTGGGGATGAGCGTCTCCAGCACGTGGTCGAAGGCAGAGATGTTGTCAGTGGCCACCATCAGAATCCGGGGTCGGCCGTCCACTGTGACGTCGTAGAGTTCCCGCACCTTGCCCCGGTGACGCAGGGGCAGTCCAAGTGCCGCGAACTGGGAGCTGGTCATCACAGCACCACCCCGGGGGCATAGGCGGCGGCGTCAGGATTGGCCTCGACGACTTGCGCCACCTGCGCCGCGACAGCCGCCACCTGCTGCTGCGCCGTCCCAGCGAGCTCCAGGGGGCTGGAGACCAACGCGCCAAGTTCGTCGCGGTTCATTCCCAGCCGGGTATCGGCGGCAAGCCTGTCGAGGAGGTCGTTGCTGGCCTGGCCCTTCCTCATCCCGAGGGCCACAGCCACTGCGTGCTCCTTGATGGCTTCGTGGGCCGCTTCGCGTCCCACGCCCTTGCGGACCGCGGCCATCAGCACCTTTGTGGTGGTGAGGAACGGCAGGTAGCGCTCCAGCTCCGCGTCGATGACAGCAGGGAAGGAGCCGAAGTCGGCCAGCACCGTGAGGAAAGTCTCGAAAAGTCCATCCAGCGCATAGAAGGCGTCGGGCAGGGCAATGCGGCGCACAACTGAGCAGGAGACGTCGCCCTCATTCCACTGGTCACCCGCCAGCTCCCCCACCATCGCCACATAGCCGCGCACCACGATGGAGAGACCATTGACGCGCTCGCAGGAGCGGGTGTTCATCTTGTGGGGCATGGCGGAGGAGCCCACCTGCCCCTCCTTGAATCCTTCGGTGACCAGTTCCAGGCCGGCCATCAGACGGATGGTCGTGGCCACATTGGAGGGCGCCGCCGCGGTCTGCGCCAGCGCGGTCACCACGTCGTAGTCCAGGGATCGGGGATACACCTGACCGGTGGAGGTCAGCACCTCCTGGAAACCGAGCTCGGTGGCGATGCGACGCTCGAGCTCGGCGAGCTTCCCGGTGTCGCCCCCCATCAGGTCCAGCATGTCCTGCGCGGTGCCCACGGGACCCTTGATCCCGCGGGCCGGGTAGCGGGCAATCAATTCGTCAATTCGGCGCAGAGCCACAAGGAGTTCATCGGCCGCCGTGGCGAAGCGTTTCCCGAGCGTGGTGATCTGCGCGGCAACGTTGTGCGAGCGGCCGGCGATGGGCTGGTCGCCATGCTCGAGGGCGAGCCTCGCCAGCGAAGCCAACGCCGCGATGACACGGACGCGAATCACCCGCAGGGACGCGAGCACCTGGAACTGTTCGATGTTTTCCGTGAGATCCCTCGACGTCATGCCCTTGTGGACGTGTTCGTGACCGGCCAGATCGTTGAACTCCTCGATGCGCGCCTTCACATCGTGTTTGGTGATGCGCTCCCGCTCTGCGATCGAACCCAGATCAACATCATCGATGACCCGTTCATAGTCGGCAATCAACGCGTCGGCGTCCGAGCCTCCGAAATCGACGCCCAGATCACGTTGGGCGCGCAGCACCGCCAACCAGAGGCGCCGCTCGGCCACGATCTTGGCCTCAGGAGCCCAGATGTCACGCATTTCCTGCGAGGCGTAGCGGTTGGCGAGGACATTCGGGACAGTCATGGCGCTCAGTCTATGGAAAGTTCACGGCCGCACGCTGCCCCGCCCACCCCGGAAGTCACTCGGCGTCGAGATACATCCAGCGGTTGGCACGGTAAACAAACACTGAACGTTCGTGCTGGATCCGGGCCCGAGAGTTCGACCCGGAGTAGGTCGCCTCAAATTCCACAATCCCCGTCGGGTCTCCAGGATTGCCGTCCACCACCTTGATCACCCGCAGTCCCAACCACTGGTTCCCGGACGGATACACCTTTGCGGGGCGTGTGCTCGGGTGCCAGGTTCGCCACAGGTAATCGGTGTCATCCAGAACGAACGCGGTGTAGCGGGAGCGCATCAGAGCCTCGGCGGTCCACGCACGGGTGCCCGCAAGCAATGGCCCACAGCACTGCGCAAGGGCTCCTCCACCGCACGGGCAGGGGGCATCGGGAGGGAGAACGCGCATGGTGGCGATCATGGCAGTCACAGCGATCCGTAGCCATCGATCGGGTCATCCCTTGAGATAAACAAGGAAGAGATTTTCTATTGTTTGCAAAGTAAGGCTACCCTAATATCTCCACGCGTCCCCTTCTCGGAAGTACACCCATGAAGCTCCCTCGTCGCAGCATTGTCGCCGGACTGGCCAGTGCCCTGATCCTTCTCACTGCCGCATGTTCCGGAACCCAGGATCCTGAAAGCACTCCCCTTCCAGGCGAAGCGACATCCACAGCGGCATCAGGATTCCCGGTGACGATCGAGCACATCTACGGGGAGACCGTGGTCAAGAGTGAGCCGCAGCGGGTCGCGACCATTTCATGGGTGAACCCGGACATCGTGCTGGCACTGGGAGTTGTTCCGGTGGGCATGGAGCTCGACACCTATGGCAACACCGATGACGGTTCCACGGTGTGGAAGAACGCACAGCTCGACGAACTCGGCGCCCCCATGGGCTCGGCGGACGCACCCGCACAGTTCGACGCAACAAACGGCGTCAACTTCGACGCCATTGCAGAGTCCACACCGGACCTCATTGCTGCGGCGTACTCGGGTTTGACGCAGGAGGAGTACGACAAACTGAGTGAGATCGCCCCGGTGATCGGGCCCGGCGTGGCCAGCTACCAGACTCCTTGGCAGCAGTCGACGCAGATGATCGGCGATGCGCTGGGCAAGTCCGACGAGGCGGCGGAACTGACCGCAGAGATTGAATCAATGGTGGAGGACAGGGGAGTCTCCGCTCATCCTGAGTTCGCCGACGTCACCGCCGTCGCAGGAAACCTTGACGTAGCCGTCGGTGGTATCAACATCTACACCGCTGGCGACAATCGCACGCGTTTCCTCGAGATGCTCGGCATCCCGGTGGCTGACTTCGTCGCTGCCAACTCACCCGAGGATGAGTTCTTCTTCAACTGGTCCGCGGAGCGCGGCAACGAGGTCGAATCCGATCTGTTCTTCACGTGGCTACCGGAGGGCACCTCGTCCGAGGACGTGTTGAACGATGATCTCTTCGGACAGATCCCCGCCGTGGCGAAGGGTGGCCTCGTCGCCATCCCGGAGGAGGCCGATGTGCTGGCCATCTCCGCGATGAGCCCTCTGAGCCTCCCCTACGCACTGGATCGCGTCGTTCCGCTCTTCGTGGATGCCACCAGCGCCGTGACAACAAGCTGACACAGACAACGATGCGTCGTCCGACGAAGCGTCGGTCACTCGGCGTCGCCGTCGCACTCCTCCTGCTGGTGGGGGTGCTGACGGTGACTTCCCTGGCCGTTGGAGCGCGGCCCACCGCACCGGAAGTGGTGTGGCAGGCGTTGATGGACCCCGCCTCCACCGTGGGTGACCATCTGGTGGTGCGTGCCCGCATGGCGCGCACCGTCGATGCTCTGGTGGTGGGGGCAGCACTCGGTCTGGCCGGCGCTTCCATGCAGGGGATCACTCGCAACCCGCTCGCAGATCCGGGCATCCTCGGAGTCAACGCGGGAGCTGCAGCCGCCATCGTCCTGTCCCTGTCCATTTTCAACATCGGGGGCATTGCACCGCTGGCGATCGCCGGGACCTTGGGTGCGCTGGGAGCCTTCGCACTCGTCTATGCCGTTGCGGCCGCCGCTCCGGGCGGCGCCCAGCCCATGAAACTTGCACTGGTGGGGGCCGCCATCAACGCCGGCCTCTTCAGCGTCACATCGGGGTGGCTTCTGCTCAGCCCTGCCGCGCTGGAACGCTTTCGATTCTGGCAGGTGGGAGTCCTCGGTGTACGCGGGCTCAGCGAACTGCCGGCGACTCTCTGGTTGCTCGGTGCCGGTCTGGTGCTGTGCCTTGCAGGGGCGCGTCCGCTGAATCTCATGGCCCTGGGTGACGACGCCGCGAGGGCTCTCGGATCACGCGTTCATCTGGCCCGGCTGTCGTCAGCGGTGGGATCCGCCCTGCTTGCCGGCACCTCTGTGGCCCTGGTGGGGCCCATCGCCTTCGTCGGGTTGGTCGTGCCCCACGTCCTGCGTCTGTTCGTCGGTACTGACCATCGAATACTTCTACCCCTGAGCGCGTTGGCGGGCCCCGTTCTGCTGCTGGCCGGCGACACGATCGGCCGAATCGTCGCTCCTCCCGGCGAGATTGCAGTGGGTGTCATGACCGCCCTCGTCGGCGCCCCCGTGATGATCGCGCTGGTGCACGGTAGAGGACGGATATCGCTATGAGGACGCTGAAGATCTGTGGCCTCCTGCTCGGTGTGGTGGCACTTGCAACGCTTGCCTCTGTGATGTTGGGGTCGCGCTTCGTTGGCTTCGACGACTTCCTGGCCATCCAGCGTGGCACCGCTCGCGGCGGGGTGGATTTCATTGTGTTGCAGAATCGCCTCCCCAACGCGTTGACGGGGCTGCTTGCCGGGATGGCACTGGGTATGGGCGGGGCCCTCTTCCAATCCTTGTTGCGCAACCCACTCGCCAGCCCGGACGTCATCGGCATCAGCCTCGGTGGCTCGGCAACTGCAGTCCTCGGCATGGTGGTGTGGGGCCTCCAGGGCCTACCCCTGATTGGAGCTGCTTTCTTGGGCGCCGTCGGTGTGGCGCTCGCCATCCACTTCATCTCCCATCGCGGCCACGACGCGGGCGGCTCGCTGATCCTGACGGGGATTGCCGTCGCCGCAATGCTGACGGCCATCATCCAATTCGTCCTGACACGGGCCGACGAACGGGTGATCGGCGACACCTACCGCTGGCTGACCGGATCCCTCAACTCCTCCACCTGGCCGCATCTGGGCCTTCTGGCTCTCACGCTGCTCGTCCTGATCCCGGTGGCCCTGCTCATGGGCCGCTGGCTGCGACTCCTTGAACTGGGCGACGAAGCCGCCGCCAGCCTGGGTCTCCCGGTGGGTCCCACCCGGCTGGCCCTCGTGGTGACCGGTTCCGCGCTCTGCGCCGCCGCCGTCGCGTTCACCGGGCCATTGGCCTTCGTGTCGTTCATGGCCGGCCCGTTGGCACGGCTGTTGAACCGCGGCCGCACCTCGCTGCTGCTGGCTGGATTGTGTGGCGCCGCACTTGTGCTGATTGCAGAGACCCTTGCCCACAGCGCCTTCGGCACCGTCGTCCTTCCGGTGGGCGTGGTGACCGGCGCACTGGGCGCGCCATTCCTGATGTTCCTGCTGCTCCGCTCCAGGCGGGTCTGAGATGAGGTATCCACGTGTTTCCTGCTAGCTCGCAGACCAACGGCATGCGCCTGCGCACCCAGCACATCAGCCTCGGCTACGACAAGGCGACGATGGTCGTCGACGACCTCAGCCTTGAGGTTCCCCAGGGCCGCATCACCGCGCTCATCGGCCCCAACGGCTGCGGAAAGTCCACGCTGCTCCGGGGTTTGACACGCCTTCTCAAGCCGAGTTCCGGAACGGTGCTGCTGGAGGGCACCGACATCCACCGGCTCGGCTCCAAGGATCTGGCCCGCAAACTGGGGCTGCTCCCCCAGACACCGCTGGCCCCCGGTGGAATCACCGTCGCCGAACTGGTGGGGCTGGGTCGGGCCCCGCACCAGGGTTGGCTGTCCCGAAACTCCGACGCGGACCGTCGCGCCGTGGAGCGCGCCATGGAATTGACCCGCACCACGGAGCTGTCCCACCGCACAGTGGATGAACTCTCCGGGGGACAGCGGCAACGTGTCTGGGTGGCCATGGTGCTGGCGCAGGAAACAGGCGTCCTGCTCCTGGATGAACCCACCACCTTCCTGGACATGGCGCACGCCGTGGAAGTCCTGGACACCATCTCGGATCTCAATCTCAGCCACGAGTGCACCGTCGTCATGGTGCTGCACGATCTCAATCTGGCGGCGCGCTACGCCGATCACCTCATCGCCATGGCGGACGGCAAAGTGGTGGCCCAGGGCACCCCAGCAGAAGTGCTCACCGAGGAACTGCTCGCAAGTGCCTTTTTCCTCAATTCACGCGTCATTGTCGATCCCGTGTCCGAGACACCACTGGTGATACCGGTGGGCCGGACCAGAATCACCCCCGTTGGAGGAACCACATGAACTTCTCACTGCGACGTTGCGAAAGCTCCGCAACGCTGGCCATGGCCGCCCACGTCATCGATGTGCAGGATCTGTGTCCCACGCTTCGCCGCATCACGCTGGGCGGGGAGGATCTGACCCACTTGGGCGTCGAGGGCCCGACGCTGGACTGTCGTGTGAAGATCGTGGTCCCGGATGCCGGCGCCACGCCCGCATCAGTGCTCGCCTGTCTGGCGAACTATCAGCCCGAGGCGCCACGGGGCGACGACGCACAGTGGTATCGCAACTGGCTCGTGATGCCGACCGAGCAGCGCGGCGCCATGAGAACCTACACGGTTCGAGAACTCCGGGAGACCCCCTCCGGCACAGAACTTGTCATCGACTTCGTCCTCCATCTCTGCGATGACGAAACCGGTGCCGTCGACGGCCCAGCCACCCTGTGGGCCTCCCGTGCCACACCGGGGGATTCCGTGGCCGTCGTCGGCCCGAACCGTCGGCTGTGCGGTCCCGACTACGCCGGCATCGAGTGGCGCCCGGGCACCGCTCGTGACGTGTTGCTGGCCGGTGACGAGACCGCGCTTCCCGCCGTGGCAGGGATTCTGGCGCACCTGTCGTCCAGCCCGGATGCAGACCAGTGGTCCGGCGACGTCCTCCTGGAGGTGCCGTGCTCCGAGGACCGCATCGACGTCGTCGCCCCACCAGCAGTCACCATCACCTGGCTCGTGCGGGATGGTGCGCCGCGCGGCACGCTGCTGGCTGGCGCCGTCGCCGAGGCTGCACCGCCAGCAACGAAAGTTCCGTGGCACGCGATCGACGATGTGGATGTGGATGCGACCATCCTCTGGGAAACCGGCACCGTCGGCTCTTCGGACCGTTACGCATGGGTGGCGGGCGAGGCCGGGATGCTGAAGCAGCTGAGGAGATGGCTGCTCGGACCGGCCGGCATGACAAAAGCACAAGTGGCGATCATGGGGTACTGGCGCGAGGGTCGCTCGGGGTGAGGGTTACCTTCGTATCCCGACGACGCGAGAATCCACAATGACGGGCGTCCATACTAGACTGCGCGGGTAAGGCCCCAGCTCAGGACACGGCGGGGCTTCATCCATGTGTGGAGGTCAATTCAGATGCCAAGCGTTGTTGTGGTCGGAGCGCAGTGGGGCGACGAGGGCAAGGGCAAGGCGACGGACCAGCTCGGGGAGCGGGTGGATCTGTGTGTCCGGTTCTCGGGTGGCAACAATGCGGGCCACACGCTCGTCGTCGACGGTGAGAAGTTCGTTCTCCACCTGCTGCCCTCCGGCATCCTCAACACCAATACCACCACCATCATCGGCAATGGCGTCGTGGTGGATCTGGACGTCCTCCAGGAGGAACTGCAGGCACTGACTGACCGTGGCGTCAACGTTCCCCACCCACTGATCAGCGCCAACGCCCACATCATCACGGAGTATCACAAGGTGATGGACAAGGTCACCGAGCGCTTCCTGGGGAAGCGGAAGATCGGCACCACCGGCCGCGGCGTCGGTCCGGCCTACTCGGACAAGGTCAACCGGATGGGTATCCGGATCCAGGACATCTTCGATGAATCCATCCTCCGCCAGAAGGTGGAAGCTGCTCTGGATCAGAAGAACCAGCTGCTCGTGAAGATTTACAACCGGCGTGAGATGGATTCCGAGGTCATCGTGCAGGGCCTACTGGCCCACGCCGAGACGCTCCGCCCCCACGTCATTGATTCCGGCCGCTTCATCAACGATGGCCTCGATGAGGGCAAGGTGGTGCTCTTCGAGGGCGCCCAGGCCCACTTCCTCGACGTCGATCACGGCACCTACCCCTACGTCACCTCCTCCAACCCCATCGCGGCTGGCGCGTGCATCGGGGCGGGCGTTGGACCCACCCGCATCGACCGTTCCATCGGTATCGCGAAGGCCTACACCACCCGCGTGGGCGAGGGCCCCTTCCCCACCGAGCTCTTCGATGAGGACGGCGAGAAGCTTCGCGCCATCGGCAGCGAGTTCGGCGCCACCACCGGCCGTCCCCGTCGCTGCGGCTGGTTCGATGCTGTGCTCGTGGAGCAGGCAGCAAAGATCAACGGCTTCACCGACATCTTCCTCACCAAGCTGGACATCCTGAGCGGGTGGGACAAGGTTCCGGTCTGCGTCGCCTATGACGTGGACGGTGTGCGCCACGACGTGATGCCCATCACGCAGAGCGAGTTCCACCACGCCACCCCCATCTACGAATACCTGGATGGATGGACCGAGGACATCTCGGGTGCGCGCACGTTTGAGGACCTGCCGCCCACGTGTCAGGCCTACGTCCACCGCCTTGAGGAGCTCATTGGCTGTCGCATCTCCGGCATCGGTGTTGGTCCGGGCCGCGAGCAGTCGGTGACGATTCACGACCTCGTCTGAGGCATCGTGTCCACGCAGACCCTCGTCCGTGTTCTGGTTCCGCTCCTGGCAGTGTTCATGCTGTTCACCGTCGTGGTTGCCCTGTTGCAGGACGAGTTTGAGTGGAGTTGGTGGTTCTCCGTCCCCATTGGTGGGGGCTTCGTGATTGCCATCATCGGGTTCCGGCTGCTCGTGCAGCGGGCCGCTGAGGAGGCTGAGCGCTTCGATCGGGAACTCGACGCGCAGGGCAAGTGACGCGCGCGGCGCGGAAGGGCGTCGGGGACGACCGTCAGGAGCTGTCCCCGAGGAACGGCGAAGCCACGATTTCGGACATCCATGCCGCAGTCGCCGCCTGGTTCGCTGACACAGCCCGCGACTTGCCGTGGCGATCCCCCGACACCACAGCGTGGGGGGTGCTGGTCAGCGAAATCATGCTGCAGCAGACACCCGCCACCAGAGTGGTTGGACCCTGGCTCGCCTGGCTGACCCGCTGGCCCGCGCCGGCCGATCTTGCCGCAGCAGAAACCGGCGACGTCCTGCGAGCCTGGGGCAGTCTCGGCTACCCCCGCCGCGCCCTGCGCCTGCAGCAGTGTGCCGTCGCCATCTCCGAGAGGTTCGACGGCCAGGTTCCCAGCGACGAGGAAGCGCTGCTCGCGCTCCCCGGGATTGGGCGCTACACCGCCGCCGCGGTGCTGGCCTTCGCCTTCGGACGTCGCTCTCTGGTCCTGGACGTCAACATCCGACGTGTCCTCGCCCGGATCGACGGCGGCGTCGAACACCCCACCAAAAGCGAAACTGCGGCGGAGAGACGACGTGCGTGGGACTGGGTCCCGGAAGAGGACAGGGATGCCGCCACTTGGTCAGCCGCCTCGATGGAACTCGGCGCCACTGTCTGCACCGCACGCACCCCGCGCTGCGACGTGTGCCCCATCGCGCAGCACTGCAGCTGGTTGACGGCAGGAAGGCCTGCCTGGGACGGTCCGGCCCGCGTGGCGCAGACCTGGGATGGAACCGACAGGCAGTGCCGGGGCCGGATCATGGCGGCGCTCCGTGCGTCCCGCTCCCCCGTCGCCCTGGCTGACATCGTCTGGGCCGATGAGGAACAACGACGACGCTGCGCGACGTCCTTGGTCATCGACGGACTGGCACAACACGTCGAGGCAGGTCTGTCCCTGCCCGGCAGCACCTGAAGGGCCAGTCTCGGCCATGGCTCAGTCGAGTGTCGACCTCCACAGGCACCACTAGGGTTGCCCGCGTGAGCACCTTTGACATCCTCCTGTTGGGCGGCGGTGGGCGCGAGCACGCGCTCGGACGCGCCCTGGCCGCCGATCCCTCCGTCGGTGAACTCCACATCGCGCCCGGCAACCCCGGCCTCGCCGCGCTGGGCACCCTGCATGCGATTGATCCTGCCGATCCCGATTCCGTGGTGTCCCTGGCACGCACCCTCGGTGTGGACCTCGTGGTGATCGGCCCCGAGGGCCCGCTGGTTGCGGGCGTCGCGGATGCGCTGCAACTCGCAGGGATCGACTGCTTCGGCCCCTCCCGGGCGGCGGCCGTGCTGGAGGGCTCCAAAGCCTTCGCCAAGGAGGTCATGGCCGCAGCCGGTGTGCCGACGGCGAATTCCCGGTTGTGCGTCACCCTCGAAGAGGCCGTTGCGGCCATCGACGAGTTCGGCCCCACGCACGTGGTGAAGAACGACGGCCTGGCCGCGGGCAAGGGAGTGGTCGTTACGAAGGATCGCGAGGAGGCCATCGCCCATGCCCTCTCCTGCGGCCGCGTCGTGGTCGAATCGTTCCTCGACGGCCCCGAGGTCTCCCTCTTCGTCATCTGCGACGGCGAGCGTGGGGTCCCGCTGCTGCCGGCCCAGGACTTCAAGCGGGTCGGCGACGGCGATGCCGGGCTCAACACGGGTGGCATGGGCGCCTACGCCCCACTGCCGTGGGCGCCCGCGGGGCTGGTGGAAGAAGTGATGGAGCGCGTGGTGGCGCCCACCCTCGTCGAGATGCGCCGACGGGGCACCCCGTTCAGCGGACTGCTCTACGTCGGCCTCGCAATGACCACAACGGCTGGCATGCAGGTGGTGGAGTTCAATGCCCGCTTCGGCGACCCGGAAACCCAGGCCGTCCTTGCCCTCCTGAAGACTCCCCTCGGCGGCGTTCTGCGGGCGGCAGCGCGCGGGCAACTCGGGGGTCTGCCTCCGCTGGAGTGGAGCGACGGGCACGCCGTCGTCGTCGTGGAAGCGGCCGCCGGGTATCCCGCCGCGCCGCGCACCGGCTGCCCCATCACGTTGCCCGCCGACGACCAGTCCGCCTGGACACTCCAAGCCGGAACGACGGAAACCGATGGAGAACTGGTCAGCGCAGGGGGCCGAGTGCTGGGGGTCGTGGGGGTCGGGTCCGCTCTGGAGGACGCCCGCACTCGCGCCTACGAAAAGCTCTCAGAGCTCAACTTTGCCGACGGGTTTCATCGCAGCGACATCGGTGTGCCCCACTGAGGCCGAGCCTCATCGCGGGAAGGGGCGCGAGGCTTGCGAGCGAAGCCAGCGCCAGGATGAACCCCTCTCATGCCAGAGTGAAACGCATGACTGACACCAACGAAAAGTCCATGTCCGATGTGCTT
>JBQCZU010000057.1:0-1596 GCA_052089385.1 Arachnia sp.
GGCTGGGACAAGATCGGCACCCCGGACCGTGTCAAGAAGGGCGACGACGTCTACAAGCCGTAGCCGCTCCGGACACCGCTGACCCCCTCCCCCACTGAAGACAGAAAGAGCCCTCACGTGAGCAGCAGCACCCGTACCGGAAAAGAATGGTTGACCTCCTGGGATCCGGAGGACGAGGACAACTGGGACAAGAAGTTGGCCTGGGCCACCCTGTGGATCACCACCTTCACGCTGACCATGTGCTTCATCACATGGTTCCTGCCCAGTGCGATCATCCCGCAGCTGAACGCCATCGGGTACGAGTTCACCAAGTCACAGCTGTACTGGATGGCCTCCATGCCCGGTCTGGCCGCCGGGCTCTTGCGTCTGTTGTGGATGGTGGTTCCCCCCATCCTCGGCACCCGCAAGATGGTGACGCTCACCACCCTGCTGCTGATCTTCCCGCTCCTTGGATGGGGCGTCCGCGTCATCGAGCCCACCGCCCCCTACTGGGAGCTGATGGTGCTCTCCTTCCTGGCGGGCATCGGCGGCGGCGCGTTCTCCGGATTCATGCCGTCCACCTCGTACTTCTTCCCCAAGAAGCTCCAGGGCCTGGCGCTGGGGCTTCAGGGCGGACTCGGCAACTTCGGTGTGTCCATCGTCCAGTTGCTGACACCGTGGCTCATCGGCTTCTCGATGCTCGCCTTCCTCGGCTCCAGCCAGACGCTGGTGCAGGCCGGTAAGGAGAACCGCGAGGTCTGGTACCAGAACGCCGCCTTCATCTGGATCCCCATCATCATCCTCGGCGCGATCCTGGCGTGGACCATGCTGAAGTCTGTCCCGGTCACGGCCAACATCCGTCAGCAGTTCGACATCTTCAAGAACCAGGACACCTGGTGGATGACGCTGCTCTACATCATGACGTTCGGCACGTTCTCCGGCTTGGCCGCCCAGTTCGGCCTTCTGATGAACAACCTCTACGGCGCCGGCAACGCCGACATCGTCTCGGGGACGGGGGCAACCGCAGAAGTACTCGTGGAGGGATACAAACTGCCCGTCGCGGCCGCGTTCGTGTTCCTCGGGCCCCTGGTCGGCGCCGGCGCCCGCGTGATCTTCTCACCGCTGACGGACCGGATGGGTGGTGCCCTCTGGACGCTGATCTCCGGCTTTGGACTCGTGGGCTCCATCGCCTTCACGATGACGGCCCTGGTGCCCGACACCTCATCCGCTGCTGCCCTCGACGCCGGCTTTGATCGATTCCTCTGGGGAATGCTCGCCATCTTCCTGTTCTCCGGCATCGGCAACGCCTCCACCTTCAAGCAGATGCCCATGATCTTCGAACGTCGTCAGGCTGGTGGAGTCATCGGCTGGACGGCCGCCATCGCCGCGTTCGGCCCCTTCCTGTTCGGGATCGGTCTCGCCTTCGTGGGCGTCATGGCGTTCTACGCCATCGGGATCGCTTGGGCAATCATGTGCATCGGCATCACGTGGTGGCGCTATGCGCGGCCCGGAGCGCCCAAACCCTCATAGTCACCAGGATCGCCACCTCACAATCGGCAGCAGCATCGGCATCACGTGGTGGCGCTATGCGCGGCCCGGAGCGCCCAAACCCTCATA
>JBQCZU010000057.1:1696-11020 GCA_052089385.1 Arachnia sp.
TCACAATCGGCAGCAGCATCGGCATCACGTGGTGGCGCTATGCGCGGCCCGGAGCCGCGAAGCCGTCGTGACCGTCGAGCGCTGGGCGCGGTGTCCTCTCGGAGTCGTCTCGGCCCAGGTGCGCGCCGCATCCGGGGTCATGCTCACCAGTTGGCCCCCTCACACTCGGTGGCGGTCTCGTCCTCCACCTGCAAGGTTGCGTGAGCGATGTCGAAGCGCGTCCGGAGGACCTCAACAGCCTCTGTCAGCACGCTGGTGGAGCCGTCGGCAGTCACGAGGTGCGCGGTGGCCACGTCCATCCCCGACGTGAGCGTCCACACGTGGAGATCATGCACCTGAACGACACCAGGAACCGCCTCCAGCGCCTCGATCATGTCCTTCGGCTCGATCCCCCGGGGGGCGTGCTGCCCCAATACTGTGAGCACCTCCCGCGCCAACAGAATCGCCCGAACGAGGACGAAGAGCGCGATCGCCAATGCGATCACGGTGTCCCACCAGCCGTGACCGGTCCACGCGACCAGTGCGGCTGCGAGGATCACGCCCACCGAACCGAGCGTGTCGGCAACAACTTCCAGGTAGGCACCCTTGACGTTCAGGCTCTCCCCCGCACCACCGCGGAGCATGAACAGGGCGATCAGGTTGACCACGAGCCCCAGCGCACCCACCAGCAGCATCGTGCCCACCGCCGGGGACGTGGGCGTTCCCAGCCGCTGGACAGCCTCGACGGCGATGTAGATCGCCATCCCGATCATCACCAGGACCGCAAGACCGGAAGCGAAGATCTCCGCCCGGTATGAGCCGAACGTCCGCCGGCCGGTCCGGTCCACACGGGTTGCAATCCTGGTCGCGACCAGCGCTGCCCCCAGCGTGACAACATCGGCGGCCATGTGGCCGGCGTCGGAGAGCAGTGCCAGGGACCCGGACAGCAGACCCGCCACCAACTCGACGACGAAGAAGGCCGCGATGAGGACGAACGACACCACCAGCCGCCACCTGTGACGGGCCCCGGCGTGCCCGTGATTGCCACTCATGCGGTGCCCTCGTGTGCCACGTGCTCCCGGGTGACGTCGAGCAGCATTCGGACGTGGCCGTCCAAGAGTCGGTAGAAGACGTTGCGCCCAACACGTCGCCCCGTCACCACCCGTGATGCCCGGAGCAACCGCAATGCCTGGGACACGGTGGCCTCCAGTACCCCCGTGGCAGCCGCAAGATCGCACACGCACAACTCCCCAGCCTCCAACAGGGCGTACAGCAGCTTGGTCCGGGTGGGGTCACCGAGAATTTTGAACACCCTCGCCACCTCGGCCAAGTCCTCCTCCGCTGGGGTCTGGGACCACACCAGCTCAACCTTTTCCGGATGCACGCACGTCACCGTGCACCCATCCACAGCCATGACCTCGGTCATCACCATCTCCTTACATCTGAGCGTATGATCAAGTATTGCACACGGCAGCGTTGCTGCCCCCGGGCGGCGAAAGCCATGCGCCCGGGCACCCGGCTCAGTTGTCGGTGACCTCCACCATGCCGTGAGCGCCGCGCTCGGCGTCCACCATCACGTGGCTCACCACGGGATAGTGACCGGCCTCCGGGAACTCCAGCTCGACGAACCCGCCCTGTGCCACGTGCAGGCCCAGCACCTGTGAGCCGCCGTCAGTGCTGCCGAACGCATCGACGCCGTCCTTGAGCTGGTAGCCGCCCTCGAAGTACACCGTGTCGAACTGGCCGCCCACGATGTGGAAGGCGCTCTGCCGGTTGGGGCCGGCGTCCAGCACCCAGAAGCGGACACGCTCACCCACCTTGGCCTGGAACATCTCCTGGTCGTACTGATTCGCCACGCCGTTGAACACCACCTTGTCCGGCTGTTCGGCGGTGACGGCGTCGGCATCCACCTCGGTGGCATCCTCGGCGGAGGCACCGCCCTCACCCAGGAACACCTCGGACTGGACGATGACGTACTCCCGATCCACCTCCGGAAGGTCCGGGGGGTCGATGATCACGGCACCGTGCATGCCAGCGGCGATGTGGGCACTCATGGGAGCTGTCGAACAGTGGTACATCCAGATTCCAGCTCTATCGGCGGTGAACCTGTAGACCAGCGACTCACCGGGAGCGATGGTGCGCATCGGCAGGTCCGGCGCCAGGGCACCGGCATGGAAATCGACGGAATGGCCAATGGTGCCGTCGTTGACGAGTGTCACCTCGAACACGTCCCCCACTTGGCCCCGCAGGGTTGGCCCGACGCTCTGCCCGTTGTACGTCCACCTCACCTGCCAGACTCCCGGGGCAACCTCCAGCGATTCATCGGTGGCGCGCAGCTCCACCTTGTGCACGCGTTCGTCATTGGCCGGCGGGAGCGCTGGGTCCACGACCCCCTTGATGGGGGGCGCCTCAGCAGGCTCCCCGCGCCCGTCGTGCGAGGCGGGGTCGCTCGGGTCGTTGGAGGGGTCGGCGTTCGGCTCGTTCGTCCCGCGCACGATGATGTCCAGCGTCATCCCCATCTGGCGATGTCCGACGACGGTGCACCACCCCTGGATTGAGGACTGGACCGGATCCAGCACCAGTTCGGCTCGCTCCCCCGCCCTGAGGCGCGAGGTGCGCTGGTCGCCGACGGCAAGGTCATGCAGCGTCGTGGTGTCCTCATTGATGAGATCAATGACGAGCCGGTCGCCCCTGTCCACCTCAATGCGGTTGGGGGTGAAGACCATGCCATTGGCCACCACCTCGACGGTGACGGTTTCCCCCGAGACGACAGTTTCCCCCGTTGCCACGGACGCGGTGGCAAATCCCACCGCACCGGGATCGATGCCGACACCGAGACTGATGGCCACCGCCAGCGCAGCCACGCCCGCCATCAGACCGGTACCCGTGAACGCATCAGGCCGATCCGCGGGGCCTGCGGGTTCCCCCGCGAGCGCGCGCCGCTTCTCGACGATCGCAGCCCGGATGCCCAACGTCATCAGGGGGAGGAAGGACGCCATGGCCACCAACACGAGAGCCGACACAATGACCTTCACCCAGCTCGGCGATGGGAGCAGCCACAGCAGGAGTCCGCCGTTGATGACCACGAGCCGTGACGTCGCGAATCGGTCGAACCACTTCGCCCCGGCCCGCACCACCCTCGGTCCGCCACCCACCACGGACGGCAGGAGGTAGGACAGTGCCCCTGTCACCAACTGCACGAGGAAGCCTGCCACCCAGATGGCCGCCAACATGGAGTAGCCGTCGGCCACTTCCATGTCTGAGGACACCAGGACGAACACCGCAGTGGCAACGAGTGCGACGACGGCCCAGACGCAGGCGGAAAGGATCGAGGCGGCGGCGAACTCCCGCGGCGGACGTTTGCGGACAGGGGCGATGAGGCACCGTCCCCACCACAGCAGGGCCAGGGCGTAGACGACGATGCCGATCACCGCGACGGGGCGGATCGCGAACAATGAACCGGCCACGACCACCGCCAGCGAGCCGAGCAGCACTGGGAGCGCCTGCTTGGCGAGCCGCTCGGCGCGGTCGTCCATGCGGGTGCGCAGCACCGTGGGCCAGAAGGTCACGAGCGTGCCCACCACGGTCAGGCCAATCCACCCCAAAAGGTTCGTCATGGTGTGGGCCACCAGCAGATTGGCGTGCCAGGTGTCGTCGAGCCCGAAGGCGAGGGCTGCACCGAATCCGGCGCCGACGGGCAGGCAGCAGGCAGCAGCGATGTAGTAACGGATGCAGATCCGGAATCGGCCGGGCAGTGCACGACGCAGGTCGGAGACCAACTGCACCGCATGCCACACCACCGTGAAGGAGACGACGGTGGCACCGGTGACAACCAGCCACCACAGGGTGGTGGGGACACCCACGAGGACCATCAGCGAACCAGCGCCGAGCAGTGCGAGACGCCACGTTGCCCGTCGGCGGGTGGCGTCGTCGTCACGGGAGCGCAACAGCGCTGCCGTGAAGTGCGCGCTCCACACCATCACTGCGTGCGTCATGACCCCCAGCGCAATGAGGTGAACCAGGAGCCACGTTGATTCCGGCACCCAGCGATGCAGCAGGGCAACCATCACGGCGGAGAAGAGCCACACCACAAGGGGGAAGTCGCGCAGCGGCTGCGTGCCGCGCCTCACGGACGAATCACCGAGTACGCCGCCGTGACGACGAACAAAAGAAGGGATACCACGTTCACGATGCCGCCAGTTCTCCAAAGAAGGTCAAGTCCTGCCAGGTCCCCCAGGACGCGGAGGGCCAGGCCGGCGTGCAGGGCCACGAGGGGCACCCACAACGCCCGTTTGTAGGGTAGTGGCCGTCCGATGACGGCCGGAAAAATGATCGGTGCATGCGCCATGACCATGGAGAGCCCGAACCCGAGGAAGGTTCCGT
Organism: Arachnia sp.; assembly: GCA_052089385.1. Taxonomy (GTDB): domain Bacteria; phylum Actinomycetota; class Actinomycetes; order Propionibacteriales; family Propionibacteriaceae; genus Arachnia. The sequence goes on from JBQCZU010000057.1 coordinate 6,059, forward strand.
GGATGGCAATGTCGTACGCATCCCGGGTCACCGGCTGGCCGACGACCAGCCACACCAGACCGGAGGCCGCCAGCCAGAAGTTGCCCGCCATCAGCGCGGCGGCGTTGAACCGACGCAGCCCGGAGGTCCGGATCATGCGGCGCCCCACATCATCGCGCAACAGCCACAGCGCCACCAGCAGGGCCGCGAACCCGAGGACACGCAGCCCCACGTCGGGCGCGAAGATTCCGACGATGCCGCCAGTTGCCAGCAGGCAGGCCATCACCATGAGCGTGGGCATGGCCCGGGCGCCCATGATCAGTTGGGCCAACTCGGCCCGCTCGGCTGCGATGGTGATGATGAGGAACACGGCCAGCAGTGGCAGGACGGTGGCCGCGTCGAGACGTATCCACAGCCCCGCGGCAAGCGCCGCGAAAAAGGCGCCCAGCGTCTGCGCCGCCACCAGGGGCAGTGGTGCACGCACCCACAGCGCCACCAGGACTGCCGTGAACGCCACGGCACCGTCGAACAACAACAGCTGGCCCAGCAGCAAGGGGGCCCCGAGGACCAGTGCCAGAGCTCCCGCCCCGAGCAGGGCGGGAGCCAGGTAGGCCAACGGGTTCCGCAGGGCCTGGGCACGTTCCAGGGAGATGAGTGTGCCGAGGAACCCCAGGACCATCACGGGACCGTGGAGGTCCCCGACCCGTTCGGAGGCGACGGGCGCCCACACTCCGAGCCTGACCAACCCTGCGTCGAGACCTGCCAGCAGGCTCAGTCCCCCGAGTGCCAGCAGCAGTACCCGACCCAAGGGGATGTTGGTCCCCGGCCTGCGGGCCCTGGGCACTGGTGGGGCGGTGGGCAGGGTCGACATGTCAGACGTGCTCGAGCTTCAACTTCCACACCTCGGGGCCGCTCTCCACGTACTCATTGGTGATGGCGGAGCCGTGGCGCTGATCAATCTGGGCCAGCAGCGGCAGCGGGTCGTGATTGGCAATCAGGAGGACTGCAGCTCCGGGAGCCAGGGAATCAACGACGCCATGGATCGCCGCGTGACGGACCGCGTGCGGGATGACACGGACGTCGAGTTCGGGGAGTGCCTCATTTGGTGCACCGCAGGCGCAGGAGGACTTCTTTTCAGTGATATTCAGATCGCTCATGCACTGGACATTACTACAGAGACAAATGGATAAATGAGGTAGTCTGAACGGCGTGAAGCAGGCAAGCAATGGACCTCGTCCCCTGACCACGCCACCGACGATCTCGGCGGCGCGCCGTCGGGTGCTGCAGGCTGTGCTCGACCTTGAAGACGCGCAGGTCACGATCAACCAAGTGGCCAAGCACCTCGGCGGGCACCCGAACTCCGCCCGGCAGCACTTGGACGCCCTCACGACACTGACACTGCTGACCGCAGCGGACGTGCAGTCGGATCGCCCCGGCCGCCGCCCCCGCGGGTACACATTGACCTCGCTGGGACGCCAGACTCTTGGCGCCGACCGGGTCGGCGAGTCCCGGGAGCTCGCCGACGTCTTCGCCTCGTACCTCGTCGCCACGGGCAGCGGCCCGGAGCAGGCTCAGGAGATCGGCCGCGCCTGGGGCACGAAGCGAGCCGATGAACTCGACGAAGAACAGACCGAAGGGGCCCTGGAGGCGGTGGTGGAGGTACTGGACATCCTGGGTTTCGACCCCAGTACCATGCACACGGAGCAGGGCGACGCCGTCATCCTGCGCACCTGTCCCCTGCTCGACATGGCGCACGGATCACCCGAGTTCGTCTGCAACATCCACCGGGGCCTGATCGACGGCGTACTCCGCCGCATCGGTGCCAGGGAAGGCGTCGATCTGCTGCCCTTCTCAGAGCCGAACGGCTGCAGAATGTATCTCACAGCCCCGCCTGAGGATCAGAAGAAGCGCGCCAGCTGAGGTTGTTCTCAGTGCTCAGCCGCCGGCGAACGGCGGCAGGATGTCAACGACCTGCGCGTCGGCGACAGATTCCGCCGGGTCGGTGATGGCGCGGCCGTCCACCAGGACGGAACAGCGCTCCAACACAGCCGCAAATTGTTCTCCATGCCGCTCGCGCAGTTCATTGACGAGGTCACCCAGGGTTGCCGATGACACGTCCTCGGTAGCGGTGCCCGCCGCATCAGCAGCGGCGGCGAAGAAACGGATCTGGGTCATGAGTTCTCCTTCGGCACGGGCGCCGCAGTCGCGACGTCCTCAATCACGCTACGCAGACGTTCCGGGTCGGCATCTGCATCCAGCCCCGTGGCCAGACCGAGCAGGTAGGCGCTGACGGGCGCCATGGGGCGGGCACCAGCATGGGCAACCTCCCGGGTCATGTCCAGCACGGCGTTGATGTCCACCCGTTCCGGGTCCACCCCGACGGCCTCGCACGCCTGCCTGACGAACTGGTGCCAGCCTTCGTGTTCTGCCTCCATGTTACTTCTCCACCGCCTGTCCCAGGCCTCGTAGTCGCCCCAGGTATCGACATCTTTCCCCACGTCGGCAACGTCAGCGGTCACGTCGAGCCGCAAGGGCGCGAGGAGACCACGGACAGAGCGCTGCCTGGGGTCACCATAGTCGGCGGCGGCCCGGCGCAGGGCGTCGCTCCGATGGATCCCGAGGAGCCACTGCGGCGTGCCGTCCTCGGAGCCGAGGCAGTGCCCGTCTGCATCCCCTCCAGCCATGGCTGCCCGAAGGAGGTGGGGCACGGCTTCTTCTGCTCCCGGGAGGTCACAAGCGAGCACCAACGTCCACTCGGCCGGCTCGCGGATAGCCTCGAGTCCAGCGACCAGTCCCGCCGCGGGCCCTGAGCCCGGCGGGTCCTCCACGATCTGGCGCACCCCATCGGGGACGTCGACCATGCCCACGACGATGCGCTGGCGAGCGTGCCGGGCGGCGAGCAACACACGGTCAAGGAGGCGCTGACCACCCACCCGCAGATCCGCCTTGATCACGCCTCCCAGCCGGGAGCCACGCCCACCGGCGACGATGATGGCATCAAAATCGAGGGGCATCTCAGGCATCCCTCCTCCAGGAGCCGGATCGGCCACCCTCCTTGGCCAGCACGCGAACGTCGCCGAACCAAGCGGTGCGGTCCGTCCCCTTCACCATGTCCACCACGGCGAGGGCGGCGACGGCTACGCAGGTCAGCGCCTCCATCTCCACCCCTGTGCGATCGGCGGTTCGGACGGTGGCGGTGATCTCGATGCCACCACCGACGAATTTCAGGTCACACACCACGCCGTGCACGCCGATCACATGGGCCAACGGCAGCAGCTCCGGGGTGCGTTTGGCGGCCTGGATACCGGCGATGCGGGCCACGGCCAACACATCGCCCTTGGGGATGGTTCCGGAAACAAGCATCTCCATGACCTGCTCGGAGCAGTGCACGGTGCCCGCGGCTGTGGCGCTGCGCACGGTGGGTTCCTTGGCGGTGACGTCCACCATGCGGGCGTGCCCGGCCTCGTCCAGATGGGTGAAGCTGCTCATCGATACCTCCTGAAAGAAACCGTGTCATCGGTTGAGACGTGTTCAACGTCCGCCCCCACCATGGCCAGTCCGTCGGCCCGGGCGGCGGCGGAGACCATGTGCGAAGCGGAGCCACGTCGATGCACCGGGCGGACCTGCTGCCGCCCGGCGGCATCCACCTCCACCGTCACGGGGACAAACTGTCGTCTGCCGGGCGGTGGCGTCCAGTCGCAGGCGGCGACTGCCGTCTGCCAGCCGGGGGTCACCCGGCCACACATGCGGTCCAGCAGTGCCGTGACGAAGATTTCGAAACTGACCATCGTGGACAGTGGATTGCCGGGCAGCGCCACGAGGGGAACCCGACGGCCGTTGCCTGCCTGCCACACGGCCCAGCCCTGGGGCTTGCCCGGCTGCATGAGGACGTGCCGGAAGGCTGAGGTGGCGCGCGCCTGCAGGACGATGCGCACGACGTCGTGGTCACCCACACTGACTCCGCCGCTCAGAACCACCAGGTCAGCATCTGATGCCGCCCGTTCCAGGCCGGCGGCGAATTCATCGTCATCATCGGGCAGGACCAGTCGTGCCACCACCTCTGCACCGGCCGCCGAGAGTGCAGTGGCGAGGAAGAGTCCATTGGATTCGAAGATCTGCCCGCGCTCCAGCAGTCCACCGGGCGGACGCAGCTCGTCACCGGTGGCCACCACGGCCACACGGGGCCGCCGCACCACGGTCACCGCTGGCACCCCCGACGCCGAGACCAGGCTCAGTTCACGAGCACCCAGGGTGATCCCGGCCGGCAGCACCTCGGCGCCGCCCGTGAAGTCCTCTCCCGCTGCACGGACATGGGCACCGAGCGGAGGAATTTCCACGAGGGTGATCGTGTTCCTGTCCGCCGACTGCTCCACCAATTCCACCGGCACGATCGTGTCGGCATCAGAGGGCACGGGAGCACCAGTCATGATGCGGCAGCACTCGCCGGCTCCCATCGCAGGATCCAGCGGGCTACCGGCAGGCACGTCACCCACCACCTGCAGAGTCCTGCCCACTTCCAACTCCGCTGCATGCACGGCAAATCCGTCCATGGCGGAATTGGCCATGATCGGCACGTCGCTGGCCGCCACCACAGGCAGTGCCAGGGTGCATCCGGCGGCATCCGCCACTGGCAGCACCTCCACCTCATCGATGACCGTCACCAGCTCAAGCAACTCGGCCAGATAGTCCTCAACGCTCAGCTTCACGCGTTCACTCACTGAACCCCACGTCCCTTCAACGGCAGTTCCATCACCCGTGCCCCCAGCGTGTCGATGTACATCACACGCCCCACGAGGGGCTCCCCGACGCCCATGATCACCTTGAGGCACTCCGTGGCCATCACCGAGCCAACCCATCCCGTCATGGGGCCCAGCACGCCGACGTCGTCCAGCTTCGGCATCTCGGCCGGGGGTCGGGGAAACAGATCGCGCAGACCCAAACCGAGTCGTTCCCAGAAGACCGACACCTGGGCGTTGACCGATT
>JBQCZU010000058.1:0-10091 GCA_052089385.1 Arachnia sp.
GGTTTGCCTGACCAGACGCTCGAAGCCGGCTGGTTCTCGACGTCCAACTCATGGTGCCACGAACCCAATTCATGATCCACGAGGTATGCCTCGGCATACTCCCACCACCGGGCTTCATCGTCAGCAAATCGTTGCTCGCCAGTGACTTGGCGCAGCGACTCCCCCGCGTTGATGGCTTCAAGCAGGACCCAGTGCATCCGCGCCCTGACGACTGGTTTGCCCTGCCAATCAGTGGTGTAGACGAAACCGTCGGCCCCATCAGCCGCCCAAGCATCCGAGACAGCACGGTCGTACAGTTTCGTGGCCGTTTCGATGAGACCATCAGGGGCGTCATCGCCGAGCGTTCCAGCGACCCCCACCAGGAGTCGCGCCCATTCGAAGGCATCGCCAACCATTGCCCCAAAAGGCCTGAATGGATGCTCCGGTAGGTGACGGTTATGCTCCAGATCGGGCTGCCACTGCGCGTCAAAGTGGTTGGGGACCCGATAGTTTGTCGCTTTCGTGAAATCCACGACGTGGGCGGCGATGCGTCCAGCAATGTCGTGCCACCGCCGTTCGCCCGTCGCGTCTCCGGCTGCGAGCATCGCCTCGACGAGGTGCAGGTTGCCGTTGAGTCCCCTGTAGCCGTCAAGATGGGACCACGTACGGTCCCACTCCTCAACTGCCAGCCCCCGATCCTCGTCCCAGAACTTGTGCATGGTCAGGCTCAGCGAGTCATCCAGAAGCTCTCTGGCACCATCGATGTCGGCAACCACCGCCGCGGCAGCGGCAAAGATCACAAAAGCGTGACCATAGGCCTGCTTGAGATCACTCGCCGGGCCACCAGGCCCCACCGAGCCGTACCAACCTCCGAACTCGACGTCGCGCAGCGGCCCTTCGGACAGCGCGCGAATGCCGTGATCTGTGAGGCCACGGAGAGCGACGAGATCCGGGCCCCCATGGCAGGTGGCTCATCCGCCAGAACGCCGAGCGCAAAGACATACGTCGCCCGAGCGGTGATCCACAATTCGATGGGGCGTGTCGTGTCCGCCACGCCAGCGTTGTCCAGCCATGCGAACCCTGCTTCACATCGAGCACCCGCCGCGAACCGCAGCAATTCGGCGCGCTTGACCCGCATGTATTCCAGACTGCCCGGAACCGTGTCCGGCTCGTCCCCGTGCACACTCATCAGCGCACCTCACTGAGGAACTGGAGCACGGATCCATCGCCCACGATGCAGCGAAGCATGGCGGCAGCAAACCCCGGTCCGGCTGGATTGCGAGTGTGCGCTGCATAGGCCTCCGCATCCTTGTAGGTCTCGTACGCGACGAAATCGTGATCGGATGAAGAATCGGTGAAGGGCTCGAAAACGAGGCAACCCGGCTCCCGGCGCACCTCATCACCGAAGTCAGCGATCAGGCGAGCCATCTCGTCTCGGTGTCCAGGCTTGGCAGTAAATGTCGCGATGAGAGAGAAGGACATGTCGGTTCCTTTGTCGATGGTGGTGATGCGATGGGAAGGGATTTCAGCGAGGGGCGTCTTCACCGGCATCTGAGAGTGCCTTCGCGAAGGAGGGCACGAGCGGAAGCAACGGTAGGAGCGCCGCCTGGTAGGCGTGGTAGATGTCTGGTTTGCCGGGCCACATCGCGCCCGCCGGAGTATTCTGTGGATCCAGCTCGTGATGCCACGACCCTCGCTCATGGTCGATCAGGCAGGTATCCGCGTAGGCCCACCAACGGACCCCATCCGAGGCGTACCTCGGGTTCTTGGTCGAGTCGTGCAGGAGTCGGGCGGTGTTCACGGCTTCCGCAACCACCCAGTGCATCCGGTCCCGCACAACAGGCCTGCCCTGCCAATCGGTTGTGTAGACAAAACCATCTGCTCCGTCAACGGCCCACCCGTCGATGACAGCTCGGTCGTAAAGCTCCGATGCTGCCTCCACTAGCCCGGCTGGAGCGTCAGCGTCGGGAGATCCATCAACGGCAAGGAGGAGCCTTGCCCATTCAAAGCCGTGACCAACCATTGCCCCGTAGGGACGAAACGGGTGGGCTGGCTGTTCATGGTTGAACTCCAGCAGCGGCTGCCAGGCCAGGTCAAAGTGTTCTGGGATCCGCCAGTCATTTTCCCGCGCCCAGCCTGCAATCCGGCCGGCGATCCGACCAGCCCGCTCGTGCCAGCGACTATCCCCCGTGACGTCACCGGCAGCGAGGTAGGCCTCCAGCGTGTGCATATTCGCGTTCGCACCCCGGTAGTCGTCGAGAATGCTCCAGTCCTGATCCCAGTCATCGACCGTGAGGCCCTGATCCTCATCCCAGAAGCGTGACTCCAAGACTGTCAGCGCCTCGGCCAGAAGTTCGATGGCGCGGGGAGATCCGGCTGCCGCAGCGGAGGAGGCCGCCAGCACGACGAACGCATGCCCGAAACACTGTTTGGCCACATTGACGGGACCGGAATCATCCACCGCAGCAAACCACCCTCCATGGGTGGTGTCTCGCAGCGGCCCATCCAGAGCTTCAATCCCGTGGTCGACGAGGCGGCGCAACGCTGCAACGTCTGGCCCACCCTTCGCTGGCGGCTCGTTGGCCAGCAGCCCGAGCGCAAAGGTGTGGGTCATTCGACAGGTGATCCAGAGCTCAACCGGCCGCGCGGTATCCACGACGCCCACTTCATCGAGCCAGCCGAAACCCTGCGGACGCACCGCACCCGACCCGAAGCGCAAAAGATCCGCCCGCTGCGACATCAGATATTCGCGATCACCGGGTCTTGTCATGGATTGTGCTCCGCTCGGGTGAGGTGTTGGCATTGATCTGGTGCTTCAGCTGATCCACAATGCACAAAGGGTTGGAGGAGGACCATTCGGTCCCCCTCCAACCCCGTGTGGTCACTCCTGGGTCAGCGGGAAGAGAGTCTCTTCGTTCGCGTAGACCTCGGCGGCGTTGGCCTGCGTCACGATGATCGGGGTGAGCAGGTAGGACGGCACGATCTTGACACCGTTGTCGTAGGTCTCGGTGTCATTGATCTCCGGCTCCTCGCCCATCTGCAGGGTCTGGATCTGGACGATCGTCTGCTTGACGAGTTCACGGGTGTCCTTGTAGATGGTCGAGTACTGCTCGCCAGCCACGATGGACTTGACGGACTCCACCTCGGAGTCCTGACCGGTGATGACCGGTGTGTCCTTGCCTGCCTGGGTCACCGAAGTCAGGGCTGCGCGAGCAAGAGTGTCATTGGGTGACAGGACGCCATGGAGTTCGGCATCGGAATAGGTGCCGGACAAGACGGTGTCCATGCGCTTCTGGGCGTTCTCCGCCTTCCATCCCTGCGTCGCAACCTGCTCGAACGTGGACTGACCGGAAACCACCACGAGGGTGCCGTCGTCGATCTTCGGCTGCAGGATGCTCATCCCACCGTCGAAGAATTTGGCCGAGTTGGCGTCGTCGGGCGAACCGGCGATGAGCTCGATGTTGTACGGACCGTCACCCTTGCGCTCGGACAGACCTTCGAGGAGCGCGGTCCCCTGGAGCACACCCACCTGGAACGGGTCGAAGGCGACATACATGTCCACCGCATCGGTGTTCAGCAACAGCCGATCGTAGGCAATGACGGAGATGCCAGCAGCAGCCGCCGCCTCCAGTTGGGTTCCCAATTGTGCACCGTCGATGGCACCGACGACGATGACCTCTGCGTCCTGCTCGATCATTGCCTGGATCTGGTTCTGCTGCTCCGTCACTCCACCGTTGGCGAACTGAACGATCGGGTTGAAGCCGGCCTCGGTCAGACCGTCGTTGAACAACTCTTCAGCCAGAACCCAGTTCTCCGAGGTCTTCTGCGGCATGGCGACACCAATGGTGGCGTCAGCGGCAAAGCCGGCTGCGGTGGTTTCTTCTCCCGTTGTTTCGTCACTCGGTGTACCGTCACGGTCACCTGTTGAACAGCCCGCGAGCGTGAGTGCTCCGACCATCCCCAGTGCGGCAAGCGTTCTTGAAAATTTATGCATCTTCGTTGTTCTCCTCTGGTTGCTGTGCACCATCGTGGTGTCGTATGTAGGGCCGGGCGTTGAACGCGCCGGTTCACTGTTGACGCGAGCGTCAGATCTTGGTTGTTGGGTCTTCCTGCTGTTCCGGGGTCTCAACGGGAAGATCCCCTCCGACGGGCAATGCCGTTGTCGCACGCCGACGCTTCCCCAGCATCAGGCCGATGATCGAGGGCCTGCCCTGAACCTTGTTGTACACGTCGAAGGCGACGGCACCCAGCAGCACGAGCCCCTTGATCATCTGGGTGCTGTCCGAACCGACGCCCATGAGTTGGAGGCCGTTGTTCAGGACGGCCATGACCAGACCACCGATCATCGATCCGATCACCGTTCCAACGCCGCCGGAGACAGCGGCTCCGCCGATGAAGACCGCCGCAATCGCGTCGAGTTCCCAGTTGGTGCCGTCGAAGGGTCCTGAGGCAGTGGATCGACCGATGAATACGATTCCGGCCAGCGCAGCCAGCACCGACATGTTCATCATGACGAGAAAGTTGGTCCGTCGGATATTGATACCGGAGAGCGCGGCAGCGGCCTTGTTGCCACCGACGGCGTACACGTGACGGCCAGTGATCGTGCGCCTGGACACGAAGCCGTAGACCATCACCAGGACGCCAAGAATGACGCCAGCGATGGGAAAGGAGGTGCCCACCCGACCACTGCCGAAAAGGACTGTCAGGTACGCGATGACTGCAGCGAAAAGCACAAGCCTGGTCACCGCGACCCACACCGGTCCAACATGGACACCGAGTCGATGCTGGGACGAGCGTTTCCGGAACTCAAAGAACACGAGCGCCGCGACACCGAGGATGCCCAGCAACAGGGTCGAGTTGTTCATCCCTGTGTCGGGTCCCCATTCGGGCAGATAGCCAGCGCCCAGGAACTGGATCTCCTGGGGCACCGGAATGGTGTTGGAGCTGCCGATGTACTGGTTGGCGCCACGGAAAATCATCATTCCCGCAAGAGTCGTGATGAAACCAGGGATACCCACGTAGGCCACCCAGAACCCCTGCCACGCACCAATCGCCGCCCCCACCGCCAGTCCGAGGAGAACCCCGAGCCACCAGGGAATTCCCCAGTCGCGGATCGACAGGGCCACCACGATGCCCACAACAGCAGCCACCGACCCAACGGACAGGTCGATGTGACCCGCAATGATCACCAGGACCATTCCGATGGCCAGAATCAGCACATATGAGTTTCCGTTGATGATGTTTTGTGCGTTCGTGGGGGTGAGTACCCGCCCACCCGTCCACACATTGAAAATCAGAGTGAGCGCAATCAGGGCGAACATCATGCCGAACTGGCGCGCTCCGCCTCCGAAGAGATCCTTCAATGCCTTCATCGGCCGTTGGTCCTTACCCTAGTCATTGGGCCACGGCCAGTGCCGTGCCCGTCATGAGCCGCATGAGGCTCTCCTGCGTCGCATCATCGCGGTCCAGCACACCGGTGATTGCACCTTCAAAAATTGTGTAGATGCGGTCACACAGCCCCAAGAGCTCCGGAAGCTCTGACGAAATGACGATGACCCCGCGGCCTTCTGCAGCCAGTCGCTGGACGAGTCCGTAGATTTCATACTTCGCGCCCACATCGATCCCACGGGTTGGCTCGTCAAGAATGAGCAACTCTGGCTCCGGGAACATCCATTTGCCCAGAAGCACCTTTTGTTGATTGCCACCGGAGAGTTTTACAACCCCCTCCTTGACAGAATTCGCCTTGATGGCCAGCGATTTCCGGTACCCCTCGGCTGCAAGGTATGCGGCGTCCCCGTCAACCACCCCACGTCGGGAGATCTTCGCCAGATCGGCAGCAACGATCGTGTCCTGAATGGAGTCCAGCAGGTTGAGTCCCAGAGCTTTGCGATCCTCCGGGACATAGGCGATCTTGTGGTTGATGGCCTGCTTCACTGTGCTCAGGGTGACCGGGCTGCCATCAATGCTCACTTCACCACTCACGTAGCGTCCATAGGAGCGTCCAAAGAGCGACCGGGCGAGTTCTGTGCGCCCCGCACCCATGATGCCCGCGAACCCGACGATCTCCCCATGTCGGACGTGGAAGGTCGAACCGTCACACACAAGCCGGCCAGGCACCTGGGGATGTTCAACAGTCCAGTTCTTCACCTCGAAGAAGATTTCGCCGATCTTGGGGGTGTGCTCCGGAAAACGCGATTCCAAGGAGCGTCCCACCATCCCTCGAATGATGCGGTCCTCATCGACCTCACCGTTGTGGTTGTCGAGCGTCTCCACCGATTGACCGTCCCGGATGATCGTGATCGAGTCCGCCACCGCCTCGATCTCATTCAGCTTGTGGGAAATCATGATGCAGGTCATGCCCTTGGACCGCAGGCCGCGAAGAAGATCAAGCAGGTGCTCGGAATCATCCTCGTTCAGCGCTGAGGTTGGCTCATCGAGGATGAGGAGCCGGACGTCCTTTGACAGCGCGCGAGCGATTTCAACCAGTTGCTGCTTTCCCACCCCAATGTTTTTGATCAGCTCATCCGGTGACCCTGTGAGCCCCACTCGCGCCATCAGCTCACGTGCGCGGGAGCGCGCCTGATCCCAGTCGATGCCGAAGCGTCCTCGTACCTCATTGCCGATGAAGATGTTCTCGGTGATGGAGAGTTCAGGGATCAACGCCAGTTCCTGGTGAATGATCACGATGCCTGCATGCTCGGAGGACCTGATGTCCTTGAAACGAACTTCCTCGCCCTGGTAGATGATTTCGCCGCTGTAGGCACCATGGGGGTAGACCCCTGAGAGCACCTTCATGAGAGTGGACTTTCCCGCACCGTTCTCACCGCAGATCGCGTGAATTTCAGCGACGCTGACATTGATGCTCACCTCGTCCAGAGCGCGAACTCCTGGGAAGGTCTTGGTGATCTTCTTCATCTCCAACAGGAGTGGCCGCTGAGCGCTCATGCGCTGGCTGCCATGCCGGGAAGAGACCGACATGCGCATCTGTCAGCGAGGGCGCTGATCGTCGCACCGGGCTGATGGCACCCAACCAGCTCAAGCCGCGTCACGATCATTTTGCCTCCTTGTTGAGACTCGGAACCTCGCCAATTGAGACCCCAATCACCTCATCAATGAGGCTTCTGACGTGAAGCTATCACAAGCAAATCCGCCGCTCACCGCCGACCGGTAACAACTTGGTATCGGTTGTGAGCGCTTGAGACCATCTCGCTTCCTTCAGCGGTGCCGGCCCCGGGCACCGCACTCCCGATTCGACAAAGCCAGGGCAGTCGCACGGCTCGAGATTGCGTAGAAAACAAAGAATGTGGGGAATCGGGCGCTGCGCCCGATTCCCCACATTCACGCTCTTGCTGAATTCAGAAAGAATGCAATCAGCGCATCTCGCCGAAATCAATGTCATCCAACGGCACACCCGGTCCGCCGGCGTCGCCGCCGAAGGAGTAGTCATACGGGTCATAGCTCATGGTGTAAGCCGTGGCCCGCGCATCCTCCGTGGGCTCCACCCGAATGTTGCGGTACCGCTCCAGACCGGTACCGGCCGGGATCAGCTTGCCGAGGATGACGTTTTCCTTCAGGCCGATGAGCGAATCGCTCTTGCCCTGGATGGCCGCGTCGGTGAGCACCTTCGTCGTCTCCTGGAACGAAGCTGCAGAGAGCCACGAATCAGTGGCCAGCGAGGCCTTCGTGATTCCCATCAGCACCGGACGACCCTCGCCGGGGCTTCCACCCTCGGTGAGTGCCTGACGGTTGCGGGCCTCGTATCCCTGACGATCCACGAGCTCACCGGGCATCATCGTGGTGTCGCCGGAATCGATGACCGTCACGCGACGGAGCATCTGGCGCACGATGATTTCGATGTGCTTGTCGTGGATGGGCGCGCCCTGGGTGCGATACACCCGCTGGACCTCGTCCACCAGGTGCCTCTGCACCTGACGGAGCCCTCGGATGCGCAGGACATCCTGTGGATCCACCTGACCTGCGGTCAACTGCTGGCCCAGTACGACTCGCGATCCGTCGCGCACGGAGTAGCGGATGCCATTGGCGTCCTCGAACTCCAGACGGGTACGGCGACCCACGGGGTACTCCAGGTCCTCGCCTCCATCATCGCGGACGATGACGATCTTGCGGCTCCGGTCGCCGTCCTCGATGCGCACCACACCGTCGGCCTCGGCGATGGGTGCCTTGCCCTTCGGCTGGCGTGCTTCGAACAGTTCGACGACGCGGGGCAGACCCTGCGTGATGTCATCGCCGGCCACACCACCGGTGTGGAAGGTACGCATCGTGAGCTGGGTTCCCGGCTCGCCGATGGACTGGGCGGCGACGATACCGACTGCCTCCCCCACATCCACGAGCAGGCCAGTGGCCAGGGAACGGCCGTAGCACAACGCGCAGGTGCCGCTGGTGGCTTCACACGTCAGGACCGAGCGAACCTTGACGCTGGTGACGCCAGCAGCAATCAACGTGTCGATGTGCGCATCGCCCAGGTCGGTGCCAGCCGAAACGAGCACCTTTCCATCGGAATCGACGGCGTCCACGGCGAGCGTCCGTGCGTACACGGCCGTCTCCACGTCAACGATCATCTCGGCCGAGGAGCCCTCGGTCAACGGATCAACTTCCAGCTGAGCGGGCTTGCCTGAAGCATCCTGGCCCGCCTTGTACCACGTGGCGATGGTCTTGGTGAGACCACGCTCGGTGCCACAATCCTCTTCACGGATGATCACATCCTGCGACACGTCCACCAGACGACGGGTCAGGTAACCCGAGTCGGCGGTGCGCAGAGCCGTATCAGCCTGGCCCTTACGGCCACCGTGTGTGGAGATGAAGTACTCCAAGACGGACAGGCCTTCGCGGAAGTTCGACTTGATGGGTCGGGCGATGATGTCACCCTTCGGGTTTGCCACCAGCCCTCGCATGGCCGCGATCTGACGCATCTGCGTCATGTTTCCTCGTGCACCGGAGTCCACCATCATGAAGATGGGGTTGGTGGTGGTGAAGTTGTCGCGCATCGCCTGCGTCAACTCGGCCGTGGCGTCGTTCCAGATGTCGATGAGTTCCTGACGGCGCTCATCCTGGGTCACGGATCCACGTTCGTAGAGCTTGTCCACCTTGGTGGCGCGAGCCTCGTAGCCGGAGAGAATCTCCGCCTTCTGGGGCGGGGTCTGGACATCAGAGATGGAAACGGTGACACCGGACTGGGTGGCCCAACGGAAACCGAGGTCCTTCAGATTGTCCAACGTCTTCGCGACGATGATCTTCGGGTAGGTCTCCGCCAGTTCGTTGACGATGCGACCAAGCACCTTCTTGCCAACCACTTCATTGACATAGCCGAAATCGCTCGGCAGTGCCTCGTTGAAGAGGGCGCGGCCAAGGGTCGTCGGCACCAGGAAAGACCCGTCGTGACGGGGTTCGAGACCCGCCGGGACCACGTCGGTGAGACGGATGCGGATGTCGGCACCCACGGTGAGGTCACCGCGGTCGAACGCCATGACGGCCTCGGACAGCGAGGAGAAGGTGCGGCCTGCACCCCTGCCCTCACGCAGCGAGGTCAGGAAGTACGTGCCGATGATCATGTCCTGGGTGGGCATGGTCACGGGTCGACCATCGGCCGGCTTCAGGATGTTGTTGGTGGACAACATCAGGATGCGTGCCTCGGCCTGCGCCTCCGCACTGAGTGGAAGGTGCACAGCCATCTGGTCACCGTCGAAGTCTGCGTTGAACGCGGTGCAGACGAGCGGGTGAATCTGGATGGCCTTGCCCTCGATGAGCTGGGGCTCGAAAGCCTGGATGCCCAGACGGTGAAGCGTGGGTGCACGGTTCAGCAGCACGGGGTGTTCGGTGATGACCTCTTCCAGGACATCCCACACCACGGGGCGCTGGCGTTCCACCATGCGCTTGGCAGCCTTGATGTTCTGGGCGTGGTTCAGATCGTCCAGACGCTTCATGACGAACGGCTTGAACAGCTCCAGCGCCATGGCCTTGGGCAGACCACACTGGTGCAGCTTGAGCTGCGGGCCCACCACGATGACGGAACGACCGGAGTAGTCGACGCGCTTGCCGAGCAGGTTCTGACGGAAACGACCCTGCTTGCCCTTGAGCATGTCCGAGATGGACTT
>JBQCZU010000059.1:0-8260 GCA_052089385.1 Arachnia sp.
CCCCCACGACGACCACCGCGCGAGCCGCTGCTGCTCACCCGCAGTGGCGGGCCGCTGCTCATCCTGCAACCGCCGAGACAGCTCAATGGCTGCCACATTGGCCACGAACCTGCTCCTGGCCCCCGACGGGGCAACATCATCCTGACTACGCGGCCGAAACCGTGGACCTACATCTGCTGCTGATGCTGCAAGAACGGCTCCAACTGATCCACCATCGCCGCCTCTTCCTCCGGAGTCGCCCCGTCCTCTATCATCATTTCGAGCTTCGGCAACAGCTTCGCGAGGCGACTCAGGCGGTCGTAATCCGCTTGGTCCTCGGAGTACAGCATCGTCCCCTCCTCTAGCCCGTCCTGCTGGGCCTCCCGTTCCGCGTTGTCCATGATCCTGTATTGGGCGTCTCTGATCATGTCCAGATTCGGCAGCAATCCCTGGAGCTCTTCCAGCCGCTCCGACGTCGACGGCGGATCCAGGATCGGGTACAGCAACTCGGTCAACACGACCTCCTCCGCCGTCTTGCGGATCGAGTTCAGGCGTCCCACTTGCTCCATGTAATCCAGGTCCTTCGGCATCCGAGACTCCAACTGAGCGCGAATCTCCTCGATCTCCACCGCTAGGGTTTGCCCCAGGTCCTCGAAGAACCACTCCGGGTCGTCCAGCTGACTGAACCTCTGCGGGGCGTGGGTCATCCACCACCGCCTGGCCAGATGCGAGTAATGGTTCATCGTTTCGCCCTTCCTCGGCGTCGAAATCAAAACTGGGCTGCTCGCCACGCAAATCGACAGATCGGGTCTGGGTGCTTCGTCGAGGAGCTTCAATCCGTGCGTCGATCTCAGACTCGGACGGACCCCACAGATCCAGTGCTGGCTGGTCCCAGTCCGATCGCTTCGCCACGTGACTGCTCCCTCATCCTCGGTCCGGCATGAGCCTACCGAGACCTGCGGGCGGCCACGCGAACACCACCACAAGTGACTACCCCATCAGAATCAACTCCTAGCCACGACACCGCCACGGTCATCCCCACCTCCACCGACGACAACTCACCCGCTGCGACCTCAAGTAACGCATCAACAACACCCGGAGACTCCCACCGAGGGCACTGCTCTTGGTCTACAGCACGACAGGGATCCACGGTGCGAACCTCCACAACCTCATCACCCGCGATCCAGGCCACGTCCAGGGGTAGCTCCATGCCCGCCATCCACACCTCCTGTTCTTGGGTGGCATCGAAGATGAACAGCATCCCGGCTGCTACATCATCACGCCCCGATAAGCCAGCGCGCTGAGCCTCAGCATCACGCGCCACCTCCACCGTCATCACCACGTCATCACCCACCGACACTGTGGCGGTCCCCGGCGAAGCTGCGCAGCCAGTCGCGATGACTACCATCGACACTGCTGCCCACCGCTGAAACTTCATCATTGCCGGATCTTCACCATCGCCGGAACAATGATACTGAAGTACTCATTTACTGAGAACGCGTCGGACCGTGTTCGCGACGGTGGCCTGGAGCTCAGGGTTGGTCTCGAGTTCTCCCACTAAGGCGCGGATGACCTCCACGTGCGGGACCTTGGCTCGCCCAAGGTCTTCTGCAAGGCGTTGGCAGTACGCCACGAGTTCTCGGTAGCTTTGTGGCGCCAGATCAGTTGTCACCCGCACCGGCTTGGCTCGTGGAACTGGCGCGCTGACGGTCGGCTGGTCCTCTACGCTGCTCTCGGTTGCTCGGCCGCCCTTGCGGTCCCCCAGTTTGGCGGCCCTGGCCGCGATGTCGGTCTTGCTCATGCTGTAGCTCCCAACTGGTGGATTTCGTGTGCTGCGTCGGCGTACTTGCCCAGATCGGTGACAGAGCCGGCGAAGGCTTGGGCGATTGCTTCTCGTCTCGGGATCGTGGTGGCCAACACGTGGTGGCCAGCCTCAACGATCAGATCGCGATACATGGTGGTGGAATTGGCGTTGGCGACCGTTCTGTTCAGCAGGACCGCCACCTCAGGTTCCGAGTCGCGCAATGGTGCCACTTCATCGATCGCGGCCCACACATCCGGCAGTCGCTCGAACTCCAGCATGGTCGGGGCCATCGTCACGATCACGGTGTCCGCCGCACGGATCGCTGAATAGACGATGCCGGCCTGCTCATCCAATGGAGGGGTGTCGATGAAGACGACATCTACCGATGACGGCACGATCCCCCCCAGCTTGACGTGGAGGTTTTTCACCGGCAGCGCGATAGTAGGAATCGACCAGCCGGCCGCTTCACTCCACCTCAATGCCGAACCCTGAGGATCGGCATCGACCACCCACACGCTCATACCGAGCGCCGCAAAGGCGTGCGCCAAGTAGGCAGTGCTTGTCGTCTTGGCTGACCCACCCTTGAGGTTGGTCACAGTAATAACTCTCATACAATGAGTATACGCTCAAGTGCGGATTTACTGAAACACTTAGTCGCGTAACTCAGTATTAACATGGTGGCGAAAGAGAGAAGATGCCGCCGGTGCCATAGATGAGACTCCACTGCTTGTTGTCCCAAAAGATAGTAACTACTGAAGTGCTGAGATACGTAGATACGTAGATACGTAGATACGTAGATGATACACGGTGTGCAGTAGTTACGTGCCCGAGTCGAGCGCGTACTGGAGTCAGGAACTCTGAACGTCGAAAGTTGAGCTGATGCGCGCCTTCCCGCGTCTTCCCGCGTCGCATAGAAACTATTCATCAGTGCTGAACGCAGTAGTTCAGTATCTCCGTAGATACGGAGATACGCCGTTAACCAAATCAGGCTGCTGTTGAAACATGTTGGTGGGGGAGCCGAACGCGACGTTGTGACCAGGTCCGCAACGCGGTGCCGTCGCGGATGGAGATGATTTCGTGGAGTGCTGCGGTGTGATCTGCACGGCCGTCGCTGTTGCGGGGGTAGGGGCCGTAGGCATGTGTGCCGTACTCGGGCAGGAGACTGAGCTGTTGAGGACCGGCTCGACGCGTGACGCTCCTTCGACGGGGTGCGTGCATCCATGCTTGTTCGGCTTGCCACCATGCCCATTGCTCGCGTTCGATGTCGTAGAGAGCGGCTCGGGCTTGGAGGCGGCCGTCGACGCCGAGACGGGTCGAGACGCTGTGGCGGTGGTCGGTTTCGGGGCGTCGCCATCCGGTAGGAGTCTTAGTGAGGAGTCCTTCGGAACTGAGCCGTCCCACAGCGATGGTGAGGTCGTGTTCACTCAGGCCAAGTGCTCGTGCCAACACGCTGGTTGGTTGGGGATCTTGGGTGGTGCGTGCGTACACGTTGCCGGCCAGGAGGCCGAGGCCGGGGGAGTGGGTGAAGGCGTCGTGGGCTGCCGCGGTGGTGCGGAGCAGGAGGCTGTCCAGGAGGAGGGTTCTCTCGGCGGGGCCGGTCCCTGCGGCGCGTGGAAGCAGAACAGATGTCACCCCTTGTCAACTGCGTGAAGAGTGACCAGAAGAAGACGGGCTAGAGACTTGCTAAGGACGCTTTACGCCGCCGCCGGTAGCCGCTCCTGGGCATCTGAGCGCGCCAACTGGCGTCTTCTGCGAAGTTCCTCGCACCGTCGCCACCGCTGGTCGATGCTGAGCGTAGCGAACAAACCTCGCCACGCATGGTGCCGCTCGCTTCGCTCCTCCTCGCTGAGTGCCTCCCACCAATGCCGACGCCGCCGCTCATCGTTGGCCGCTCGTTCCTGCTCGTGGCGATGTCGTCGGGCTCGGCACATACCGTGGAACTGGTCACGCTCAGCAGTGATGGCGCTCAGACTCGATCGCCATGCTATTGCATCAGAAGCGGTCGTTTCCGGGTCGGGGGGAGTGTCCAAAACACCGCGCTGACGCAGAGCCTCTGCCGTCACCTCCTGGAGCCGACGCTGGCGAGTGCTGGATACCGCAGGGGGGTGCTGGAAGTGGTGGCTGGTGAGGTGGTGGGCGGCGCTGGCGGGGCAGTGGGGGAGCCACCGCGATGGCGGGGGTGTAAGGATTGGTGGGGGAGTTAGTGACGTGACACACGCGGGGCCTGCTTCGTAACTATGGGCGTCGCCTACCCTGACCCCTTCACGGCGGTTCACTATGCCGAGTCTGACGAGGTGGGCGGTAGCCTGGCGGATGGTCTTTCGGTCCAACCTGGTGCATAGGTGGAGGTCTCTCTCGGAGACCGGTACCCATAGCCGCGCTCCGGCAGTTTGAATCTTCTCCAGGAGCACCATCAGTACGGTCTCAAGGGTGTTGCGTGACCGAGGGTGAAGTTCGGCGAACTGGTCTCTATGGGCGTCGATGGTGGGGAGGATCATGCGAGCCATGTCGAACGTTCTGGCTGGGGTGTTCTCACTAACCGGGCGGGGCCGTATCTTGTCCCAGATGTTGACCTGCCACCACCGACGTCCGCGTTCCCCTGACTTGCTGCCAGGCTGGCCACTGACGCAACTCCACGAGGCCGACTCGGATGCCCCATGGTTGTACAGCGCAAGCGTTTGAGCGAACTCCACTCCGCTGCGTGTTCGGTCCTGCGTTCGCACCGAGGGTAGGGGTCGTGCCTCCTCGTCCAGAGCGAGGTGTCGTCGGATTCTTCGGATTGGCGTCGATCGGTCCTTGCGTCTGACATTACGTCTCGACGACACCAGCTCGCCGACGAGTTCGAGATCGGCCGCGTCCAACGTTGTGGGAAAGTGGGTGTAACCAGTACGACGATGGGGCGCACTGAATGGTCGAATCGAGCCTCTGATGTCGAGCTGACGGGCAGTGAGTCCAGCCTGATCTCGCCAGTCCTCCACGCGGGCGCGGAGCAGCTCGTCACAGTCGCCGGCAGCAACAACGATGTGGAGGCGTCCCCGGCCACCTCCCGACGCGCGTGTAGCACACCACAGACCGCGTGAGCGTGCCCACTGTGTCAAGTCATTGGAGATCTCTCTCGCTAACCCCTTGTGATTGAGGTCGACGTCAACAGCTACCACTCCTGGGCGCACTTGGGCGGCCCACGTCGCTGCCCTACCAGCCGCGATCGCGGCCGCGGCGTGGCTGGCCGTAGCCACCAAACCGGCACCCTGATTCGCGGCATCGATGAGCACCATCGGGCCCGCGAACAAAACATCGTCGAACCGCTGCGCTAGGACCGACACGGCGACGACGTCGCCGCCGGTGAGGGCGCATCGGCCCACTTCCCGTGCTACTGTAGGCAGCACAAAGCCTCCTCATGGGGGGTATCACAATTGAAATTCGGGAGATTTGGAGCTGGTAACTCCTCTCCCACGCATCTCAGACAGTTGGTACCTGTCGGGAGACACGACTTAGAGGCGGCCCCTTCGAGGGGCCGTTTCGCATTTACAGCATGGGATCACCTGCCGGCGGAAGTGAATCTTGGTGAGCGCGGCGCCACCATTCGTCCCACCACACTGGCGGGCCGCTGTACTGGTCCAGCTCGCGCTCCAGCACTGCGTTGATCAGAGCGTTCTTGCTGACGCCAAGCTCACGGGATACCTCAGTGATCCGGTCAAACATCCCTGGAGACACTCGCACCCCCAGGTTCCGGGTGAGGCCACCATCGGGGAGCCTGTCAATACGCATAGCCAACACGCTAGCATCTCTATGCATGCATACGGTGGCGGCGTGCCCAGGCTGCGATGTGAGTTTTGGATTGTTTCACTGGGTTGAACGGTGGTTGGGGTGTGGACCGATCAGTCGAGCATGCGATAGACCGTGGCGCGACTGACGCTGAGTTCGCGGGCGATGGTCGCCACACCTGCCCCTTCTTTCCTGAGCTGGTTGGCGATCTGGATGCGGTGGGCGGTGATCTTCCGCGGCCGCCCGAGTGTCTTCCCGGAAGCGCGAGCCGCGGCCAACCCGGCAAAAGTGCGTTCGATCGTCAGCTCTCTCTCGAACTGCGCAAGCAACGCGAAGATCCCGAGTTGCATCCTGCCGGTGGCGGATTTGGTGTCGATGGGGTCCTGGAGAGATCGCACGCGCACCCCACGGGCATCGAGGTCGTTGATCGTGGCCACGAGGTGGGGGAGCGATCGACCGAGCCTGTCGAGGCGATACACAACGACCTGGTCGTCGGCGGCGACGGCGGCGAGCATCTTGTCCAGCACTGGCCGGGTGGTTGCTGCACCGGAAGCGACCTCGGACCAGATCTTCTCGACGCCGGCGGCTTCGAGGGCTTGCAGTTGCATGTCGTCTCGTTGGCTTTTGGTCGAGGTGCGGGCGTAGCCGTGGATCATGCCATTGACTGTACGGTTTCGCCAGCGGAACCGTTGTCAGCTGACGTGAGTTTTGGACACGGGTTTAGGACGTGTTTTCGTCGGCGTGTCGCGGGTGTCTCAGATACGGTCGTTATAGGACGCTCCGAGGGAGACTGCTGAGCCTGGGACTCCACTGCAGGACTCTTCGGTACACCGGTGCAGTTGGTCTCGACGATCGACAGCTACGATCACCGGAAGGACCGGCTACGCCCAGTCCACGAGAGAAGAGACGGCATGGACATTCGAATCGCACACAACAACCTTCCTGCCCTGATGGAGGGGTCTACCGGGACGGATGCGTGGATTCTCTGCGCAACGTGCAATAAGCCAATCACCAGCCTTGAAGATGGTGTGGCTGTGTACGGTGCTCCATACCCTTTGCCGTCCAATTCGTCCGTCACCTTCGTCCACCAGGGAAGGTGCGACAATCGTGCCAGCTACTCAAGCATGCGTCTGAACGGTTTCCTGCGCTGGCTCCTGGAGACTGATGCAGCTGAACCCAGCGACCCTGCGTCTGAGGCGTAACGCCGCGAAAAACCATTGCCGTGCCGCGCATGCTGGGTTTCCTAGCTCCCGTCGTGTCCTATAACGTCGGTTCTGAAGGAGCCGAGTGCGATACAGCGAGTGTGTGCCCCCCTGGTAGTTGGCGGCAGGATCGCGGCCCACCCACCCCGGTCACCCAAAGGGTTGCGTCCAGATAGGGTCGGTTGTGGACAGTTCGATTCCTTCCTCGACGGCCCGACAGTGAAGCTATGCACGATCGCTCAGCAGGTGAGGGGAAGCTAGAGTGAATCACGTGGAGTGGACAGATGTGGCGGTACCTGTGTTGGCTCTTATGGGCGCGTTGGTCGGCGGATATCTGACACAGATCACTGGAGGCTTGGTCGCTGAGAGGCGCGAAGATCGACGTCTGCTGCGGGAAGCTCGGGTTGCCTTGGAGCGGTGGGTGGCTACGCGGACTGGTCCTCTCGGGATGGCCTTCCCCGGTGTCTCCGCTGAAGAGATGGCGCCAATCCAGAAACAGTCCTTGAAAGACTTTTTTGGCCGCAACTTCCAAGCCACATTCGAGGCGAAGGCAGCTTTGGGTGCGGTCCGAAGGGTCTGCTGCACGGATAGGTGACAGTTCCTAGTCACGCAGCCAGATCGGCTGGTGTGGTCATGATTGCTTCGAATTCAACGGGGGTCAAGCGTCCGAGACGGGCTTGGCGTCTACGGCGGTGGTAGGTGCGTTCGATCCAGGTGACGATCGCGATCCGCAGCTCTTCACGGGTGGCCCAGGAGCGGCGGTCCAGGACGTTCTTCTGCAGCAGACTGAAGAAGCTTTCCATGGCGGCGTTGTCTCCGGCCGCCGCGACCCGGCCCATTGAACCGGCCAAGTCGTGACGGGCCAATGCACGCAGGAATTTCCTGGATCGAAATTGCGACCCTCGGTCGGAATGCACAATGCAGCCGGCGACAGTGCCGCGGCGAGCGACCGCGCTGTTCAGTGCGTTGACGGCCAGCCGGGATTTCATTCTCGAGTCGATCGAGTAGCCAACGATCCTGTTGGAGTAGAGGTCCTTGATCGCACACACGTACAGCTTGCCCTCGGCGGTTTTGTGCTCGGTGACGTCGGTCAACCACAGTTCGTTGGGCGCATCAGCGGTGAAACCACGCTGGACGAGGTCGTCGTGAACCGGCGGCCCGGGCTTCTTGCCGTTCTTCCCACGCTTCTTCCCGAACACGCTCCACCACTGGTTGGAGCTACAGAGCTGCCACGCGGTCCGATCAGCCATTGCGTGACCGCTCTGGCGGGCTTCGTCGGCCAGTAGCCGGTGACCGAACTCCGGGTCGTCGCGGTGGGCGCCGAACAACGCATTCGCGCGATACGCGGCCACCACCTCGTATTCAGGGATGGGGGCGGCCAGCCACCGGTAGTAGGGCTGTCTGGCGAGCTTGAGGACCCGGCACGTCACCGTCACGGGGATCCCGTCAGCGGCGAGCGGCGCCCCGCCGGAAAACCGCTACACCACTCCGCAGGGCTTGACCTTCGCCG
>JBQCZU010000060.1:0-8206 GCA_052089385.1 Arachnia sp.
TGACTGCTGATCTGACGTTTTTCGCCAATGGCACGGTGGAGAACACGTGGCAGGATCTGGCCCAGTTCAAGGGCGTCAGCGAGGGCACTGTTGTGCGCTACGCGTTCTCCAAGCCGGAGCCGTTGATGCGGGAACACGAGAACTTCCGTGACGCGGTGCTGGGCAAGGACGCAGACATTGTGACCCTGGCGCAGGGCCTCAACACCGTTCGTGTGGCTGAAGCCGCCATCGAATCCGCCAACACCGGAAAAACCATCCACCTGTAAGCATGATTCTGCGGGTGGGATGCGGCTCTTGGTCGCGTCCCACCCGCTTTTTCTGTCCCGGACACCGTGGCAAACGTCAGCGCACTTCACGCGGCATGGGCGTACGGTGTGGGCATGGCCCACACATGGAGTCTGCGATTGCACGAGGTGCGCCGCGGAGATGTGTCCCTGGTCGGCGGGAAAGCTGCCAATCTGGGGGAGCTCATCCACGCCGGCTTCCCTGTGCCCGACGGCTTCGTCCTGACAACTGATGCGTACCGCACGGTGGTTGGAGGGGCCCGCATCAGCAGCGACATGGAAGCGCTGAAAATGCCAGCAGACCTTGTACAAGCCATCAACCGCGCGTACGTGGAACTGCCTGTGGGACCGGTGGCCGTCCGCTCCAGTGCAACATCGGAGGATCTGCCCGGGGCCGCCTTCGCCGGCCAGCATGACACCTACCTGAACATCGATGGTGCCGACGATGTGATTGCCGCGGTCCGCAGGTGCTGGGCCTCGTTGTTTTCCGAGCGCGCCGTCGCCTATCGAAATCGGCTGGGCATCAAATCCGACACCGTCGCCATGGCCGTGGTGGTGCAGTCGATGGTGCCGGCCGATACGGCTGGTGTGATGTTCACAGCTGATCCGGTTTCCGGTGTGCGGGACCACGTGGTGATCGATGCAGCGGGCGGCCTGGGGGAGGCTGTCGTTTCCGGCGACGTGATCCCGGAGCACTTCGTCGTTGCCGCCAAGGGCGGGGTCATCGGCTCGTCCACCGGGCGGGACACCACCGCCGGAGAATCCGCCATCGTCGACGATGATCAGCTACGGGAACTGGCCGCGGTTGGACGTCGCATCGCAGCGCACTTCGGGCAACCGCAGGAAATTGAATGGGCGCTCCACTCGGGCCGGCTGTTCATTCTGCAGTCACGGGCCATGACGGCCCTGCCTCCAGCACCCATTCAATTGAACCGGCTGCGTCGGGCTGTGGGATCGATCATCCTGGAGTTGCTTCCCCGACGGCCCTTTCCGATGGAGCTCACCGCATGGATTGTGCCTGTCGTGGGCGCACATCTCTCCGACATGATTGACGGTGTCTCCGGCGTGGCCGTCGACGTGAAAAAGGTTCTTCCGGAACGCGATGGGATGATCCGGGAATTGGTGCCGCCGAGGCCACATCCCACCAGGCGGACCCCCATCCGGCTTGCGGGGTCGCTTGGTCGTGGACTGAGGAGGACACCCCGCCAGTGGCAGGCTGATCCGAGGCTGTCGGCGTATCGTGAGGGTGTTGCAGACATGATCAAGCGTGATCCGTCGAGCATGGGCTGGGATGAGCTCGTCGCCGTAGTGGGACGTACGAAGACCTTGGTGGACATCGTGACGGAAGTGCGAATCGACTATCTGCCTGCAGCCTTCGTGACGCTCGCGAAGTTTCGGCTCGCGACGTTGCTCGCTCGGAGGCGCATCAACGTCCAGGAGGTGCTGGCCTCAGCGCCGACGATGACGCGAGCCGCCAATCAGGAACTGCTGGCGCTGGCCCGCACTGCAGATCGCATTCCAGAGCTCCGGGCGCTCCTGCTGAACTCCACCCAAGAGGTGGCTGCTGAGCGTGCCCCGCTGCTGGCGACGGGATCCCAGTGGTGGGTTCAATTTCAGGCATTCCTGGCGAGATACGGCCACCGCGAGACCACCAGCATTCTTCTGGTGCACGACCCCACGTGGTCAGAATCGCCGTCCACGGTGATCGGCTTGATCCAGGTGTTGCTCACCCCGGAGTCCGCTGGACCACCCTCTCCGAGGAGCTCGCCTGCCGCGACGGCTTCCCACTCAGTGCTGATGCAGCGCCTCGCACGAGGCGCTGCATCAGCGGTGGCGCTGCGTGAGGACACCCACTTCGAGCTCAGTCGAGTGGTTCCCATCATCCGTGGCGCCATCATGGAGATGGGTCGGCGTCTCGTTGCTGCAGGAGAGTTGGAGGACACAGAGGACGTGTGGATGCTCACGCTCAGTGAGGTCACGCACTTCTCAAGGGGGACTACGGGTGATGGGGTGCTTGGTGGGGCGGCGCGTCGCCGAAGGATCGCCCAGGGCGAGCAGGCCGCCACGCCCCTCATCGCCACCGCCACCCTCTATCCACGTCGAAAGGGATCCGGGGCGATGCTCGCGTCCGGGGCAGCGGGTGGCGGAGGTCGCGCCACGGGACGCGTACGGATCATCGGCGGCCCAGCCGACTTTGGAACCCTGCGCGCAGGTGAGGTGCTGGTCTGCCAAGCCACGAATCCCTCATGGACCCCACTGTTCCTCCGGGCTGCGGCCGTTGTCGTGGATCGGGGAGGAATGGCCTCCCACGCCGCCATCGTGGCCCGCGAGTACGGAATCCCTGCAGTCATGGGTGCCGGGACGGCCACCCAGTCACTCCGCACCGGTCAACTCGTCATGGTGGATGGCGACCTGGGGGAGGTCAACGCCGCGGCGACGGAGTCGTGACTCTGGGTGCGAAGCCCGGCCGGTCCCAGGAGCGAGCGGGAGAGAGCGCCCGCTGTCGACGAGGAGAGTGACATGCTCCAGCACCTGAGGCGACGAGCTGTCCTGCGTGCCCGAATGCTTGAGGGCAACGCAGAACAGATAGACTCAGCCCTCGCGTGCCGCGTTGCCAGCGGTCCGCTCACCTTGGAATCCTTGGGAGTTTCGCTTGAAGATCACCGTTGTTGCACTGGGTAAAATTGGCCTTCCGTTGGCTGTGCAGTTTGCTGATTCTGGCCATGAGGTCATTGGGGCTGATGTGAATGCCCGGACTGTGGAGTTGGTCAATGCGGGCACTGAGCCGTTCCCGGGTGAGGCCGATCTGCAGGAGAAGTTGTCGGCGGCGGTGGCGGCGGGTTCGCTGCGTGCCACCACGGATACCACCTCTGCTGTGGCGGAGTCCGATGTGGTGGTGGTGGTGGTTCCGTTGTTCGTCGGTGCCGACGGTGTGCCGGAGTTCGGGTGGATGGATGATGCCACGCGGTCGATCGCGGCCGGCCTCAAGCCCGGCACCCTGGTGAGTTTTGAGACGACGTTGCCGGTGGGCACCACCCGGAATCGGTGGAAGCCGATGCTGCAAGAGGGCTCTGGGTTGGTTGAGGGCACCGATTTCCATCTGGTGTTTTCGCCGGAGCGTGTGCTGACCGGTCGTGTGTTTGCTGATCTGCGGAAGTATCCGAAGCTGATTGGTGGTCTCTCTGCTGAGGGTGCTGCCAGGGCACGGGAGTTTTATGAGGCTGTGTTGAGCTTTGATGATCGGCCGGATCTGGAGCGTGGCAATGGTGTCTGGGATCTGGGCAGCGCTGAGGCTGCGGAGATGGCTAAGCTCGCCGAGACGACGTATCGCGATGTCAACATCGGTTTGGCGAATCAGTTCGCCCGCTTTGCGGGTACGAGCGGTATCGATGTGTATCAGGTGATTGAGGCATCCAACTCGCAGCCCTACAGCCACATCCACAATCCGGGTATCGCGGTGGGTGGTCACTGCATCCCGATCTATCCGCGGCTGTATCTGTGGACTGATCCTGAGGCCACCGTTGTGGAGGCTGCCCGTGAGGCGAATGCGGCCATGCCTGCCCATGCCGTCGGGCTTGCCGAGGAGGCGGCCGGAACGCTTCAGGGCAAGCGGGTGGCGGTGTTGGGTGCGGCGTATCGCGGTGGTGTGAAGGAGACCGCGTTTTCCGGGGTGTTCCCGGTGGTGGCGGCCCTGGCGGCCAAGGGTGCCCATGTCGCGGTGCATGACCCGATGTATTCCGATGAGGAACTCAGTGGTCTGGGTTTCTCCCCGTATCACGTGGGTGAGGAGGTGGATGTGGTCATTGTTCAGACCGATCATGCCGCCTACCGCGAACTGACGCAGAGCGATCTGCCGGGTGCCACTGTGGTGGTGGATGGCCGTCGAGCGCTGAAACGCGACGCCTTCGCCGGAACCACATTCATCATCATCGGCAAGGGAGACTGATAGCAGTGCAGGCCACACCTCGGGTGGTGCTGTTCAGGCACGCGCCCATCGACATTGATTCCCGGGTCAAGAAGTTCGCCACCACCCT
Organism: Arachnia sp.; assembly: GCA_052089385.1. Lineage (GTDB taxonomy): Bacteria > Actinomycetota > Actinomycetes > Propionibacteriales > Propionibacteriaceae > Arachnia. The sequence goes on from JBQCZU010000060.1 coordinate 4,319, forward strand.
GTTTCGGGCGGGCTATGAGCCCATCGTCATTTCGTTGGAACCCGTGGGCGGAATCGCGGGGGAGTACCGGCTCGGCGATGACATCCAGGTCATCCGGGTACCCATCTCGCGTGCTCCACGCGACGGCGTCGACATCAGCCGGGTCAACAACCTGGAAGCGCGCCGCACCATTCACCGCCGCCGTGCCGTGTACCGGCAACGGATGACGGGAGCCAATCGCTCCTCGGTCAAGGCCGGATTGCAGTGGCTGAGAAGCACCGCGAAGGTGGCCTACCTCAAGACCGAGGATGTGCTCTCGGATGTCAGCTTCCGAGCCCAGCAGGCGCGTGACAAGCGGGCGGGGGAGAAGGATCCCTTTGTCCTCGCCGGGGTTGACCGTGGTCTCCCGATTGTCACCGACGTCGCACACACCCTGACGGGCCTTCTGGTGGATTTGAAGCCGGATGTTCTGCACGTCCACCACCCCCAGGCGCTCCTGGCCGCCCGCGACGCCCTCAGGGCCATGCGCGGACAGGGACGCGACGTGAAATTCTGGTACGACGCGAGGGAAAACTTCGCGGGCATCCCGGAGCTGGAGAAGGGGCTGCGAGCCGGCCACGACGCGCTCATCGCCTGCGAACGGGTGATGATCGGCGAGGCCGATGTGGTCTCCACAGTCTCTGAACCAATCGCGGACGTTCTCCAGCAGAACAACTCGTTGGCTGTCCGTCCATCCGTGCTGCTCAACATGCCCCCGCTGTCCCCACTGACAGGCCCCACAACGGTCCGTGAAGCAGCAGGGCTCGGCCCCGATGTTCCCATCGCCCTGTACTCCGGCACCATGAGCTGGGCGCGCGGGATCGAGACCATCATCAAGGGACTCGCATCGATGCCGGCGGACGTCCATCTGGTCATCGTGTCGGTGCCACTGCCCCACCCCATGATCCCGAAACTGGAGGCGCTTGCGCAGGAGCATGGTGTGGAAGATCGACTCTCATTCGTCGGGCCGGTGAGCCAGGACCAGCTTCTGCACTATCTCTCTGGCGCGGACGTGGCGGTGCATCCTCTACCGGGTGGCTCGCCGAATCACGATGCGGCAATGCCGAACAAGCTGTTCGAGTACCTGCATGCCGGGCTGCCACTGGTGGTCTCTGATGCGCGACTGATGGCCGAGTTCGTCACAGACAATGGCGTCGGACGTGTGTTCACGTCGGAGGACCCGGTGTCCTTTGGTGAACAGGTGGGTGCTCTGCTTGCAGATCGTCCCCTGGAGCGGGTGAGCGAGGTTGCGGCCACCTACTCGTGGCAGGGACAGGAAGAGAGCATCATCGCGGCCTACAACCAGCTCACCGGTTTCCACGGGACTCTGCCCGGCGACGACGTCGCCTTCGGCTCACTGGAGGTTTCGCCCGTCTGAGTGCGGCCCTACGGGTGGGCTGCCGACTGCCGTCGACGTGCTGTGGTTGACTGGGTGACTGTGAAGATCATGAGCGTCGTCGGTGCCCGTCCCCAGTTCGTGAAACTGGGCCCCATCGCCAAAGCGTGCGAGGCCAGGGGCGATGTGGAGCACGTGATCGTGCACACGGGTCAACACTATGATCCGCTTCTCTCCGATGTGTTCTTCCGGGATCTGGGGATTCCGGCACCGGATGCCCATCTCGGCGTCGGATCAGGCACTCACGGTCGTCAGACCGGAGCCATGCTGGCCGCCATGGACGGCGTACTGGAGGAATTCCAGCCCGATTGGGTCCTGGCCTACGGCGACACCAATTCGACCGCCGCCGCAGCTCTGGCAGCTGTCAAGAGCCATGTGAAGCTCGCACACCTCGAAGCGGGGCTGCGGTCGTTCAACCGCCGCATGCCGGAGGAACACAACCGCATCATCACCGATCATCTTGCAGATCTTCTGCTCGCACCCACCGACGTCGCCGTCAAGCATCTCGCAGCCGAGGGCCTCGCCGGCCGTACCCAACACGTGGGGGACGTCATGACCGACGTGTGTCTGGCCACCAGGGACGCCGTCGCCGAGCATCCGGTGCAGGTTCCAGAAGGCCTCGACCCGAATGAACCGTTCGTGCTCGCGACCATCCACCGTGCGGACAACACCGACGACCCTGTACGGCTTCGCCAGATCCTTGAGGCGCTGACCAGAGTCCCCGTCCCGGTTGTGCTGCTTGCCCATCCCCGCCTCGTTGCCGTCGCTCGGAGCCATGGGCTCGATCTGAGCGCCGGAAGTCTGGTGGCCAGTGAGCCGCTGGCCTATCCACAGATGGTGCGGGCGGTGATGGCTTCTGCCGGCGTCGTCACGGACTCGGGTGGGCTGCAGAAGGAGGCGTTCCTGCTGGATGCTCCCTGCACAACGCTGCGCACGGAGACGGAATGGACCGAGACCCTCGAGAATGGTTGGAACGTTCTGGACGCGGAGTTGACCCAGGTCTCCGAAGTGGCGGTCCGTCCGCGTCCCACAGGCGAGAAGGGTCAACCCTACGGCGACGGCAACGCATCTGGGCGAGTCATTCAGGCGATCTTCGACCACGCCCTCTGAATCACGATCGGCGGTGCCTCACCGGCTTCAGGGCAGGCGTGAGCAACAGCATTGTGATGGCGCAGCCCGGAACCACGAGGAGTGCCCAGCGCAGACTGCTGGCATCGGCCACAGCGCCGATCAGGGGCGGACCGATGAAGAAACCCAGCCGCATCATCCACGTCACGATGGTCAGGCCGCTGCCTGACTGCATGCCCGGCAGATCATCGGCTGCGCTCATTGCCGAGGGGATGGCGGTGGCAATACCCCAGCCGGCGCAGGCGAAGCCGATCAGCGTTGTGACAGGGGTCGGAAACAGGATGGCGACGAGCATGCCCGCGGCAGCGATCGTTCCTCCCTGGATGAGGGCGGGGCGGCTTCCGAGCTTGTCAACCAAGGCATCGCCTGTGAAGCGGCCCACCATTTGCGCGCTCTGCAGCGCGACGAAAGCCATGCCCGCCACGAACGGCGTGAGAACGAAGGCGCGATCCATGTGGATGGCACCCCACGTGGCGCCGGTGTCCTCGATGAGGCCGGCTGATGCGCCGAGCAGGCCGAGTGCCACCAGTCGCAGCCAGATGGTGCGGGACATGCGGCGGCTGGGGGTGATCTCCACCGCCCCCGGGGAAGGGATCTGGTGCCGGTCCGGCGTCTTCAACAGGAGTGCCCTGGCAGCCACTGCCATGGCTCCGAAAACCAGTGTGGCCACGAGGCACTGGAGCCAGATGGGAACCTGTGCCTGGGCCGCGGCTGAGCCGAGGAAGCCGCCCGAGACAGCCCCGATGGACCACCATCCGTGGAAGCTGTTGAGGATGGAGCGTTTGTACAGTTTTTGAACGCGCAGACCATGTGCGTTCATGGAGATGTCGGTCAGGGCGTCGAATGCCGCCATCAGGAAGACGCCCAAGGAGAACACGACGGCGATGGGCGCATTGCCGATGACGTTGAGCATGGCGATGTAGATCACCAAACTCCACACGGCCACGACAGCCGAGTTGAAGCGTCGCATCAGCCGGGCAGTGAACAGCCCTGCCAGGAGCCCGCCAATGGGGCCAATGGCCACGGATATGCCCCAATAGGTGTCGCTGAGCTCCAGCGCTGCCTTGATCTCCGGATAGCGCGGGAGGATGGAAGCCCAGGCAACTCCGTTCAACCAGAACAGTGCGATCACACCCCAGCGGGCGCGACGAGCTTCGGGTGCGATGACAGCGGACATGACAGCTTTCTCAAGGACCGGGCGGAAGACCGCCTGAGAGTCTAGGGAACCACGGATCAATCATGTCCTGGCTGCGGCGCACCGGATCGGGCGATCTGGCATCCCTACATCTGAATATGGACATCCAGTACACGCACCAGATGTGGTGACACCATCTCATCCCACCCGG
>JBQCZU010000061.1:0-8056 GCA_052089385.1 Arachnia sp.
CTAGTGCGGCCAGAAGGTCGAACTGGATGCGTGTCAGGTCGACGAGTTCGTCGTTGACGCTCACCGTACGGGCACTGAGATCGATGTCGACGCCCTGTTGACCGAGCTTCGTGGGCTCTGCGGTCCGCCCGGCACCGTCCTGGCGGCGAAGGACTGCTGAGATGCGGGCCAACAGGAGCCGATGGTTGACGGGTTTTGCAAGGTAATCGTCGGCGCCTGCGGAAAATCCGATGATCTGGTCGATGTCTTCGTCATGCGTGGTGAGGAAAATGACGGGGACATCACTGTCCTTGCGGATGCGTCGGCACACCTCCAGTCCGTCGATCGTGTGTGCGCCCAGCGAGATGTCGAGCAGGACCAGGTTGGGCGCGTGGGCATGGAATTTCTGCAGGGCAGAATCTCCATCCGCGGCCTCCACTGTGCGATGTCCCGAGTTGGTCAGCGTGACGGTCATCAGCTCACGCAGGTCCGGATCGTCCTCGACGACCAGGATGAGAGGTTGATTCATGGATGGGTTCCCACCCCGGCGCGCAGCAGCGACAGGATCTCTGCAACACGTTCACTCTCCTCGACGGCGTCTTTGCCATCCCGCAGGTCCAGCATCAATCTCCGCGCGGCTTCACCTGCTGCCTGATGGCCGAACGCCCCAAGCTTGCCGGCAAGACGGTGCACCAGCGCGGGGAGTTCCTGGGGGCTCACCTGTTGCAGTTCACAAGTGGCAGTGCGGGCAACGGCATCGCGACGCTCGGCAATGAGCTGGGCAACCTGTGGTGCAAGATCGTCAACCATGGGGGGTCCTCGGATGTTCCTGCACAGGGCCTGGGGGCGCCCTGCGTCACGAAGAGCCTACTGGGCTTCACTCAGCGACGCATGGACCGGGCCACGAAACGGCCTCCATGCTGAGACGTCAGCACCGGATCAGAGAGACATACCGCAGTGGGGTGCGGCCCCCCCGAGCCGCACCTGTCCCAGGACCGCCTCCGATTGGCGGTGGTGATGGTGGATGCGGTCCCCCCGAACCGCATCCACCGAGTCTGTGCTGCACCTGGGCCAGCGCGATCCCCCCGAACCGCGCTCCCCGTGGTGAGACCAAGAAAACCGTGACAGATTTGCGATTCGGGCACCGGTTCCTCACCGGAGCGGCTCATTTTCCTCACAGTGTGTGAGGTTTGACCCACAACTCTGCTTTCGGTCACGACGGATCATGGTTTGTGTGGTTCCCACAACGATCGCCCCTCAAGCTTGAATCGGCCTGTCACCACGCTTGCGTAGTCCTCTCGGGTGACATCCTGACTCGCAGGACGCACGGGAGACCTGCAACATTGGCAGAGAATCCACTTCTTCGTGGGTCCATGAGGGAGGTAACAGGTGTTCAAGCGCATCGCCATTGTCAACCGCGGTGAGGCAGCCATGCGGCTGATCCATGCCGTTCGGGATCTCAACGCCGAGCATCCTGACCGCGAACCGGTTGTCACGATCGCTCTCTACACCGACGCCGAACGCTCGGCAATGTTCGCCCGGGAAGCCGACGAGGCCCACCCCATCGGGCCTGCCTCGGAGCGTCCCTACCTCAATCATGACCTCCTCATCCGGGTCCTCACCGAGGTCGAGGCCGACGCGGTGTGGGTGGGCTGGGGCTTCGTCGCCGAGGATGCTGCGTTCGCGGACCTCGTCGAGTCCCACGGAATCCGGTTCATCGGCCCCTCCGGCGCAGCCATGCGCAAGTTGGGCGACAAGATTGGTTCCAAACTCATCGCCGAAGAGGTGGGTGTGCCCGTTGCCCCCTGGTCCCGGGGTGGCGTCGAGACGCTGGACGCCGCATTGGCCTCTGCTGAGCAGGTGGGCTATCCCCTCATGCTCAAGGCAACTGCTGGCGGCGGCGGCCGGGGCATCCGCAAGGTGACATCTGCCGGTGAGCTGACGCAGGCGTACCAACGCACCCGGGATGAAGCCGAACGCGCTTTCGGTTCAGGCGTTGTCTTCCTGGAGAAGTTGGTCACCGGCGCCCGCCACGTGGAGGTCCAGGTCATTGCGGACAGCCACGGCAACGCCTGGGCCATCGGCGTCCGGGATTGCACGGTGCAGCGTCGCAACCAGAAGATCATCGAGGAATCAGCATCGCCGCTTCTCACCTCCGAGCAGACCGATGAATTGAAGACCTCCGCTGAGCGACTCGCGCTCGCCGTTGGCTACGTGGGTGCTGGCACCGTGGAGTTCCTCTACCACCCCGGCGAGAAGCTCTTCGCGTTCCTCGAGGTCAACACGCGCCTTCAGGTGGAGCACCCCATCACCGAAATGACCAACCAGTTCGATCTCGTGCGGACCCAGATCCATGTCGCCGACGGCGGCCGCCTGGATGAGCGGCCCACCGAATCCGGCCACGCGGTGGAGGCACGACTCAACGCCGAGGACCCGGACCGCGATTTCGCCCCCGCTCCCGGCCGGATCACCCGCCTCGCGCTGCCCGCCGGTCCGGGCATCCGCGTCGACACAGGTGTCTCCGAGGGAGACTCCATCCCCGCCGATTTCGACTCCATGATCGCCAAGATCATCGCCTTCGGCCGTACCCGCGACGAGGCACTCGGCCGATTGCGTCGAGCGATGTCGGAAACGACGGTGGTGATTGAGGGCGGCGCCACCAACAAGGCATTCATCCTGGAGTTGCTCCGCCACCCCGAGGTCACCGGACCCGCCGAGGGCGGGGCCTGGGCGGACACCGCCTGGATTGACCGCACGCGCGCCGACGGCGGTCTCATCGCGGATCAGCACGCAGGCATCGCACTGGTGATGGCGGCCATCGAGGCCTACGAGGAAACCGCGGCCCTTGAAGCGGATCGGCTCCTGGCCACAGCACGCGGCGGCCGGCCCCAGACCGCCCATGCCTCCGGGATGAAGGTGGACCTGAAACTGCGCGGCACCACCCACACCGTCACGACATTCGCCATCGCACCCCAGCGGTACCGCGTCGTGGTGGACGGCCATGTCACCGAGGCAGAAGTCACCCGCTTCGATGACGTGCACGGCCGTATCACCGTCGGCGATGAACGTCACCGCATCACCACCGCCACCCACGGCCCGATCCACGCCATTGAAGTGGACGGCGTCACCCACCGCGTCTCACGCGACGAGGGCGGCGTGCTGCGCTCCCCCGCGCCGGCGCTGGTGGTGGCCACCCCCGTCTCGGTCGGCGATGAAGTGGAAGCCGGCGCCCCCGTCGTGGTCCTGGAATCCATGAAGATGGAAACGGCCGTGTACGCGCCCTTTGCCGGGCGCGTGAAGCAACTGCTGGTGATGACCGGCTCGCTCGTGGAATCCATGGCGCCACTGGTGCGCCTCGAGCCGCTCGGGGACGGAACCGAGGTGGTCACCACCGAGGGCACCACCGTCCACGTTCCGGCCCTCCCGAACCAACTCAGCCCGGCCGCCCGGGCACATCGCCTGATCGGTGACCTCTCGGCAGTCCTGATGGGCTTCGACGTGGACGCCACCGCAGGCATTCTTCCCAATTACCTGAGCGCACGCGAGGACGCCCTCACAGGCGGCGCGGATGTCATGGCAGATGAGATCGAACTGCTGACCCTGTTCGCCGACCTCGCAGAACTGGGCCGCAACCGCCCATTCGACGAGCAGGCCAACACAGAGCTGCGGGTGCATTCAGACCGCGAACACTTCCACCGCTACCTGACAACGCTCGACACCGAACGCGCCGGACTCCCAGCTCATTTCGTCGACCGGCTGACCACAGCACTGCGCCACTACGGCGTCGACACCCTGGAACGCACGCCTGAGCTGGAGGCGGCAGTGTTTCGCGTCTTCTTGGCGCAGAAGCGGATCGCCTCCGATGTACCTCTGGTGCTGGGGATCCTGGATCGATGGATTTCGGAGGCAGCTCCGGAGACAGCTCGCGCTGTCACCGCCCGCGCCCAACTTGAGCGACTGGTGCGGGCCACACAGCTCAGGTTCCCCACCATCGGCGACCTCGCGCGCTCCGTCCGGTTCCGCTGGTTCGATCAACCGCTCGTGGATGCCGCACGCGACTCCATCGTCGCCGGGGTGGGCGACGAGGTGGAAGCGCTGGCCGCAGACCCATCCACACCGGACTATGACCAGCGCATTGCCAAACTGGCGGCCATTCCCGAGTGGACGGCGAACTTCCTGGCGGCCCGTCTGGGGCGTGGAATCCCCGCGCATGAGCCCATGCTGGAGGTGCTGCTGCGCAAGTACTACAGCGAATACGACCTCTCGGACGTGACTCGTCGCACCATTGACTCCCGCTCAGTCATTCTGGCCGACTACGTTCTGGAAGGCCGGTCCCGTCGCTTCATCGCCGCCGTCGGCACCGCCGACGAATTGATGGCGGATGGCGCACTCGCCGCGCTGGTGGAAACGCAGGTGGCGGAGCGTCCGGCGGGCCACGACGCCGTCGTCGAGCTCTACGTCCTGTGGCCCGACCACCCCGCCGCCGACGACATCTCCGCAAAGCTTCTCGAGCGATTGCAGTCCTGGGAGTGTGACCCTGCTGTCAAGCGCGTTGCTTTCGGTGTGTGCAGCCCGGACGGAACGGTGGAGTACCGCACCTTCCGCTGCAACGGGGACGGAATTCACGAGGATGAGCGGATTCGCGATCTGCACCCGATGACCGGGCGGCAACTGGATCTGTGGAGGCTGCGGGACTACCACACCACCCGCCTCCCGGCTCCGACGGACGTGCTGCTGTTCGACTGCGTCGCCAAATCCAACCCTCAGGACAGGCGGCTCGTGGCCATGGCGCAGGTGCGCCAGCTCGCCGTCATCCGTGACGACGAGGGTGTCCTCGTCAGCCTGCCCCACGCGGAGCGTGCCGTCGCCAACTGTCTGGAAGCCATCCGCCGCACCCGCTCCGCCCGTGGCGCCGCAGGGTCCAAGCTCGACGTCAACCACGTCTGGGTGCACGTCTGGCCGGAGATCGACATCGACCTGGTGGACATCACGCCCATGCAGGACCGCATCACACCGTTGTCCGACGGAGCAGGGATCGAAGAGGTCCTCTGCCAGGGCCGGTTCGTCCGCGGTGACCGCTTGGTGCCGTTGGCCGTCCGCTTCCATGCCCAACCCGGCGCTGGGGTCACCACCACGGTCACAGCACCCCCGTCAGAGCCCCTGAAGCCACTCGACGACTACGCCGGGAAGGTGCTGCGAGCACGGCGTCGCGGTCTGGTGTATCCCTACGAGTTGACCGCTGCGCTGGCAGGCAAGGGCGGATCCCTGGTCGAGCTCGATCTCGACGGGGATGGACGTCTCACCGAAGTGATCCGTGCACCCGGCCTGAACAAGGCAGGCATCATCTGCGCCCGGGTCACCACCCCGACGACGCTGCACCCCGAGGGCATCACCCGCATCGTTTTGTCCGGAGACCCCACCAAGGGGCTCGGCGCCGTGGCGGAACCGGAATGTGCCCGGATCATTGCCGCCATCAACCTGGCGGAGGAACTCGACGTGCCGGTGGAGTGGTTCACGCTCAGCTCAGGTGCGCGCATCTCCATGGATTCAGGTACCGAGAACATGGACTGGGTGGGTGCCGCACTGCGACGCATCGTCGAGTTCACCCAGGACGGCGGCGAAATCAACGTCGTCGTCGCAGGTATCAACGTGGGGGCCCAGCCGTACTGGAACGCTGAGGCAACCATGCTGATGCACACCAAGGGCATCCTCGTCATGACACCGGATTCCGCCATGGTGCTCACCGGAAAGCAGTCGCTGGACTTCTCCGGTGGTGTCTCGGCCGAGGACAACTTCGGCATCGGTGGCTACGACCGCGTCATGGGCCCCAACGGCCAGGCCCAGTACTGGGCAAACGATCTGGGGACCGCCATGGGCATCCTCATCTCCCACTACGACCACACCTGGGTGGCCCCGGGCGAGACGGGTCCCCGTCGTGCGGTCAGCTCAGACCCGGTGGATCGCGACGTGTCGGACTTCCCGCACGCCGGCGAGTTTTCCACCGTCGGCCAGATCTTCTCCGCCGATTTCAATCGGGACCGGAAGAAGCCCTTCGACATCCGCACCGTCATCGCGTCGGTCTGCGATCAGGACCATCCCCGCGTCGAACGCTGGGCAGGCATGGGTGAGGCGGAGACCGCCGTCGTCATCGACGCCCGCGTCGGTGGCCACTCTGTGAGCGTCCTCGGCATCGAATCCACACCCATTCCTCGGGCCGGCTTCCCTCCCACCGACGGCCCGGACACCTTCACCGCCGGCACATTGTTCCCGCGGTCATCGAAGAAGGTGGCACGCGCCATCAACGCAGCCTCGGGCAACCGGCCGCTGGTGGTGCTCGCGAACCTGTCGGGCTTCGACGGCTCGCCCGAATCGATGCGCAACCTGCAACTGGAGTACGGCGCCGAGATTGGCCGGGCCATCGTCAACTTCGACGGCCCGATCGTCTTCGTCGTCATCTCTCGCTACCACGGCGGAGCATTCGTGGTGTTCTCCAAGCAACTCAACGAGAACATGACGGTACTGGCACTCGAGGGCTCCTTCGCTTCGGTCATCGGCGGGGCGCCGGCAGCGGCCGTGGTCTTCGCGCGCGACGTGGAGCAGCGCACCAGTTCGGACCCGCGGGTGGCGGGGTTGCAGGCGAAGCTCCGAGAGGCGGCCACGGAGGATCATGCCGAGTTGCAACTGGAACTGGCCGACGCGTCAGCCTCCGTCAGGGCCGAGAAGATCTCCGAGGTGGCAGCCGAATTTGACGGTGTCCACAACATCCACCGGGCCGTCGAGGTGGGTTCGGTGGACAAGGTGATTTCGTTGGCGTCGCTGCGGCCCTCGATCGTCGAAACCATCGAGGCCTACAACCTCCGCTGATATCGACGATCTCCTTTTCCTGACGAAAAACTGCAGCCAGATTCTCTATCGGCCCATGGTGGGGCCCAGAACCAATTCTGGCTGCAGTTTTTCGTCGACCATCACCACACACCCGACTCCCGAGTGCCGCCACCAACGACCAGACGCATGGCCTTCCGCGCCCTCAGTGCCGCCCGTGAGGAACGAACGGCGGTTCATCGAAGAGGCCCGGACGGCGCAGCCACAGAGAATCGTGACGATTCGAGGACCGGGACCCGGCCCCTGGCTTCCGTAACCTCGGCGAGATCCACGTCCACCATCAACAACTCGGGTGCCGCCCCTGCCTCCGCCACCACGTCACCCAACGGGTTCACGACAAGACTGTGTCCCACACCCGTCGGGGAGCCGGAAGGTACCTCTATCCCAACACTCGCGGGATCCGCCTGCCCCGCACCGACCACAAAACACGTGCTGTCCATGGCGCGGGCAGTGCACAGTGCGCGCCACTGTTCCGCCTTGCCCGGGCCGTTCGCCCAGGACGCAGATACGACGATCACCTGCGCACCCATCCCTGCGAGGAACGTGGCCATTCCCGGAAACCGCACGTCGTAGCAAATGGCCACACCGATACTCGTGCCGGCGAGGCACGCGACCACCGGTTCATGGCCAGCCTCAACATGGCGTGACTCAACAAACCCCCAGGCATCAAACAGATGGATCTTGTCGTAGGTCAAAACCACCTCGCCGCCAGCATCCACGCACACCAACGTATTGCGGGCCCGCCGCCTCTCCGGCTCGTCGGGATGCGGTGTGCCGGGGGTGAACATGCCCACGATCATCGCGATCCCATTCTCCCGGGCAATGTCTTGGACACCACTCACCCACGGCCCATTCACGGGTTCAGCCACATCCACAGATCTCCGGGTGAAGCTCGCCATCGTCGCTTCGGGGAACACGACGAGTTTCGCACCCTCCTGTTGGGCACGGGCGGCAGCATCGCGGATCAGGACGAGGTTGTTCAGCGGGTCTTCCCCGGCGCAGACCTGAGCGACGGCAAGACGCAGCACCTCCGGGGAATCCTCAGTTCGGTGGCTGTCACGCGTCACGGTTGCGTCCTTCCTTCGGGGCTGTTGGCGATTGGTGGAGGAACCCCCGTTCCAGTGTGCACCAGCCAACTCAGGCCTGAGTTGGACCTCTTTAGTGCCCCAGTGATTGCAGCATGTCAGCTGTGCGT
>JBQCZU010000062.1:0-7655 GCA_052089385.1 Arachnia sp.
GTCCGTCGGCGGTTCTTACAACCGGGTCACCGATTACTGACCCACGCACCTAGTGTCATTGTTGATCTACGCATTGGTTGCATCTTCCTCTTGGGCTCGTTGTGAGCGCTCTACTGGGGACCGCCATGTCTCACCGAAATTCGGCTCTGGGAGCCCATTCACCTCAGTGTTCGCCCGGGAGCGAAAAATCGGCAACTGGTTGCCACCAGTTGTCTCCAGCTGCCGCAATGGGGACGAGGGTACGAGCAACTCGCCTGGCGGCACCGTGTCGGCGAGGACAGTGCACGGCCGATGAGTATGGGGAACTCGACACTAGTGGAGCTCGGACAGCGTGATGGCGCATCCTGTCTCTGCTGCATCGTAAATGGCACGGATCAAGCGGGTGACGCCCGCGCCCTCCACCGCGTCCACGAGCGGACGGCGCTTCTCCCGGATCGCTCCAACCACGTCTTCCCATACCGCAATGTGTCCATCCATTCCGATGGCCGCGGGATCCGAAGAGCCACTCGAAGCCGTGGATCTACCGGGCGGGCATGGCACACCGGCAATCTCCCACGACCGAATCTCGCCCTGTCCCAGTTCGATCATGCCAAGTGAGGTGTACAAGGTCACGGTGGCCGGAAATCCAGGAGGCGTGGCGGTGGAAGTCGTGATGACCCCCAGAGCCCCGGATGCGAATCGTGCCGTGGCCACCGTGGTGTCCTCCACATCGATGTCCTTCACGAATGTGGTGGTCTGCGCTGTCACGGATTGGACAGGCCCACAGAGCCACTGGAGCAGATCAATGTTGTGCACACCCTGATTCACAAGGGAGCCACCACCTGCAGAGGTCCTGGAGCGCCAGGGGGCCGCCGCGAAGTACTCAGCGCTTCTGAACCACGGAACGTGAGTCATGGCAAGCCTCACGTCGCCCAACTGGCCTTGCTCAAGCAACTCTTTGACCGCTTGGTACTCCGTCTCAAAACGCCGTTGGGCGACCATGGCGATGACGATGCCTTTGTGCTCCTGAAGTGCCACCAGTGACTCGGCCTCGGCCACAGTCAGGGTCATCGGCTTCTCGATGACAACGTGGCGGCCCGACTCAGCCACCGCAATCGCGCTGGCTCCGTGGAACTCGGTCGGCGAGCACAGCACGACTATGTCCACATCCCCATGGTCCACCAAGTCCTCGTGGGACATCTGCCGCGCAGCGGGCCACCCGGCTTCGCCCCCGCTGGCCGTGGTGCCTCCGCTGTAGGCCACAAGCCGCACCCCATCGATCTGCTGGAGCACTTTGGCGTGGGTGATGCCAATGGATCCCATCCCCACGATGCCGACGGTGAGTTCGTTTCTCAACATGCTTCCTCTTCCTTGGTGGCGATGCGGGAGCCACCGTGACGCGCCATCCCGCTCCCTGCCTGCTGTCGTCATGGTTGGCTGGAGATTTCAGGGTTCGGACACGATTGAGTCAGGCGTGACAGTGAGTCGTGAACAGGTTGCCAACACTTGCCGAAGAACCTTTTGTGCCGGGCAACACCCCTGAGCGTCAGTTCTCCGTTCGAACAGTTGACCGACCCGTATTCGCGGGGCGACATCTCTGGCAGATTTCGATCTGACGGAGAACCTGACGCCCCTGCCCCGCAATGAGAGGCAACTCCTTCAGCCATTCCGCTGCCCGACCGGCCGCGGTGGTTGACATCTCATCAGTGTTCAGAGTGATCGGGCATCAGTTGTGGTCCGTGCTGCATCCGCCTAGCGTGGCACCATGGTCCCGGATCCGCAGCAGAGGCGCACCGCGGTCACGATCTATGATGTGGCCGCCGCCGCCGGTGTTGCACCCTCCACCGTGTCACGCGCCCTGGCTCGGCCGGGTCGGGTCAGTTCTGACACCGCAGCCAAAGTGCGGGCAGCTGCAACCGCCCTCGGTTACCAGAGATCATCATCCGCACCCGCACTGGCCTCCGTCTCGACGAAGCTTCTCGCGATGATCGTGGCAGACATCGCCAATCCTGTTTTCATCGACATCGTGCGAGGCGCCGAAGCGACATGTGATGCTGCCGGCTACACCCTGATTCTCATCAACGGACGCGAAAGCGCAACGTATGAGCGGCATGCGGCAGAGCAGTTTCTCAACGCTGTGGACGGATTGATCCTCACCAGTCCACGCTTGTCTGATTCAGGGATCCGCGTCCTGTCCAAACATCGTCCCTTGATGATTGTGAACCGTGTTGTCCGCGGACTGCCCAGTGTCCTCACCGACGCATCCCGTGGCGCCCGACGTGCCGTCGAACATTTGGGGCAGCTGGGACACAAAAGAATCACCTACTTGGCTGGCCCCGAGGCCTCATGGACGGACGGTGTGAGGTGGCGAAGCGTGGAAGAAGCATGCCTCCAGTTGGAGATTCGCTCCCAGCGCGTCGGTCCGCACTCTCCTGAACCGGCGGGCGGGGAACGTGCCGCCCGCCGATGGGCACAGAGCCCCACATCCGGCGTGGTGGCATTCAACGACCTCATGGCGATTGGCTTCATCAAGGGCCTGCACGCGCTCGGCGTCGACGTACCGCGCGACGTCAGCGTCGTCAGCTTCGACAACAGCCAGGTGGGAGCACTGACCACCCCTGCACTCACCTCCATCGCATCGCCTCTCTTTTTGCAGGGTGAGACGGCAGTGCGCAACCTGGTGGCGATCATCGGTGGTGCACAGTCCTCACATGAGCCCGTTCTGCTGCCTGTGAAACTAGTCCCTCGCGCCTCCACGGGCCGGGCTCACACGGGCCGGATTCTCCTGCCGTGAGTACGGTGGAGAATGCAGGCGTCTGACCGGGGGGAGGATGCTGCCCTCATTCCCGCGCGCGTCCCCCGTGGCAATGGATGGCAACTCCGGTGCCATGCAGCATTTCTGGGGCCAGAGTTGCAGCATGTCGACCTCGGAGCATGCGCGCCACGAAGGGGCCCCACGCAGCGCTCCGTTGACGAGGCCGGATGAAGCTTCCCTGTCGCATCGCCGTGATAGCAACGGGGTCACTCGAGGAATCACCACACGGCTGGCCCGCTGCGCCGACCAAGTCATCGCGCCCGCCCACATCATTCATCTCGGTCTGGGGAACTTTTTTCGCGCCCATCAAGCCTGGTACACCGCTCATGCCCCCGATTCAGATCAATGGGGCATTGCAGCGTTCACGGGCCGTCGTCCGGAAGCAGCCCACCTCATTGCTCCACAGGACGGGCTGTACACACTCATCACCCGCGGACGAGATGGTGACGAACTCGAAGTGATCGACTCGATCAGCCAGGTCCACATCGCGGGTGACCATTCCGCATGGCTCGGCTATTTTCGCGACGAGTCCGTGAGCATCGTCACCCTCACTGTCACAGAAGCTGGCTACGTGCGTCGGCCGGACGGAGGCCTTGACGTGACCAACCCTGTGGTTGCGGCAGACATCCGCGCACTGCAGGGCGATCACAGTGCCCCCGTTTCCTCCGTCCCCGGCAAGCTCGTTGCAGGTCTCCTTGCCCGCCAGGCGGCGGAATGTGGCTCCATCACAATCCTGCCTTGTGACAACCTCCCCCAAAACGGCGCCGTCGTTGCCCGTGTGGTCAAGGATCTGGCCGTCCTGATCGATTCGGAATTGGCCTCGTGGATCGACGAACATGTTGATTTCGCAACCTCGATGGTGGACCGCATCACGCCGGCGACCACCAACGCTGACCGGGATACCGTCCGCAACGCATTCAACGTGGAGGACGCCTCTCCGGTCACCACTGAAGCTTTCAGCGAATGGGTCATTTCCGGCACCTTCCCAGCGGGTCGGCCGGCGTGGGAGGAGGCAGGAGCCAGATTCGTCGACGACGCGGAACCGTTCGCTCGGCTCAAACTCTTTTTTCTGAACGGGTCTCATTCACTTCTGGCCTACGGTGCATCAATTCGTGGACATGAAACCGTCTCCGACGCCATCAACGATGAACGGTGCCGCGCGTGGGTGGAAGCCTGGTGGGACGATGCCCGTCCCAGCATCGAGCTGCCGGACCGCGACATTGAGGACTATCGAGCCACACTCCTGTTGCGTTACGAGAACCCCCGAATCCGTCATCTTCTGGCACAGATTGCCTCCGACGGCTCACAGAAGATCCCCGTGCGCATCGTCCCCGTGATCGAAGCCGAGCGCCAGGCAGGTCGCATGCCTGCCGGTGCAGTCCGCGCCCTGGCCTCCTGGGTGTCGCACTTGCGAGGGCTTGGCGTCCCTCTCGAGGATGTGGCCGCAAAGCAGTGGCAGGAAACAGCGAGCGGCGAAGCAGCCGAAGGCGTCTGTGCCGTGTTGGCGCAGCTGGGACTCGACGATGATCATGCACTTGAATCCGCGGTCCTGTCCGCCGTCCTCGAATACGAGCACATGGGCCATCGCTGATGGAGGCAGTGCCACGGGCGTCCACGAGTCCATCACCCGCGAATCGCAAGCGTCTGCATCGGGGCTGAGCGCTGCCCCTGGATCTGATGACAGCGATCCCTGCTCTCTCGGGCACACAGCGTCGACTGTGACCACACAGCTCTCACAGTTCTGGCCTCGGTCAGGGGCACCACTGTCCCGATGGCAGACTGGTGGCATGCCCGCTGCCCCTGATGACCTGCTGGATCGGCTCCTCCTCGAACTTGGCGAGACGGCGGAGATCCTCGATCACTCGAAGCTGGCCCGGGCCCTGTATTCCACCGATGCGTCGATTTATCGGATTCCTCCGATGGTGGTGGCACACCCCCGCACCCGTGACGAAGTCATCGCCCTGGTCCGGGCGGCACTCAACGTGGGCATGCCGATCACCGCACGGGGCGCGGGGACGTCGTGCGCAGGCAATGCAGTGGGTCCTGGACTCGTCATTGATGTCTCACGTCATCTGCGCACCATCCACTCCATCGATCCGGAGGCACGCACCGCCGTGGTCGACCCCGGAGTCGTGCAGGAAACCCTCCAGCAGGCGGCCAGACCCCACGGCCTGCGGCTGGGGCCCGATCCCTCCACCTCCACCCGCTGCACCGTCGGCGGGATGATCGGCAACAACGCCTGCGGCCCCCGTGCGCTCGGATACGGCCGAATGTCGGACAACGTCGTTGCGCTGGAAATCATCACCGGGACGGGCGAGATCCTCAACCTCGGTGTCGAAGACATCCCGGAACTGCGCACGCTGGTGGCTGGGAGCCTGGGAACCATCCGGACGCAATTCGGCCGCTTCGGCCGCCAGGTCTCCGGATACTCTCTGGAGCATCTCCTGCCCGAGAACGGCTTCAACGTGCCCCGCTTCTTTGCCGGCACCGAGGGCACGCTGGGCATCATCCTCTCTGCCACCGTCAACCTGGCGCCCGATGCACCGGAGCGCATCATGGTGGCGCTCGGATACCCCAGCATGGCTGATGCCGGCGATGACATTTCCAATCTGCTGCCCTACAAACCCGTGGCGTGCGAAGGACTGGACCGTCGGATCGTCGACGTCGTGATTGCCAAGCGGGGACCAGACGCCGTCGGCGTCCTGCCCGCAGGTGACGGATGGATGTTCATCGAACTCGTCGGCGATGACCCCGCGGAGGTGCGTGAACGCGCTGATGCCCTCCTCGACGCTGCCGCCAGTGTGGAGGGATGGGTGGTGACGGATCCGTTGCAGGCAGCGGACCTCTGGCAGGTCCGCGCCGACGGTGCCGGACTGGCGGGTGTCAGCCTTGCAGATCCGGCCTATCCGGGCTGGGAAGATGCTGCCGTTCCGCCGGAGAAGTTGGGCGCCTACCTGCGTGACTTCGATGCCCTGCTTGACCGACATGGTCTGCACGCTCTCCCCTATGGGCACTTCGGTGACGGCTGTGTGCACGCCCGCATCGATTTCCCGCTTTCGTCCGAGGGCGGTGCAGAAAAGTATCGGACATTCGTCGTCGAGGCTGCGCAACTCGTGGCGAGCCACGGGGGCTCAATGTCCGGGGAACACGGTGATGGCCGGGCCCGCTCCGAGTTGTTGCAGTACATGTACAGCGCTGAAGCGCTGGAGCTCTTCGGAGCAGTCAAGAACATCTTCGATCCCCACAATCTGCTCAACCCCGGCGTGCTGGTGGATCCGGCCCCCGTCGACGCAGATGTGCGGGTGGTGGCCATGACCAGCTCGCCATTGAATCTGACGCACCCCAACTTCGTGACCGAGGTGCACAAGTGCAGTGGCGTCGGCAAGTGCATTGCGGACAACACTGATTCCGGCGGAGTGATGTGTCCGAGTTTTCAGGCCACCCGCAACGAGAAGGACTCCACCCGTGGACGCTCGCGTGTACTGCAGGAGATGGTCAACGGCTCGTTGATCGGCGGCTGGCGCAGCCCCGAGGTGCATGAGGCTCTGGACCTGTGCCTGTCCTGCAAGGGCTGCGCCCGGGACTGCCCCACCGGCATTGACATGGCGGCCTACAAAGCCCGCGTCACCCACGAGACGTGGAAAGGTCGCCTTCGTCCGCGCAATCACTACGCCCTGGGGTGGCTACCGCGGTGGGGGCGTCTCATCACGACTGTTCCCGGACTCGGCGCCCTGGTCAACGTTGTGGGGCAGGCGCCCGGCTTGGGTCGTCTCCTGCGTTGGGGCGCAGGGGTGGATCAGCGACGCGACATCCCACGCTTTTCTGGCCGCAATGCCCGCACAAGATTGGCCGACCTCACGGAGACCGCTTCAAGGGAGTTGTCTGCCGGTCAGCACCGGAAAGTGCTCGATGGAGCCGAAGCCGTGATCCCCGCCCCACGTCCGCTCACCGGCCAGGCAGGAACCATCGTCCCCGCCCCCAAAGGACCGGTCCTGGTGTGGGTGGATTCCTTCTCCGATTGTTTCGAGTCCACCACCTTCGCCGCCACTGTGCAGGTGTTGGTGCGCCTCGGCTACGAGCCCCGCGTGCTGGAGCGGACGGCCTGCTGTGGTCTGACCTGGATCTCCACTGGACAACTCGACGGCGCCCGTCGGCAGCTCAGAAAAGCCGCCGCGGAGCTTGCCCCCGTCGTGGCGGCGGGAGTACCCATCATCGGCCTGGAGCCCTCCTGCACGGCTGTGTGGCGTAGCGATGCCCCCGAATTGCTCCCCGACAACACGGATGTCGCCGCGCTCAACGGCACCATACTCACGCTCGCTGAGTTCCTCGCGAAAGATGCAGACTTTGTTGCCCCTGACCTGAGCGGCCACACGATCGTCGCCCAGCCACACTGCCACCATGCATCCGTCATCGGTTGGCAGGCCGACGCCGCCCTCCTGGCCGCAACGGGCGCCGACGTGGTGCGCGTCGGGGGCTGCTGTGGACTGGCTGGTAACTTCGGCGTGGAGATCGGCCACCACGAAGTCTCCGTCGCCGTCTTCGAGCATGACCTGCTGCCGGCGATCACTGAAGCCGGAGAAGACGCGATCGTTCTGGCCGATGGCTTCTCCTGCCAGACGCAGCTGACTTCGCTGGCCGATCGAAGCTCTATGTCGCTGGCGGAACTGCTCGCGACCCACTGATTCCCGACAAGCCGTCCAAGTGCAAGCGCGATTGACGGATAGGTGCCGGCGCTCGCCGAAGGACCCACTGGCTGTCTTCACCGCAGGGACCGCCGTGCAACTGACGTGGTGTCCAGACATCAGGCCTGAGTTGGACCGCCTGATGTGATTCTGGTGGGGATTGTAGTGAATGTCCTTGT
>JBQCZU010000063.1:0-7460 GCA_052089385.1 Arachnia sp.
GGTAGGGCCGCAGCACCTCAGGGACCGCGACGGAACCGTCGGCCTGTTGATGGTTTTCCAGCAGCATGATGATGGTGCGGGTCATGGCCACCAAGGTGCCGTTCAGCGTGGAGACGGGTTCGGTGCCGTCCTCCCCCCGGTACCGAATGCCCAACCTGCGTGCTTGGAACTGGGTGCAGTTCGACGCTGAGGTGACCTCGCGATAGCGGTCCTGCGTGGGAAGCCAGGCGTAGCAGTCGAACTTGCGCGCTGCCGAAAGCCCCAGATCACCTGAGGCCACATCGAGAACCTGGAACGGGATTTCGAGTGCGGTCAGGAACTCCTTCTCGAAGGACAACAACTTCTGATGCCAGTCATCTGCATCCTCGGGGAGGCAGTGCACAAACATTTCCACCTTGTCGAACCAGTGGACCCTGAAAATGCCGCGGGTGTCGCGACCGTGCGAACCTGCCTCTTTGCGGAAGCAGGGACTGTAGGCGACGTACTGACGTGGCAGGGTCGCAGTCTCCAAAATCTCGTCGGAGTGATAGGCGGCAAGCGCCACCTCCGAGGTGCCCACCAGATACAGGTCATCCGCCGGCAGGTGATAGACATCCTGGGCCGCCTGTCCCAGGAAGCCGGTGCCCTCCATGGCGGACGGCTTCACCAGAGCCGGGGGAATCATGGGAGTGAACCCCCACTCCATGGCTTTTGCCATGGCCAGGTTGAGCAGCGCCAATTCCAGCATGGCCCCCACACCGGTCAGGACGTAAAACCTGGAACCCGAGATTTTTGTCCCACGCTCCATGTCGATGGCCCCCAGGGATTCACCCAACTCCAGGTGGTCCTTCGGGACGAAACCCTCAGCTGCAAAATCGCGGGGAACGCCAATCGTCTCCAGGATCCTGCCCTCGTCCTCGCCACCGTCGGGGACGCCATCAGCCACGAGGTTGCCGAGCTGCTTCATCAGGGCGTCGAATCGTGCTCCTGCGTCGTCAGCGGCGGCCTGGGCGGCCTTGACGTCAGCCGAAAGTTGCTTGGTGGTCACCAGAAGTGCGGCCTTCTCGTCTCCACTGGTCCTGGCGACAGACTTGCCCACCGCCTTCTGCTCGGCCCTCAAGCTCTCGAACGCGGCGATCTGGGAGCGACGTTCACTGTCGGCGGCGATGAGCTCATCCACCAATTCCACCGATTCTCCACGTGCCGCCTGGGAACGACGAACACGGTCAGCATCGGTGCGCAGCACTTTCGGATCAATCATGTGCATCAGCCTACTGAAGAAGATCGCAGTCAGAGATGTCGGCGCAGCGAAGCCGCCCCGTGACGCGGATCCCTGTGCCCACCGATCCGGAGCCAGCCCGGATCCCGCGAGTGACATGCGTGCCGTGGAACAATGCGGCCATGAACATGTGGCAGCGCTCGAAATTCAACGTGGTTGCCGCGGCCGCTTTTGCCATGGCGTTTGCGCTGTGGACTCTTCTGTTGCCGACGGGAATCGACGAATTGTGGCAGGTGCGCGAGCCACCCTCGCAGAGTTGGCTGGGACAGATCGGTGCGGCGATCGCGCTCATCAGCCTTCCAGTGGCGCTCTATCCGTTGCTCCTCATGGCGAGTTGGTGGGCAAGCCGTCGCCAACTCACCGGCGTTTCCGCCTCACTCGTACTGTCTACGGCGCTCGGTTTCGGCGCATCCACACTGCTGAAGGAGCTGATCGGGCGCGACCGTCCAGCGTCAGCTTGGGAATTCCTCATCAGCCACCAGGGCCCCGGCTACCCGTCGGCGCACATGGTGGCCGCCACCGCTGTTGCCATCATGTTCGCCACCCTCACCACCGCGTCCGGGCGCCGCCGCAGCACGATCCGCACCTGGCAGGTCGCCGGCGCGGGACTCGTGATCCTCTTCGCCATCAACCTCCTGCTCATGCGCGCCAACACCATCACCGACGTGGTGGGCGGCATCCTTCTGGGAGGACTGGTTGCCAACGTCGCCAACCTTCTGACAGGGGTCAACTCCGTTCGACTGCGCAGGCCGA
Organism: Arachnia sp.; assembly: GCA_052089385.1. Taxonomy (GTDB): domain Bacteria; phylum Actinomycetota; class Actinomycetes; order Propionibacteriales; family Propionibacteriaceae; genus Arachnia. The sequence goes on from JBQCZU010000063.1 coordinate 2,012, forward strand.
CGGAGGGTGGCGGGCACGCGGCCATCATTTACAACCCCACAAAAGTGCTGGACCAGACGGTGTTCAAGGGCCTGATAGAAGGGCGCCTTGCAGAAAACGGCTGGGGTCCCCCCATGTGGCTGTCCACCACCGCTGAGGATCCCGGACGGGGAATGGCACAACAGGCGCTCGACGCCGAGGTTGACCTGGTGCTGGTCGCCGGGGGCGACGGGACCGTGCGTTCGGTGTGCGGTGCTCTGGCCGATACAGGGGCAACGGTCGCGATCGTTCCCTCCGGGACTGGAAATCTACTCGCCGGCAACATGAAGATTCCCTTCGATGCCGAGCGCGCCCTCGACGTCGCGCTGCGTGGCCGGACGCAAACCATCGACATCCTCAAAGTCATCGATCCCGAGCGGGACGTGCAGTACGCCGCCGTGATGTGTGGCGTCGGCGCGGATGCCGCCGTGCTCAACGACACCAATGAGGAACTGAAGAACCAGATTGGGGTCGCCGCTTACGTGATCGCTGGTCTGAACCACGTCAAGGCACGCCCCTTCCACGCCACGGTGACAATGGACGACGACGAACCCCTCGTCCGCCATGCCTCCCTGGTCATGGTGGGCAATGTCAGCGACCTGCAGGCCGGGCTCACCTTGATGCCGGCGGCCTCGGCCAGCGACGGCGTCCTGGACGTGCTGATCGCCTCGCCCAAGAACCAGGTGGAACTGACGCAGATGGTGTCGGCCGTTCTGGCGCAGAGCAGAGAGCCCTCCACCATGGACCGCAGAACGGGTGAGCGCGTGCGTATCCAGTTGCGCGACGAGGAACTCTACGAACTCGACGGCGACGTCATTGGCAAGACCACGGACCTGACCTTCGAGGTGCTCCCCGGCGCCTTGCAGCTTCGGGTCCCCCACTGATCACGGGAACGCACACCGTCAGAGAATTTGGGCTGCCACCCAGCCGGCTGCGAGCAGCGGAAGGTTGAAGTGCAGGAACGTCGGGATCACGCTGCCGCGGATGTGGTCGTGCTGACCGTCGGCATTGAGCCCCGCCGTCGGCCCCAGCGTCGAATCCGACGCCGGGGATCCGGCGTCGCCGAGCGCCCCAGCTGTGCCGATGATGGCCACCGTCGCCACGGGTGAGAAGCCCAGTGCAACACACAGCGGCACGTAGATCGCGGCGATGATGGGCAGGGTCGAGAACGAACTTCCAATACCCATCGTCACCACCAGCCCCACCAACAACATCACCAGAGCGGCCAGGGCACGGTTGGTGCCAAAGATGTCAGAGCCCTGAGTCACCAGGCTTTCGATGTCGCCGGTGGCGTTCATCACGGAGGCGAATCCCTGGGCGGTGATCATCACGAGCCCAATCATGGCCATCATGCGCATGCCGCCTGTGAAGACTCGATCCGCTTCACTCCAACTGACAACCCCCGTCATCATGAACAGCGCAAGACCCACCAGCGCACCCACCAGTAGAGGGTCTGCTTCCGTGCCGACGGCCGTCATCCAGGCCTGGATCGCGAAGCAGGCAACGATGGCCGCGAGTGAAACTCCCACCTTGTAGCGGGAGATCCGTGCGGGTGCGGGCGCATCGGCGTCGATGGTCGCGGCAGCGTCGTAATCGCGGGGCTTGCGATAGGAGATGAAGATGGCAATCAGTAACCCCACCACCATGCCCAGGGCGGGGATTCCCATCGCGGAGAAGATGTTGACGCCCTCGACGTCCAGACCGGCGGCCACGATGTTGCCCAGCAGGATGTCATCCAGATAGATCTTGCCGAACCCTATGGGCAGGAACATGTAGGAGGTGACCAGCCCGAAGGTCAGGGCGCAGGCGATGAGGCGCCGGTCAATGCGGAGTCGCGTGAGGACGCCCAGCAGTGGGGGGATGAGTAGCGGAATGAAGGCGATGTGGACCGGGATCAGGTTCTGACTCATGACTGCCATGGCCAGCACCCCGGCGATGATTCCCCACTTGATGCTTTCGACGGCTTTCTGATTGGGAGCGTCGGGGTCACCGAGCTTCCTCACCATCGCGTCGGCAAGCAGTCTTGGGAGACCCGAATGAGCCACGGCCATGGCAAAGGCGCCCAGCAGCGCGTACGACAGCGCGATCTTGGCACCCGCACCCAATCCGTCCTGGAATGCGACCATCGTGCCGTCCAGCCCCAGCCCAGCAACGACGCCGCCCACTACGGCTCCGGCCGCCAGCGCGAGCACCACGTGGACCCGGACGACGGCGAGTATGAGCATCACGAGCACAGCGATCAGGACGGCATTCATGTGGGTGAACTTCCCGTGAGGCGACGGGCGAAGGCTATCGGAGGCTCATCGGATTCCCGGATGCGGCCCAGAATTGCGACAGCACCGCGGGGCGGGGCACATGACCCCAGTTCTGCCGGACACGCCGCAACCACTACCCACATCCCAGCCATTACCCACGCCGCAGCGAGACGCCCGGACCTGCCGGACACGCCGCAACCACTACCCACCGCGCGATATAGCGTCGTGACACCGAGTCAATTCGGCGTGTCCGGCCGAATCCCGGCGCAGTAACCACTCAATGCGGCGTGTCCGGCCGAATCCCGGCCCGGCAACCACTCAATGCGGCGTGTCCGGTCGAGACCCGGCACGGCAACCACTCAATGCGGCGTGCCCGGCCGAGCGCACAACAGACAGCTGCCCACTGACCTCACGCCACTGCGTCGTCAGGTGGAGGGTGGCCCGGATGGGCGCTCGAGGTTGGCCAGCCAGTCCGCCGCGCTCCGGAAGTCGGCATCCGAGAAGCCCGGCTGCACATCCGGCTCCTGCGAATCCGCCCGCGCGTAGGAACCGAGGAAGATCACCCCACGACAGATCCGGTGCAGCCCCAGGAGCGCTTCGGCGACACGGTTGTCATGCAGATGGCCCTCAGCGTCGATGGCGAAACAGTAGCTGCCGAGCACGGTCTTGGTGGGGCGCGATTCGATGCGCGTCAGGTTCACGCCACGTACGGCGAACTGCTCCAGAATCTCCAGCAGTGCGCCGGAGCGATCCTCCTGCATGTAGGCCACAAGCGTGGTCTTGTCCTTGCCGGTCCTGGCCGCGACGGAACCAGGGCGGCCCACCATCACGAATCGAGTGACAGCACCCGGATTGTCCTCGATGCCGTACGCCAGTTCATCGAGCCCATAAATCTCCCCCGCGACCCGTGCGCAGACCGCTGCGTCATGGCGCGACGCAGGGTCCGCCACTTCCTGGGCGGCACCCGCCGTGGAGCCGGCCGCTGTGACCAGTGCGTCGGGAAGTTCCCGGGACAACCACTGCCGTACCTGCGCCAGCGCATGGCCATGCGTCAACACTTGGCGGACATCCTCCAGTTGTGTGCCGGGCCGCGTGTACAAGCCGAATGACACAGGAATGACAATCTCACCGACGATGACAAGAGGTTCGCCAGCGATGAGTTCATCCAGCGTTGCGGACACACCGCCTTCGACTGAGTTCTCGATCGGTACGACGGCGCACTCCACCTCCCCGGAGCGCACGGCGTCGAGGGCCTGGGCGACGCTGGGCAGCGCAATGGCTTCCTCATCCGAAACCGAGAGGAGGGCCTGATGGGTGAAAGTCCCCGCTGGACCGAAGTAACCGAGCACGACGTTGAGGCTAGTGCATGATGCACCGGCCTCGGGTCGCACAGCGATACCCGCCTCCGCGCACCCCACCCCACCAGTGCGTCGATGAGCAATAGAGTGCAACTGACATCTCCCCGAGGAAGAGGAAACGCGATCGTGCACAAGGACAAGAACTCAGGCCGCGTCGTAGTCCTCGGGTCTGCCAGCCAGGACCTCTACGTGGAAATGGAACGCCACCCCACAACCGGTGAGACCGTCATGGCCGGCGACATCGTTCAACGCTTCGGCGGCAAGGGAGGCAATCAGGCGGTGGCCGCTGCACGCGAAGGAGCGGAGACCGTGTTCGTGGGGAGGCTCGGCGACGATGATCCCGGCCGCACCTATCGCGACCGTCTTGTTGGCCACGGCGTCGACGTCACCCGCCTCGTCCTCGAACCCCATGTTCCGACCGGCACGGCGCTGATCATGCTCAATGCCGAGCACGACAACATGATCGTTGTGGCGCCGGGCGCGAACCACCACGTGAACGACGAGCAGGTGGCCGCACTGCATGATCTGGGCCCCGCAGATGTCCTGCTCATGCCCATGGAGCTCCCACTCGACGTCACCATCTCGGCCATCATCACCGCCGCCGGGCAGGGTGCACGGGTCATCCTCAACCTCGCTCCCTATGCCGCGCTCCCCCAAGAGGTTCTGGATGTCTGCTTCCTCATCATCGTGAATGAGAAGGAGAACGAACTCATGGTGGGAGACGGCCTCACCGCCCCCGAGATTCTTGTCACACTCGGAACCGAAGGTTCTCGTTGGGGGGATCTCACGGTTCCCGCCCGGAAGGTGCGCGCTGTGGACACCACTGGCGCCGGGGACGCCTACTGCGGGGCACTGGCGGCCGCTCTGGTGACAGGCGCCGACAAGAAGGAGGCAATGGTGTCCGCCACCGCCTGTTCAGCCGCCACCGTCCAACACATGGGAGCTCAGCCGGACCCGCAACAGGGCTGACTTCACTCATCGCCCAAGCTGCTCTGGCCGCACCGGCTCCCTCCGATGACAGGCATTGCCTACCCAGACGACGTAGGTACGGCTACTCGCCTTGACGACAAAGTCTTCACACGACCCCATCGACTACGTAATATGCGAAACGTAATAATTGACGTGAACCGTTGACGGATGCGTCGATGATCGTGTGAGCAAGCCCCATCCCGTTGAGAGGAATGAACATGGACCCCACTGCCGCGGATTGCGCAGCCATGGCCATCGCCGCGCAACAGATTGAGGCCAGGCATCAACAGATTCATCGTCTTCAAGCTCGTCTTGAGCAACAGATGCTGAGCCTGACCACGCGCTGGCACGGAAACACTTCTGCCGTGGTCCAGCGCAGCTACTCGAGGTTCGACACCGAGTTCGAAAGGGTCAAGCAGTGCCTGGACAGGCTGCATTCCTCTCTCGTCGATACCTCGCGTCAGCACCTCCTGCGCGATGATGCGCCCGGAACTCAAGCCACTCGCCTCCCCCTGGCCAACGGATGAGACACCGAGAAGGACCAAGAGGAGCGATGCAATGAGTGACTCATCCGAGGATCCTCAAGCCGGAATGCAGGAGGGCATCTCAAGTCTTTCCAAGGCCCACGACGAGTTGGCGGGGATCCTGAGCGATCTCGATTCGGACCTGAGTTCTTCTCTCGTACGGTGGGAGGACAACGCACACAGCGCCTACATCGACCTCCAGCGCTCTTGGAACGCATCCTCAGCCACCCAGCAAGAGATCGTGCAGCAGATGCCCCAACTGCTCAGCGATACCCCAGACGGCCAAGCGGCCACAAAGTCCCGCAATGCGGGCAACAGGGGCTAG
>JBQCZU010000064.1:0-7317 GCA_052089385.1 Arachnia sp.
CCTAGAATCCGCTGGCTGCTTGGCGCACCGCATGGCCCTTGGCATGCGCGGCGTTCCGAAGATCGTCCTGGAATGCCAGCATCCTGTCCCGCAATCCCTCATCGGATGCGGCCAGTATGCGAACGGCCAGCAACCCGGCGTTGCGGGCATTGTCGATCGCGACTGTGGCGACAGGCACGCCGGCAGGCATCTGGACGATCGAGAGCAACGAATCCAGGCCGTCGAGCTTCTTCAGTGCAACGGGAACGCCGATGACGGGCAGCGGTGTGAGGGCGGCCAACATTCCCGGGAGGTGCGCTGCTCCCCCGGCGCCGGCGATGACGACTTTGATGCCGCGCCCATGGGCGCCATGACCAAAGTCAAGCATTTCCTGTGGCATGCGATGGGCTGAGATGACGTCGGCCTCGAATGCGACGTCGAACTCTGAGAGAGCGAGCGCAGCAGCTTCCATGATGGGCCAGTCCGAATCGGACCCCATCACGATTGAGACGAGCGGATCAGGCATTCGGGTCCCCCATCAGGTACCGGGCGGCATGTCGGGCGCGGCGAAGTGCCACGTCGAGATCATTGTCGCAGGCCGTCACGTGGCCCACCTTCCTGCCGGCGCGCACGTCCTTGCCGTAGAGGTGGACGGCGACGGCACGGTCACGGGCGAAGACATGCTGCAGGGCGCCTGTCAGATCCGGCTCGGCGCCGCCGAGCACATTGGTCATGACCACGTGGGGCGCGCGCAGATCAGGGGCGCCCAGGGGGAGGTCGAGTATTGCGCGAAGGTGATTCTCGAACTGGCTCGTGACGGCGCCGTCGATGCTCCAGTGTCCGGTGTTGTGCGGGCGCATGGCCAGTTCGTTGACGACGACCCGGCCGTCGGCAGCCGCCATCAACTCCACGGCAAGGATGCCCACCACCTGCAGCTCTCCTGCGATGCGCAGGGCCATCGCCTGCAGCTGGGCGGCGTCGGTATCGGGCAGGCCGGGGGCGGGAGTGATGGTTTCGACGCACACGCCGTCAGTCTGTGTGGTCTCGCTGATGGGGTAGGCCACTGCTTGCCCTGAGGGGCTGCGCACCACGATGGCGGAGAGCTCGCGGGTGAAGTCAATGAACTCCTCAGCCACGATGACCACCTCCTCGCCGGCTGAGAAGTCCGGCTTGTCGACGAAGGGCTCGCTCGCCTGCTCCGGGCCGTCAAGTTTCCAGACGCCCTTGCCGTCGTATCCACCGCGAGAGGTCTTGGCGATGACGGGCCAGCCCAGCTCACTGCCGAAGGAGGCCAGCTCCCCGGGTGTCCTGCAGACTGCGAAGCGCGGACACGGGATGCCCATGGCGGTGAGCCGCTCACGCATCAGTGCCTTGTCCTGGGCGTGGGAGAGCGCATCGGGGCCGGGCCGCACCTGCACGGCGTCGCCGAGTTGGCGCAGATGTGTGGTGGGGACGTGCTCGTGATCGAAGGTGAGGACGTCGACGACCTCTGCGAAGCTCTGCAGCACATCCAGCTGGGAGTGATCCCCCACCGTGGTGTTGGCGATGACCTGGGCTGCAGAGGAGTCCGCAGTCTCTGAGAGCAGATGGATGTCTATGCCGAGGCCGACACCCGCCTGATGCATCATGCGGGCGAGTTGCCCACCCCCGACGATTCCGACTCTGTATCGACGATCCACGCCGCTCAGCGTATCTCCTAGAAGTCGTCGTTGAAGGACGACGGGGTCTCGCTCCACTCGTCGTCGCGCTGGAAGAGCAGGTTGTTGATCCTCACGTGCACCTGCTCAACCCGGGGCAGATCGTGCAGGACCAACGGCTGGCCGGCCGCGGTCTCCAGCACAAGCGTTCCGCAGCCGAGGATGCGATCCGTGAGGCTGCGGTGATAGTTCACGTTGTTAATCCGACGCAACGGCAGGTCGTGGCCGGACTTGTTCAGGATGCCCCGGCGGGTGATGATGCGCCGGTCCGTCACGGAATAGGTGGTGGTCAGCCACCGCAGGAAAGGCTGCAGCACCAGCCACATCACCAGGATCACGAACAGCCCCACCGCGACCCACGGACCCCACGGCTGGGTGTCATCGGGTAACAGCGCAATGCCTGCGCCAAGTGCTGCCCCCAGCAGCACCAGCGCGACGATCGGCCAGATCAGCGCCTTGCCGTGCGTGCGCATGTGAAGGATGACCTGTTCGCCCTCCCCCAGCGTCTTCCTGCTGATTCCCATGACGAAAGCTTCGCATGCCTGGAGCTGAAAGCTTCTCTCGTCAGGCTCTGCCCGGTTCAGTGCATGCGTGCATGCACAACGTCGCCCACTGCGAAAGTCCGCAGGCCGTTGGCCGTCGATACCTCGAGGCGACCGAACTCATCCACTCCATGGCCACGCCCCTGCACCACCACATCCGGAGCCACGGTGATGGTCAGCGCCGCTCCCACGGAGTTGCAGCGCTGCCGGTATTCATCCCTCAGGGAGCCCGACTGCTGCCACCGGGAGTAGTACCCCTGCATGTGATGGAGGAACCCCGCCACGATGGCATTCCGGTCGATGGGAAAACCCTCCAGTGACAACGACGTGGCGCTCGGCACCGGCAGGTCTTCCCGTCGTAGTCCCAGGTTCAACCCCACGCCGACGACGGCACGTGCCCCGGTTGGCTGCTCGACTCTTTCGGAGAGGATTCCGCACACCTTCTTACCGTCGATGAGGACGTCATTGGGCCACTTCAGCTGAACCAGCGACGGATCGGGCGCGATGTCGGCGAGTGCGGAGGCCATCGCCATGCCGGTCAGCAGTGAGAGCCATCCCCAGCGGGGGAACTCCGGCACGGGTTGCAACAGCATGGAGATCGACACCGACGAGCCGTACGGGCTGACCCATGAACGGTCGAGTCGTCCACGACCTGCAGTCTGTTCCCCGGCCACACGCACCAGCCCGGCTGGCTCTCCGGCACGGGCCAGGGCGGCCACGTCTGCATTGGTGGACCCTGTCGATGCAACGACGTCAATGGACGTCCAGATGGATTCATCCCCCAGCAACGCTTTGAGAACAGCGGGATTGGGGAGGGAATCGTTCACGGGAGACAGGCTACTGGCCCTTGCACTGCAGGGGTATCTGCAGACAAGCCATATTGGGGCGTGGCCGGGATATAGGGTGACGGCCATGGAGATTGACATCCACACCACTGCCGGGAAACTGGCTGACCTTGGCCGCCGCATCGACGAAGCAGTCCATGCAGGATCCGCTGACGCGGTGGAGAAGCAGCACGCGAAGGGCAAGATGACCGCTCGCGAGCGCGTCTTTGCCCTTCTCGATGAGGGTTCCTTCGCCGAATTCGACGAGTTCGCCCGACACCGTTCCACCAGCTTCGGCATGCAGGCCAAGCGCCCCTACGGCGACGGCGTCGTCACCGGAACAGGTGCCATCCACGGCCGGCCCGTCTGCGTCTTCAGTCAGGACGTCACCGTCTTCGGTGGCGCACTGGGCGAGGTCTACGGCGAGAAAATCGTGAAGATCATCGATTTCGCCATGAAGACCGGCGTGCCGTTGATCGGCATCAACGAGGGTGGTGGCGCGCGCATCCAGGAGGGTGTGGTGTCGCTGGCGCTCTACGGCGAGATCTTCCGCCGCAACACCCGCGCCTCCGGAGTCATCCCCCAGATCTCGCTCGTCATGGGTGCTGCGGCTGGTGGACACGTGTACTCCCCCGCACTCACCGATTTCGTCATCATGGTGGACAAGACGTCGCAGATGTTCATCACCGGCCCGGAGGTCATCAAGACCGTCACCGGCGAGGACGTCACCATGGAGGAGTTGGGCGGCGGACGCACGCACAGCACCAAGAGCGGCAACTCCCACTACCTTGCAGCCGACGAACCCGACGCGCTGGAGTATGTCCGCGACCTCCTGACCTATCTGCCACAGAACAACCTGGAGGATCCGCCCGTCTATGACGAGGACGAAGTGGATCTGACCATCACCGATCACGACCGCTTCCTCGACACCCTCATCCCGGATTCCGCGAACCAGCCCTACGACATGCGCGAAATCATTCGCAATGTCCTGGACGATGACGAGTTCTTCGAAGTCTCCGAACTCTTCGCAGGCAATGTGATCACCGGATACGGCCGCATCGAGGGACGCTCCATCGGTATCGTCGCAAACCAGCCCCTGGTGCTTGCGGGCTGCCTGGACATTGATGCATCTGAGAAGGCTGCACGCTTCGTGCGTACCTGCGATGCCTTCAACATTCCCGTGTTGACCTTCGTCGACGTCCCGGGATTCCTGCCCGGCGTCGACCAAGAACACCAGGGAATCATTCGCCGCGGCGCCAAACTGCTCTACGCCTATTCCGAGGCGACGGTGCCGCTGCTGACGGTGACCATCCGCAAATCCTACGGCGGAGCACATCTGGTGATGGGTTCCAAGCAGTTGGGCGCCGACATCAATTTCGCCTGGCCCACGGCCCAGGTGGCCGTCATGGGTGCCCAGGGTGCCGTCAACATCCTGCACCGCAAAGCCCTGTCCACCGCAGAGAACCCTGACGAGCTGCGACAGGAGTTGATCAACGAGTACGACACCGAGCTCACCAATCCCTATGTGGCAGCGGAGCGCGGGTACATCGATCAGGTGATCTACCCCCACGAGACACGGGCTCAGGTCATCCGGGGTCTGCGACTGCTCCGCACGAAACGGGAACAACTGCCGCCCAAAAAGCACGGAAACATTCCGCTGTGAGTGGCGACGATTCCATCACTGGCTCGGAGCCGGCGTTCTCCGTCGCCACGGGCAACGCCACCGACGAGGAACTCGCGGCGCTCTTCGCCATCCTGCAGGCGAGCACGGTGACAGAGACTTTGAAGGCGGGCTCTGACCGGCCGCTTGCTGGTGGCTGGAAGTCCTATTACCGCACCATTCGCCAGTCGGCGGCCCCCGGCCGTGAGGCCTGGCGCAACATCATCAGATTCTGAGAAGGACTCACCCCACACCCATGGCACATCGTTTGATTCTGGCCTCGGCCTCCCCCGCACGCCTTTCCTCCTTGCGCAATGCCGGACTGGACCCCGAGGTCATCGTCTCTGGCATCGATGAGGATTCCATCCATGACGATCGTCCGGACCTGTTGGCCCGGGTTCTCGCGGAGGCCAAGGGTGCCGCTGTGCTGGAGCAGGTTCAGGGTGACGTTGTTCTGGTGGCCTGCGATTCGGTGCTGGAATTCGAGGGGCGTGCCCACGGAAAACCCGGCACCCCTGAACATGCCCTTGCCCAGTGGCACCGCATCCGCGGCGGCCAGGGCGTGTTGCACACCGGTCACTTCGTCGTGGTGCGCCGAGGTGACCGCTTGGTTGAGCAGTCGCGGATAGCCAGCACCATCGTGAAGTTCGGAGACCTCACGGAGGAAGAAATTCGCGCCTACGTGGCGACGGGTGAACCGCTCGTCGTGGCCGGGGGCTTCACCATCGACGGCTTCGGTGGGGCCTTCATCACCGGTGTCGAGGGCGATCCCCACAACGTGATCGGTATTTCGCTGCCGTTGCTGCGTCAGATGCTCCTGGACCTCGGCATCCCATGGCAGACCCTGTGGCGTCCCGGCCTCAGCATCGACTGACGGAGGCCCTTCGTCTGGCGTAGCCCCGCGACCCGGCCGTCAAGCTGCCGCAGCACCCCAAAAAGCGAGACTCCCCGAAACTGTACGTCAGGCAAACTCGGCGTGGAATCGTTCCACGGCAACGACCGAAGGGACACTTTGTGAGTGGCGAGAGGGACGGCCTCCGATGACTCTCGATTTCATCGCCATCGACTTCGAGACAGCGAATCGGTTCCATGGTTCTCCGTGCCAAGTGGGTCTCGCGCTCGTGGCGGGCAGCCGGATTCAGGCGACCTGGGGTTCTCTGATGCGTCCTCCGCCCCCACACGACTGGTTCAGTCCGGACTGCACCGAAGTCCACGGAATAGCGGAATGCGATCTCACGGGGCAGCCCTCCTTTGAACGGCTGTGGCCCGAAATCGAGAGCCGAATTGCAGGACGGCCGGTGGTGGCCCACAACGCGGCCTTTGACATCAGCGTGATCCGTGACGCGACGAGCCACTGCGGCTTCGATTGGCCCACGCTCGACTTCGCGTGCTCGCTGTTGCTCGCACGACGCCACTACGACATCCCCACGCACACTCTCGACGCCGTCACCGCGGCAGCCGAAATCCCAATGACCCATCACCACGACGCCGTGCACGATGCGATTGCATGCGCGGACATCGTGCTGGACATGGCCCAGCGCACCTCTGCGTCGAGCCTGGACGAACTCCTGCGGGTCAGTGGCATCGCGTGGGGAAAACTGGGGCCCGGGAACCACGAACCATGTCACTCCACAAAATCACTCGCTCCTCCCGCCCAGAGCGTTGCCCCAACACTCTTCTGAGCCCATCGACGAAGATCTGATCGCACCTGCGCTGTCGTGGTCCTGAACGCCCCGTGGGCCCGGCTACGAGTGACCCGTCGCTCGCTGACAACATTGGAGGCTTTCTGCCACAGCTGCCAGACTGACTGGCACGCCCAACCGCTGGGCATCTGGAGAGGATCGGAGACCTTGTGTTTGGTATCGGATATTTGTCGACAAGGATCACACAGCTCGAGGCGCAGGTCCGCATCCAGGGAGAAGCACTGAATGCCATGGCTCAGCAGTTGGGCATAGATCCCGTGGTCGTCGATCCTCTCGGACAAGTGGACGACGCGGAAAAGCGACTCATCCACCAGGGGCAAAAGATCCCGGCCATCAAACACCACAGAATGCGCACCGGCTCAACGCTGGTTCAGGCGAAGGAAGCCATCGACCGCGCGGCACGGTCCTAGCGACTGCCCGACCTTCACCCCCCGGCGTCGACTGCTCGTCACGTGTTCCCACATGCGGCACACTGATCGCGTGGAAGATCTGCTCGTACCCCCTGGCCCCGGGGCGCCATGCGGGCTCAGGATTTTCAAGGACGAACTGATTGAGCAGTTTTCGCGGGCCTCCGGACCAGGTGGCCAAGGCGTCAACACCACCGATTCGCGGGTACAGCTCAGCATCGATCTAGGAACCACTACGGCATTGAGCGACACCCAGCGCGAACGCGTCCTCGAGCGACTTGCTCAAAGCCTCTCGGGCACAGTCCTCACCATCAGCGCATCTGAGCACCGTTCCCAGCGGCACAACCGCATTGCTGCACGGCAACGTCTCTCGGCACTGTTGCGGGAGGCCGTGTTTCCCCCCGTCATCCGACGATCCACCCGACCAACGCAGGGCTCGAGGCGACGCCGACTCGACAGCAAACGCAGGCGCTCAGAGATCAAGCAAAGCCGCAGGCGCCCCGGC
>JBQCZU010000065.1:0-7170 GCA_052089385.1 Arachnia sp.
CTATCCGTTCAGCAGACTCAGGCTCTACGTCGACCAAGCCTAGAAGAGTCAACTTGCGGGGATTAGCTTCTTACGAGCTTCCTGTATGCTCCAAACACTTCGGTGGCATCGGGCCGTAGGTAGGCCGCAACATCTATAAGGAGAGGTTTGAAATCAATGAAGATTTTACCTAAAGCTGTAGTGAGCGTCGTCGCTGCGCTCGTGGTGTCTACAGGGGTGGCGGTTGTGCCAGCTAACGCAGCATGTCAAGGGTTGGGCACCAAAGGGTATAGCGGCTCGTCAAGCTGGACGCGTGCTATGAGTAACGACTGTGCTGGCAATGTGCAGGCGCGGGTGATGCGGTACATCGCGTCTTCCCCGACGTCGTCGTACGGTCCTAAATCGCGAAACTCCTACGTCTCAGCCAGTGGTGGTACCGCTGCGGGGAATGCTCTCCGGATTCAAATCAGTGCTGGAAGCAAGGACTGGAATGGTTGGCAATACTTTTGAGCCGTAGTTTTCGCATGAAATTTCGTCAGCGAATCTGTGTGTGCGTGGTAACGGCTGTCATCTCGGGCGTGGTAACTGGGTGCTCGGATGAAGGTGTCACTTCTGGCCCTTATGCGGAAGATTTCAGGCAAGCGAAAGAGCTTGCGACCTCAGACTTCGAGCGTGCCGTCCTTAAGGATGGGAAGATTTCACGCTCGGAGTATGAGGAGGCGATGCAGCGCTTCGTCTCGTGTGTTCGTGATGGTGGCGGCAGCGTGGAACTGAATGACCAAAACGGCTATTACATATATAACGTTTCCGGAGACATTGACCTCTACGACGAAATAAGTGATGGCTGCTCGCAAGGCAGCACGGCATTCATTGAGCCGTTATATGTGGACACCTTGACGAACCCAGATAAAATTGACTCGGACGAGGCTGTTGCCCGATGCTATGTCGCCGCAGGTTTGGTGAGGGAACCATTTAGCGCTCAAGATCTTCGTGATCTGATGGCTGCAGCCGGTGTGGAGAGCTTTTCGGATGCACCGACTGATTCGTCGTCGACTCCGATTGATCCGGCAGCTCAGGCAATTGTGGATTCTGAGGAGTCGATGAACTGTATGGCGAACCCGAACAGGATGGGCAAGGACGAGTGACCACACGGGTGCGGTTTCCGTTGTTGGTGTTGTCATGGGTCGCGGTGGCCGCAGTAAGTGTAGGGGTGGTGTGGCTGTCAACGTTTCGTCCACTTGCGGAGCCTATGCAAGAAGATGAGAGTGACTCCTCGTATGTTGTGGTGCGCTCTGAATTTGCTGATGAGCGCCCGGTGGAGATCCGCGTTGCTCCGGAGCCCGGCAGCCCCTTGATCGTGCGGGATTCCGGTGTTCTCACGGCGGTTGAGTGTGTGGTGGGAGGTACTTGGTCATCGGGTTCGTCTACCGTCGCGGTGGATGGGGCAGCGCTGATGCTGTTGAGCGGGGAGCAACCGTGGCATCGGGACCTGGAACTGGGTGACGAGGGCGAAGACGTGATGAACTTGCAGCGTGCGCTGGACCATCTGGGTGGGGAAGTGGCCCTTTCTGGGCGGTACGACGCCGCCACCCACGCCGCATGGAAGAAGGTCGCGGCCAAGGCCCAGGTGCCCGTAGAAGACGGTGTTTTTCGGTTGGGTGAGATCGTGTGGTTGCCTGAGGATGAGGTTGCCATCACGGAGTGCCCTCTTACTGCGGGGCAGGACATCGCTGATGGTGCGGCGATCGCGACGGCCGGCTCCGGCAGCGCTGCTGTGAGCTTTTCTGCTCCCGCGGACCTTTTCGATGGGGCCCGCACCCTCACCGTTGGAGCGACGACAGTTGAGCTAGACGAGGGCCTTGGGTTGGCCACTCCCAAGAACATCAAGGCAGTGCTGTCGACGGTAGAGGTGACTGCTGCCATCGCCCAGGGTGATGGGGAAGCCGTGCAGGTCAGTGGGGCCTTGCGTCTTGCGTCGCCGATTGCGGTCTACGCGGTACCGCCTTCCGCAGTGCTTCGAGATGCCTCAGCGCGGGTGTGTGTGCTGAGCGCCGGATCACCCGTCGCGGTGGAGGTCGTCAGTTCCGCCTTAGGCCTGACCTATGTGCGGTTGGAAGATGACCCGCCGCCTGCTGTGGATGTATATCCCGCACAGGATGCCACGTGCGGCTCGTAGCCGAATCGCTGGGACACCGGTTCCCGGGTCAACCTCCACTATTTGAGGACGTGTCATTCGACCTTCGACCCGGTGTGTTATACGGCTTGGTTGGGCCATCAGGTTCTGGGAAAAGCACGCTGTTGTCGATACTCTCCGGCGGGCTGCGTGCCAGCATGGGCAGCGTCGAGGCCACTGGTGTGGACCGGATTGGGTGGATAATGCAGAATCCCGTCGGCGCCCCACGACGCACCGCACTCGATCAGGTCGTCCTCCCCCTCCTCGCGCAGGGGCTTACGCGACGTCAGGCCGAACCGCAGGCGAGAGATGTACTTGATCAGTTCGGGCTTGCGCAGGTAGCAACGCGGGAGTTTCGTCGACTGTCCGGCGGGGAGGCCCAAAGGATTTGCCTAGCTCGTGCAGCTGCGAGCGCCTACGACGTGATCCTCATCGATGAACCCACCGCGCAGCTCGACCGAGACACCGCACACACCATCGGCGACGTGATCGGGGAGATGGTGTCAAAGGAGCGGATCGTTGTACTGGCCACCCATGATGAAATCCTGAGAAGCAGATGCGGCCAGATCCTTCAGCTCGACCCGGTGGCGCCATGAAATGGGCGTCGATAATGTCCGAGACCATCCGCAACATCAACTCGGGCACCACCCGAGCGGTCCTGACTGCGGCTGCGCTGCTGGTGATCCTCACTGGCACCGTGCTGCAAGATGCACTTGCCGTGCAACAAGTCTTCACCGACCAACGCGCGGTCCGCACCGGCGGTGGCGCGACCCACATCATCGCCGCGCCGGCGGGCATCAACGGTCAGCAATGCATAGCGCTGCGAAGGCTCAAAGGGGTCGTCGGCACCATCGCCTTGCGCGAGGTACCCGACCGGCTCGACGTGCTCGCCTACCCGCACTCCAAACCTGCACTCTACGATGCCGCCGGCGACGTTGCCGCGGTGCTCGACGCCCACCCCTCCGGTCCGCCCGGAGTGTGGCTGTCAGAGGTGATGGCCACCCGATTCGGCAGCGGACCGCTTGCCATAGCTGATGGATCCTCGGCCGTCGTAGCGGGCACCTTCCCCTACCCTGACGACGGACGCAACAGCCAGCTCGCCTCCGCCGCCGTCCAACCGGTCCCGCCCTTCGGACGGTTCGATGCCTGCTGGGTAACGATCTGGCCCCACGACGACGCGAGCCTCGCGCTCCTAGACACAGCCATCGTCCCAGGAACTGAAAACGCGACGCGCCAACAGCTCAATTCCACATTCGGCACTCCAACACCGACGATCACCCTCCTTCAGACCCGCTCGACCCGGTGGCTCCCCATCATCGGCGCCGCCATCTCTGCAGCATTGGGCTACACCATGATTCGGACCCGACGTATCGAGCTCAGCCTTAGCCAACACCTCGGCGTCCACGGCTGGCAGCAGCGTATTCAGTTGGGGCTGGAGACCCTGTGCTGGGCGGTTCCGGCGAGTGCGTTGGCCACAACTGTCACCCTCGCTATCACCACGGCGCACACGACGGCGCCTGAGGCGCGATGGCTCCTCACCCATATCATGGTTGGCGTCGCCGCCTGCCTGATCGCGACCCTGACCGGCAGCCTCGCCGCCACGCTAACAATCGTTGGGAGGAAGCTTTACACCTGGACTAAAGACCGCTAAGTAGCTAGCACCCGTCACGCTAGCCCCCACCCACCCGCTCGGATTCTCGATAACATCGCACTCTCACAACAGGCCCTCGCCACGCCGCGAACACGCTACTCTGATCTGTATATTATTTAGAGCGCTATTTGTATAAAGTGTAGAGCATCTCGACTACATGATTCCGAGTCTCATCCGCCGATCGCCGACGAGGGATGAGACACGCACGTTTCCCCGTATGTTTCATACGAGGCCGTTTATGGAAAGTCGGCTGCATCTCGACAGCAGGCTGCTAATCGGCGGGCGTATGGCCTAACCTCACCTCCAAGTAGTTTTCGGTAGCCTCTCCGGCTCGTCCTTCGGCAGGTGATCATAGCCGAAGGTCTTGTTATGAGGCTCTTCACAATCGAGAGTGGGTGACGGGTTTACAGTGCCGGCGGGTCTGGTGATGTGAGGGGGCCCTCGAGTTGCAAGGATGGAGATGTCTTACGTCTCTACTCACCAACCCAAGGGCCCTTGTGCGAAACGCTACCCCACCTTGCCTTGATCAGTTCTGCCGACTGGACCGTCTCGGCCTGTCGGTGCTGTCCCAGCAGGTCGAACCCGATCACACCGTGCTGACGTGCGTCCCGACGACGACGCCGGCGCCGTGTCCGGGCTGCGGCCAGCAGGGCGGTCGACATGACAACACGGTGCGTCGGCTGGCGCATGTTCCGTTCGGGTGGCACCCGACGATCCTGGAGGTGCTTGCGCCGCGGTACCGGTGTCGACCGTGTGGGCGGATCTGGCGCCATGACTTGAAGGTGGCAGCACCGGCTCGGGGCAAGCTCTCCCGTGATGCGGTCACGTTGGCGGTCAAATCCGTGGTCATCGACCGCATGTCGGTGGCCCGTATCGCCGCCAACCTCGGGGTGGCGTGGAACACCTGCCACGACGCGATCCTGGCCGCCGCCACCGAACTCCTCATCGACGACCCAACCCGCCTCGACGGCGTCACCACTGTCGGGGTGGATGAGCACGTGTGGCGCCATACCCGCTTCGGCGACAAGTACGTCACCGTCATCATCGACTTGACTCCGACAAGGGACAAGACCGGCCCATCCCGGCTGCTCGCGGTGGTCGAGGGCCGCTCGAAGAAGGCGTTCAAGACCTGGCTGGAGGCCCAAACCGAGCAGTTCCGCGACACCGTGGAGGTGGTCGCCATGGACGGATTCACCGGCTACAAGAACGCCGCCGTCGAAACCATCGAGACCGTCAGAATTGTGATGGACCCCTTTTATGCCGAGGTCCTGGTTATGCCGATGTTGCTGCGTTGCGCCTAGCCGGGGGGTGGTCCGGGGTCTGGAGGTCGGCATAATCCGGGGGTTCTTCGGGGATGGTGGTTCCTTCTCTTACTGGAAGGAACCACGCTCATGCACTCCATTTCGGATCCGACCCATGTTCGGTTCACTGGCCCGCTGGCCCGATACGCGTCAGGGCTGGTTGAGGAGCTGTCACTCCTCGGGTACGCGTCGACCTCTGCGACGATCCAGGTCCAGCTCGCAGCCCATCTGTCGCGGTGGATGACTTCCGAAGCTCTGATGCCGCAGGACTTGACGGGGCCTGTGATTGAGCGATTCTTGGCGGCTCGCCGGGCAAGTCACACCCACAACTACTCGTTGCAGGCGCTGGCTCCAGTGCTTGGCTATCTACGTCTACAAGGTGTGGTGCCTGCGGCGCTGGTGGTACAGCCGTCCTTACCCAGCGAGGTGGCGCTGGCCCAGTACCGCCGGTGGCTGAGGCAGGAGCGTGGTGTGAGTGTTCCCGTAACGCAGGCGTACTCACACTGGGTCACGCCCTTCGTGAAGCACAGAACTGGCGTCGATGGGCAGTTGGAGTTCGCGGGGTTGAGCGCCAACGACGTCGCCCGGTTCGTGTCCGCGTCCTTGCCGATGATGACCCGCAAGACAGCGCAGATGACAGCGTGCGCCTTGCGGTCGTTCTTGCGTTTCCTCCACGAGCAGCAGATGGTCGAAGTGGGGTTGGCTGACGCGATTCCGGCGGTGCTCAACCGCCGGTTGTCCGGGCTACCGCAGGCGCTGACTCCAGCCCAGGTCGATGCCTTGCTGGCGGTCTGCGACACCAGCACCCCGGTGGGGCGCCGCGATTACGCGGTGATCACCGTGTTCCACCGATTGGGCCTGCGCTGCGCCGAGGTCGCCGGGCTGCGGCTTGAGGACCTGGATTGGCAGGCCGGGACCCTGCTCATCCACGGCAAAGGCGATCGGGTCGACCGGCTTCCGTTGCCGATCGACGTCGGGGAGGCAATGGTGGAGTACCTGCACCACGGACGCCCCCGGAGCACCTCTCGGGCCGTGTTCATCAGAGCACGCGCACCATTTACCGAGATGGCGCCCTCGTCAGTGAGTTGCATCGTTGGCCGGGCTGCGCAGCGGGCCGGGCTGAGCACTATCCATGCCCACCGGCTGCGTCACACCACAGCCAGCCGCACCCTCAACGCGGGAGCGAGTCTGGAAGAGGTCGCACACCTGCTTCGTCATGCCAGCGCCTCCACAACCGTCATCTACGCCAAGACCGACCAGACCAGGCTGGCGCAGCTGGCCAGGCCATGGCCGGGCGTCGGCGGTCAGTGATGAGTACCACCTCGGAAGAACTGGGCAACATGGTTGCCGAGTACCTCAGGGTTCGCCGCGCTCTGGGATACAAACTCCACCACATCGAATACACAATGGATCGCTACCTTGCCTGGCTGATTGAGCACAACGCCGACGGCATCACCGTCGAGAATGCCCTCGCTTTCGCGACGGCCCCCACCGGGGCCTCACCACGCTGGCAGGCGCTGAGACTCTCCGCCATCCGGTGCTTCGCGAAGTGGGCCCACCTCCTGGACCCCAGCATTGAGGTCCCGCCGGCCAAGCTCCTCCCGGCCAGGGCAACCCGCGTCGCCCCCTACATTTACACCCCAGAGGAGATTGAGGCGTTGCTGGCGGCCACTGATCTGTTTCGCTCAGAACTGCGGGCTGCCACCTACCGCACATTGATCGGATTGATGGCCGCCACCGGGATCCGCACCGGGGAAGCCCTCGGCCTGGACGTCGCCAGCTTCGACCAACAGGCTCACACCCTGACGGTCACAGGCAAGTACGACAAGATCCGGATGCTGCCGTTGCACCCAAGTGTTGTTGAAGCGTTGACCGGCTACCTCCACCAACGTGACCGGCTCCTGCCAGCAGTAGCCTGTCCCGCGCTGCTGATCACCACTGCAGGCACCAGAATGCGTCCATCCAATTTCCATCAGACGTTTCGTGGCCTGGCGAAACAAGCCGGGTTAAGGGGCTCTTCGCGTTTCGTGGTGAACGGCCCGGTCCTGAGTTTGATCGGCGCTCGC
>JBQCZU010000066.1:0-5911 GCA_052089385.1 Arachnia sp.
GACGGTCTACTCCTACTTGGTCAACGACCACTGGAGCCCGGACAAGCGGCTCAAGTACGGCTACGTGAACCTCGCCGACGAGACCCTCGCCATCCAGTGGCCCATCCCGCTCGAGGAAGCCACCATGTCGGAGGCCGACGTCGCCCATCCGGCCCTGGCCGATGTGACGCCGCTGCCGGAGCGGGCCACCGTCGTGATCGGAGCCGACGGCCAACTGGGGCGCTCCCTGCTGAAGCTGCTTCCCGGCGCGCAGGGTCTTCGCCGACCGGAGTTCAGCCTCAGCGATCCTGTCTCCTTCGATGCCGTCGACTGGTCCCGGATCGGCACCATCATCAACGCCGCCGCCTACACAGCGGTGGATGAGGCAGAGACCAGCGAGGGGCGTCGAGCCGCCTGGGAAGTCAATGTCACCGGGGTTGCACGGCTGTGTCGGATCGCACGGGAACACCGCATCACACTGGTGCACGTCTCCAGCGACTACGTCTTCGACGGCACCGTCCCCGAGCACGACGAGGACGAACCACCGTCGCCACTCGGTGTCTACGGACAGACGAAGGCCGCGGGCGATGCCCTGGTTGCACAGGTGCCGCGGCACTACGTGGCACGCACCAGCTGGCTGATCGGCGAGGGACGAAACTTCGTCTCGGTCATGAAGGACCTCGCGACGCGAGGCGTTTCCCCGACGGTGGTGGATGACCAGTACGGTCGGCTCACCTTCACCGATGATCTCGCCGCTGCCATCGTGCACCTCCTCGACGCGGGCGCGCCCCACGGCACCTACAACGTCACCGGATCAGGACCCATCCAGTCCTGGGCGGATGTCGCGGGCGATGTGTTTGAGATCTGCGGACGCGACCGCGACGCTGTGAAGCCGGTCTCCACCGAGCAGTACACCGCACAAAGCGCTGGCCGCCTTGTCTCTCCTCGACCGCGAAACAGCGCGCTGAAGCTCGACAAAATCTCGGCCACCGGTCTGCAGCCCCCCGTCGTGAGTGAACGCCTGAGTGCCTACGTCACCGCCCTTCTCCAGTCCTCCCAAGCGGAATCCGGGGAGTGACGTCGCGGGGTCGGCTACCGTCGTGGACATGTGGAAAGTGACGTTGGACAGCACAGGCGACGTGGCGCTTCGAATTCTCGGGGGCCAGCGTGAGGAGCCCCGACGTGGATGATGGACAGTCGCCCGCCCTGCACCCTGCGCTGGCGCTGGCACGCTACGGGAAGAAGCACGACGGCGACCGCTTCGTCGGCTTCTGGCTCGCCCTGGTGATTGAGGGACGACAGTACGGTCTGCGCGCTGATACCCGCCAGACACAGCGCATCGTGAAACGCTTCTTCGCCGGCAGGGACGTGGTGGCAGCCGTCGGCCTGATCGGGGCGGATGCACTCCATGAACAGCTACGGGACGCCGCAGAGGTGTACTACGACTCCTGTCTGAGTGACCCGCAGTACTCCAGCACGCTGTGGCGTACCAACCGTCTCGAGCCGGAAAAGCTTCGCGGCAAGATGGCCCGGGACACGGCGAAAACACTGGGGCTTCTGGGGGACAGCGGCGCGCTGGCCGGGCTTGCGCGCCCACTCCCAACACTGCTCACCGACGGCCTTTTGGGATCGCTGGCACCGCATGGCGCCGAAGAACTTGCGCGAGCAGTCGCTCAGAACCCATCGGCAGTGCGCGCCATGGAATGGGCGACGCAGGCCTGATTCTTCAGGACCAGCGCTCTGGCGACTCAGAGATTCGTCCGTAGTGGGACCGCGCCACGAGGGCATGGATGGTGCAGAGCATCACCAGAGCCAGGCCTGCTCCGCTGATGGAGGAGACGACACTGAGAATCACCAGATCGATGCGACCTGCAGGCGCTTCCATTGCGCCCAGCCGGAACGCAACTCCCAGAAGGGCACCGGCCAGGAACACGGCTGGCGCGATTCCTGCGAGAAGGGGGAGACGCCGCGGAGAGGTGGCCCGGACAGGCTGACGCAGTCCCACCCACGCCACGATGGCCAGTCCTGCAGCGCCACTGATGTATTGCAGCCATTTGTAGCCGAGCATGGGCCCGATGGGGCTGGGATACACGGCGGACAGCACGTCGATGGAGGCCCCGGGGTACCCCGAGTGGGTGAAGGAGTCCCACAGGACGTGCGTGGCTGAGCCGATCATCACTGCCAGCGGAACCATCCACCATCGAAAACCCGTGCCGCTGGTGATCCGCCAACGACGTCGAATGATTCCCGGTGCCATGTCATGGAGCGCGGGCGACGCCCAGCGCCATGCGAACCACAGGGCTAGGCCGAAGAGCAGGTCCCATGTCGCAATACCCCAGATGCCGTGCGTCGAAGCCCGCGAAAGGGAGAACGGCAAAAAGTAGGGCAGGTCGGGGCTCATGCTTCCCGCGGCGAGAGCTGCGAAGGGAAGACCCCACCGTCCACGCAGCGGCAGTACTGCTGCGACGTGGGCGGGGGTGAACGGCATGTGTCGAGGATAGGGAGTGGACCTGTGGAAGAGAACTTTGACCAGCAACCACGCATGTGGGTCTACAACAGCGGCGCGAACACCCGCAGAATCGCCTGGAACAGCTTCTTCACCATGTTGGTGTCCGTCAGATCCTCCATCACGATCCGGTGGGACACCGCCACAGTGTCCTCCACGTCGAGTCTGAGCCCGGCCAGCGCCGGGCTGTTGAACATCCACACCGCGCACTCCTGATGGAGATAGAAGCTGCGGAAATCAAAGTTGATCGTGCCCACCAACCCCAGGTTGTCATCCACCAGCATCGACTTGGCATGAATGAATCCCGGGGTGTATTCGTACACCTCGACACCGGCCTCCATGAGGGGTCGGTAGTACGAATGCGTTGCCAGATTGACGTACCACTTGTCCGGGATGCCGGGAACAACGATGCGCACGCGAATGCCGGAGCGGGCGGTGGAGGCGAGTTGGGCCACCATGGAATCGCTCAGGACCAGGTACGGAGTGAAGATGTCGACGCTGCGAGTGGCGGCCTGCATGAGGTGCTGGTAGCAGTCCGACCCGAGCGAGAGCCCATCGAATGGCGAATCGTCGAAAGGTGCCACCAGACCGGGAACATGTCTAGCGGGTACTCCGGGCGATCCTGCATCGGGCTCACTGTCGGGGGACTCGATGACTTTGTGGACGGCGGGGAGGAACGGTTCGTAGTCGACGCGAGACTTGGTGACCAGTTCCCACATTTGCAGGAACATCACGGTCAGGGCCCAGGCTCCGGGGCCATCCACCCGGAGCACCGTGTCCTTCCAGTGCCCGAAGCGGACGACCTCGTTGATGTACTCATCGGCGATGTTGATGCCTCCGGTGAACGCGACCTCGCCGTCGATGCTGAGAATCTTGCGGTGATCCCGGTTCTGGAATGTCAGGGTGAACCCCAGTCCCACCGGGTTCACGGGGATGACGGAGATGCCGGCTCTCTCGCAACGATCCTTGAAATCGACAGGGAGAGTGAAGAAGCTGCCCAAATCGTCATAGAGGAAGCGGACGTCAACACCGTCGGCGGCCCTGGCGGCCAGGGCGTCGATCATCCGGTCAAGCATCTTTCCACCCTCGACGATGAAGTACTCCGCGAAGACATATCGCTTGGCCGAGCCGATGGCTTCAATCATGGCGTCGAAGCCGAGCTCGCCGAGCGGGTAGTACGTGGTGTCTGTTCCCTCGAACACCCGGTACTGGGTGGTGTTGCGCAGGTAGGTGATCTGGCGCCTGACGGGCGGAGCCACCTCATCGGAGGGAAGATCTGCGGCCGGTAGGAGTTTCAATGCGTCCTCGGCGCGAGCAGTTGCAGTGCTCAAGCGTGCACGCTGCGATTTCGTCATCACGGCCGCACCGTAGAACAGGTAGAACACCGCACCCAGGAGCGGCACGGTGAGTACCGGGATGATCCATGCGAGCTTGTAGGTGGTTTCGCGTCGCCCGTTGAGGATGAAGAGCATCACGATGATCGCCAGGGCGCTCTGGATGGCCAGGATGTAAGAAGACCAGTCGGCGAAGAATGTCAGCGCCGCCGCAAAGATGAACAGTTGAACGGCGAAGGCCAGGGCGATTGCCCCGGCCCTGCCCCACGTCGTGACCCATCTGCGCAGAGGCGCGTGCTTCCTCGCCCTCACAACTTCCGGCCGTGGGGATGTGTGGAGCGAGGTGGACATCATGGACACCATTGTGGCGTGCCATGAGGGCGACGTGTCCGTATCCCCACTCCCGGGGTCAGGGTGTGAGGACCACCTTGATGCAGCCGTCGGACTTCTCCTGGAACATTTTGTAGGCCTCGGGGGCCTTGTCCAGGGGAAGACGATGCGTGGTGAGGTCGTCGACGCCGAACGGGTCGGAATCCACGAGCTTCGCCAACAGATCGCCCGACCAGTGCTTCACGTTGCACTGACCCATCCGCATGGTGATGCCCTTGTCGAACATGGTCATCAGCGGCATCGGATCGATGGCCCCGCCGTAAACCCCTGAGAGGGAGACGGTGCCGCCGCGGCGGACGGCGTCGATGGCGGTGTGCAGGGCGTCGAGTCTGTCGATGCCGACGTTCTCGATGGCGGGCTGCGCCAGAGGCTTGGGGAGCCGCGATGCCATCGAGATGATGCGTTTGGCGACGGGGTTGCCATGCGCCTCCATACCGACGGCATCCACGACGGAATCCGGGCCGCGACCCCTGGTCATGTCCTTCAACGCCTGTGCGACGTCATCCGTGGCGCTGGAATCCACGACTTCGGCTCCCAACGAACGGGCCCGTGCGAGACGTTCGGGCACGAGGTCGACACCAATCACCCGTCCCGCGCCCTGCTCCTGTGCGCACCGTAGCGCCAACTATCCCACCGGTCCGAGTCCAATGATCGCGACTGTGGAGCCGGGCTGGACGTCGGCATAGGCGACGCCCTGCCATGCCGTCGGCAGGATGTCGGAGAGGAACAGGAACCGCTCGTCGGGGAGTTCGTTCGGCACCTTGATGGGCCCGAAATCTGCGTGCGGCACCCGAACGAATTCGGCCTGTCCACCTGGCACGGCGCCATAGAGGCTGGTGTAGCCGAACAGCTGAGCACCTTTGTCGTACTCGCGCACCTGCGTTGTCTCACACTGGGAGAACAGGCCACGCTCGCACATCCAGCAGGCACCGCACGAAATGGTGAACGGCACCACCACTCGATCGCCGACGCGGATGTTGGTTACGTCTGCTCCCACCTCCTCGACGATGCCCATGAACTCGTGGCCGATGATGTCACCGGCGGTCAAAAACGGGGCCAGCACGCCGTAGAGGTGCAGATCGGAGCCGCAAATGGCGGTGGACGTGACACGGACAATCGCGTCGGTGGGTTCCTGGATCCGTGGATCCGGAACCTCCTCGACGCTGACCTTCTCGAGGCCCTGCCAGGTGAGGGCGCGCATCAGCTGCCTGCGTCCACGATGCCGTGTTCCCCGCCGTCGGGCTGCTCGTTGGTGATGAGCGCCTTGGCCGTTGAGAGAATCGAGCCGACGGCGGTGGGCGTGTCCCAGTAGCCGATGGTCTCGGGGGTGACCTTGATCAGTGAGACCTGGGGATCCTCGGGCTCGCACTGCAGCCACGCCTCGGTGGGCTTGTTCCACTTCTCGCGCTGCAGGGCAGGGTCCTGGACCATCTCCGCGGTGCCCTGCACGGAGAGGAAATCGCCGTCGCCATAGGTCAGGTTGACGCGGTTGTCGGCCTCGATCTGGAGGGCCTTGTCCGAACCCGTGGAGGTGAAGAACCAAATGGTGCCGTCCTCATCAGGTTTCATGGCGCCCATGGGGCGGCTGACCATGTGGCCCTCATCGAGGGTGGTGAGCATTGCCACGTGCTGTTTGCCCAGCAGTTCAAGCACATCGGACATGGACTTTTCGTTGGTGTCAGTCATGCGTTTCACTCTGGCA
>JBQCZU010000067.1:0-5909 GCA_052089385.1 Arachnia sp.
TGGAGCCAGCCGCGCATGGGCCACTGCCCCCACCGTTGGTGAAAGAGGTGGGCATTGCGAACGATGGCGTCGAGGTGTTCAACGGGCGGCGCTGAAATTGGGTGGTGCTGGTGGTAGGCGTCGGCGCCACCCACCCACGCCAGATCGATTCCGCGGGACCGCGCCATCCACGAGAAGTCTGTGTCTTCGCCTCCGTAGCCCACATAGTCTTCACAAAAGCCGCCAATTCGGACCCATGTTGACGGGGTCAACGCGGCGCTGAGCGACCAGAAGAGATCATGATTGCCGCCCTTCCAGATCTGTCCCCTCTCCGGGTCGGGCCGAGCGACATGGGGGCTGCGGAACCCCTCCAGGAGAGCAGGCTGATCAGGAACCCGGGACCCTTCGGGCAGGTAGGTCACCGGACCACACAACAGGGCATCCGGCGAAGAGGCTGCAGCCGCGACATACCGATCCAGGGTGCCCGTCGCGAGAACGCAATCGACATCAAGCAGGACAACCACGTCAGCACCGCCCGCCAGCGCGTGCCTGACTCCCATATTGCGGGCTTTCGCGAGCGGCAGGCCGTCCACGTGGGAATCGATGGACACCACATCCACCGTCCGGGGGCCGCGATGACCCTCCACGACGTTCTCGATGAAGTCATCGTCGATTGCCACGACGACGTGGGTGCTGGCGGGATCTGACAGTGCAAGCAGCCGGAGTTGATTGCCCAGGTGGGTATGCCGGCCGTGGGCGACCGTCACGATGCACACCTCAGACATGCGCGATCCTTTCGATGAGTTCAGCGGCTCGGGTCGGTGCCGACGCCGTGCCCCAGCGGGACCACTGTGATGGACGTTGCATCGCGTCATGCACGAGCGCGACCCAGTCGAGCGGCGGGCCTTGTTCGGGATATGCGACGGAGGCGTAGCCGAGCCGGTCCAACTCAGCCCCGAGGTGGACCTGTTCGGAGTGCGGACGGGGCCTCGGACACACCACCGCAGGCACGTCGATGGCGGCGATGTCAGCGATGGCGTTCTGACCAGCATGACTCACCACGACATGCGCCCGTGCCAGCAGCGCACCCACATCGTCAACCCAGTTCTGCCCGCCAGCCTCGACCCATCGCATGTGTGGAAGCTGATTGGCCAGTGACTGCGAGCCGTCACTCTCGTGAGCGCCACCTGTCAGCACCACACCCACCTGTGGTGTTCGCTCGCGCTCCTGCAGCCCCGAGATCCCACCGGTGTGCGTCACCTTGTGGGCGAAGGCCCGCAGGGCGGGGCACGGATCAGCATCTTCCGGCCATGGGGCCAGGATCGCCGTGGCGCACCGGTAGGCCAGTGTGTGGGCGTCGTCCGTCCGGTCCCCGGGCTGGGCAACGACGACGGTGGGGATGCCCAGCAGACGGAGCAGTGCCACAACTTCAACTGAGACGTCCACCACGACGACCTGCGGTTTCCGGGCCTTGACCCATGCTGCGATGGCCGCCATGCGCGCAGAGAACCCGGGATGGCCCAGGGGCGCCCAGTGCAGTGCAGCGGATGCGTCCGGATCCTTGAAGGGGATCGAGCCGTCGTTGTCACGCGGGAGAGCCACCCCCTCCGCACCGCGCAGATCAGAGCCCATCAGAACGACCTCCGCTCCCCGGCTTCGCAACGACGACGCGATGACACGTGCACGGGTGAGGTGTCCGGCACCGTGGTGATGCACGTAGTAGCCGATCACCATCGGGCCATGGCCCGCTCATACATGTGCTCGTAGTCCGCGACCATCCGCTCAATCGAGAATCGAGCCATGGCCCGTTCCCTCACCGCCTGTCTGGGCAGCGCAGCAGCCTCGTCGAAAACCGCTGCCAGCGCGGCGACCGTCTCGTCCTCGCTCTGACGCGGCGAGACCAGCACGCCCATCTCCTGGTGGACGACTTCGCGCAGCCCTCCCCTGTCAAGAGCGAGCACAGGCGTGCCTGTCAGCGCGGATTCGACGGCGACCAGCCCGAACGGTTCCGGCCATCGGGGTGTCATCAGGGTCACGGCGGCCGCCCCCAGTGCGAGCGCCACATCGGCCTGGGTGAGGTGACCTTCGTAGGTGATGTGTTGCCCCAGCGCCGGACGCACACATCCATCGAACCATTCCTGATTGCCGATGGGGCCGATCAGTCGCAGGGGCCACCCGGCGCGACGCGCGGCACGCACGGCAAGGTCGGCACCCTTCTCGGGGACCAGCCGCCCTACCCAAGCGGCATCCGTGCCGCCCTGCCCGGGAGCAAAGTTGCTCGTTGCAACTCCGTTGAGGATGACGTCCGGTGGCGTTGAGAGCGTCGTCCATTGATCCGCAAGGTTTGCGCTGACCGCCGCGAAGCTGGCCCGCGGATCACAGAGTGCCACCCCCAGCTCCATCCAGGGGAACGGCGGGGTGTGCAATGTGGTGACCAACGGGAGTCCGATCGCACGGCTGGCCGCCAGCGGAAGGTGGTGCAGGGAGTTGTTGTGGACCACGTCGATGTCCTCGCGTCGCGTGATCAGGGTGTCGACGGCACCAAGAAAGGCATGCTGATCGCGCAGGAATCCGGGTTCGGGCAGCTGGAAGTCAAGGGCCGCCACTTCCGACAGCCGCGGTAGCTGCGGATAGAAGACCGTCTCATCGGCAAGCGTTGGATCTGAGCCGTGCGCTGCAAACAGGATGACCCGGTGTCCCTGTTCACGAAGCGCGACAGACAGCGTCGCAACGTAAGACTCCTGACCTCCGGCAAACGGTTGCGCCACGGCGTTGCGGGAGGGCCCGAGCAGGGCGATTCTCATGTGGTCTCACTCATTGCGCTGAGGTAGTCGGCGAATCCGCCTTCGGCTCTGCTCTGCAGCCGCGCAGAGGTTGCGACCCGTGTGGTGTCGGTCGCCACCCAGCGATCATTGTTGGCCTGCGCCCTCCCCACGAGCGCCACATCCTCGCCGACGGTGTAGTGCCCAAAACCCCCGGCAGCGCGCCACCTGTCAGCCCGCATTCCAAGGTTGGCACCATGGATGTGGGGATGACCTTCCATCAATAGGTGCTGGCTGTGCCACAGTGCCAGTACCGCTGGTTCGACCTCACCGTGGGGAGCAACGGTGCCGATGACGAGATCCATGCCGCTCTCGGCCCACATCACTTGACGGATCAACCACGTCGTCGGCACCAACGAGTCCGCATCGGTGCAGGCGAGCCAGACATCGTTCTCGGAAAGGGCGTCTGGCGTCGCCATCAGCAGGGACAATCCATGAATGATGGCGGAGTCGCGAGTGATCCCAACCCCCACGCCGCCGAGCGTCACCGTATGCACTCCTGCTCGAGCTGCCACCCCCGCGGAACCATCCGTGCATCCGTCGAGTGCCACCACGATCACCACTGCCACGTCTGGGCGCACCGTGTGCAGAGCATCAACAGCTCCCTGGACACTGGCGAGGCAGTCACCCAGCAGGGCTTCTTCATTTTTGGCGGGAATGGCCACGACGACACGCGCAACAGATTTCATACCCGGCCCTCAGACGCCGCCACCGACGGCGCATCGCCCCAGATCTCTATGCACAGATCAGGGTCGCGGTAGCTGGCGCGCGGCTGTGCCCCCATGAAGTCCCGCGCCTGTTGATGCACCAGTTCACCGTCAAGAGGCACCTTTTTCGTGGGGTGCTGCCAGTGGCAGAGCAACAGCTCAGCGCCCGGCGAGAGCACTGCACGGGCGCGACGGAGCGTGGCCAGGAGCTCCGTTGCGGACAGGAAATACCCCACCTCGGAGAGGACGATGAGATCGAAGCGCTCCGCTCCCCCGGGAATCACTCCCGGCAGATCACCCTGATGCACGGCGGCTGACGGAGCGTTGATTCTGGCGGCCGCCACCGCGCGGGGGCTGGTGTCGAATGCGAGCACTTCGTTGGCGCGATCCACGAGGGCTGCGGTCAGGAATCCATCAGCGCATCCGAGCTCCAGCACTCGGTTGTAGCGGGCGGCACCCAACATGGCCAGCACCAGGGCGCGCCGACGCTCCTCGTAGAACGACCCACAGTTGTTCCACGGATCTGAACCACCGTCGTACATGGTGTCCAACCGGGCGCTGCGGGATTCCGTGTGGTGCACCCGATCACGGGATGTCAGCATCGGAAGCGCATGGTTCTCATCAATGAGGACGTCGACGAGACGCCGTGACCGGGCCTTCATGGAGGCGCCGAGGATGGGCGCCCCATCGAGTGCGTCAGAGCCCGCATGGGCAGGATGCAGTTGGGACGTGAAGCAGGCCACTGCATCGCGTCTGCGCCAACAGCCTGCCAGTGAGGTCTCTGCAATCACCAGATGTTCCCACGGCAGGTGTTCCGGGGCGTCCCAGTGCCACAGCCAAATCGGGAAGTGTGCGATCGCTGCGCCCGAGGCAGAACTGGCGGCGATGGCCGCTCGCCCCGATGCGTCATGGTCGGGGTGGCCGTCGGCGATCCAGGGCGCGAGGATGAGAGTGTTGATGTCGCTGAGCCGGGTGATTTCGTCGCCCAGTTGAGTCTCGTGGGACACCAGATCACCGTCCGGCAGACCCAGATGCAGAAGGTGGGCAGCAGGTGCCAGACATCCCACGGCCTGTTCCACCTCACGACGGCGCTGTAGCGCCATCAATGCCTGTGATTCTTTGGTCGCGTTTGGCTGAGACTTCTCGCCCGCGGTTGCCACCACAACAGTCAGGGGCACACCAATCTCGGACAGGTCGGCCAGCAATCCTCCGGCGCCCAGAGTCTCGTCGTCCGGGTGCGCGGAGACGATCACCACACGCGAGAACTTCTTCGCGACCGCGGAAAGATCCAGTAGGGGCACCTGATCCCAATGGGGTGAGGACCACCACACGGACTCTGGGGTTCCTGCGTCGCCGTGTGTGAAGGTGGGGGCCGGAGCGCTCATGTGCCGGTCCCCTCAGCGGCGTCCAGGACCAGTGCACCCAGATGTGCCAGGTCCCGCTCAGCATGATGCTGACGGATGTAGAGCGTGAGGTCTGCGATGCGCGTCGCATGGGCCTCGTTGAAGGCCAGGGGTGCAGGCCCAAGTGCGTGGCCCACGATGGTCATCACCTGTTCTGCAACGTGCGCGACGATGGCCCGGGTGCGGGCTGCGACGATGGCGGCCTCGGTCACGGTGGTGTCGGGGTCGTCCATGGAGACCGCCGCAGCACGCAGAGAGCCAAGGGCGGTCTCAAGAGCTGTTTCGCACGCACCGACATGCATGAGGGCAATCTGGTCGGGCGTTCTCCTCCTGGCAGCGGCCCACACCTGGCCCGCCAGCGCGGCAGCGGCACCGAACCAGATCGATGCCACCACGATGCCGCCCCAGGCAAACCCGGGGCGGTTCAGGTACCACCCGGGCGCTCCGACGGGGAACGCCGCTGCATTCTCCAGCCTCATCGAGCCAGTGGTGACGGCGCGAAGCCCCAACGCCTTCCAGTCCGACATCTCCACGGTGACCCCGTCGCCCCGCAGGTCGAGGGCGAAAAGTTGTTGGTGGCCTTCGGGCGTCTTCGCGGTCATCAAAGCGTGGGACACCTGATCGGCCAGAGAGCACCAGTGCTTCGTACCACTGACGGTCCATGGCTCGCGCTCATCGCCGTCGGATGGAATGGCATCAACATGTGTCCCGGGTGGATGGGCCGCGTACACCCCCCACGTCTGACGGTCGTCGGGATCCACCCTCACGTGTGCGACGCCCCGAGCCTGATGCAGGATCGCCTGGGCATCGATGTGCGGCTCGACCACCCGCGCGAGGCTGAGATCGACACTGCCCAGGCTCGCCATCGCGGACAGAACACTCCAGGATGAAGTACCCAAAGCTGGCCCCAGGCTGTTGAGGCTGCGCGCAACGTCGAGGAAATCCGCGACGCCCGACGTGGCTTCGGCCCTGATGCGGAGCTGCTCATCACCCCAGGT
>JBQCZU010000068.1:0-5787 GCA_052089385.1 Arachnia sp.
GCTGGCTACCAGACCCGCGCGTTCGGTGATCAGAAGCAGGAAGCGGCCTCCATCAAGGCCGCGAACATCATGGCCGACCTCTACGAAGCTCTCAGCGACTCCGGCTACGACGATCACGACGCCTCCGTGTTCCTCGTGCGGGTGCTGTTCTGCCTGTACGCCGACGACTCCGGCGTGTGGGAACGCGACCTGTTCTATGAGTTCCTCGAACGGCGGACCGCCGAGGACGGCACCGATCTCGGCCCCCAGCTCGCGTTCCTTTTCCAGGCGATGAACCGCGCCACCGACCGGCGCCAAAAGAACATCGACGAGATCATCGCCCGCTTCCCCTACGTCAACGGCGGAATCTTCGCCGAGCCCGCCGCGATCCCCTCCTTCGACAGCGCCATGCGCCGACTGCTCATCCGGGCGTGCGCGTTCAACTGGTCCGACATCTCCCCGGCGATCTTCGGCTCCCTTTTCCAGGCCGTGAAGTCCGCCAAGGCCCGCCGCGACCTCGGCGAGCACTACACGACCGAGAGCAACATCCTCAAGACCATTGAACCGCTATTCCTCGACGAGCTC
Source organism: Arachnia sp. (assembly GCA_052089385.1). Lineage (GTDB taxonomy): Bacteria > Actinomycetota > Actinomycetes > Propionibacteriales > Propionibacteriaceae > Arachnia. The sequence goes on from JBQCZU010000068.1 coordinate 565, forward strand.
CGCGGCCGGTTCGCCGCCGCCACTCATGACACCAAGGGCCTGAAGCGGCTCCGCACGGAGCTCTCGAAACTGCGGATCATGGACCCCGCGTTTATGCGCAAGTCGGATGTCTCACGAGACATGATGCTCTGTGCATAGTGACCCACGCTGGAGGGCATCGCGACTAGAGCCACCTACCGCCAGCGCCGCGGGCGGCACTCCTCGGCCCGACACACGAGCGCGGCCCAGTAACCTGATCCAAAGGGTCGAAGAGGTCCCGGGAGCCAATGGTGCTTCCCGTAGTGCTGAAGAAGGAGCCGTATGACGCGGGCACGGTTAGAGCTGACCTGGACCAACAAGGATATGGCCCTGATTCCCAGCGAGAAGGGCAAGTACGGCTATAGCTGGGTGGACGTGCGTGACCCGCGGTACTGCGAGGTCCGCCCCCTTGTTGCGCAGGAGACGATCCTGGGTGAGCAAACACCAAAAGATGACTCCGAGACGTATTATGAGCGCGCTGATTTAAAGACTCAGAGAGACAACTTGCTGATTGCCGGCGAGTCGGGGGACGTCCTCGAAGCTCTAACCAAGGTCCCTGAACTCGCCGAGAAATACGTTGGTCAGGTTAAGTGCGTCTATATTGACCCGCCATTCAACACCGCCCAAACCTTCGTCAACTACGAGGACAACCTCGAACACTCCATCTGGTTGACGATGATGCGCGACCGACTTCTCCACCTGCGCAACCTTCTACGTCCAGATGGGACCATCTGGGTCCACCTCGATGAGGTTGAGGTGCACCGCATGAGGCTTCTGCTCGACGAGGTGTTCGGTGCGGGAAATTGTGTGTCTACCGTGGCATGGCAAAAATCGGACACGTTGCGCAATGACTCAAATGGCTTCTCAGCGGACTTCGACTACATCATCGTTTACCAGCGCTCAGCCGACTGGGCGCCGAATAAGCTGCCGAGACCGGCCGAGATGAACGCCATTTACAAGTCGCCTGACGGAGACCCAAAGCGGTGGTTCAATGGCGGCCCAACTGCACCAGGTGCCCGAACGCACCAGGGCATGGTGTACGCGATCCAGAATCCTTTCACTGGGGCCCTCCACTATCCACTGCGGAATCGGTGTTGGGCACTAGGACAGAAAGACATTCTGACCGCAGTTTCTGAATACGCCGACTACGAGCTGCGCACAATTAACGACGCCAAGTCCCGCGCCGAGGTTTGTGGGGTGAAACCAGATGACGTTCGCGAGGGAGTTCCCGCGTTGATGCTGTCCGTGCCTCTGGAGCAAGCTGCTCACACGGCCAAGCAGCGTCACGATGCAGGCGACTGGCCGTTGTTCTACTTCACTGGCTCTGGTGGCGCTGGAGCGCCCGGCAAGAAGACGTATATCCCTGCCGGAGGAGTTCCACCTCGGACATGGTGGCCCAACTCTGAGGTTGGCTCCAATCGCACTGCTAAAGCCGAAGTAAAGGCCCTGATTGCGAGCGAGTCTCCATTCGCAACCCCAAAACCGGAGAAGCTACTTGAGCGCGTTTTGAGCATTGCAACTGACCCTGGAGACATCGTCCTTGATATCTTCGCCGGCTCCGGCACAACGGCTGCCGTTGCCCAGAAGATGGGTCGCCGCTGGGTTACTTGCGAACTGCTTACAGAAACCATGGAGCGTTATACGCGGCCGCGCATGGAGAAGGTCATCTACGACAAGGACCCCGGCGGCATCACGACAGCTAGTGGAGAGCGTCAACCCGCCGACGGTGTCGAACTGCCTGAAGGAATAACAGCGGAGGGCGCCCAGGCGTTCACCTCTCTGCTTAACAAGGTAATAGCCGCCGATCCCGACTACCTGAAGGAAAGCTCGGTCGTCCGCCAGCTTAAGGCTCTAACGAAAACGGCGAAGAAGAACGGTGCGGTTCAGTGGCGCGGCGGTGGTGGCTTCGTTATGGCCACGTTGGCGCCGCAGGTTTTCGACTACAAACCCGAGCTGGGCCTGGTTACGCTAACAGAGGCCGCAACCGGCGAGGTTCTCATTCGCTCTGTCGCGGCGAACTTGGGATTCTTCCTGACTCCGGAGCACGCGATATTTCACGGGCAGAAAAACTCGATGCGACTTTACGTTTTGGAGGGGACGCTGACCGTTGACAGGGCGCTTGACCTCGCGAGCCACCTGGAGCCGGATGAGGGCCTGACTATCGCAGCGACCGGGCGTGAGCTGGACATCCGGGCCAAGTTGCGGCGTCTGGCTCGCGCGGTCCGTGTGCTGCATATCCCGGACGACTTGTTTGGAAACATCGGCGCTGAGGACCTCCACGAGGTCGTTCCCCTGGATGCAGTCCGTACAGACGAGGAGGAGCAGCCATGAGTGTGAATTTATTGAACCTCACGCTAGACCAGGCTGTAATCGATCAGATCTCACGTGGGTTCGGTCTACGACGCCACAATGCCGAAGCGCTGCGGGATCTCGTCATCGAGCTGACCGGCGACTACGACCCGGGCACCCCGTTAGTCCTGGACATGGCAACCGGGGCTGGTAAGACCTATCTAATGGCTGCCTTCGTCGAGTACGTGCGCCGCCAGGGCGTTCGACACGTCATGGTCGTCACGCCTGGAACAGTCGTACAAGACAAGACTGTCCAGAATTTCACGCCGGGCACCCGCCGGTACATTGCGGGCGCTGATGTGCCTCCCCAGGTGACAACTCCGCAGGACTACTCCGCTTGGCGGCTGGCTCAGTCTTCCGGGTCCGCGCAGCTCTTTGGCCAGAACGAGGCCGTCCAGCTATTCGTCTTCAACATCCAGCAGCTGATCGCGCCCAAGGAACTGGACGGCGAGACGACTGGCGAGGGCGTCCAGGCAAGTCAGCGGAAGATTCGCACCTTCGATGAGACCGCTGGCAACCTCTACGAGTTTCTCCAGCATCAGGACGACCTCGTCGTAATCGCTGATGAGTCGCACCTTTATGGGACGAGCGCGAAGGCATTCCGACAGGCGATTGTCGATCTGGCGCCGGCTGCGACGATCGGATTGACAGCCTCGGCATCACCCAAAGACTATGTCATCTTCCAGTATCGACTCTGGCAGGCGATCAGCGATGGCGTGGTCAAGAGTCCTGTGATTGCATACCGAGCCTCTGGCTACGATGAGGCGGGAGAAGAGCTCCAACTCAAAGACGCGCTGGTGCTGCTGCGCAACAAGCAAGCCGCATTCAGTGCTTACGCCGCAGCGAACAACGTCCCACTCGTGCATCCGATTCTGTTCGTGGTCTGCGCGGACGTAGCCCACGCCACCGAGGTCGCTTCCTTGCTGCGGACCCCCGCGTACTTCGGCAAGGACGACGCCGTACTGCAGGTCGACAATGCCCACGACGACGTCATCACCCATAAACGGCTGGATATGCTTGATGATCCTTACTCCACGGTCCAGGCCATAGTGAGTGTCAACAAGCTCAAGGAGGGGTGGGATACCAGATCGGTAGCGGTGATGGTGACGCTGCGGGCCATGGCCTCGGAGACTCTTACACAGCAGACAATCGGACGCGGCCTCCGCCTACCGTTCGGCAAACGCGTCGGTAGTTCAATCATTGATTCCCTCGACATCCTGAGCCACCGGTCGATCAAGAAGGTTCTCACCAGCGAAAACGTGCTCAAGGAGTTTGGACTTACCGACGCCGTCGACCCCAAAGCGCCGCCCGTCCGACTACCCAAACCATCCGATGGAAGGTTGGGCACGCCCGTCGGCACGCCTGGGGGAGCTTCTCATTTCGGAGGTGGAATCGCTCCGTCAACTGATGGGGAAGGCACGATCGTTGGTTTGGGCGGAGGGTCTGAGCACGCCGCGGGCGCAGGTGATGCTCCGTCGTCATCGGATCCGAACGACACTGTGCAGGTTGTCGTTATTCCCGACGGTCAACCTATAAAGGAGCTCAGGCCCCCTGATCCTCTCTTTATTTCCATCAAGGCCGAGCTGAAGGCAACTGGGCCGTTTTGCGTCGACTTCCCCAAGGTGTCGATGTCAAAGACCTTGACACCCTTCCTTACCAGCAGCATCACCGCAGGCGACATCCGCGCGGCCGCCGAGAAGATCACGGATGCCGGTGAAGTGCTTGAGCGAGACCGTGTCGATGTGGACCGCGCCAAACGCAGGCTCAAGCTGAAGGTCATGGAACAAGCCAATGTCGACTCGGCCCCGGTGAGCGAGGAGCAGGTAAAGCAGGAGCTGCTCCGCGCTGTTCTCAGCGATCAGCGCATCCCGCGCACTACGCAGAACATCGGCCCTCTGAAGGGCTACATCATCCCGACGTTGATGAGGGACTCGCGCATTGAGGAATGGACCGTGAAGTCCATGGCTTCGGCGATCGGGCGTCTGCGGGAGCTGGCTGCTGAGTGCGTCCGCAAGCACGAGGCCGGAGCGCAGACCCAGACGTCGATCGAACGGCTTGCTCTGCCACAATCGCAGTCCTACGCGCTAAGCCCCGGTCAGGAGGTGCTTGAGCAGGTCGCTGACCGCAGCGAGTTCATGGTTCATCGCCACTATGGGGGCTGGGTTCGTTCGGTGTTCGACGCCGTCTCATTTGACTCCTATAGCGGCGAGTACGCTCTGGCACTACTCATGGACAAATCGCCGGACATCCGCTGGTGGTACCGGCTCCAAGCCAAAGATCAGGCGAGTATCGCCTTCACCCCCCGTGACCGGTACTTCCCCGACTTCATGGCTCTAGACACTGATGGCGTGCACTGGATCATTGAAGGGAAGGCCGACTCCGGCGTCACAGATGAGGTCGTTCAGGCCAAGCGCCGTGCCGCAGAGCAGCACGTACGTCAATTGCTCGGAGAACCGGACTTCAGCGGACAGCGCTGGGGCTATCTCTTGGCCTACGAAGGTGAGGTGAGCAGGGCCCATTCTTGGCGCGACCTGGTTTCCAGCAGCAGCCCTGTCGTCACGCCAAATATCTAATTGCCGGGGTGGAGCGTGAAGTTATGTCGGAGGGAACGTTTAAGTCCGCGGCTGAGTTCGTTTCATCGGCACTACGACTCTGGTGGCGTCGTGGCCACGAAGGAGCTGGTTCTCCACGTGTAGTTCAGCGGTCGCGGTAGCTGCGATGGTCAGTTGCTCTTCGAGATCCCGGGTCCGCTTGCGGAGGCGCCGTACTTCAGCTCGTTGCTCGCTGAGTTCGCTTCGTACTGCTTCGATCTCTTGGTCGCGAGGTTGCGTTCCGTCGACGCGGCGTGACCACTCC
>JBQCZU010000069.1:0-5522 GCA_052089385.1 Arachnia sp.
CCCACCCCGCGGGGCGCGCCCCCCGCCCCGCGCGGCGCCCCGCCCCGCGGGCTCGGCGCCAGGGGTCGCCCCACCGGGGCGGGCGCCGGATGCCCGCCCCCACCCCTCATCACTTCTGAGGAGCAGGTTCGCAGGTCAGCGATTCTGCGGCCGGCGCCTGCGTGCCACCAGCTTGCGCAGCTCCTCAGCCCACAGGACAAGCGAGGCCATCGCCAGAGCAATCAGCCAGTGTTCCCAGTCCAGGGAGGCTGTCTTGAAGGCCACTTGGAGGAACGGCACATGCACGACGGCAATCTGCAACGCAGCGCCAAGGGCGACCGAGCCCAGCAGCCATTTGTTGGTGCCAATTCCCCGGAAGGCGCTGGTGATGGGGGAGCGGGCTGAGAACACGTTGAAGAGCTGGGCAAACACCAACGTGGTGAACCCTGCGGTTCGCGCCACCTCGAGATTGTCATCGCCGGGAATGAGCCCGCCGACGAGGAACATGTCCATGGTCACCAGGGTGACAGCGGCCATGATGACTCCGACGAACGCGATGATCCCCCACATGGAATGGTCGATGACCCGCTCATCCATCCGCCGTGGTGCACGGGCCATGACATCGTCGATCTCTGGATCGATTCCCAGTGCGAAAGCGGGTCCTGAATCAGTGACAAGGTTGATCCAGAGAATCTGGACGGCCAGCAGAGGTACAACGATTCCGGCTGTGGAGGCCTCAGTCAGCCCCATCACTCCAGCCAGAACGACTCCGAAGAACACCGTCAGCACTTCTCCCATATTGGAGGACAGGAGGTAGCGAAGAAATTTCTTGATGTTGTCGAAGATGCTTCGACCCTGTTCCACTGCCGCGACGATCGTGGCAAAGTTGTCATCGGTCAGGATCATGGAGGCAGCCTCCTTGGTGACTTCGGTTCCGGTGACGCCCATGGCCACACCGATGTCGGCTGACTTCAGTGCGGGGGCATCGTTGACGCCGTCGCCTGTCATCGCGACGATCTGCCCGTCCGCCTGCAAGGCATCCACGATCCTCAATTTGTGCTCGGGCGCCACCCGGGCATACACATTGATCTTCCGCACGATCGATGCGAAACCATCAGCATCTAGCTCGTCGAGCTGCGCGCCGGTAATGGCACACTGTCCTCGCACTGCGATGCCAAGATCCTGGGCGATCCGCAATGCCGTGGAGGGATGATCACCGGTGATCATGATGACCCGGATGCCCGCCCGATGACTCTCGGCGACGGCGTCACGGGCCTCGCTGCGAGCAGGGTCGATCATGCCGACGGTGCCCACCCACGTCAGGTTGCGCTCCAACGGCTCTGCTTCCTCCGCCGACATTTCTTTGCGCTGACGTGCATGGGCGGGAAGATCGTCGTCCGTGAGTTGACGAAAGGCCACGCCCATGGTGCGCATTGCCCTGCTGGACAGATCCTCCACATCGTTCAGGACCCGGGAGCGGGCAGTGTTGTCCATGAGTTCGACAGCGCCGCCGCGCATGATGTGCGTGCAGCGATCCAGCAGCACATCAGGTGCTCCCTTGGTGATGAGTGCCAACCGATCATCGCCCTGGTGATCCATTTGCACAGTCGACATGCGCTTGCGCTCCGATGTGAAGGGAACCTCCCCAATACGGCTGAACCGATTGATCCGGCTCTGGGTGGGGCCGAGTTTGCGTTCAGCCACGAGGAACGCGGCCTCCGTCGGATCACCCACGATCTCCCACTGGCCGTCCTGCTCCCGCAGGTCGGCGTTGGACGTCAGGGAACCGCCCACCAGGACTGACCGCCCTTCGGTGAGCTGATCCTCCCCCGTGGTCAGTACCTCGCCGTCGGGACGGTAGCCGACGCCTGTCACCAGCGCGCTCCCGGAGCTTGTGCGGATCTCCTGCACCGTCATCTCGTTGGCCGTGAGTGTCCCTGTTTTGTCCGAACAGATCACGGATGCGGATCCGAGGGTCTCCACCGAATTCAGATCCTTGACGATGGCATTGCGTCGCGACATCTTCGCAACGCCCAACGACAGCACCACCGACAGGATTGCCGGCAGCCCTTCGGGGACCGCCGCAACGGCCAGCGAGACACCGAGCAGCAGTACTGAGACGGCGTCGCCGGCGGTCTGGACGTCGCTGACCAGCCATACGGTGACCATGACAACCACGGCGATCACCACCACGATGACGCCGAGCATCTTGCCGACAAAGGCGATCTCGCGCTCCAGAGGCGTCGGTTCCCGAGTGGTGGACTCCAGCATCCTGGCGACGGAACCCATCTCAGTGTCCATGCCCGTATCGGTGACCACCGCCAGGCCGGTGCCCTGCGTGACCGCCGTACCCCGGAACACCATGTTCGTCCGATCACCGAGAGGAACATGGCCTTCCTGGCGTCCCGGGGCCTTGCCAACAGCAGTTGATTCACCAGTGAGAGCGGCTTCTGCGATGCGCAGGGCACTCGCTCGGACCAGCCGTGCGTCAGCCCCGACGCTGTCTCCCTCACCGAGAACCAACAGGTCACCACGCACGAGATCACGGCTGGCGATCACCTGTTGTTTGCCGTCCCGGATCACAGTGGAACCGGACTCGCTCATTTTCTGAAGCGCAGCCACGGCCTGTGCTGCCCTTGATTCCTGCGCGTATCCCAGCGCGGCGTTGGCCACGACGATGATGGATATGACCACGCCGTCCACGGGTATGCCTCCGGCGCCCTCGACCGCCCACGCAATCACCGATATCACCACCGCGACCAACAGGAGGTACACCAACGGATCCCGGAACTGGCCGAGTAGCTTGCGCCACAGCGGGAGCGGCGGAGCGCCACGCAACAGGTTGGGCCCAGATGCGGCGAGTCGTTTCTCCGCGTCCTCGGACGTGAGCCCGGCCTCGGTATCGGCTCCGAGCCGAAGCACAAGGCTTCCCAGTTCGGTCATCGAGATCTCTGCACCTTGTGATCCGCTCATTCCAATCACAGTACTCAGCGCATCCGCGGTGCCCGAATGAGTGCCGTCGATGGCGCGGTGGCACTTCACCTTGCGTCGCAAAATCGTTCTGTCAGAGGGTCTTGCCTATCATCGAGCATATGGGTGCCTGGACGTACGACAGCGAATGGCTGGCGATGGACGGCTACGACGCGTTCGTCACGTACAAGAACATGAAGAGCCTCAGCGTCCGCATCAAACCTCCCCATGGCGAAGTGATGGTCTCTGCGCCCCTGTTCACACCGGAGCATGTCATTGTGGATTTCCTTCGGGGCAGACACGACTGGGTCCAACACCACCAGGCGGCAATCCGCCTCCGGTCGGTAGGGCCGTCGCCACTTGTCACCGGGTCCCGGGTACCGCTGTGGGGCGCTTGGCGCGAAGTGGTGGTGGAAGAAGGGGCCAGAGCATCAGCCCGCATCGTTGCTGGAAATATACACATTCGACGACCCGGGGACGATGATGACGCGGCACGACGTGCAGTGGACGCCCTGTATCGGCGTGAGCTGGTTCCGGCCGTGATGCAGGACATTGGTCGGTGGGAGACGCGGGTCGGGCGTTGCGCAACCGAGGTCAGGGTGAAGCGGATGAAATCGCGGTGGGGCAGTTGCAACACACAAACAGGTGCCCTGACCTTCAACTCCATGCTGGCCAAGTTCTCCCCCAAAGCGCTGGAAATGGTGGTGGTCCATGAATTGGTGCATCTTCTGGAAAGAGGCCATGGGGAGGCATTCAAGGCACACATGAACGTACACCTGCCAGATTGGCCGGTTCGTCGTCAGATGCTGAGGGAGGATCCGTGTTAGTCCTGTCAGGGGAACAGTGGCGCCGTCGCGCGGCCCAGCACCATGAGCGCGTCGACGCCGAACTGATGGACAGTGCACTGCGTCGGCGTCGGGGAATCAAGCACCCAGTGGATGACTTTCTGTTCCAGTACTACACCGTGCGTCCCGGGCAGCTCCGCAGCTGGTATCCCGGCGTGGGGGTGGGGTTGACGGAGGCAGGTGAGTTCGCGGATCGCCGATTCCACCACGTCATCGACGGGGTGGCGATGCTGGACTTGGACACCTTCGTCGCCCAGCGGAGCGCAAACATCCAGACTGCGCATCAACTGCTCAGTGCCGCCCTGGAAAAGGCGCCGCGCTTTGGCTGCTTCGGGATGCATGAGTGGGCCATGGTGCATGGGTTGACGCAGGAGGAGACCCGTCACCCGTACGTCCCGCTGAGGTTCCCACCGCAGGAGATCGCACGCATCGTCGAAGAGGTGGGTTGTCGATGTTCCCACATCGACGCGTACCGCTTTTTCACGCCGTCGGCGAAGCCGCTCAATCTCTTGCAGCCGACGCGGACGAAGCAGGCCGAGTTTGATCAGCCGGGATGCCTGCATGTGAACATGGACCTCTACAAGTGGGCAGGCAAGATCTCTCCGGGGATCTCGGCAGAGTTGCTGTTCGAGACGTTTCTCCTGGCCCGGGACATTCGCGTCATGGATATGCAGGCCAGCGCATACGACATGTCCGGATGGGGCTTGGACCCGATCCAGGTGGAAACAGAGGCGGGGCGAGCGCAGTACGCCCAACTGCAACAGGGATTCACCGAGCGGGCACAACCACTGCGGCGGCAACTCCTGGCCGTGACAGAACAGATCCGCAATCTCGTCCCCACACCTACCTGAGCTGCACTGGTGCTCCAGTGCCCATGGCGACGTGTGAGTGCGTCATACTGAGGTCGCCAACCAATGGAGGTGGAGATGGACCTGCTCACTCTCGGTGCTTTGGGGACTTCGAGCAAGAAGAACGAGTCCCGGCTGCCGATTCATCCGCAGCACTTCAAGGACATCGACGAGGACCTTCGGGCACGAACGATGTTGGAGCGTGGGTACGGCTTGCGCTTTGGTGTCTCCGATGAGCACCTCGCCACGCTGGTGGGGGCTGTTTGCACCCGTGAAGAGATCGTTCAGAAGGCAGACGTTCTTCTTCTGCCCAAACCTCTTCTCAGCGATCTTGAAGAGATGCGCCCCGGACAGGTCCTCTGGGGCTGGCCACACGCTGTGCAGGACCGAGACCTGACACAGGTTGCCATTGACAAAAAACTTACGCTCATTGCGTGGGAAGCAATGAACCATTGGACCCGCAAGGGCGAATTCGGAACCCATGTTTTCCACCGCAACAATGAACTGGCTGGCTACTCCTCTGTGCTCCACGCTCTGACGCTGCGGGGTACGACGGGACACTACGGGCAGAGATTGCGTGCTGTTGTCCTCGGGTTCGGCAGCACCGCCCGGGGGGCTGTCACGGCGCTGCAGGCATTCGGCATCTCTGAGATCACCGTCCTGACCAGCCGTGTGGTGACAGCGGTGGCGGATCCGATTTCCGGCATCGTGATGGAACGCATGGAGTACTCAACACTCGACCCCTCTCTGGCGGTGGTACAGCGTTCCGACGGTTCGGTTCCCATCCACGAAGTGCTTGCCGGCTACGACATCGTGGTCAATTGTGTCCTGCAGGACACGGACTACCCCATGATGTTTGTGACGAACCGGGATCTGGCAC
>JBQCZU010000070.1:0-4917 GCA_052089385.1 Arachnia sp.
TCCTCAGCGTCGCAACTGCACATCGCTTATCTAATCGGTGGATCCAGGCTTAGACATCTGCATATCGGACGTTGAAAGGGATGGAGGCGATGCACTCATTGCGGAAAGGGCAAGGCACGATGTTTGACCTCACGGGCAACCGAACCCGGACGCGGTGATCGTCAACCGGGTCTTCGAGACGGCCTGAGAACGCCCACACGCAGCGGCCATCAGGGAATGAGAAACTGAGTCTTCGCTGCTTTCCCCCCAACTTTGCAACAGCACCGATCTGGGGCACCTGTGCTGCCACTACGCGATCAGGACACTGATGGCCGATACCGCCACCGCCACTGATCACCGGTGTCCTGGGCGTGGGCGGAAGAATCCGCGGTTGATCAAGCGGAAAATATCGAAGTGGCCGGTGAAACGATCCCATCATCATGGTCAGCCACTCGATCCCGTGATCACCGTCATCCCACCACTAACTTAACGGTATTGGGTGTAACCCCTCCACTGCACCCTTGTGGACGGGTTTTTCATGGGATATATTCAGGTTTCGGATAAGTCAGCCTTGCCTAACCAGGCCATGTCCCGGTGGGGCAGGCACTCTGCGGAGAAGCGGCTGGCCTGTCCTCCAATTTTACCGATGGAAGAGGTTCGCGTGGGAGATCCCTGGAAGATTTATGATGAGCTGATCGAGGGGGTCTCCCCGGAACCGACGGTTGCCGCCGCCTCCGTGGGGCTGCGCTGGTCGAGGATCCTGTCCTCCGAGGGTGGTCTGGGAATGGGCCTGACCTTCGGTGAGCAGTCCCGCCCGCCACTGTTCGAGGCGCCCAGTTTCGTCGGTGCCCCGCTGCGTGAGGTCGCCGCCCTGGTGAAGAGCTGGAATTTCGCGGAGGCCGCACTCGGACTGGCAGCTCTCAACGCCTGGTACTCCCAGCCGGAGACCGCGGCGAAGAACGGCTTCGTGTCCAGCGACGTCAACCTGTGGCAGCAGGTCTTCCACCCCTACTCTGAGGCGGTGGCGGGCAAGAAGGTCTCCGTCATCGGACACTTCCCCTTCGCCCCGGAGCCGCTCGCGCAGGCCGCGGAACTGCGCATGCTCGAGCGCAACACGAAGCCGGGGGACTACCCGGATCCGGCCGCCGAATATCTGCTCCCCGACAGTGACTTCGTGTTCATCTCCAGTTCCGCCTTCGTGAACAAGACGATGCCCCGGCTGCTGGAACTCTCCCACAATGCCACCACGGTTCTCGTCGGCCCCTCCACCACCCTGAGCCCGACGCTTTTCAAGCACGGCGCGGATGTGCTCACCGGTTTCGTCGCCAAGGATCCCGAGCAGCTTTTCGACGCCGTCGGCAACGTCACCCTCTCCGGCATGTACGACCACGGCCAGCGGGTCCAGCAGCAGGCCTGAGACCTCTCCCTCCTCAGAAACCAAGGAAAATGACATGAAGTTCAGGATGAAGCACGTCGCTGCACTGACACTGGGTGGGGCTCTGCTCCTGGCCGGCTGCTCCGATGCCGGCACCACCTCCAACGGCACCACAGAACCCACCACGACGGCCGCCCAGGTGGCGGAGACCCGCACCGTCACCGATCACTCCGGTGCGGAAGTCACCATCCCCGCGGAGATCAACGGCGTCGCCTTCGAGCAGATCCCCCTGCTGTCCACCTACGTCGCCTATTTCGACGGTGAAGCGCCCAACGTGGTCGCCACCTCCGAGCGGCTGATCAACATGATGGACGAGACCATCCTCGCCGACATCGCCCCGGAGGCACTGGAGGTGGACACCTCCTTCGACAAGCAGGGCACCATCAACGCCGAGACCCTGCTGGACATCGGTCCTGACCTGGTCTTCAACAACGCCCGCAACCAGGACAACCGCAGCGCCATGGAGGCCGTGGGCCTGGATGTCGTCGGCTTCGACACCCTCGGAACCCCCACCGACACCTACGTGAAGTGGCTGCGCCTGCTCGAGGACGTCTACGGCGAACCCGGCAAGATGGACGACAAGATCGCCTACGGCGGCGAGCTTATCGACGACGCCGAGGCACGCGTCGCCGCAGTCCCCGAGGACGAGAAGCGCACTGCGCTGGTGGTCATGCAGACCAACCAGGGTATGCTCGTCGTCGCCGGCGGCCAGGACGGCTGGTTCACGGACGGCTGGGCCGAGAGCATGAACTTCATCAACGCCACCGCCGATTCCGAGCAGGGCCAGATACCGGTCAACGCCGAGCAGCTCCTGGCCTGGGACCCGGACGTCATTTTCGTCACTGGCAAGGGACAGAGCTCCATGACCGCCGCCGAGATCCTCAACAACGAGATCGAGGGCATCGATCTCTCCGGTCTCAGCGCCGTCCAGAACGGTGAGGTCTACTCCACGGAACTGGGCATGTGGAACTGGTTCACCCCCAACCCGGACGCACCCGTCGTGGCCAACTGGCTCGGCTCGCGTCTGTACCCGGAGCAGTTCGAGGACGTCGACCTGGTTCAGATGACGCAGGACTACTACGCGCAGATGTACGGCCACGAGGTCGACGAGGACCGTGCGGCCCAAATCATTGATCCCGATGCCGACCTACGCTGAGACCAGCCCGGTTGAACAGACCGGAGTGGCTGCCCCACCAGTCGTCGGACGCCGCAGACCCGCGGCGGGGCGGGGATGGGCGGAGTCTTTCGTCGTCTCCGGCAGGCTGCGGGTCTGGTTCGTCCTCGCGCTGTGGGGTCTGCTCATCGCCTGCGCACTGATCTCCGTCATGGCCGGGCGCTACAGCATCAGCCTGCCGGAGATCCTCCGCGCCCTCGGTGACTCTGTGAGCGGTCAGGAATTCACCGATGACCGCGTCGGCTCCGTGCTCTTCGGCGTCCGCTTCCCGCGGACTGTCCTGGCGATCTTCGTCGGCGCCGGACTCGCCGTGGCAGGTGCCGCCTTCCAGTCGGTGTTCTCCAACCCGTTGGCCACCCCGGACACCCTGGGTGTCTCGGCGGGTACCTCCGTCGGTGCGGTGCTCGCCCTCATCTTCAGCTGGAATCTGCTGGGCGTGCAGGCCCTGGCCCTGCTCTTCGGCCTGTTGGCCATGGCGGTCACCGTCAGCATTGCGCGGCACCGGGGGAAGACCTCCATCGTCATGCTCGTGCTGGCCGGCGTCATCGTCTCCGCGATCGCCAACGCGGTCATCTCCATGCTCAAGCTCATGGCGGACCCGACCTCCAAACTCCCGGAGATCACCTACTGGCTCATGGGCTCTCTGGCGGGCGTCTCCTTCAGCTCCATCGCCCTGGGCGTGCCGCTCATCGTGCTGGGCACCCTGGGTATCTACCTGCTGCGCTGGCGCCTCAACGTGCTGGCCCTGTCGGAGGATGAGGCACGCGCGGCGGGGCTGAACATCCGGGTGCTGCGTCCCCTGGTCATCGCGTGTGCCACGCTCATCACCGCCTCGGTGGTGTCCATGTGCGGGCAGGTGGGCTGGATCGGCCTGCTCGTCCCGCACTGCGCCCGCATGCTCGTGGGCAACAACAACCGCCTGGTCATCCCGGTTTCCCTGCTGCTGGGCGCGGCCATGATGCTGCTCATCGACACCCTGGCACGCACCATGACGGCCTCCGAGATCCCGATCTCCGTGCTCACCGCGCTCATCGGTGCGCCCATGTTCATCCTGCTGCTGCGCAAGACCGGAGGTAACTGGTCGTGACTCTCCAGGTCAAGGACGGAACCTTCCGCTACCCGCTGAGCCGGGAACCCATCCTCGAGGACATCAACTTTCACGTGGAACCCGGCGAGCTGCTGGCCATCCTCGGTCCCAACGGCGCCGGGAAGACCACCCTCATGCGCACCATGACCGGCCTGCAGCAGTGGAGCAGCGGCCACACCGAGATCGACGGGGTGAACCTGAAGGACATGAGCCCCCGGGAGATCGGGCGGACCATCGCCTACGTCCCGCAGGCCCGATCCGTGGTGAGCCTCTCCCTGTCGGGGCTGGACATGGTCACCATCGGCCGCGCCGCGCACCTGGGCATGTTCGCCCAGCCCGGCCCGGCGGAGGAATCCATGGCGTGGGAGACGCTGGCGTCGATAGGCGCGGACCACCTGGCGGACATGCCCTGCGGGAACATGTCCGGCGGACAGTTCCAGATGATCCTCATCGCCCGCGCGCTCGTCGCGGAACCGAGGATCATGGTTCTCGACGAGCCGGAGACCGGCCTGGACTTCCACAACCAGATGGTGGTGCTCAACCTCCTGCAGCACCTCGTGCGCGAGAAGAACCTGGTGGTCGTGATGAACACCCACTACCCGGCACACGCCATCCGCATCGCCGACAAGATCATCCTCATCGACCGCGTCCACCGCACCAGGTTCGGCCCGGTGGACGAGGTCATGACGGAGGAGAACCTCGGGGACATCTTCGACGTCGATCTGCGGATCTCCGACATCGAACATGGTGACCGGCGGGTGCCGACGGTCACGGCGATCGACGTGCGCCCGCGGTAGCCAGTGGCTCACCCGGCACACAGATCGCCGGGGAGAACACCGGACGGTGATCAGTGGCGGTGGCGGTATCGGCCATCAGTGTCCTGATCGCGTAGTGGCAGCACAGGTGCCCCCAGATCTCCTGGCGCACCAACTCCGGGGACTTCGACCGCAACACCATCCGTATGCCCTAATTTGCTTACTTTTTCCTTCTTCTGCTCCCAAGAGTGAATAGATTTGGGATTTCAGTTTATGTATTGCAGGATCTGGAATATCGCTAGCCCCGTTATTCGTATGGTCCGTTAGCTCCATTTGTAGCCACAACTGGTGCGGAAGGTCGCGACGAAGCGCAGCAATTCTCAATGCTCTTCTGACGCTAGCGGCGACTGTCACGCCAGGTTGATCAAATTCATCGGTGCTGTTGCAAAGTTGGGGGGAAAGCAGCGAAGACTCAGTTTCTCATTCC
>JBQCZU010000071.1:0-4780 GCA_052089385.1 Arachnia sp.
TGACAGGTGTGTCGCCGATGCGGCGGCTCGGAGTCGGTTCGGGGGCCCGGTTGGCGACCGTACCCCCCCCCGACGCAGAGACGGACCCCCGCATCGACGCGGAGGGTGACTTCTGCTGCGATGAAGCTCACTCGATCCGACAGTGCAGTGGGTGTGTGGCACTTCTAGATCGAAGGGTCGTGCGCGTTTAGGAGTTGGCTCCGCTGGGATGCTTGGCAGGAGCCTCTACTAGGGCTTAAGTTGGAGTTAATTGGCTCTCAGCGACCGCTTCCCGATTTGTCAAGATCGGAGGGGAATCGTGCGGTCGCGGGTTCTTGTCCACCGGATCGTGTCTTGACCCTTATAGCCACAGCGTCGCCAAGGCGAGCTTTGAACCATCGTCGCCCTACGTGTCTGGGTGAGTTGAGACCAGGCCTACAGAGCAAGTCCGCCAATATGTAGGGCGACAATCCTTGAGGTAGCCGTGCTGCAGAACTGGCCCAGGACTGCGGCTCGACGATCGGAGCCCGCCGCAGTCGGTCAGCTTCGGCTTCAGCCCTCCGCACCCACTTCATCTTCGGTGAGAGGGATACGGAGCATGCCCAGAGTAAGCGGAGGCACTCCAAGGCGCGTAGTCAGCATCGAAACCGTCTCGCGAGCGTACGGATACAGTGCGAACTGAGCGGTCGTATTGACGAACGCTTCAAATTCTTCCGGCTCGTAAGCGTTCGCTCCCTCGGCAGGAGGCAAGTCAAAGATGGCCACGAGTGAAAAACTGATGGAGGCGAACGAGACGTGATCGTCTTCTCGCTGCACCCAAGCGTCCAACGTGTAGGAGCCATGTGCAACAAGCGCGTCGCTTCCTTCCTCTGGAGGTGCGTATGCGAACGCCGACTCAAGCTCGTACCCTAGTTGCTCCCCGGGCATGGGGGGGAAGATCACTTCTGCATTTAGCGCCGCCGTACGCACGTCTTGCAAATCAGCCTGGCCCGCCACCCGGGCGCCGATGAGACGCTCGTCACGCACAGTGCTCACGCCGCCTTCGCAAAGTCCGAGCGCATTGACTGAGGACGCTCCGACGCTGCCTGAGCCCGTCCGCCCCAGACCATGCGCTTGACGACCGTGCTGTCACCGCGCGGTTTCAAAGTGGTTTGACGGGGAGCGACGAAAAAGAAAACCTGAGCATCAACAGCGCGCGCGTGACGCTGCACAGTGGAGAGGCGAGGATCAGCCGAACCTTCGAAACCTGCAACCGTTGACTGTCCAACTCCCATCTTCACCGCAAGTTCACGTTGCGACATCCCAGCCGCCCCCCTCCAACGGGCAAGGGACTTAATCAAGTCGCGACGTCGACGCTCATCCTCGTAGCCGGCCTTGAACTCAGGGTCTGCCAGACGACGCGCAAGCGCCCGCTCAAACTGGCTCATGTTCTCACTCTCCACCGCTAACATCTGCGTATCGGTTTTTTCCGATCATAGTTCCATTGTGGTCCCCGGGAGCAAATCGCTCCACATCAGTCGATCGGCTTGCTCGCCCCGCCCTTGCTTCTGCTCTTGAGCGTGTCCTTGGTGGCTCTGTCGATCTTCTGCTGGTTCTTGTACATGACCTCAAGACAGACGTTGACATTGCCCTTCTGGACAAAGTACAACCGAAACTGGTTATTCCCCTTACGGGTTCGCAGGTAGAGAACGTTGAACTGACCCATCCGACCGGCAGAATCGCCATCGACACTCAACTCGCCCTTCGCCCAGTCCTCCATGAGAGCGAAGAAGGCACCTTGAATATCGCCCGGGAGGGCATCGAAGGCTTTTTCAACTTGGCTGCGGCCACCGACACTGTGGCACCACCAGTGCCATTCTGAGGCAGCCTCCACAGCACTCCAACCCTAGATCCGACCATGAACTCTCTGAGAATCTACCAGCCGGGGGCTTTGTTATGCGGACCGTCGGTTGGTCGGAGCCGCGATGGCACTCCATCGCGTTGGCTAGGCATTGGAGATTCGGCTACTACCCGAGGGTGGGCAGACGCCCAGAGTGTTCAATGGTCCGGCATGGTCGCTGGCGCTTTTCTGGGTTGGTTGGCGAAAGCCGCCACTGGGCCACCGCAGCTTGGCTAGGGCTGGGACCCGGTCACGTCCGCTGGTCTATGAATCACTGTCCTTTGAGTTATATTCGGCGCGGCCGAGGAGAGATTCGATCATTGCCGCGCCCGCTTTATCCCGTTGAAGTTCGGGTACTTGGTAAAGGTTCGCCATGGCTGCGGTGGTGTGGCCGAAGCGGCGCTGAACCTCTCGGTCCGTCATCCCCGCCTGCTTGGCCAAGGTGGCAGCTGTTGCCCTCAGGTTGTGCAGGGTCAGCGTCGGCCGACCGATAATCTTCGCGGCGCGGCGGTGGGCCGATGCCAACACGGTCTCGTTCATCGTCTTGCGGGTCCGTCGTGCCGGGAAGAGGAGGTCATCCGGTGCGAAGTCGCGTGTCTCGAGCCAGGGTCCGATGTAATCCAGAACGGTGGCGGGCAGATAGACGACACGCCTGCCTGCGGGTGTCTTGGTGTCGGTGTAGGTGCGCTTGTACTCGCCCTCCGTCACCTGTTCTCGTCTGATGGCCCCAGCGATGCGGACGGTGCCCTGTTCCATGTCGAGGTCGCGGCGGCGCAGGCCACGGATCTCTCCAGACCGGAGACCACCGAGGACGGCCACCGCAAGGGCGGGTCGGTAGTAGTCCTCGACAGCGTCGAGGTAGGGCCCGATCTCCTGGACGCTCAGGGCCTCGGCTGCGCCCTTGGCCCGGGGCTTGCCGGCTCCGACGATGCGGCACGGGTTGGTCGCGATCAGTTCGTCGTTGATGGCGTCGTTCATCAGGTGCTTGAGCAGGTCGTAGGACTTTCCGTTGATCGTCGGCGTATCCGGGAGGCCTTCGTGCCAGCTCCGCACCTTCGCCGGGGTCAGCAGCGACACCGGGACGTCACCCAGAACGTCCTCTATCCGGAGCCGAAAGGCCCGCCGGTAGTCCTCGACCGTGCTGCCAACGATCGGCGACCGTGAACGGGTCGACCAAGCCTGGATCCGCTGCTCTGCCCACTCGGACAGAGTGAGCGCGGCGGCGCTCTGCTTACCCTCACGGACAGCCGGGGGAGTCCACTCACCCTGGTCGATCAACCGACGCTCGACAGCGTGCCAGTACTTGGCGTCCTCGAGGTGGGTGAAGGTCTTGGAGTACCGCTTTCCGTCAGGTCCAATGTAGCGAACCTGATACGCGCCGTTGTTGATGCGGACGCCGCTGGGGAGTCGGATCTGTCTGCCTGCTGCCATGGCTGCCCCGTCCAGAGCTCAGAACTTGAGCCCACGGTGAGCCCAATCTGAGCCCATTATGCGCCTTTTTGAGCCCACAGTGAGCCCAATTCATGGCGTCCGGTGGCGGGGTGTGGCGCAGTCTGTCGCAGGCTTAAACGCTGCTGACTAGGTGTTTTACGGCTGTTTTGCCTTGTGAAACGAGGGTTTCGGGTTGTGGAGCATAGGAGACTCGAACTCCTAACTTCCACCTTGCAAAGGTGGCACTCTACCAATTGAGTTAATGCCCCGAAGTGACAGCCGGATCATCATACCCAGAAGCTGCCGTCAGAGGAAAAACGCGTGCGGTTGGTCGCGACATCGTCCGGGCAACAGCGCCTCGGCACACGGCCGACTCGTTCCGCGTCGGCCGCTACTCGGCAATCTGTGGGGACGTCGTTTCTCACCGGATCCCGGCCTCGCTATTGGAGACCTGCTGCCGCTACCTGAGCATAGGAGCCGAGCCAGTTGCGCGTGGGTGGGCCGGGCGCACTGCCCGGAGGTGTCATGCTTGAGCGCATGGCACCCCTTGTGTTGACTTTTCCCGACATCGATCCAGTGGCGATCAACATCTTCGGATTGAAGATCCACTGGTACGCGATCATGTACCTGTTGGGGTTTGCCGCTGGCTACGTCCTGATGCGACGCCGCCTCCGGCACGAGCCGTACCGCTCCATCACCACGCCCAAGCCGTGGACCGCTGCCGACATCGAGGACATCCTGCTGGCCTCGGTCGCCGGCGTGATCATTGGCGGCCGGTTGGGCTACGTCATCTTCTACAAACCTCTGGAATACCTGGCTGATCCCCTGTCGATCGTACGTTTGTGGGACGGCGGCCTGAGTTTCCATGGCGGCGCAATCGGTGTGATCGTGGCCCTGGCCATCTACGGGTGGCGCACCGGGCGCACCTTCCTACTGGTGGGGGACTTCCTCGTGCCAGCAGCACCTCTCGGCCTCATGTTTGGGCGCATCGGCAACTTCATCAACGGTGAACTCTGGGGCCGCGAAGCACCCGCTGACCTCCCCTGGGCCATGATCTTTCCCACTGGCGGCGACGTCGCACGTCACCCCTCGCAGCTCTACCAGGCGCTGCTCGAGGGACTCCTTCTATTCATCCTGCTCTGGCTCTACGCCCGCAAGGCTCGCTATCGCGGTCAGGTGACCGCCATGTTCCTGGTGGGCTACGGCGTCTTCCGGTTCATCGGCGAGTTCTTCCGCGAGCCCGATTCCTATCTCGGGTTCCTCTCCCTGGGTCTGAGTATGGGTCAGTGGCTGTCGGTGCCCATGGTGCTCGTCGGCCTCGTCCTGTGGTTGTGGTGTCAGGGGGGCGCCCTGAATGACGTTGAGGAGCCAGCAGAAGACGACGAGCAGGCAACTGTTGACAACGGTGGCGAATCTGTGGAGAACCGCGACGGAAGTCTTAGCCTCGATCCACCGATCTGTTGAGATCGTGGGCGTCGGCTAGCGGTTCTG
>JBQCZU010000072.1:0-4750 GCA_052089385.1 Arachnia sp.
CCACGTACCCGAGGCGAAAAAGGTCAACCCCACGGGTGTGAAGCCGGATGGGGCTGCACTTCAAACCTTTCGGCTCGATGTACTGTCCGGGGCAGTCCACCACCCAGTTCGGGACCGAGGACACCGTCGGAAGTTTCGTGCTGGAGAAGAGCACCAGGTTGTTGAAGACCCAGCCCTGCGTGGTGGAGTACAACCACACGGAGCCGCTTTTCTTCGCTTGCACCTGCTTGGTCCAGACGTAACTGCGACAGCCACCCTTGCCCGTCACAGCAGTGTCACATTCGGTCTTCCATGTCTTGCCACCACTGATCCAGGAGGCGTTCGTGCGTCCCAGATGGTTGCCCGTCCACGACGCCCGGGGCGATGCCAGGTAGGACAAGTTGTTGAACGTCCACCCCGTCTTGCGTACGTAGCGCCCGTTGATGTACTGGACCTGCGTGGCCCAGATGTTGGTTCGGCAGCGAACCACATTGCTGGAGTACTTCTCACACGTGGTGTTCCACAGACGATCACCGGAGATGTGACCGCCAGGGGTGTCATACACCGTGGGCGTGGAGGCGTGGGCAACTCCTGTGCCAGAGGCCATCGCGACGATGACGGCGGCAGGAATTGCTACGAGCTTCTGCAGAATCTTCATTGCTGCTCCTCGAGAGTGTCTATATGCTCCGAAAGCGCCCATGAGTGCTCCCGCAGCAGTGGATGATGTGATTTTTCTGAAGAACTAATCTGCACCTTTTCTCGTGATATCCCAGATGCACATTGTTGTGCCGCAGGGAACTGGTTTTCAGCGCTGGCCCATGGTTTCTGAATGAGAGGAATTGCCGCTCGACGGCCTGTGAATCGCTTGGAAGTCCGGATTGCCTCACCAATTCCAGGTGATGCTTTCCCCGGTGGAAGGTTCGTACGTGATGCCCAGCCATCCAAGATCCGGATTGCCGTGAACGAAACCGATCCATCCAAGGTTGCACTCGCCGAGAGCCAGAGTGGTGTCCACATAGTCCGGGCGATAGGTGTGATCCCGCTGGAACTCTCTGACGGGAATGGTTTCGATGGGGTTCCACCCTCCCTCCTGGTCCTGGACGATGAGAGACCACACCGCGTCGCTGACATAGATTCGGCCATTCTTCGCCAACGGGCTGGGTTCTACGTAGCAGACGTTGACCTTCCATCCGAAGGAGATGCCGTCCTCACCGGGCTCTCCATCGACTACGGTGACGTCCCAATTTGCGAGGTTTGCCGTCTCCCCCACTTGTAGAGTGCTTCTCGGCACGGGCGGCGATGGTGTCGTGCGCGCCGGGCGAGGAGACAGTAGCTGAGGCGTGGTGGCGCTGCTCCCCGGCGTGCCCGTCGCAACAGTAGTTGCTGATGGTGAAGGCGATGCCTTCGCACTTTCGGACCATGCCTGCGTGGGCAGCGAGGTTGCGCTGGGCGCGCGGATGACAGTGGATGAAGTCGCGGCTGCGACAGGAACGGTGGGGCTCAGCATGTTGACCGGCACCGACGCGTTTCCGCATGCCACCGTCCCCAGCAACGTGGAGATCGCAAAGGACACCATTGCCGCACGCTCGAGCAGACTCCCGGTTGAGATTGCTCTATTCATCGTCGTCCCCCGTCGCGTGTCCAACTTCTTCTGAGTGAGCCCTATCTTTCAACCACGCTCGGCAATGGACAAGAAGGGCATTGTGTTGTCAGCAGAGTTGCCGACAGCGCTGTGCGTCCATTGCGAGGATGATGGGAACATGCCTGACGCACGACGCACGACTCACCGAACCGCCACTGGCAGGCGCCAGTTCAGTTGTTCTGACCGTGCTCAGCGTTGTCAGGATGATTCAGGTCGCATCCTGGCCAGCAGCCACCATCACCGGTGGCACCACTGGGTTGAGATTCCCCGATCTGGCTTGGGCAGTCTGGTCCGTGGCGGCCGGCGTCTCCGTCATTGTTCTACTCTCCTTGTGGATTCTTCGCAGGTTCGTCACAGCCCTGGTCATCCTGGACGTTGGAGTGGCCATCCTGAGTCTGCTCGTCGGAGGTTTCCTCACACTCCCGGTTCATGGGACCGACTTCCACCACCCTGCCCTGGCGATAGCCATTGGCACGGCATTGACTGTGTCACTGTTCTGGCCATTCAAGCGGACGTTGTTGGTGCTCGCGGTGCTTGCCAGCGCCTACCTGATCGGTGTCCACAAGACCGTCGTGTTGGGTCCCCGGGCACTCACCAGCGCGGTCGCCAATGTGTTGCAGCTGGTCGGCCTTCCCATCCTGGTCGCGCTCGTGGCCCACCGTGTGGAAGAACTGAATCGTGGCCGACGACATTGCCTCGTGGAGTTGAAGAGCAGCAGACGACTGCTCGCCGCGCAGGAGGTTCGCGAATCGGAGCGCCTGCGTCAGTACCGCACGCTCCATGACACGGTCCTCTCCACACTCAGTGCCATGTCGCGCGGCAGTCTCGACACGCGGCATCCGGAAGTGCAGCAGCGGCTCACAGCCGAGGCTGACTACCTCCGGGGCCTGATCGCCACAACGGGTTCCACCGCCGGCATGCAGCTCGTGGGCGAACTCGCGACGCTTCGCCGAGAGCAGGCACACGTGGGGCTTCGGATTCATCCCCACATTGCTGATGTACCCGACACACTTCCTGCAACCGTGGTGCAGGCTGTGGGACTGTGCATGCGGGAAGCACTGAACAACGTGGTCAAGCACTCCGGTACCCGTGAGGCGTGGGTCACAATAGTGGGTGCCACGGAGCCCGGTGATCCAGACCTGGTGGTCACGGTGACGGATCGTGGACAGGGATTCGATCGGAGGACGACCAGAATCGGGGTCGGATTGACGCAGTCGATCATGGCCAGGATGTCGGAGGCAGGGGGCCTCGCCATGGTTGACAGCGAGCCGGGTCAGGGAACCACCGTCGAGATGCGGTGGCCCAGATGATCACGGTGGCGGCCATCGACGACGACAGGATGCTTCTGGGCGGTCTCGAGGCCTGGCTCGAACCCATCGCCGACATGGACTTCACGTGCGCGGCCACCAGCGTGAATCTTCACCTACAGCACACAGCTCAGCGAGTACCGGACGTGGTGCTGCTGGATCTCAACCTGCGGGACGGGTCGTCACCGGCTGTCAACGTCGTCACCATCCTTGCGACTGGCAGCAGGGTTCTGGTGGTTTCCACCATCCCCGACGCCGAGGGCGTGCTGGCCACCATCGAGGCTGGCGCCTCCGGCTACATCACCAAGGACAAGGACCTGGACACCCTGCTGGAAGCGATCCGTGAAGTGGCCGCCGGCGGATCCGCAGTGAGCCCCGAACTCGCTTTCGTACTGAGCCGGGACGTCCGACCCAACAGACCACAGTTGTCGCCCCAGGAGCGCGTAGTCCTCAGCACCTACGCCTCTGGCGCGACACTTGCCGCATCGGCACGACGGGCGGGCGTCGCCTATGGGACTGCCCGCGAGTACCTTGAACGCGTCAAACGAAAGTACGCAGACTCGGGAAGGCCTGCCCACACCAAGTTGGACCTGGCCGATCGGGTGCGTGAAGATCGACTCGAATTGGATGGGTTGGAGCATGACTGACATCCATGCACGACCACATTTCAGGACTCTCATGGTCTCGAATATTGGTGCATGACGCTTTGTGACGTTTTGCAGACCGTGCGAGCAAGACTCCGGAGGGCATGGCAGCCACCGACCTGCCACCACGCCGATCTGGCAGTCCGTGAGGACTGGAACAATGGTTCTCACGAGCGGGTGAGTCCTGCTATACGCTGATCGTTCCAGCGGATGGGGCGGTGTGCAGAGGGGGCCCGGTGAACAACAAGCGCAAGGTCCTCATGGTCCTGTGCACGGCCGCACTCATCACGGTCCTGCCTGGATGTGGCGCGCCGATCCCGCGTGAGGCGGTGCCGGTCGGTTGGGCGCTTGACGTTCACCAGCCGGGTGAGTGGTGGACCCAGCCGCTGATCCCGCGCTCGGTTGTGGTGGAGCGCTGTCCGCCGCCCCGGGGCTGGGCGTCCGACCCTGACCTCACCAGCGTGACGGGGCTGCCACCCGGCAGCGACGTCGAGTACTCGTTTGCGTTCGATGACTACCACTGCTCGGTGGGCTGGTCCGAGCCCGTGCAGGAGCTGGAGTTTTCTGTCGGCGAGATGGGCACCGAGGCCGGCCTGCGCCGGGTCTGTTCGAGCAGCGGCCTGCCGATGGGCCAGGCATGGCGGTTCCTCGGCGTCCAGGAAGCCCAGCAGGTGGGCGATCAACCCGGTATGGAAGCGGCCGGCCTGGAGACATCGGAGGCCGCCACCGCGGCGTTCATCGACGACTTTGGAACCGTGGTGAGCTGTTCGGTCGAGCATTGGGGCGATGCGGGTGCCGGTGCATTCCTGGAACTGGCGGCCGGGGCAGACACAGCTGCGGCTCTGGGCAGTACGGCCTGTCCGGTTCAGCCACGAGACATGGCCCGCGACAGCGACGAGACATTGTTGGAGTACCAGCTCAGGGGCGCGGGTGCCGTCCGCGACGACAGCGGGAAGGTCCTGACGGGAGCAACAAGGCTGGAAATCGGTGTGGCCGGTGACAGTGTTACGACCTCTCATCCCGTGGTGGATGGCATTGCGATCGTCAACGCCCGGGTGGTGCCGAACGCCACCATCCCCGTCGACTGGGACCTACCGCTACCGGTCGAGGGACAGATCTACGACGGGAATGATGACCTCCTGGCTATCTGCCGTGGCTGAATGTCCACGTGATTTCCC
>JBQCZU010000073.1:0-4665 GCA_052089385.1 Arachnia sp.
TGTCTGGGCTGGGATGGCTCAGCTGTCTGATCACAACAACAGCGACGGGCTGGGTACGGATTCGGGATGCACGAGGCGCGCCAGTACCACGGCGGCACCTGCCACCCCAACGAACAGCGCTGCGCTGCCATCGGCCCTGACACCGGCGGGCCAGGCAAGCGGATCGTCTCCGAGGACAGACAGTGTGGCTGCGGCGAAGGAGCGGGCAGCGTCGAGGTGCGCCTCCACCCCCCATGTCTCACTGGCCAGCACGAGGGCATCAAGTGGGCCTCCAAGACCGTGACACAACGACAAGCCCGCGTGTGGGGCGACGCCGCTGCCCACAACCTGTGCCAGATCGGCGCCGCATGCCACCACTGCCGCCTCGGCTTCGGCCCTCAGGAGGTGCACTGGTAGGCCCAGCGAGTCAGGAAGCTGCAGCAACCGCAGACGGACCGCCGCCATTCCGGCCGCCCCATGGCACCAGAGCGCGGGATGGGTGGGCGGATCGGTGCGGAGGTCGGGCCACCCTCCGGCCATCGGATCGAACCATGCGGATTCCCATCGCAGCGCCTCCACCGCGAGCGCCGTGGCCCGTGCCGCACAGGGCGGATGGGCGGCTGCCGCTTCCGCTAACGCGAGAGCGATCCCACTGTTGCCGTGTGACATGCCACAGAGTGCTCGGCCCGCCGGTTCGTCGGACTCAGGCCAGCACACCCCCATGGGTGTCGCTCGAGCCGAGCGCTCCAGCAGGTCCACCGCGGCGATGGTGGTGGGGCCGCACGACTGGGTCCGTACCTGGGCCAGGAGAACCCCTGCGACGCCGTGGGTGAGATCCATTCCCGTCGCGGTGGTGGGCTCCGGAAGTTCGCCGGAGGGAAGTCCGGCCCGCATTGCTCCCAGTACGAGTCCGGCCTGCCCGCTGAGCAGCCCGTCGCCTTCGGTGGGGTGGAGATTCCGCGCTGCGCTTGTGGCGAGCTCCGCCAGGTCTTCTCTCGCCATGGGGGCAGCGAGGGTGCCAAGTGCCCAGGCGACGCCGGCGTCGCCGTCGTAGAGACCTGAGCGGCCCCCCACCAGTTGTTGTGGCTCCCCATCTGCGTCGAGATCCCAGGTGAACCAGCCTGCCCGGTCACCAGAGGTGATGACGGTGTGGGCGAGTGCGTCCAGACAGCGCTCCAGGGCGTCGCGGAGCACCGGCATCGGATCTTCAGCCATGGCCACCACCGTGCAGATGGGGGGCCGACGGATCAAGTCCCGCTGCAACGAACGTGTCCCAGACCGCCTGCAGGAAGTCGTCGGCGTCCTTCCCCGCGGCGGCCCCGATCGCCGTGGCGATGAGACCACAGCGGCTCTCGCCGAAGCTCTGCCCATCACCCGGATCATCGGCCCAGGCAACACCGGGAGCCAGCGGAGCAGTCAGCGCAGGACCCGGCCCATACTGCACGCGGCCCAGTGCGCAGTCCGTGATGTCGTCGAACGCGGCGCGACTGGTCAGGTAGACAACCAGGGCGTCAGGGCGTCCCAGGTTGCCGGCATCGGCGGCCACTTTCATCATCCAGGGCGCAGCCCGCCGCTCCAGTACTGCCGTCAGGCAACCCACCAGGGCAGGAAGCTGCATGACGTCCGGTCGAAGGTAGACCCGGACGGTACCCCCCGGTGCGGTTCGGGGATCCCAACCGCCTCCCCACGCCCGCCACCATCCCTCCGAGACGACTCCACCGGAACGGGGTACCGCGACGAGAGTTTCACCCACTTCGGGTGGTAGCCCTGTCCGTTCATCCCCTTGGTCGTGCCCGTACGCACCGCGCAGCAGCGCCCGTGTTCGTCCCGTGTCGTCGCGGGTCACCACAATCCCGCTGGCACCGCGTCGCACGACGGTGGCCGGGCGCCACCCCAACGCTTCCCCCTGGCTGACCCTCAGCATTCCTGCCAGCGGCGGCCACTCCGCTTTGAACTGGACTCGTGTGCTCGACGCGGCGTACCAGCGGGCGTACAGATGCTCGGCGAGCTCGGCCCCGTTGGCCTCTGAATCGGTATGCAGCGCATGGGCGCGCAGCAAGGATTCGGCGTGCACAGTGGAGAACTGCTTGGCCGTCATCGACCGCCGCCTGTCGCAAGGAATGATGCGGCGTGGCGTCGCGCGCCCTCCAGATGCTCAGACCCGTCGAGGGCTGTGTCCTCCCGCTGCAGTCCAAGCACCGCGACCTGCCAGGCGCTCTGGATGGCTCGCGCGGTGAGCACAGCGTCGTTGAGCTGTGCTGGACCTCCAAGACGCCAGTACTCCGTGAGGAAGGTTTCTGCACTGCCACTCAAGCTGGTCACGGTGGATACGGCTGTGGCCAGGTCCCAGGCGGGATCACCCAGCCCGGCGCTCTCCCAATCCACCAGCACGGCCCGATCGTCGTGAACGATGATGTTGCCTGCGGTGACATCGCCGTGGATCCACGCTGAGACCTCCCACTGCCGCGACGCCTGGTCGAGCGCGGCCCGAATATCGGCGCTCCGCGCCACGTCCAGTACCGAGGCACATGCGGATCCAAGCGGACTGCCGAGCATCGATGGTGGAAGGTCGTCCGGGGTCAGCACCCACGGTCT
Organism: Arachnia sp.; assembly: GCA_052089385.1. GTDB lineage: Bacteria > Actinomycetota > Actinomycetes > Propionibacteriales > Propionibacteriaceae > Arachnia. Next base: position 2,575 of record JBQCZU010000073.1, read on the forward strand.
GGGCGATGTTGGCAGGAGCGAACCTGAGGAGATGGGCCATGAGTGCAAGTGCACGAGGGCGGCGGCAAGGGCCCGAGAGACAACGTCGAATTGGCGACCGCCCAGCGGTATCTCGCCGATGCCAGGTCCCGTAACGGCCTCCACCCAGACGGCGTTCTGATCCTCGGCATTGAGGACACGTGGAACACAGCTGAGCCCCGCGAGGGCTGTGAGTGCCGCCCGTTCATTGGCGACGGCGTCGTCACCGTCGAGGAGCGAGGCGACTCCGCGCTGTTTGACGAAGGCCAGTGCAAGCCCCCGCCGCTCCACCCGGTGCACGACATTGCTTCGCGTCTGCGGCACGACGGCAATGTCGCCGTCGAGGACTTCACGCGGGTCCAGAAGACCTGCGGCGACGCTGAGCGCCAGCAGTCGCGGCAGGGTGGTGGGACTCAGTTCTGGTCCTTCTCTTCCAGATCAGAAATCTCCTCCAGTGCGGCGAGATAGCCGGCCAGGAAGGACGGGTCCTCTCCGTAGTCGTTCGTGTCGTACGGGGATCCCATGCGCCCCGGGATCCGGGGATCAAAGTCGCGGGGATCAATGTCGGGCTGCTCGCACACGCCTCGGGTCAGCACCTCGCACATCTGACGGCTGATCGGGAGTTCACAGATTGCCGTTCGAGTCGGGCAGCCTGCCCTCGTGACGAAACAGGTCACGGTCCTCGTGGTGGGATCGCAGATGACCGGACGCGACACGGTGCAGATGGGGATGCTTGTCCGGATGTTGCACACGACGACACGAGACACCTCGCAGATGGTGAGACGCGTCGTCAGGCAGGTGAGGATCGGCCGGGTGGGAACCAGCCGGGGGCGCACCAACAGGTCGACACCAAGCTCGTCGAGGGCCACTGCGATCGGATTGGCGAACGTGGTGGATCCGTCTGCCGAGCCGGCGAACAGCAGCCCGATGACATTGCGGTCCATGTCCATGACAACGGATCCGGAGTCGCCCTGGTTGGAGAATCGGGCGGATCTCGAGGTGTCGGTGTTGATGCGGATCTGGTGGCGAAGCGTTCGTAGGCCGAGCCCATCGCCATAGTCAACACTCAGCGTGGCATCGGTTGATCCGACGTCGCCGAACGTGTGTTCCGTGGTGCGGCCGCGCTTCTGCACCGCCATTCCGTTGGTGGCGGTGGCGGTGCCGGCAACATCGCCGATGCCCTCCACCGTGTAATCCCATGGGTGGTCGGCGTCAACGGTGACCACCGCGCCGTCGGTGTTCTCGGTGAGTTGCGCGCGAGTCAGGGTGCCGAACTGCTGCGTGGCGGGAACTCCACCATCGGGCCTGCCGGGTTGCACCATGAGATTCCCGACGGCCCAACTGTCATCGACACAGGCGACATGAAAGTTGGTCAGGGCCATCGTGGCGCCACTGACCCGGTCCCGCACCATGGCTCCTAGGGTCCCGACGAACACGTAGTTTCCGGGGGCGTTCACCTCCGGCGGCTCCTTGAAAATGGAGCGCGACGGCCCCATGCTGATCCCGCCGTGCAGGGTGGGATAGGAGGTGGCGTCGATCTGCGCGTCGACTTCAAGCAGATGCTTGGCGGCCTGCAGTTCGATGACCATTTCCTGAACGTCGGTCTTGATTCCATCCACCGTCTTGGGAATCACATCCTTGGTGGACAGAGCGTTCTTGGGTTTCTTTTCCTCGACGTAGACGACGATGCTCAGTTCCCCTGTGGGTATCCCGTCGCTGTATTTCTCCCCGATATCGACGCCCACCACACCGGGGCGGGCAAGGAGTTCGTCCTCCGTCGATTCTTTGACGGGGCGGATCGCCGCTCTTTTCTGGTTTTCGGTTTCACTGGACATTGTGAACTCCTAACCCTTTTGGGAAATATTTGATCATGTCAATTGAACACCTGTTCGTCATCTTTGTACATACCCCCGGTAGTACCCGTTAGTCGCAATTTTCGTCAGCTGGGTGTTCTCTGAGGAATCATCAGAAATCCACTCTGATGATGAAGGCTCAATCGGCGGCCCCGGAGTTCTCTCCCGCAGTCAAGACCTTTGGTTATTCCCGTGCGCGATTTCGGGAAATGCGAAGAAG
>JBQCZU010000074.1:0-4517 GCA_052089385.1 Arachnia sp.
TGTCGACTGCTCGCGAGGGTGACCAGATCCTCGAGGCCGCTCCAGAACTCTGCAGTGAGGCTGTAGTCGGCATAGTTTTTGAAACTGGCATTTCGCCATCCAGCATTGACTTCGGGATCGATGCCCTTTTGTCGGGGGCGTCGCCCACAGAGCGCAGTGAGATGCCTGTAATCGATGTCGTTTTCTGCCAGCCACTGCTGCATCCGGTCAGCATTGAACTGTGGGCTGCGCCGCGAGCCCGGTAGTTTGCGGACGTCGAGAACCATGTCGATGTCGGCGCTCTGAAGGGTCTCAAGCACAATCTCCTGCGGGCACGTCCAGTGTCCGATCGTCCAGATCCTTCTCAGGGGTGCCCCGCTGGAGACCATGTCAGTCACGCAGCGCCTTGATGAGCTGAGCCTTGTTCATGTTCGAGCGGCCATCGACGCCAATCTCCGCAGCTCGTGTGTGCAGCTCAGCCACGGTCCAGTCCTCGTAGCTGCCGGAGCTGCCCCCTTTTGCCCCCACCTCTGAGCGGGAAGTCCTCGCCGCAGCGTTCGCTATCCGTGCGGACTTCTCCTTGCTGTTGCCATCGTCACGCAGTGCTTCGTACAACTCCGGGTCCTTGATGCTGGGGCCGGAATTCTTCTTGCTGTCCTTGGGCACGCCATGCTCCCCTTCCAGTGCGATTGTTCGCCAGTCCACACCATGGATGGGTCAGTGTGCGTGCATGCCGCGGCCCCGGCACCATCGTCGATGGTGCCGGGGCCGGTGAGTGCTGAGGTGTCAGGCGTCCTTGGGGTGGGTCATGTCCATGGGGATGACCCACTGATCGAACTGCTCGTCAGTCAGGTATTCCAGCTCGAGGGCGGCTTCCCGCAAAGAGCTGCCGTCTGCATGCGCCTTCTTGGCGATTTTGGCGGACTTGTCGTAGCCAATGTGGGGGTTGAGGGCGGTGACCTGCATCAGGTTGCGGGACAGATTGTCCTCAATGCGTTCGTTGTTCGGTTTGATCCCCACTGCGCACTGGTCGGTGAATGCCTCGCAGGTGTCGCCGATCAGCCGGATGCTTTCCAGAACCGCGTGCGCCATGACTGGTTTGAACACGTTGAGTTGGAAATTGCCCTGACTGCCGGCGAAGCCGACGGTGGCGTCGTTCCCGAAGACGCGAGTGGCGACCATGGTCATGGCCTCGGACTGGGTGGGGTTCACCTTGCCGGGCATGATGGAGCTGCCGGGTTCGTTCTCAGGAATGGTGATCTCGCCGATGCCGTTGCGCGGCCCCGAAGCGAGCCAGCGGACGTCGTTGGCGATCTTCATGAGTGCCATGGCCAGGACACGCAGGGAGCCGGAGACCGACACCAGGGCATCGTGAGCGGACAGGGATGCAAAAAGGTTCTCCGCCTGGCGGAATTCGAATCCCGTTTCGTCCGAGATCTTCTGGGCGGTCAGCGCACCAAACTGTGGGTGAGCGTTGAGACCGGTACCGACGGCGGTCCCGCCGATCGCCAGATCCTGGAGGCCAAGCTCTGCGTGACGGACCTGGGCAAGCGCGTAGTCGAGCTGCGCCACCCATCCGGAGACCTCCTGCCCAAGGGTGATGGGGGTGGCATCCTGCAGATGTGTCCGGCCCACCTTCACAATGCCGGCGAACTCTTCTGCCTTGCCGTGGAGAACGTCGCGCAGCCGGGTGACGCGGTCATAGAGGAGTTCGTGCAGGTCCAGGACGATGCCAATGTGCATGGCGGTCGGGAACGTGTCGTTGCTCGACTGGCCTCGGTTCACGTGGTCATTGGGGTGAACGGGTGTTTTGCTGCCCATCTCGCCTCCGAGGATTTCGATCGCCCTGTTGGAGATGACTTCGTTGGAGTTCATGTTCGACTGTGTGCCGCTTCCGGTCTGGAAGACCACCAGAGGGAAGTGATCATCAAGTGCGCCGACGACCACTTCATCAGCGGCAGCAATGAGCGCCTCAATCTGATCGGTATCGAGAGGAAGCTCGCCCAGTTCGGCGTTGGCCTGGGCAGCGGCCTTCTTCAGGATGCCGAGGGCACGAATCATCGAACGACCCCAGACAAACGTGTCGCGTCCGATGGGGAAGTTGCCGATGCTGCGCTGGGTCTGTGCACCCCAGTAGCGATCGGAGGCAACTTCGAGGGCGCCCATGCTGTCTGTCTCGGTGCGTGTACCAGTGTTGTGTGTCTCGGCCATGGCCCAAGCCTATGACCCGGAGGTGCTCTCGTGGACCTCGGGTGGCACTTCCAACAGGTCGGGACGGCCGGGCAGTGTCCGGTTCATCCGAGTGATGACCACGTGCATCCATCCCAGCGCGAACAGCGTCAGCACCAGAAGCACGATGAAGGGCATGGACGAGACGCCTGTGGCCAGCTTCAAATAGGCGAACATGGGAGGCAGAAAGAAGCCTCCCAGCCCACCGAGCATTCCGACGAGTCCGCCCACCGAGCCGACGTTGCCCGGGAAATAGGTGGGGATGTGTTTGTAGACGGCGGCCTTGCATACGCCCATGGCGCATCCGACAACGAAGACCAGCGCCACCACGCACCACAAGGGGAGTCCGAAGGAGCCTGCGTCGTCCCTACCGCTGGGGATGGACAACACAGCCAGGGCAGCAATGATTGTCAGGAAGGTGGCATACATCGCGATGCGTGCACCCCACACGTCGGAGAGCCAGCCACCGACGGGGCGCAGCAGGGATGCAGGGAAGATGAACGTGGCGGTCAGGAGGCCTGCTGTGGTCAGATCAACACCAAAGGTGTCGATGTAGTGCTTGGGAAGGATGGCCGCGTAGGCGACGTAGGCACCGAAGGCGATCACGTAGTACATGCTGAAACGCCACACCCGAATGTCCTTGAGAGGACGCAACTGCCCACTGAGCGGCTGGGCCTTGCCAGGCATCCTGTCCTGCTTCGGGGCCAGCCACCACACCAGCGCCGCGCACACGAGTAAAAGGACGGCGTAGAAGGACGGGATGAGGCGCCATCCACCCTGGAGGCCGAAGATCACGGTGGTGCCGGCAGTAGCTGCGATAACCGGGGGACCGATGAACTTCGTGACGGATGCGCCCACGTTTCCGGCACCGAACAGACCGAGCGCGAAACCCTTCCGCTCAGCGGGGAACCAGGCGGAGTTCCAGGCGATTCCGCTGGAGAAACTGTTGCCGACGAATCCCACGAGAAAGGCAAGTACCAGCAGCATTTCGTAGCTGGATGCCAGGGACACCAGATAGGAGAACACAGCGCCTGCCAGGAGCAGGACAATCATGATTCTCTTGCCGCCGAAGCGGTCGGCCAGAATGCCTGCGGGCAACCGCCACAATGAGCCATTCAGAACGGCGACGGCGCTGATCCACGACAACTCGACGTCGCTCAGCCCGAACTCCTCCTGGATCGGTTTGCCCAGAATCCCAAACATGAGCCAGACGGCAAACATCAGCGTGAACGCGATGGTGGAGAGCGTGAGAACCCGATTGGCGCCGCTGCGGGTGTTATTGACGGTCTGTGCTGGACTCGGTGTGCTCATCTGTCCTCCGAAGGGAAAAGGGCTGAAACGACCGATTCCTCATGGTAGGTGTCGGGCGGTTTTCCTGATGGTAAAGCGCAGTTTTTCCAGAAAGGTGCCGGGGTGGCACTAAGAAGCGCATCAGTGGTTCCTAAGGTCTCGGGGGACTCTTCGTCGGCCTGTCGGTTGCTACATGCGGTTGACTGGCATGATGAACAACGTGGAACGCACACCAGTTGATGTAGAAGCTTGGCAGCCGTGGGTCAATACCGTGGCGGCCAGCGTGGGAATGGACCCAGCGACAGTCTCCATCCCAGCCATCCATGAGGTGACGAGTGCTGTGTCCCAAGCGCGAACCCGTCCCATGGGGCCGGTGGCCGCCTACATCTGGGGTCTCGCGAGGGGGCTCCAGCCGGATGCGGATCCCGACGCGTTGCGTCAGGCAATCATCGACGCTGCAGAGCAGCAATGACGAGCTGGCCGGGCCCTCTTGTGCCGCCGACGGCTGAGCTGAGTCCTGCCGAGCTACAGCGCTACGAGCGGACAATCTCCCTGTCAGGTGTGGGAGTTGAGGGGCAGCGGCGGGTGAAGTCCGCCCGGGTCTGCGTGGTGGGGGCCGGCGGACTCGGAGGTCCCGTCCTGCAGTACCTCGCCGGGGCAGGAATCGGCCACATCACTGTGGTTGATGACGACGTCGTCGAGTTGCGCAACCTCCAACGGCAGGTGCTTTTCGGGCATTCGTCGATGGGTGAATCGAAGGCACACGCTGCCGCGGAACGGTTGCGTGATCTCAATGAGCTCATCACGCTCGAGCCGGTGGTGCGACGCGTGACCGCTGAGTCCGCCGCCGCAATTTTCGAGGGGCATGACCTTGTGGTGGACGCGGTGGACAACCTTCCTACCCGACTCGTCATTGCCGATACCTGTCAGCAGTTGGACATACCGTTCGTCTGGGGGGCAGTGCAATCGGTCAACGCCCAGGTGTCGGTCTTCTGGGAACGACTCGGTTTGGGTCTGCG
>JBQCZU010000075.1:0-4165 GCA_052089385.1 Arachnia sp.
AGTTGGTTAGCGCGCCGCCCTGTCACGGCGGAGGTCGCGGGTTCGAGTCCCGTCGGGGTCGCTGGTGCAGCGCAGCAGCGCCATCCATCTGGCCAGGTAGCTCAGCTGGTAGCAGCGTTCGCCTGAAAAGTGAAAGGTCGCCGGTTCGATCCCGGCCCTGGCCACCATGACCCCCTCAATGAGGGGGTTTTTGGTTTCCAGCCAATTCTCCACCCGTCGCCATTCTTCGTTGGTCCAGCCCGACTACTTTGCTGGGGAGTCATCGGAGTACGCGAGAAGGACCGGGCGCAAAATGCCCGGTCCTTCCCTGAAGCGCATTCGTCAGCCGAAGCGAACCATGTTGTTGAAGACCATCTTGGTGACGGTCCGATAGCTGTTCCCCACACGCTCGACGACACTGGCTTCCGCATAGCTTCGACAGCCGTTGCCACCTGTGATGGGGGTGTTGCAATCGGTTTGCCACGCCCGACCATCGCTGCCGGTCCAACTGCCGGACGTCGCCAGCGGGTTCCCCACCCACAAGGATTTCGGCGCCTGGCTGTAGGTCAGGTTGTTGAACACCCAGTGATTGGCCTGAACATAGCTGTTGCCGTCGCGGTGGATCTGGGTGCCCCAGATGTAGGTCCAACACCGGATGGTGGCCGAGTACGGCTCGCACACCGTCATCCACTTCCGTCCGTTGACGTCATGGAAGCCCGGTGTGACGTAGAGGTCCCCCACAGGCTCAACCGATGGCGTTGACGGTTCGTGGCTCGGCTCAGCAGAAGGTTCCCCGCTCGGCTCAGCGGACGGCTCAGGAGACGGCACCGGGGACGGCTGCGCGGGCAGATCCACCGAGAACTTCACCACATCGTTATAGACGCGGCGCTCCACAGAGGCGACGTTGTAATCACCGTCGAGTTGCGGGAACAGGTAGACCGGTGTCAGTTCGAGCTCAGCCTTGTCACCCTGGCGGGTGATGTCGATCTGGAGGTGTCCATAGTGCAGGCCGCCATCAACGAGTTGCGGCTGCCCGTCGACGAGTTCCCACGTTTCGGGTTCGTCGCGGATTGCACTCCACTGCGTCGATGTGTTGAACGCAGCGGGGACATACTCATCGGATTCATCCTGAACCATCAATTCGCCACGAAGCCCATCCGCGGCCACGCCCACGTCATAGGAGTGGAAGCCCTCTCCGTCGCCGTCCTCGTCCACCCAGGACCGTTCAAACATCTCGTCGTGGCCGGAAATGACCACGGAGACACCGTGCTCCTCGAACATCGGTGTGTAGGCGCGCATTGCCACCCCGGACTGGTTGTCCGGGAACTCGTGATTGGGCGGGGTGCCGTGCACGCCGATGGAGTACGCGGCGTGATGGAACTGGACAATGATGATCTGACCCTCAGCCGCAGCATCGGCCAACTGTTCCTCTGCCCATTGCCACTGACGAGACCCGGTGTCCATGTTGGGGAGATCGACGTCGGCATCGGTTGTCCCGGGAAAGACGTTCTTGTAGGCACTCGCGTAGTCCTCATACGTGAACTCGCCCTGTGTATCCGTGGACAGATTCTCCGGCGTCAGATTCGTGTCATCACCAGCGAACACGGGTTTCGTGGGCCCGGTGACCGCCTCGTCAGGCTGACCGTTGGTGGAGTCAAGGGTGATGACCGTCAGGGGGCCGTGGTCCGTGCGGTAGTAGGAACCGCGCGCGGCGGGATCCTCCGAATCCACCGGATGGTTCCAGTAGTCGAGGTACTTGTTGCGGGAGATCACGGCCGGAGAGCGATCTTCTTCGGTCCCGTAGGCACCGTTGAGCGCAGCGTAAGTTTCCCAGTTCCCAATAGCGGTCAGGAAGGGGATCTCGGAGGCCAACGTGCCGTTCTCGCCTGCCACGTAACCGAAGAACTCATCCCAGGCAGGCTGATAACCCGATCCCTGCGTCAGGTCGCCCGCGATCATCATGAGATCGGGGTCCTGTTCAGCGATGACCCGCATGTTTTCCTTCATCGCCTGGTCCTGGGTCATTGGATACCGAAGGGTGAATTCGTCGTAGCGGGTGGTCGAGCCATGCTTGGCCACGAATGCAGAGCCCGGACCGGGGCGCTCGACCGAGTCGTCGGTGTACCGGTTGGTGTAGCTGAGTTCCCATTCGCGCTGCTCGGTCCGGCCGAACGGCTCTGTCTCCGAGTCCGAGAACGCGGCAATACGAATATGATTCCACTCCTCAGCGCTGGGAGCAGTGCGGAAGGAACGCGAGAAGCTGTCCCCACCTTGCTCAACCGTATAGGCGTAGGCTCCCCCTGCCTTCAGCCCCTCGACGGCGACGACATGTCGATAGCTTGTATTCGACTTCAGCCAGAAGCCCTGCTCCAGACCATCGATCTCCTGCTCCAGTTCCGCTTCGGTGTACTCCGACAGCGGCAAATACTCGGGCGTCGACGTATAGACGACGCCACCATTTGGCAGCCCGGGACCAGTGACGGAGACGTCACCCTCCACATCGGTCTCGCTGATCCAGTTCAGCTGCATGCTGGTGGACGTGGGTGCAACCAGGTACGGGTAGATGCGGAAGCCATCCACGGGCACGGAGGGGTCTGCGAGGACTCCAGGAACGTTGCCAACGCCCATGAGGGCGGCCAGGGCCAGGGCGGCCAGGAACTTCTTCTTCATGGAAAATCCCCTGTCGGTCAGTCGAGTTCACAACTGTAAGAGGATCCCTGGGTTCCCGTGAGAGCGATCAGGGATAGTCACCACAGGTAGATGTGCCTCTCGTCCCACCCCTTCAATCCCGACAGTGAAGGCGATTGGTCCCCATCCGCGGTGTCTCGCTTGAGGTCAGTGCAGCGCCTTCAGAGTCCCCTCCACCTGCACACCTCGTCCATAGACACTGAGCCAGCGCTTGACCTCGGCGTAGTAGTGGCTCCGCGCAGGCTCATCGGATAGCGCCAGATCATGCATTCCGCCCTCGATGCGGATCAGCGTGACGTGACGGCCAAGGTTGGGTGCACGCTCCGCAAGCGTGTCAACGTCGAGGACGATGTCCGCGAGCCGAAGACCCTCGTCCCACTTTCGCCGGAAATCGCTGCGGTCCGACAGCAGGACCGCCACAGGCACATCAATCGTCAGACCGGCTGAGATCTTGGCCTGGCCCTGCATGATGGCCGTCAGCCAGCCCACGCGGACCGCGAAGGCTTTGTTGCCCTTCAGATTCAGGTTGTAGTCCCAGACGCCGTCCTCCGAGGCGGAGATCGTACGTCGGTAGAAACCCGTCTCGCTGAGGGGAAGGGCTGCCGTTGGCGACAGGCTACGAACGGCGCTGAACATCGGCAGCAGGGCTGGCCGGACCGCGGGATATCCCTGCAACTCAAGCCACGGCGCGTTCAGAACGAGGGCTGTGGCCACGCCTGGGCGCTCGTCCGCCCACAGCGCGGCGATGAGCCCACCGGTGGAGTGCCCCATCACGACGATCTCGTCATGGCCTTCGTCCAAGATGATCCGCACGGCTTCATCGATCTCTTCGTAGTAGTCCGAGAGATCGGTTACGAAACCGGCGAGCTGGCCTGGCCTCAGCGATCTGCCGTACCGCCTCAGGTCCAGGGCGTGGAAGTCGTATCCAAGCTGCGCCATTTCGTCGGCGAGCTGGGTTTGGAAGAAATAGTCATTCCAGCCGTGGATGTAGAGCAGGGCCCGCCGACGCGTGGGCGGGTTACGGCGCACCAATGTGGCACACAAGGAGTTCGCCGGTTCCCCCACATACGTGGGGGCATCAGGAAGATCCAGGGTGACAGCCTGGAAAGATGCCAGCAGCAGGTCCTTGGACCATGTGGTCATGGCTGGGAACGGAAGGCGACGTCAGTCGTCGTCTTCGTTCTCCTCTGCGCCGTGAGGGCTCTTCCCATTGGTGACACCGTATTCCTCGGCCATGTCTGCGTATCCCTCGGGGATGCGATCAGACTCCGTCACACCGGTGTAGCTGTTTCCGCGAAGCTCGCGCTCCAACGATCCGAAATCTGTATTCATGGGGCGATACTTCAGGTCGCGTGCAACCTTTGTTTGTTTCGCCTTCGCACGGCCGCGTCCCATATTGGGTCGACCCCCTCGCTGTGTCCTTCGCGGATGATCCGCGGAATGTGTCAATAACTCGTGGGCCATAGGCTACCCGAGGTCCGCAACTTGTCCAAAGACT
>JBQCZU010000076.1:0-4094 GCA_052089385.1 Arachnia sp.
CATTGTCCTCGAGTTCTGAGGGGGTCAGCTCCGCCACGATCCGGCGAACGTCGGTCAAGGAGTCGGCGGCCAGGGTCTCCACCTGTTGCAGTGTTCGTGTTGTGTCCACGCCAGGATCTTGTTGCAGTTCGGCCCGTACCAGCAGTGCGATGGAGGAGAGTCCCTGCGCGATGGTGTCGTGGATGTCGCGGGAGAGTCGCGTACGCTCTTCGATGGCTCCCGAGTGGCGCTGCGTCAGCGCCAGTTCTTCCTGTAGCCCGGCCATGTCCTGGTGTGCCAGTTGCAGGGACTCCACGAGTAGTTCCCTCTCCCTGGCGTCGCGGCGCAGCTCAAGATAGCCGCGGGAAACCCCGAGAGCGAAGATTCCGCCGATGAGTGGACCGAAAACACTCGCGTAGCTCGTGGAGCCGATATGCGCCACGGGAGCAAACGCCACCGCAGCGAACACCAGCACCGAATACGCGATGGAGACCCACCGCGTCAGGAGTTGCCCGGCGAGCAGCCACAGTACGAAAGCGAACCAGACGAACTCCGCGGAGATGATGACTGATCCCGCCCAGATCAGGGTCAACCCCACCAGCCACCACCGGGCCGAAGTCCCGGTGGAGGGACGAGAGGACAGGAGTATCCCGGTGCCATACCAGAGCAGCAGGAGCGTCGCGGCCCCTGTGGCCACGAGAACCGGGGTTCCCTCGGAGGTGGCGCGTGCCACCCCGATGATGGCCAGCGCCACCGCGATCACGTGCTGACCCACTTGCATGGAACGCAGCGTCGCGGTGGCCGTGCGGGGCTGCTCGAGCTCAGCCCGCAAGGGCCATTGCCTTGTCACGGTCTGCATCACTCACCTGCACCTTCGGGCTGTGTCGCGGCCACCAGATCTTGTCTCCCAGAATCCCGAACAACGCCGGAACGATGATGGTGCGCACCACGAGCGTATCCACCAGCACCCCAAGCCCCACGATGAGTCCCAGCTGTCCGAGGGTAACCAGCGGCAGCACACCCAGAGCAGCGAAGACACCAGCCAGCACAATCCCGGCACTGGTGATGACACCACCGGTGTGGGCGACGGCGTTGACCATGCCGTCTCGTGTACCCACCCTTTCTGCTTCTGCCCGGGCACGATGGACCAAGAAGATCGTGTAGTCGATACCCAGCGCCACCAAGAAGATGAAGGACAGCAGCGGCACCTGGAGATCCAGGGCATCCTGCCCGAACAACACCCCGCTCAGCCATGCTCCCGCACCGATGGCAGCGGCCGTGCTGATGAGGTTGACGAGTAACAAGACCACCGGGGCCACCAAGGAGCGCAGCAGGATGAACAACACGATGAAACTCACGGCCAGAACCAGCGGTGCAATCAGCAACAGGTCACGGGTGTTCCCGGCCCGTGCGTCAACGTCGGTTGCCTCTGCGCCGCCCACCAGCGTTTCGGTGTTGGGGATGTCGGCGATCGTGTCGCGCAATTCCTGCACAAGAGCAAGACTCTCCGGCGTTCCAGGTGCGTATTCACCGGTCACCATGATGCGGGACCACTGCCCATCATCGGTCTCTCCGGTGACGTTGGCCCGAACGATGCCATCCAGACCGGCGACCGCGTCGAGAACAGGTTGTGCATCGGCATTCTTGGCCACAATCAGCATGGGCTGTGACTCGCCTGCTGGGAAGTGCTCGGACAGGACCTCCAGTCCGACGGAGGATTCGGTGGCCACCCGGAACTTCTCCACCTGTGTCAGGCCCACTTGTGCACCGAACAAGCCGGTGGCCATAACGGCCAACAAGAGCAGGCCTGCACCCAGTGCCACCAGGGGACGTCGCATCACCCGTGAGGCGACGACGCGCCAGTACTTGCCGGGCTCGGAGCTACTACCCGGCTTGGGAACGAATGGCCAGAACACGCCACGTCCACACACAGCCAACACAGGCGGCAGGGCGAACAACACACCAGCGAGGGCGATCAGCAAACCCACCGCAGATGAGATACCCAGACCGCGAGTTCCGGGAATCACTGCCATGGCCAACGTCAGCAGCGACAAGACAACGGTGACGTTGGACGCCAGGATGGCTGGCATCGTCTTCTTCCACGCGGAAGACAGCGCGGCGCGGTGATCCTCGGTGAGGAACAGTTCCTCGCGATACCTGGAGATCAACAGCAGCGCGTAGTTCGTACCCGCCCCAAACACGAGCACGCTGATGATTCCGGCGTCGAACTGCAGATCGAGCGCTGTTCCCACAGCCGCGGTCACCTTGTTGGCGAGCTGGTCGGCCACAGCCACCACGAGCAGGGGAATCAGCCACAAGATGGGCGAACGGTAAGTGCCGATCAGCAGAACCGCGACGATCAGGATGGTCACGAGTAACAACGTGATGTCGGCGCCGTCAAAGGCAGACGTGACGTCAGCTCCGAACGCAGGACCACCCGTGACCTGTAAATCCACTCCGGACACCGATTGATCCACGATGGTGGCCCGCAGACCCTTCACAACCTCAGCCGTCTCGCCATTGTCAGCACCCACGGTAAGGGGGGTAATGATCACCGCGGCCCTACCGTCCTCGCTGGGCATCGCGGGGGAGGCTTCATGGCCGGTCTGCATGTTGATGCTCGGTGCCAGCGCATCCATCGCCGCCAAGTCATCGGCCGACAGGACGGCACCATCTAGCCTCGAGCCCACAATCAACACCGACTGTTCATCGGCATCCGGGAACTCCGCGAGAATTGCTGAGGCCCGAGCAGACTCCGAATCCGGCGAGGCCGAAGCATTACCGGCAGGGGCGCTCGCCTGGCCGAACACCCCGAAGAGGGCAAGGAAAATCACCAGCACAGCCGCCAAGGAGATCCATGCCCCTCGACGCGATGTCAGATGATCTGGGAAACGAGTGGGATTACGAAGAAGTGCCATGAAACCCATCCCATCAAGCGGAAGGGCGTCAGACATCGCCAAAGCGGTTGAATTAAGCGTCAACCAAAAGGTTGAGACCCGACCGTGCCGCGCTTCGTAGAGGCCACGTCACGATCTGCAGCACACCCCCTATGCGCCTACACGCATCTGGAAAAACCGGGACCCATCGACCTTGCCCCGCAGGCACTTATTACATCGGAGTATCAACAGAAACCGATCTGATGCGAGGCATGGTGTTCTGGGGTACACCACAGATCCACACTCCAGTCAGGGGATCCGCCACCCGTGGCATCAAGTCCTCCGCGGGTCTTCTGCTACAGATGTGAGTCTCCACGGGTTGGTCGATGTCGTATATCTCATGTGTTTCGAGGCACTTCGGTTGCGAGACAGTTTTGCTGCCGAAGATCGCCCGTCCGCAACGGGAACCTGCGGGTGAATCTTCAACGGGCGGGTCAACCGCGACACCCTCGGCCGCGTCAACCCGCAGATCCCAGAAACCGCACGGGAGTGCCCGCTTATCGTCCGGCTTGCGCGACGCACGATTGTCGCCCCGGTAGCCGCTTGCCGGCTACGCAGGGTCGTCTTCTCCACCGCTGTGGATTGCGTCCGGACTACACAGAACCCGATACGTGGTCTGAACCATCCCGCCATTGAGCACGTTTGTTCGGACATGCTCGAGGGCAACGTCGGCGGGCAACGGCCCGAAAAGTGAGGCGCCTTGCCCGATGAGCACCGGTACACGGGACAAGGTCATCTCGGCGATCAGTCCTGCTTCAAGGAACAAGCGAGCCGTCCGACCGCCATCGATATAGACACGCCGGTAGCCGGCGTCGGTCAGTGCTTTCACCGCGACGATGAAGTTGGCGTGCACAGTGATCCGACGGTCGACATCGGCAGCGAGGGTGCTGCTGAGCACGTGCACTGGGCGTCCGAGGTAGGGCCACTCATCCAGGTCCGCGATCGCTTGGTACGTGCTTCGACCCATGAGCAGAGCGTCGACGCTTTCCATAAACGAGGTGAAGCCGGCATCACCGGCGAGCTCCCCTCGACTGATGAGCCAAGCGAGGTCGCCGTCTGGGCGGGCGATGAAATCGTCCACGCTGAGGCCGAGAAAAATGCATCCTTCGAACGGGAGAGAGGGTGTCATGCCTCATACTTTGCCGCTGACCACCGACAGTGTCGATGCCGGCCCACAAC
>JBQCZU010000077.1:0-3788 GCA_052089385.1 Arachnia sp.
AGCAGACCGATGGGTCATCCACATCGACCATGACACCGGCCAACCCGTCATCACCCCACCCGGCCGAACAGAGAAGTTTCGGGGCAGGAACGGATCGAACGAAGCGTCGGAAGTCCACGACGATTTGGCCTCGCGCACACCACTTCGAGACAGCCACATCGTTGATGGAGCCCTGCTCTGACCAGCGAGAGTGCCCTGTCCAGTTCCGTCTATGTAAACCGTGGAGGTTTGGGGCTACACCATGTGAGAGGGCCTCATCCGACCGACTCACGATGTGACCGCAACTCATCCGACAGGTACGGAATTCGTAAGGTAATATCTTCATATGGCTGGAGTGAAGGAAAAATCTAACGTTGTGGCTCTGCTCGGAGACCTCGTCGGGTCCAGGGATTCCAGACGCGATCTCGTACACGACGCACTACTGGAGGCTCTGCGCCACACGAATGAACAGGTTCACCACCTGGATGATTTGCGGGTCACGGTGGGAGACGAGATCCAGGGGGTCTACGAAACCCTCGGTGGAGCGTTGGAGGCGGCCTCCCTGGTGAGCGATGAACTTTTTGGCATTGCCGACATGCGGTTCGGGGTGGGTGGGGGCGACATTCGCATCATTGATGCAGAACGCGGCATCCAGGACGGCAACGCTTGGTGGCTGGCAAGGGAAGCCATCGACTTCGCGGAAGACCTCTCGCGCCAGTCCGGCTACGAAGGAGTGCGCACTGCCATCCGGGACCAGAGACCCATCTCCACCCCTGCAGCCGACGCACTGGTGAGACTCGTTGACATACACGTCGCCGGACTCAAGGGCGGGGCACGTCGCAGTCTCATCGGGCTGCTGCGGGGCTTGGAGAACGCAGAGGTTGCGAGAACCGAAGGGATCAGTGCCTCAGCAAATACACAGCGTGTGAAGAACAACGATTTGCGTGTACTGGCCGACGCCCTTGTGGCCCTCAGGAG
Organism: Arachnia sp.; assembly: GCA_052089385.1. Classification (GTDB taxonomy): domain Bacteria; phylum Actinomycetota; class Actinomycetes; order Propionibacteriales; family Propionibacteriaceae; genus Arachnia. Next base: position 958 of record JBQCZU010000077.1, read on the forward strand.
TCTCCCGTGACCGGCAATCGGTGAAACGGTTCGCCCCGGGCTCCAAGATCGGCAAGGATCATGACCATGACAGACATCACGTTCAAGGGTTCACCCGTTTCCACCCACTCCGAATTGCCGGAGGTTGGGTCCAAGGCCCCAGCATTCGCACTGGTCGGCACCGACCTGCAGGCCATTCAACTGTCCGACTACGCAGGCCGCCGGGTGGTGCTCAACATCTTCCCCAGCCTCGACACCGGCATCTGCGCCAACAGCGTCCGAACGTTCAACGAGAAGGCTGCGGGGCTCGAGAACGCTGTTGTGCTCTGCATCTCCCGCGACCTCCCCTTTGCCCAGATCCGTTTCTGCGGCGCCGAGGGCATCGAGAACGTCGTGACCGCCTCTGACTTCCGCACCACACTGGGAGAGGACTACGGCGTCACCATGATCAACGGCCCCATGGAGGGCCTCCTGTCACGCGCTGTGCTCGTCATCGACGAGAAGGGGCTGGTCACCTACACCCAGCAGGTTCCGGAGATCACCACCGAACCCGACTACGACGCCGCGCTGGCCGCCCTCAACTGACCCGCACACGCAGATGCTTGGTTTCGCCGGCACTCCCAGGGGGAGCGCCGGCGAGACTTCGTTGAGGAAGCGCTGATCACTGCTGTTCTCGGCGAGGACGTGCCGGGTGGGATGAGATGGTCTCACTGCTTCTGGTGCGTGTACTGGATGTCCATATTCAGATGTAGGGGGGCCAGATCGCCCGATCCGGTGCGCCGCAGCCAGGACATCAGCGAAGCCTGGGGCGGATGTGGAGACCGACGTCTGGATCCACCAGAGCCTCCTGGGCCGCGGGGATACCGTCGGCCAAGAGGGGCGCGTCCACAGCAACATTGCGCTTGACCAGCCCCAACGCAATGGGGCCCAGTTCATGATGTCGGGCACTCGAGCCGACGAAACCGACAGCGCGACCATCCAACATCAATTCCGCGCCACCCTCGGGCAGGCTGGAGAGAGATCCATCCAGGTGCAACTGCACCAAACGCCGTGGTGGACGTCCCAGGGTATGGACACGCGCCACGGTTTCCTGTCCGCGGTAGCACCCCTTCTCCAAGTGCGTTCCCATCAGGCCAATCTCATTGGGGATGGTGCGGTGATCCGTATCGATGAAGATGCGCGGCACCCCCGCGGCCACCCGAGCCGCGTCGAACGCCCACATTCCCACCGGAACACCAGTTGCGGATCCGGACGGCAGGTCCGCATCCCGTGGTGCGAAGACATCGGAGCCACCGAGATCGCTGTCCCGGACAACCCAACCCTCCGGAACATGGACGCGGTGCCCACACCAGGCCAGCCTCAGATCACTCCGGAGACGCACCTCGACCCGTGTCATGAAACGCATACGCTCCAACCACTCGACCAACGCTGGTCCACGTCCCGGCTCGGTCCAGGCCAGGAAACTGGTGCCGTCGTCGACACCGTGCAGGACGTGTTCAATGTGTCCGGTGGGGGTCAGGATCAGCGCGGTGGTGGCAACCCCGGGGGCCAGAGCCTCGAGGTGCTGGCTCGTCAGGGCGTGCAGCCACGTGAGCCGCTCCGGACCTTCGATCTCCACAACATCACGGTTGTTAAGGTCCGCCACGCCAAGGCCGTCAGCCATGGCGCGCCCTTCGGTCACGGGATTGCCAAAGTGCCAGGCCAACCCCGCATCCACGCCCTCATCCATCATGACGGCGGCCATGTCACACCCTCTTCAGACGAGCCCACATGTGTGGACGCAGGGCGTGGGACTCGGTGGAGCGATCCAGCGCATACATCAGGTCATCCTCCACCTTGCCGTAGAGCCTGGATCCCGAGGAATGTGTGACTTTCGCACCCTCAGTCCTGACAACGGCGTCGGTCTGCAGGTCGATGCGCGTGACTTGAATCCTGCCGACCAGAATCTCCGTCCAGCCTTCGGAGTTTGCAAGGACAACCTCCAGTGACGCGTCGGGTTTGGGGCGCCAGAAACCCGTCTCCATGCCGAGCGAACGGCCCGGCTTCTCGTCCTCGATGAGGAAGGTCTGTGAGGCGTAGTGCAGGTATTCATCGCCGTTGTGGTTGAACTCGACCCGCTGCTCGAAGGTGAATTCCTTGCCTTCGTGGTCGGTTCCGTTGCCGGTGCCCTCCCAGCGCCCGACGAGCCAGCCGAGGGCGGTCAGCGCGGGGTTGAGCCCTTCAGGAACGTCAATGTCGATCTGCATGTGTGCACCACTTTCTTCTCGGACCCGCACGGCCTTTTCCAGACGTGCGGGGTTTTCCCGAACTTGGACGGGTTTGACCGGCTCACCGGTGGCAAACTCTGTTGACCCCGAGTCTACAGAGAGGCCGCGTTTGCCCCATTCGACGCCAATGGCATAGACACCTGTGCATGCGCGTCGTCATCACCAGGGTCACAGAAGCCAGCGTCACCGTCGACGGTGAGCCGCTCTCCTCACTCCCGCGTCCGGGGCTGCTTGTTCTGGCCGGAATCGCCCATGGAGACGGTCCCGAGCAGATCCGCAATGTGGCAGCAAAGATCTGGAGCCTGAGAATCCTTGATGGTGAACGCTCGGCCAGCGATCTGAACGCGCCCATCATGGTGATCAGCCAGTTCACACTCCACGCCGCTACCCGCAGGGGACGTCGGCCATCGTGGAGCGCCGCGGCGCAGAGCGCAGTCTCGGAACCGCTCATGGAACGCTTCTACGAAGAACTCGAAGGACTGGGCGCCGAGGTTCTGCGGGGACGTTTCGGGGCGAACATGCAGGTGTCATCGATCAACGATGGGCCCTTCACGATTCTCATCGACACCGACGACTGGTCCTAGG
>JBQCZU010000078.1:0-3733 GCA_052089385.1 Arachnia sp.
CCATTTCTAGGAGTACCTGCATGCCCATTCGCAATGACCTGCGTAACGTTGCCATCGTCGCCCACGTCGACCACGGCAAAACGACGCTCGTCGACGCCATGCTGTGGCAGTCGGGAGCATTCCGCGAAGGCTCGGCCGTCAAAACCCAGGTGATGGACTCCATGGATCTGGAACGCGAAAAAGGCATCACGATCCTCGCGAAGAACACTGCGGTCCAGCACATCCGGCCCGATGGCCAGGAAGTCACCATCAACATCATCGACACCCCCGGCCACGCCGACTTCGGTGGTGAAGTGGAACGCGGTCTCGAGATGGTCGACGGCGTTGTGCTGCTGGTCGATGCCTCTGAGGGCCCGCTCCCCCAGACCCGCTTCGTGCTGCGCAAGGCCTTGGCGAAGAAGCTGCCGCTGATCGTGGTGGTGAACAAGGTGGATCGTCCGGACTCGCGCATCAGCGCCGTCGTCGAAGAGGTCTATGACCTGTTCATGGACCTGATCGACGAAGACAATTCCGACATTCTCGACTTCCCCATCGTCTTCGCCTCCGCAAAAGCCGGCCGCGCGTCGATGACGCAGCCCGCTGACGGCTCCATGCCTGACGGTGAAACCCTCGAAGCACTCTTCGCCACCATCATGAGCCAGGTGCCTGCCCCCCAGTACGAGGAGGGCGCCACTCTGCAGGCCCACGTCACCAACCTCGACGCATCCCCGTACCTCGGCCGTCTGGCGCTGTGCCGTGTGGTCGCTGGCACGATGCACCGCGGCCAGCAGGTGGCCTGGTGCAGGGCCGATGGCACCATCAAGAACGTCAAGCTCACCGAGATGCTCACCACCAAGGCGTTGGACCGCGTTCCTGCCGAATCGGCCGGTCCCGGCGACATCATTGCCATCGCTGGTATCGCCGACATCACCATCGGTGAAACCCTCTCGGATCCCAATGACCCGAAGCCGCTGCCGCTGATCCACGTCGACCAGCCGTCGATCTCCATGACCATCGGCATCAACACCTCGCCGCTGGCAGGAAAATCCGGGAAGAAGCTGACGGCTCGTCTGGTCAAGAACCGCCTGGATGCGGAACTGATCGGCAACGTCTCCATCAAGGTCTCCGACACAGAGCGTCCAGATACCTGGGAGGTGCAGGGCCGAGGTGAGTTGCAGCTCGCGATTCTCGTGGAGATGATGCGACGCGAAGGCTTCGAACTGACCGTTGGCAAGCCGCAGGTGGTCACCAAGCTCGTCGACGGCAAGGTCCACGAGCCGATCGAACGGCTCACGATCGATGTCCCGGAAGAGTATGTGGGAACAGTTACCCAGCTGATGGGGCTCCGTCGCGGCCGCATGGAAGTCATGGTCAACCATGGCACCGGCTGGGTCCGCCTGGAGTTCCTTGTCCCGGCACGTGGCCTCATCGGATTCCGTACGGAATTCCTCACCGAAACGCGCGGTACGGGCCTCATGAACCACGAAGCCGAGGGCTATGCGCCGTGGGCCGGCGCCTTCCGTAGCCGCCCCACCGGATCACTGGTTGCGGACCGCATCGGGACCGTGACCTCGTTCGCCTCGTTCAACATTCAGGAACGCGGCTCGCTGTTCGCTGCACCCGGCGCCGACGTCTACGAAGGCATGGTGGTGGGTGAGAACCCACGCCCCGAGGACATGGATGTGAACATCACCAAGGAGAAGAAGCTCAACAACATTCGCGTGTCCACCAGCGATGAATTGGAGCGACTCATCCCGGCGAAGGTGATGTCGATGGAGCAGGCCCTGGAGTTCTGTGGCATGGACGAGTGCCTCGAGGTGACGCCTGACATCGTCCGTATCCGCAAGGTTATTCTCAACGCCAACGACCGCGCGAAGGCCAACCGGTCCAAGAAGCACTGATGTGAACACAAGAAAAGGGCGCCCACCGCATGGTGGGCGCCCTTCCTGTGTTCAGAGGTCAGCTTGAAACGAGAGCCGCGAGATTGCCGAGCGAGGTCTCCAGGTCAGACTCCGGAACCAGCGGGAACTTCAGCTTCTCCAGCAGCTTCTTGTCGGTCACCTTGGACCAGTCGTAGCTGAGGGTCACTTCCGTGGCGTCGGCACCGTCGGCCTTGAGCTCCCAGAGCCACTCCCAACCGGGGGGCTCCTGACCAGCCGGAGCGGTCTTCCAGCCCAGCATCTGGTTCTGGGCATAAGCGCTGATCCAGTTGTCGGTCTGATATTCGCCTCCCATGTGATCGCCCTCCATGTTCATGACGAACTTGGTGCCGGTCTTCTCGATGCGGTCGGCATGGTTGTCCGAGCGGACGAAGCCTGAGCCGTCGATTCTCACGTGGTTCGACGGCAGCGTCAGGGCGTCAAAAATGTCCTTGGCGGAGGCGTCGATACGGCGGGTAACACTGATTCGATCTGTATCGGTCATCTCTCCATACTGTCTGGTTGTCGGGTCAACTCAAGGGCTGGACCGGTTTCGCCCGGGTCAGAGCCCCAGATCCCGAAGCTCCTGCTTCACATTCCTCCGCGCTGATTCCTCCCAGAACTGGCGCCCCACGTCCGTGGCAAACAGGTGCTCGCGCTCCAGGAACCTGGACAGGAAAGCACTTCTGCCCGCCACCCATTCCTGGTCTGTCAGATGGGGCAATTCCGCACGAATACCCGCAACGTTGCGGCGGTAGACGTCATAGTCAGCGCCCAGACCGCTGAGGTCTGCGTCGCACACCCGTTGCCCGCTGTGGTCGACGCGCTGGGTGTGGTGGCCAGCTGTCAGGAGCACCAGTCGCTGGATCTCGGCGATGTCTTTGGCGCTTTCATGGCCTGACAGAAGCAGGGCGACAAGATCGGCCGAGGCCTGTTCGTCGGACGGTGTGCTGTTGGAGTGCACCGCATCGTGGAACCAGAACGCGATGCGTTCCATCCGTGTGCCACCCAGCCTGTCAAGCGCCTCCAGACCGGATCTGAGATGGCTCACTCCGTGATAGTGACGGTGCGGCTCGCGCCAGCGCTGCAGGAGCCCAGAGACCACGCCCTCTGGCAACAGGGCCCTCGCTTCAGGGGCTACCACAGCCTCACCAGCCCATGGGCCAGGCCAGCACACAGCGCCGCCCAGAGCATGCTTGAAAATGTACCGATGATGAAGAGTTCTCCCTTACTGCCGGTGGGGGTTCTGAGGTCTGGATAGCGGCCCAGCCCCTTGACGCCCAGCACCACTGCGATGCCGGCTGGGAACCCGCTGAGAACGCAGGCGAACAATGCCGCCCGCTCCAGGAGTCCTATCCAGTAGCCACCCTTGAGTTGCTCACTGGCGGCGCCCAGGCCCGGCACTTCAGATATTGGCAACGTCATCAGTGACGGGGGTGCATCACCTACCGTTACGTCGTAGGTGGGAGACGCGCTGTCCCTGGTCTCATGTGTCTCGATTCGCCTGAGGAGCCAGCGGACAACGGGTGTCCCCACGAAAACTGCCAGAGCAAAACACGCTCCGATGATGGCTGCCTGCGCCACGAACACCCACACGGTGCCACCTCCTGCCTTGTGGTCAACTCTGTCACGCACCCCCGACATCTTCTCCGTGTTTCCACGACACTCGAGGTGAAATGAGTCAGGGATCTGGACCAGAGAGATCTCTCACCTCGTGGTGGCAGGGTTGTGTCAGCCCGTTTCATGGCGTTAGTGCTGTGTCAGACGAGCCTCTTCAAGAAATGTCAGTGGTGCTTATTAGAGTTGTTTCATGGATCAGATCACCAGGACAGCGG
>JBQCZU010000079.1:0-3561 GCA_052089385.1 Arachnia sp.
CGGACTTACAAATACCCCCTGGGCCCAGCCCAGGGGGTATTTTTATGCCCTTTTGCGTTCCTGCGCATCCCGTCCGACAGCACCATGAATATGCAGGATCCAGTGGGTGGTGCCGGGTATTCGGGGCTCAGGTCCTGTCATCGCCGGCCGATTCGGCAGGGAAGCTGGTAGATGGAGGAGAGCACCGCATGTTGCCTGTCCTCTGAAGATGGAATGGACCGCTTGTCGTCGTGTCGACATGACGTGGTGGCGGGGGAGCCTCTTCGTTGTGACTTAGACGCCGCGTTCGTGTGGCGCTATTCTAGGAGACGTTGGCTTCGTAGCTCAGGGGATAGAGCACCGCTCTCCTAAAGCGGGTGTCGGAGGTTCGAATCCTCCCGGGGCCGCCAGGATGATCTCGTGTGAGATCAAAAACGCCCGAACCTGCATCAGCAGGTTCGGGCGTTGTGTGTTGATCCAGGTGGTGGAGTGCGGGCTCTCAGCTGCCGGCGATGACGTCACCGGATGGCCACGTCTCCTGAATGAAGTTTGCAACCTCATCGGAGTGCAGGAGCTCATCAAGGGTCAGGACCGCATCGTTGGTGTTGTCCGTGCGCCACGCCAGGAGGTTTGCATTGGGATTGCCTTCAACCTCTTCCGCGGCGATCGCGTCCTGAGTGTTCAGGCCAGCATTGAGGATGAAGTTTCCGTTGACGAACGCAACATCGATGGAGGGGTCTTCCAACTGTTGCACGATGACTTCGGGCTGGTTTTCGGAGAATTTGAACCCGCGGGGGTTCTGCTCCTCGGTCAGTGAAAGTACATTGCTGTCGTCCTGCACGCCGGAGAGCTGTCCTTCGGCTTCGAGCACCCGCAATCCCCGGATCTGATTGGCGGCATCGTTGGTGATGGCAATGGTGGCGCCATCCGGAACCTCGTCGAGGGAAGTGTACGTGCTGGAGAAGGCTGCGTACGGTTCCAGGTGGATACCCTCACCGTGTTCGAACTCGTAGCCCTTCTCGGCGATCTGATCATCGAGGTAGGGGAGGTGCTGAAAATAATTTGCGTCAATCTCACCGGAGGCGAGTGCCTCGTTGGGGAGCACAAAATCATCGAATTCAACGATCTCCAGATTCAACCCTGCGTCTTCAGCCAGATTGTTCTTGACGAACTCGAGGATCTTCGCATGCGGCAGAGGACTTGCACCCACAGTGACCGTGGTCAGCGAGGTGCCGTCGGGAGCGACGTCTGGATCCGGTGCCTCCCCTCCACAGGCAGTGAGCATGACGGTGGACGCCACGGCGATGGTTGCAGTGAGTCTGCGAAGGATTCTCATGGGGTTCCCTATCTGTGATGTTCTCACTGGGGCCGGGGTGGCAACCAGCTTTCTTGCGTGATCAGCGGTGATCGACGCGGCGAACTGCCGCATCACCGATGATTTGGACGATCTGGACGAGGAGCACCAGTAGTACGAGGACGACGAGCATGACCTCGGGCTGAAATCTTTGATACCCGTAGTTGTAGGCAAGGCGGCCGAGGCCACCTCCACCGATCAGCCCAGCCATGGCGGAGTACCCGATCAGCGTGACGAAAGTAGTGGTGACACTGGCCACGAGCGATGGTTTGGCTTCGGGAAGCAGTACCTTCCAGACCGTTTGGAAACGGGTGGAGCCCATGGCGTGGGCCGCGTCAATCTTTCCGGGCGATACGTCACGCAAACCTGTCTCCACCAACCGGGCGAAGAAGGGTACACAGGCAATCGTCAGGGAGACCGACGCAGCCAGAGGGCCAATGGAGGTCCCCACGATGGATCGCGTGAACGGAATCAGGGACACCATCAAAATGGCATAGGGAATGGAACGTGTGATGTTGACGATGACTCCGGACAACACCGTGTTGATGGCGCGGTTGGCTGCCATACCGCCCGGCTGGGAGATGAAGAGCACCACGCCAAGGGGCAGGCCGATGACGATCGTGGCGATGCCGGCGATGCCCACCATCAGGAGCGTTTCGATGAGTGCGGGCGACAGAGCTGTGGTGATGGCTGGGTTGGAGAGCAGATCTTCGAGGAATCCGGGCATCATGCCACCGCCTGATCCGAGGTGATTGACGATGAGGCTTGCGCTCCGTGGGCGCGAAGGATCGCGGCCACGTCGTCGACACGGATCTGTGGTGGTACCAGTATCCGCATCCTCGAGAACGTGGTTCCACCCAGATGCTCCACGGTGCCGGCGAGTATTGGGAGGTCTGTCCCGAAGTGCCGTTGCGCATGTGTGAGCGCAGCGGTGTCTCCGAGGCTGGTGGTGTCCAGCACTTCCAGAGGGCTTCCGAGTGCTGTCGGCACGTCTGTGTGGGTGGGGAGCTGCAGCAACATCTCACCGAGCCGGCTTCCCAGATGGCCGACTGCCCCAGCCAGCGGACCCGATTCCACCACGAGTCCTTTTTCCAGGAGCGAGACCGAATCGCAGATGCGCTTCACGACGTGCATCTCATGGGTGATCACGAGCACGGCGAGACCGAGGCGGGTTTTGATATCGGCGATCAGATCAAGGATTTCGTCGGTGGTCCGCGGATCCAAGGCACTGGTGGGCTCGTCGCACAATAGAACGTCGGGATCCGTCGCCAGGGCACGGGCGATGCCGACGCGTTGGCGTTGTCCACCTGAGAGTTGGGCTGGGTAGGCGTCGGCGGCGTCGTGCAGTCCCACGAGTCGCAGGAGCTCGGTGACCTTCGCGGCCCGTTCGTGGCGGTCCACCCCGGCAAGCTCCAACGGATAGCTCACATTGCCGGAAATGGTGCGGGAGTCGAAGAGGTTGGCGCTCTGGAAGACCACGCCCAGCCTGCGGCGAGCCTGACGCAGCTCCCCGGAGCGGACACGGGTCAGATCAATACCGTTGATTTCAACAGTGCCGGACGACGGACGATCCAGGAGTGCGAGACATCTCAGAAGGGTCGACTTGCCGGCCCCGGACTGACCGATGACGCCGTGGACCGAATTGCCGGGCACTGTGATGGTGACACCGTCGAGGGCCCTGACTTCACGGTGGGCCTGGTGGTACACCTTCTTCAGGTTCTCTACTGCGATCATTGGGAGCCCTCTCGGGGATGCGCCGGAACTGATTCGACGATGGTGGTGGGCACACAGGAGTCCTGTGCTGCACGTCAGGGTTTGCAAACAGGGGAATCAGCCGTGGCGTGGGAATTCACGGGGTGTGCCTGCTGCGGGTGGTGGACGCTTGGTCAGCGGCAGCACATTCGCACGCGCATCATCATGGCCGGGACTGCAGGCAGCAGGCGGGCGATGAGAAGGGTGCAGGTGAACACGATCCTGAAGGTAGCAGGCGAGGGGCCCTGTCGCAAAACCGGCGATCGGGTGGGCTCTCTCAGGAGGGATAGGTCAAGCGCCCGTCGTCGTGCACGAGGGGTGTGGCACCCCACTGTCCCAGTAGATGAGGGATGGGCCGGGAGTTGCTCACCAGATGTGTGACGCCCCAGCCACGTGCAGTCAGCGTGTTGGCTATCAACAGGCGATGACAACGCCATGGCATGGGCTCGCCGCACATGATGGCAACGTGTCGACTG
>JBQCZU010000080.1:0-3276 GCA_052089385.1 Arachnia sp.
ACCGACGTTCGCCGGATCGTGGCGGAGCTGACCCCCTCAGAACTCGAGGACAATGCGCTCGCCGCTGCCTTGAGCCGTATGCTTCAGCGCTTCGAGGAACAAACAGGGGCCACAACAACCCTGCACGTCGATGATTCCCTGCCGGTCCTGCCCACCGCGCAGGAGGTGGCACTGCTCCGCACCGCCCAGTCAGCACTGGCCAACGTGCGGCTCCACTCCGGCGCCTCGAAGGTCGTGATGAGCTTGATCGATGCCGATGACAGCGTGCGGCTCGACGTCGTCGACAACGGATGCGGCTTCGACCTGACCACCCTGCGCGCCACACAGCGGTCCGCAAACTCCACCTACGGACTCATCTTCATGCGCGACCGGCTCCGAGAACGCGGCGGGGGCCTGGACATTGAGAGCGCACCCGGAGAGGGCACAGCCCTCTCAGGTCACCTCCCCTTTGCCGAAAGGAATAGGCCATGAGCGTTTCCGTGCTCCTTGTGGACGACCATCCGGTGGTCCGCTCAGGTCTTCGAGCCGTCCTTGGAAGCCGGCCCGGACTCGACATCCTGGGGGAGGCCGCAACCGGGGAGGAAGCCATCGTGCTGGCGGGGCATCTTCGCCCCGATGTCGTCCTGTGTGACCTGCGGCTTGGCGACGGGATGGACGGCGTCGCCACCACCGAAGCGCTGCGCGTCCTCACCCCGACCCCAGCCGTACTCATCCTCACCACCTTCGACCGCGATGCCGACATCCTGCGAGCCATCGAGGCAGGAGCGGCCGGGTACCTCCTCAAGGACGTCTCCCCCGACACCATCGTCAGAGGCATCGAGGCGGCGTCCCGAGGTGAGATGGTCCTGGCTCCCGAACTTGCCACCCGGGTCATGCGCGGCATGCGCAACCCCACACCCCGCATGACGGAGCGCGAACTGGAAGTACTCCATCAGCTCGCCAAGGGAGCCTCCAACAAGGAGGCCGCGAAGTACCTGTTCGTCAGCGAAGCCACGGTCAAAAGCCATCTGGTCCACATCTTCACCAAACTCGGCGTCAAAAGCCGGGCACGAGCCCTCCACGCGGCACGTGAATCAGGGATTCTTCCACCTCCCCCATGACCCACAAGGGTCACCCATCAACGATCACGTCGTGACCCAAGAACAGCCTCATCGCAGCCACACCACGCTGAATTCCTGCTCGCCACGTGCGGCAACGAGCGGCGATATCGCACGCTTCACAACACACTGATCACTTCACGCAAAACTTGACGACACCCTGTCGCGAACATAAACTGAAGCCATCTTCGAGACACAGTGTCTCTAATTATTTCGAGGAGAAAACCATGACACGCGCCACCACCTGGTTGTTCACAGCATCTGCTGCCTGGACTGGCCTGGGACTGCTCGCCGGCCTGTACTACCGTGAGCTCACTCGCAGCACCGGCAGCCCTAGCGGCACCCAGTTGGCGGTGACCCACACCCACTTCCTGGTACTGGGCACCATCTTCGGGCTGGTGTTCCTCCTCCTGGAAAATCAGTTCCAGCTCAGCCAGAGCAAGCTTTTCAAAGGCTTCTTCTGGACCTGGATCGCCGGCGTGGCCATCACAGTGGGCTCACAAATGTTCAAGGGCACGCTGCAAGTACAGGGCAATACAGGATCTGACAGCAGCGCCATCGCCGGGATATCCGGGATGGGCCACATCAGCCTGACCGTCGCATTCGTCCTGTTCTTCTTCGCGCTGCGATCACGACTCAAGGCAATCAACTCCACCCAGCCACACGAAGAACTGGTCCACCAAGCTTCCTGATCGCTGCAAACCCACGTGGCCGCACGGCCACGCTCCACCAACACATGAGGAACCACGCACGATGCTCGCCCTATCCATCATCGTCATCACACTCGCACTCGTCTTCTACACCATCGGCATCTGGGGTGAGCGCATCAAAAAGACCCTGAAGCCTTGGCACGCCGCGTTTTTCGGCCTCGGCCTCGCGGCCGACGCCACCGGCACCATCCTGATGACGCGCATCGCAGCGACCAACGCGACCAAGGCATCAGCGCCGACGGACTCAGCACCCTGATGGCCGTCAGCGGCACCATCGCCATCGCTTTGATGGCAATCCACCTGATCTGGGCGATCGTCGTACTCATCCGCAACAACGAGTCCGAGAAACACACCTTCCACCGTTTCAGCCTCATTGTCTGGGCCATCTGGTTGGTCCCCTACATCATCGGGGCAGTTATCGCCATGGTCGGATGATCCATTGACCTTTTCAATCACAGCCAAAGTGGTCCGGGCTGCGCGAGGGGGTGGGCGGTCAATTCGCCGCCTGAACAGCACCTTCCCAAACTTTCGGGGGTACGTTTGTTCGCCCTTGTCAGCGCGCGTTTCACTCCGGGGGTACGTCCTTCGCGTTGGCCTGGGGGTACGTTTTGGAGGACGTCCGGGTGTGACAGTGCAGCCAAGGGGTACCACTTCGTGAAAGGCGATCCAGCATGGCCAGCACTCGAACATCCGCAAGACCACATCCACGCTACGCAACGTTGCCCGAGGCCGTTGAGTACTGCAGAAGTTCCCGACGATCACTCGAGCGCCGAATCGCCGAGGGCAAGCTCACCCGATTCAAGAACGGCTTCCGCGTGCTCGTCGACCTGAACGAAATCGACTCCCTACTGCGAGGCGATCGGCGGTGACGCCTTCCTAGTCGCCATCAGCGCCGAGATCGCGTTGATCCATCAGGCGGCGCCAGCATTGCTATCAGGAGCGCGCCGAAACTGATTGCCTCAACTTCCCCCCGGTGGTTCATGCAGCCGGGCCAACTCAGTCCGGCTGCAATGGATACCGGCGACCAGTTCAGTGCCGACGTCGAAGTGGCCCTGACTGCCAGTTGGGGAATCTGCGCTTCAGCCGCCGAGACCCTCGACGTACACGCGGTCCAGACTTTCCATGGACGCCAACCATGCATCCTCACTGCCGGGTTCGGGTAGGACCTGCCCGAACTCCACCATGTTCGACGGCGGCAGGTCGACCAGGTACACCCATACCCCGCGTCGCGGGATGTCGATCGTGTCAGTCACCGCCGCCACGAGCGCGTCGAGGAGCGCGCGCTTCTGCTCTGGGGTGCGTCCGGATCGGATCTGTCCATGGACGAACACGAAGTCGTCGTCCATTGGAACGCCCCCGATGAAGTGCTGGCCGACTTCCAGTTCGTCGAACCTCACCTGGGCGAAGAATCCGGGCGCCCCAGTCGCCGCAGTGTGGGCGGCCGTGATGGCCCGTGCCAGTGCCGGGCG
>JBQCZU010000081.1:0-2996 GCA_052089385.1 Arachnia sp.
CTAGCGTTGCGAACAACCTGAAACGCGACGGAGACGCCATGACCGACACAGCAATTCTGCAAGTGGATGGGGAAAGTTTTGAACTCCCCGTTATCACCGGCACAACCGGCGAGCGTGCCATCGATATCTCATCACTGAGGGCCTCGTCGGGTTTGATCACTCTGGACGACGGATACGGCAACACCGGTTCCTGCGCCTCGAAGATCACCTTCATCGACGGCGAGAAGGGCATCCTTCGCTACCGAGGCGTGCCCATCGAAGACCTGGCGGCAAGATCCTCCTTCATCGAGACGGCCGAACTGCTGATATTCGGCGAATTGCCCGATGCTGAGGAGCGCAACGAGTTCCGCGAGTTGCTATCCGAGAACTCCTCCTTGCACCGCGACATGCGAAAGCACTTTGACGGGTTCCCTGCAGATGCCCACCCGATGGCCATCCTTTCCGCGATGATCAATGCGCTGCAGGCATACGACCTGCCCGAGATCAACATCACCGATGCTGCCGGATTCAGGCGGGCCTCGGCCGCACTCATGGCCAAGACCCGAACCATCGCAGCAGCTTCGTACAAGTCCCACATCGGGCAACCCATCGCCTATCCGCGCTACGACCTTCCCTACGCAGAGAACTTCCTTCACATGATGTTCTCGGTCCCCTACAGGGAATACGAGCCCACCCCCGAGGTGGCGCACGCTCTCAACATGTTCCTCGTACTGCATGCCGACCATGAGCAGAACTGCTCCACCTCCACCGTGCGAATGGTGGCCTCAGGTGGAGCCAACCTCTTCGCCTCGGTGGCTGCCGGTGTCAACGCCCTCTGGGGGCCGAAGCACGGGGGTGCAAACATGGCAGTGCTGGACATGCTGCAGCACATTCACGAGGACGGTATTCCCGTCAACCGTTACATCGATCAGGCCAAGGACCGCTCATCAGGCGTCCGGCTCATGGGTTTCGGACACCGGGTGTATCGCAACTTTGATCCGCGGGCGAAGATCCTCAAAGAAGCGGCTCACGGCCTTCTCGAGTCCATGCACATCACGGATCCCTTGCTGGACATTGCCCGGCAGGTGGAAGAGGCGGCGCTGGCTGACGACTACTTCCGCGACCGCCGTCTCTACCCGAACGTCGACTTCTACTCAGGGATCATTCTGCGAGCCATTGGCATCCCCACCGACATGTTCACGGTCATGTTTGCAATCGGCCGCGCCCCGGGCTGGATAGCCCATTGGAAAGAGATCCACGACAATCAGCTCCAAAAGATTCACCGCCCGCGTCAGCTCTACATCGGCGACCCGCTCACACAGTGGTTGCCCCCCGCAGAGCGCTGAAGCGTCACTCAGCCGCCGCTGACACCAATTTCAGCATCGGCCAGATCCAGGTCTGAGCCGGAGGTGTCGTCGTACCATCCGTGCGGCACAACCACTTTCCCTCGCGGACTCCCCTGGCGGCCTCGGGGCGTCCCCAACTCGGATTCCGGGAACGGCGCATCGTCGTCCAGCTGTTCGACGAGACCACGAACTTCCTCAAGCGTGGAGACCATTGCGAACTGCCGACGCAACTCCCCCACCGGATAGCCCTTGAAGTACCAGGCCATGTGTTTGCGCAGGTCAGTCATGCCATGGCGTTCTCCCATGATTCCCGTCAGTAGTTCGGCGTGACGGGTCAGCATCGCTCCCACCTCGCCCAGACTTGGGCGCCCGCGCCGGGGGTCTCCCGCGAAGGCTGCTGCAAGGTCTCCGAACAACCATGGACGCCCAAGGCATCCGCGACCGATGACCACCCCGTCGCACTGCGTCTGCTCCATCATTTGGAGAGCATCCTCTGCCTCCCAGATGTCCCCGTTGCCGAGCACTGGAATACCGACGGCTTGTTTCAGTTCCGCGATTCGTTCCCAGTCGGCTTCACCCGAGTAGGCCTGCTGGACTGTTCGCCCATGCAACGCAATGGCGGCTGCTCCTTCCTCCTGAGCAATGCGTCCCGCGTCGAGGAAGGTGTGGTGCTCATCATCGATGCCGATCCTGGTCTTGATGGTGACTGGCACACCGAACTCATCCGCAGCGCGCACGGTTGCTCGCACGATGGCGCGCAGCCGGTCGCGCTTGTACGGCAGCACACCACCGCCGCCCTTCCTGGTGACTTTGGGGACGGGACAGCCAAAATTCAGGTCGATGTGGCCCACCCCGTGATCGCGACACAGGATCGTGGCTGCATCAGCCATGGCGGCGGCGTCGACACCGTAGAGCTGTACTGATCGAGTCGTTTCGCCCGGGTCGAACTGCAGCATCTCCTGGGTTTTACGATCCCCCACAACCAGGGCCCGCGACGTGATCATCTCGCAGACATACAGCCCTGCCCCTTGCTCCCGACACAGCTGTCGATACGCCGCATTGGTCACGCCAGCCATCGGCGCGAGAACCACGGGTAGGTCCACCACCACAGCATCGGGACGGCTTGGGGCGTGGAGGCGTAGAGGTGCGGGCGGGAACATGGTCCTCCTGGATGGGCGACGGCCAAGTCTAGGCTGGTGTTACGTCCCATCCGAATCGTGGCCGGGCACAAAGAGTGTGTCCCATCATTGGTCATCCTCCACCTGCTCCTGATACGACTCGCGCCATGCCTCGAAAGATTCCCGGGATATGTCAATGCTCGTGTCCCAGCCTTCGACAAAGAGCGCTCTTCCAGCATCATTTTCGAAGTTCCACGCGTAGGTTGTGACGTCGCTGAAGTACCATTTGAGCGAATTGGCCACCGAGTTCCGCTCATCCACACTCAGGTACCCGTCCATTTCAGACCTCTGGGAGATGACCAGAGCATGCGACAGATCAATGACGGCGGGGGCCCGAAGGCCTGCCACGATGGTGTCGGCTTCTTCCCGGAGTTCGGTGTGGAGCGCATCAAGCTGCGAAAGCTCCACCTCACGCCAATCCTGCCAAGCCTGCCGAAGACTGGACCGTTCCCGGTTTGGTGGACACGTGGGATAGCTGCCCGAGAAATTGGAG